>JAGWHY010000005.1 GCA_028873575.1 Acidobacteriota bacterium | reverse complement strand
GCGCTCGACGTGGTCGTCGAAGTGAAGGACGCGCCCAAGCCCTCGTGCGTCGCTCAAGTCGTCTTTCGCTACTACAGCTGATTCGTGCCGACTCCCCTCCCCCAAGGTGAGGCGAAGACGCGTCAGGTTCGCGCGATGTTCGACGCGATCGCCCATCGCTACGAATTCGTCAACGCCATCATGACCTTCGGACTCGTCGGACGGTGGCGCCGTCGCGCCGTGGCGGACCTACGGCTCGTGCCGTCGAGCGTGGTCCTCGACGTCGCCGCGGGCACGGGCGATTTCGCACGCGAGTTAGTACGTCAGGGCCATCGTTCGGTCGCTACTGACCTCAGCTTTGGCATGCTCGCCGCGGGGCGTGGCGACGCCCCGCGCGTGCAAGCCGACGCGTGCCAACTGCCGTTCGCCGACGGCTCCTTTGACGGCGCAACCTGCGGTTACGCGTTGCGCAATTTCACGGACCTCGCGGCCACGATTCGCGAGATGGGGCGCGTCGTGCGACCCGGGGGTCGAATCTCGGTTCTCGAGATCGCCGAACCTACGGGTGGTCTCTGGCGCGCCGGTTTTCGCCTTTGGTTCCGCCGCGTAGTGCCCTTCATTGGCTCGCTGCTCAGTGACCGTGCGGCGTACCACTACTTGCCGGCGTCGACGGCGTACCTGCCCCCCAGCGACGTGCTCACCGCCATGTTTCACGACGCCGGCTTTCGCGCCGTAAATCACCGACGAGTTATGGGGGGCCTTAGCCAGCAGTTCGTCGCGACGAGGGCGTCGTGAGGTACGCGCGTGCCAAAATTGCGGCACCCCCTCGAGCCACGCTGCGCGCACTCGGCGCGCGTGACGGTTGGCTCCTGGAGAGTTCCGACGCGCTGCGCGTCGGTTTCGGTGGAAGTTACCTCGACGTTGACCTCGGGGCGGGGCTCGCGCGCAACGACGAAGCCAGTCTGGCCCTCAAGGACATCGAGCTTGCGGGCGACGACGGTCCGCCGGGTAGCGGTGTCGTCGCCTTCGCGACGTTGCCTTTTGATCGATTTGCTTCCGGTCAGCTTTGCGTCCCTCGCTACGTCGTGACCGTGGTCGCCGACGGGGACGCCTGGATCAGTGCCCCTGAGGGCGATCACGGCTGGCGCGACGCGCTTGAGGTCGTCGCGGAGCCCACTCAAGAGCCACAGAGTCTGCGCTCACTCACCCTCCAGCCAACGCCCGAGCAGTACGCGCACCACGTCGCCCAGGCCGTCGAGATTCTTCGGCGAAAAGAAGTGGACAAGGTGGTCCTGGCTCGCGCCGTCTTAGGTTCGGTCACCGACGACGTGGACCCGGCCGCACTTATCGCGCGACTCAAGGTGCGCGAACCTATCTGCACTCTCTACTCCATGCCGACCAATGACCGGCGACGCTTCGTGGGTGCCTCGCCCGAGCTTCTGGTACGCCGCGACGGTGACCTCGTCCAGTGTCACCCCCTCGCCGGCACCATCGCCCTACCGGCCAACGTCGCGCCCGACGACTACCAGAACTGGCTCTTGGGTTCGACGAAGAACTTGCACGAACACGGCGTGCTCGTCGACGAAGTGATGCGCAGTCTCTCTTCGCTCTACGACGACATCACCGCTGACGCCCAACCGTCAATCGTGACGTTACGAACTGTTGCGCACCTCGGCACCTGGATTACCGCCGTCAATCACGCGCCGGAGGCACCCGACGCGCTCACCGTCCTGCGCCTCCTCCACCCGACCGCCGCCGTGGGTGGCATACCTCGCGAACGCGCCGATGAACTCATCCGTCAGCTCGAAACGCACGACCGGGGTCACTACGCCGGACCCCTGGGTTGGATCGACGCCAACGGTGACGGCGAGTGGTGGGTCGGGATTCGCGGCGTCTTACTCGACGGCGCGAACTTCGAGGCCTGGGCGGGCGCGGGCATCGTGTCCGAGTCCGACCCCATCGCCGAACGCGAAGAGACGCGAGACAAACTCCAAAGCGTTTTGTCGTCGCTGCTGGTGGAGCGCTTTTAACTAGCGCGCGTCGCGCCCCACGACCCGGAGCGCCGCCCACTTGGTCACCAGCCACAACGCCTCGAAGACGATGGCGCCGGACATCTTGGATTGCCCCAATTCGCGGTCCGTGAACGAGATCGGAACTTCCACGATGGTGGCGCCGTGACGTCGCGCGCGGTAGGTCATCTCGATCTGAAAGCCGTACCCATCAGCACTGACGGTTTCGAAATCGATCTTTTCGAGTGCCGACTTCGTGTAGACGCGATAGCCCGCCGTGGAGTCGGCGACGCGAAGTCCGAGCATCAACGAGGCGTACTGGTTGCCGCCGCGCGACAAGAGACGTCGCGAGAGCGTCCACTGCGGAATGGAGCCTCCCGGTACGTACCGCGAGCCGATGACGACCTCGTGGTCCCGCGCCGCACGAAGTAACGTGGGCAGCGCCCCGGGGTCGTGGCTAAAGTCACAGTCAATCTCCACGAAGACGTCGTAACCGTGTTCAAGTCCCCACGTGAAGCCCGCTCGGTACGCGCCACCGAGTCCGCTTTTGGTCGAACGCTCGAGCACGTGAATTGAACCGAGCTCCGCGGCCAATTCGCGCGCGCGTCGTGCCGTGCCGTCAGGTGAGCCGTCGTCAACCACCAGCACATCCGCGTCGGGCACGTTGGTTCGCAGGGCGCGCAGCATCGCCTCGACGTTCAAAATTTCGTTGTAGGTGGGCAGAACCACCAACGTAGGCATCGTCGAATTCTACGCAACTGCCGTAGACTGGGAGAAAAGCGCCGATGAGTCCTTCTCTTCACCCGCGCCGAGCGAAATGACCAATGTCCGACGGCACTGCTAAGAAACGACTTGCGTTACCTCGCGAGATTCGCTTGATCTTAAGCCTGGGCTCACTGATCTTCGTCTTCGAGTACTTAGTTCTGCCCCAGTTTGCTTCAGCTCGTCGTTCACTCCACCTACTCGGCGCGCTCAATCCCTTTTTAGTAGTCCTGGCGGTCGCCCTCGAGGTGGCCGCCATCTACGGCTACGTCGAACTGACCAGAACCGTGCTCTACCCCCATTCGCCCAGCCTTTACAACACCGTGCGCGTCACCCTGGCGGGCCACGCGATTAGCCACGTCGTCCCCGGGGGCACCGCCCCCGCCGGAGCTCTCTCCTATCGGATTTTCTCGGAATTGGGCGTTCCGCGCGAGACCAGCGCTTTCGGGCTGGCCGTGCTCGGCACGGGTTCGGCGGTCGTGTTAAACGTGCTCTTCTGGTTCGCGCTCGTGATCTCCATCCCGCTGCGAGGATTTAACCCCGCCTACGGATTTGCGGCGCTCGCGGGCGTCTTTTTGTTGCTGGCGTTCTTTGGCACCATTTTGCTGATCACCCGAGGACAACGCCACGCGGACGTCTGGATCCGCGCCGTCGCCAAGCGAGTGCCCGCCATCGACCCCGATAAGGTCTCCCAGCAACTTGGCAAGGTCGCCGGTCGCGTCACTCTCTTGATCAACAACCGTCGCACCCTGTGGTGGGCCTTCACGTGGGCGACGCTTAACTGGGTGCTCGACGCGGCCTGCCTATGGGTCTTTCTGTGGAGTTTCGGTAGCGTGATCTCACCGGTCGATCTTCTCGTCGCCTACGGCCTCGCCAATATCTTCGCGGCGATACCCGTCACGCCGGGGGGTCTGGGCGTCGTCGAGGGCGTCCTCATCCCGACCTTGGTCGGCTTCGGCGTTCCCCACGCCCAGGCTATTCTCGCCGTGCTCGGTTACCGACTCTTGAACTTCTGGATCCCCATTCCCATTGGCGGAGCCGCCTACGCCTCGCTCCAGTGGCGCCGACCCGCCGACCCTACGGCTGCCCCAGCAACCGGGAGCGGTCCGTCGCCCGACGTTTGAACTCGACCTGCGCCGACAGTTGATTGACCGGCTGCAAGCGACGCCAGCGCCGATCTGTCCCGAGCACCCAGGTGTAGCAGTCGTCTCGCCACGTGATTTCGAAGGCTTCCAGGAGTTCGTTCTGAAGCCCCGGCGTGCTTATGGGCACGCTCACCTCGACACGGCGGTCGAGGTTGCGCTCCATAAGGTCGGCCGATCCGAGATAGATCGAGAAATCGGGGTCACCGGGCCGACCAAAGATGAAGACGCGCGAATGCTCGAGAAACTCACCCACCAAGGAGTGGACCTTGATGTGCTCCGAGAGTCCCGACACCCCGGGACGAAGACAGCACAGTGTTCGTACCACGAGACGAATCTCCACGCCGGCGTTTGACGCTTCGTAGAGCGCGTCGATGATTTGTGGATCCGTCAGTCCGTTCACTTTCATGTCAATACGACCACGGGGTCCGAGATCGCGCTGGCGGTTAATTAGCTCGATCATCTTCGTACGCGTCGACAGCGGCGACACCACAATCTTCGCGTAGTTGCCGATACGCGCAAATCCGGTGAGGTAGTTAAAGAGCTCGCCGACGTCGCGAGTAATTTCGGGGTCGCACGTCAAGAGACCGAAGTCTTCGTAGACCCGCGCGGTGCGGTCGTTGTAGTTGCCCGTACCGATGTGCACGTAGCGCGCGGTGGTGTCACCCTCACTGCGCAGCACGAGCGCGATCTTTGAGTGCGTCTTCAGGCCCACGATGCCGTAGACCACGTGCACGCCGGCGTCCTCGAGCGCCTTGGCCCATTCAATATTGGCGGCTTCGTCGAAGCGGGCCTTTAACTCAACCAACGCAACCACTTGCTTACCGCGTTCGGCCGCCTGAATAAGTGAGGCCACGATGGGCGAGTCGCCCGAGGTCCGATAGAGCGTCTGCTTGATCGCGACGACCTTGGGATCGGCCGCCGCCTGCGCGATGAACATCTCCACCGAGTCGGTGAACGACTCGTAGGGGTGGTGTAGGAGAACGTCACCTTCACGAATCACCGCGAAGACGTCGCCCACGTGATCGCCGTCGAGGAGCCGCTTGGGCGTCAAGGGCGACCAACCCTCCCCCTTCAAATCGGGACGGTCAATCGCGTAGAGACTCCAAAAGTCGTGTAGTCCGAGTGGGGCGTCCGTGACGTAGACGTTCGATCGGTCGAGCTCCAACTGATCGACCAGTAGCGCCAAAAACTCCTCAGACATCCCTCGTTGAATCTCGACCCGCAGGGCTTCACCGAATCGACGACGGCGCAGCTCGACCTCGAGCGCCACCATTAGATCGTCCGCCTCGTCCTCTTCGAGCGTCAAGTCGGCGTTACGCGTCACGCGAAACAGGTCCGCGCGGCCAATGGTCATCCCGGCAAAGAGCTGATCGAGGTGCGCGATGATCAGGTCCTCGAGCAGACACCAGCGACCTTCGCCCACCGGCAAGAACCGCGGCAGGGAACTGGGTACCTTCACGCGCGCGCTGCGCTCGGCGCCGCTAACTTCGTCGCGAACGCTCACCGCGATGTTGAGCGAGAGATTGGAAATCATAGGAAACGGGTGACCGGGGTCGACCGCGAGCGGCGTCAACACGGGATACACGTTCTCTTCGAAGTAGCGCGCCAAGTTAGCCCTCGTGGTGTCGTCGAGGTCTTGGTAGTGCACCACCGCGAGGTCGTGGCGAGCGAGCGCCGGCAAGAGATTGTCCAACACGACGCGATCTTGCCGCTCAATTAACGACAGCACGCTTTCGCGAATCGCCATCAGTTGTTGGCGCGGACGCACGCCATCCACGGAGGGAGTCTGCACACCGGCGGCGACCTTATCCTCGAGGCTCACGACGCGAACTTGGAAAAACTCGTCAATCATGTCGGCGAAAATTGCCACGAACTTACAGCGCTCGAGAACCGGAAGACCCTCGTCTTCGGCAAGGTCCAGTAGTCGCGCGCCAAACTCCAGGCGCGACAGCTCTCGACTCGAGAAGCGCTCGGGTCCGAAGGCCACCACCTCATCGCTCACGACGCCCTACACCCCTGCTGACTTGAGTTCATTTCGTTCCATGCTACGACTACTGTTTGAACGTGGCGAAACACGCAACGTCCCTACGTGAACGCCCCGGCAACGCGCGCTGGACGGAGCTGAGTCTCATGATCCTCGCCTGGATCGTGACGACCGCCTTCTACGTACTGGCCTCACTCGGCGCGCAAGGACACATGCCGCCACGCCTCTGGCTCTTTCTCGCCTCCATCGTGTCGATATCGCTCATCATGCACGTCGCGATTCGGCGCTACGCGC
This sequence comes from Acidobacteriota bacterium, assembly GCA_028873575.1. Lineage (GTDB taxonomy): Bacteria > Actinomycetota > Acidimicrobiia > Acidimicrobiales > RAAP-2 > RAAP-2. Next base: position 55,891 of record JAGWHY010000005.1, on the reverse strand, counting down.
CTAACGCGTCGGAAATCTTGCTCCCCGTCGCGACGCTCCTGAACGGTATTGGCTACGTCGAAATTGCTCGATGGAACCCCGTCCGCGCGGGTTACCAGGCAATCTGGTTTTTCCTGAGCGCCGTTGCGCTGGTCGTCGTCCTCAAAGTTGTCAAACGCGTCCGCGACCTCGATCGCTACCGCTACCTGACATTGCTCGCGGCCGTGGGGCTCCTGCTCGCGCCATTAGTGCCGGGCGTCGGACTCACCGTGTACGGGGCGCGACTTTGGGTTCAAGTCGGGCCGATCTCCTTTCAACCCGTCGAAATCGCGAAGATACTGCTCGTCTTCTTTTTCGCGTCGTACTTCGCGTCGAACCGCGAACTACTCTCGACACCCACCCAACGCATTGGCTCACGAAGCATCGTCGCGCCAAAGGTCCTCTTGCCCATACTCGTGGCGTGGGGATGCGCCATGGGAATCCTTGGGGCGGAAAACGACATCGGATTCGCCCTGTTGTTGTTCGCGCTCTTTATGTCGTTGTTGTGGGTCACGACCGGACTGAAGTCCTACGTCGTGTTGGGCCTCGGGCTCTTCGCGGGCGGCGCGTACGTCGCCGCCAAGTTCTTCTCGCAGGTGCAGAGCCGCGTCGGACTTTGGCTCGATCCGTGGTCGGCCGCGCACATGGCGTACTCGCATCAACTGGCCTACGGGTGGTTCTCCCTCGCCGCCGGTGGCGTCACGGGCACCGGACTTGGGCTCGGCCAGTCGGGCACCGTACCCGAGATCACGTCGGACATGATCTTCGCCGCGGTGGGCGAAGAGCTCGGACTCCTCGGCCTCGTCGTGGTCGTCGCGCTCTTCGTCGTTTTCGTGGCGGAAGGTTTTCGCATTGCCCAGGGCGCGCACTCCGATTTTGTCCGCCTCACCGCGACAGGGCTCTCGGCCCTGATGGGTTTTCAGGCCTTTTTCATCATGGCGGGCGTACTTCGCCTGCTGCCCCTCACGGGCATCACCTTGCCCTTCATGGCGTACGGCGGGTCGTCGTTGTTCGCTAACTATTTGGTCGTCGCGCTCCTGCTGCGGATCTCTGATGAGAACAGCCTCGAGCGGCGCGGTGGCGAAGTGGTCGCGGTCGTTTTTAGCTAGTCGCCGAAGTAGCGCTGAAAGACCTCGTCGGCGCAGAGCACGGGCGCGGGCACAATCTGGCGATACGCGAGCGCCAGCGCGTCACTGGTGCGACAGTCGAAAATCTCGCGTCCCTTTGCCGTCATCAGTTCGAGTTCGGCGAAGAATACTCCTTGCTCGTAGCGCACGATCCGCACGGCAATGACGTCCACTTGAAGTCGACCCAAGATTGACGTCATCAACTCGTGGGTGGTCGGGCGACGCGTTTCGAGTCGCGAAAGGGCCTGCTGCAGTGCTATCGCGTCGGCCAGGGCAATCGGAATGACGAGGTAGCGATAGGGCGATTCGGACTCGATCAGGTGCGCCTGCGGCGACGCGTCGGTGAGGTCGTACAGCACCGAATCAAGGTTCATCACGTGGTAAACGGTCGGCGCCGTCTCCTCGCCGCGCGTAGGAGTGGCGCCGTCCATCGGACCCACCACGTCTTCGTGCGTCGATTCGTCCATCGGGCCCACGACAGTTTCGTGTGGTGATTCGTCCATGGGCCAACCCTAATTGCCCGCACGACGCGAGACGGAGAGCACCGCGCCGCCGGCGACGAAAAAGACCAGCGCCGCTGAACCGCCGTAACTCAGAAGTGGGAGAGGAATTCCCGTCACCGGCATAATCCCCATCGTCATCCCGATGTTCTCGAAGCAACTGAACGCGAAGAAGACGAAAACGCCGATGCAGATGAGGCGACCCATGGTGTCCTTAGCCCGTCGGCCAATCATGAACATGCGATACGCCACGAAACCAAGCAGCGTCACGATCAACGTCGAACCGATGAAGCCCAACTGTTCACCAATCGCCGTGAAGATGAAGTCCGTGCGTTGCTCGGGTACGTAGCCGAGCACGGTCTGCAGTCCGTGGAAGAAGCCCGCCCCGCGCAGTCCGCCCGACCCAATCGCACTCTTCGCGTTGTTGACCTCGTAGATCAGCGCTTGGAGGTTCGGATTCGTACTGTTTTGGTTCAAAAACGAGACGAAGCGGTCAACTTGATATTTGTGGAGCAGCTGTAAGTAAATCGCCATGGCCACCCCGATAGATCCGAGTACCGCGAGCAACGACATGAACCGTGGAGGAACTCCGGCGAGGACCATCATCGCTGACACCGTCAACACAATGATGACGGTGGTGCCGAGGTCGGGCTGTTTAAAGATCAAAAGCATGGGTACCGCGGCCATCGTGAGTAGTCGCGTCACGTCGTACATCGTCAGCCCCTCTGGTCGACGGGCGCAGAAGGTGGCCACCGCCAAGATCAACGACAAGACCGTGAACTCACTCGGCTGTAGCTGGACGAAACCGAAGTTGTACCACCGCTGCGCGCCGAGCGCGCTCTGACCAACCACGAAGACGCCGGCTAACGCGAAAAGTGAACCGACGTAGAGCGGTGTCGCGACCATTTCAAAGCGCCGATAGTCGAGTCGCGACACGACGTACATCGCCACGATGCCGACGCCCACAAAAAAGCCTTGGCGTTCGAGGTAGTAGTGGCCACTGAATCCCGCGTTCACCAACGCTTGACGCGTCGCCGAGTAAATCATGATGGTACCGGTGACGCCGAGAGCGATCATGCCCCAGAAGAGTCCGTAGTCCATCGCGTCGCGAGCCCGGACCCGGGTCGTGAGCGCGAGAAGCGTATCGGTCACGTCAACACCTCCAATAAGTCTTCGCCCGCTATACCGGCACCGAACCACCACGACAACTGCGCCGCCGCCTGGAAAGCCAGCATCGGCAGGCCGTTCATCGTCACGCAGCCCAACTCGGCGTGCAACGCGAGCCACGTCGACGTGCGCGGGTCGTAGGTAACGTCAACCGCCACGGTATCGGGACTTACCCCCTGCAATACCGCGGAGTCCACGCCCCGACCCGACGTCGGTACGGTGTTGACAATCAGATCGACGGGTCGATACACCAAGGAGTGGCCAAGAACCTGGGGATAGCGAAGGGTCAACTCCTCGACGCGCGTCTCGTTGCGAGCGTGCACGACGACCGATGAAACCCCGTAATTGACGAGCGCGTCCACGATGGCACTCGCCGCGCCACCCGCACCCAACACGACCACGTGGCGATCGTGCGGCGTTACCTGCGCCAGGGCCGCGAGCGCGCCCACAAAACCCTCCCCGTCGGTACTACGTCCGAGGACGCGGCCGTCGCGAACTAGAAGAGAGTTCACCGACTGCGTACGTTCGGCGACCTCGTCGAGTTCGTCACAAAGTTCGATCACGGCTCGCTTGAGGGGGGCGGTCACGGAAAGGGCGTCGAAGCGCTCCCCGAGCAGTTGGCGAAGTTGACCAAGGCGAGTCGCGTCGAAATCAAGGCGCTCGGAGCTACCCTCGAGTCCGGCGAGTCGCAGCCCTTCGAGGTGCAGTACCGGCGAGAGCGAATGGGCAATCGGCGATCCCACGACGCCGAGACGCCAGGTCACGACAGCCCCCGTGACGCGGCGAGACGCTCGTTGGCGAGCTGTTGCGCGAAGGTCGTGGCGAAGGCTTCGTCGCCCGCGCGATCGACGACGACGAAGTACAGCCACGACCCCGGAGGCGCGTGTAAAACGGCCGCCAGGGCTGTCGGGGAAACGGTGCAGATCGGCGTGGGCGTGAGACCGGAATTCAAATAAGAGTTGTAGGGCGAGGGCGTGCGCAACATGGCGGACGTCACGGTACCGCCGTCACGGCCCAGTGCGTACAGGACCGTCGCGTCCATCTGCAGCGGTCCGCCTCGGCGTAAGCGATTAAAGATCACGCGCGCGACCCGCGGCATGTTTTTTGGGTAGTAGCCCTCTTTTTCCACGATGGACGCCGCAATAACAAGTTGGTACGCGCTGAGACCGTCGAGCGTCGTCGAGGGCGTGAGTCCCGCCGCGGCGGCCTCGCGCACGAAGGCGTTCGCCATTTTCTGGGCGAGTTCGCGTGGTGTTTCGCCCGGTCGTACGACGTAGGTGCCGGCGCCCACTAAACCTTCCAAAGACTGGTTGCGCGCGAAGGGCGAGTGCACGTCAATCGTGGTGGCGTCCTTCAAGAAGGCGCTCGCGTAGACGTTGCCGAGGTCCCCCGCGAGGGTCACCGCCATCTCGTGCAAGGTCAAGCCTGGCGAGGCCGTCAGCGCGACCACGTTGGGACCGCCACGGAGAATCGCGCGAACGGTTGAAAAACTCGAACCCTGTCGCAGTTGGTACGAGCCGGGCAGCACCACGGGCGCTCCAAAAATGAGTGCGTCGACACGAAAGGCCAGTGGCGAGGCAATGACGCCCGCGCCGTGGAGCTCGCCCGCGATCGTGGCCAGGGAGTCGCCCGGGTGCACCGTCACCACAACTTCGCGCCCCTTGCCCGCGAACACGGGGTCTACTTGCAGGGCGAACCATCCGAGCGCGACGAGCACGAGCACCGCCGCCACGCCCAACACTCGCCCCACGGGCTTAGTCACCAATGAGGCCATCTAGATAGTTTTGCAGGAGTATGGTCGCCGCGGCGCTGTCCACGTGCGCGCGCTGTGATTTGGCCCTTACGCCCGCCTGGGACAGCGCACGCTGGGCTTCGTGGGTCGTCAGGCGCTCATCCCACTGCACGACGTCAATTCCGTCAAACGCGTCACGTAGCGCTTCGTAGAGTCGATCGGCTGAGGCGGTGCTGTCGGTTTCACGCCCCGACAAGGCGACGGGACGCCCCACGACAATCGCCGAAATGAACTCCTCCTCGACGACAGCCCGCAGTCGCGTGATCAGTTGATCATCGTTCGCCAGCGCTTCGCGCGGGAAAGCCATCGTGCGTGCGCTGTTCGAGACCGCCACGCCACAGCGACGCGTCCCAGGGTCGAGACCGAGCAGGCGCGCCACGAACCCCTAGAGTGCCTTGGCGGCGAGGAGGACCGCGTCAATACCATCAGGATTGCGTCCACCCGCGAGAGCCAGGCGCGACGATCCGCCGCCGCCACCGCCTACCAACGTGGCCAACTGCTTCACGGTGGCCGTCGCGTCAAGCGATTCGTCGCTCGCCACCGCGATGGCGACCTTTCCCTCGTGCGCGCCCACCAGTACGACGCCTCGGCGCCCACGTCGCTGCAGATCCTGCGCGAGCGAGCGTAGTTGTTCGCCGCCAAAGCCGTCGACGCGCGCCACGACGAGGTCGCCCGTCGTCGCGGCGTGCAACTCGTCAGCGAAGCGCGCCAATTGAGACTGTCGCATCGCGGTCAGTTCCTTGTCGATTTCGCGCTGACGATCCACGTAGCGTTCGAGGGCGGGCACGACGTCGTCGAGCGACGTCTTTAACAGCGCCGCCACCGAGCCGAGCGTGCGTTCCATCTCGTACGCGCGCGTGAACGCGCCGAGACCCGACACCGCTTCGAGTCGACGCGTGTTGGCGCCGATCGAGGTCTCGGAGACGATCTGGATCTGTCCAATGTCGCCTAGACGATCGACGTGGGTTCCACCGCAAAACTCGAGCGAGTGGGTGCCAGCGCGAACGACGCGAACCCGCTCGCCGTACTTATCGCCGAAGAAGGCGACGGCCCCCATGGATTGGGCCTCGCTCTTTGAGGTCTGAATCGTTTCAACGGGCGCGTTCGTCACCACGTCGGTGTTGACCTGCGACAAAATCTCCTGGGTCTCGGCGACGTGCAGGCCCTGACCGTGCGAGAAGTCAAATCGGAGGCGCTCGGGGCCGACGTAACTGCCCTGTTGGCGCACGTGATCACCCAGCACGCGACGTAGGCCGGCGTGCAACAAGTGCGTCGCGGTGTGGTTGCGTCGCGTCGCCTCGCGTCGATCGGGGTCGATGGTCGCGATCGCGACCTGCCCCGCCACGATCTCACCCGTTAAGTGACCTCGGTGAGCGTAGAGTCCGCCGGCCACACTTTGCGTGTCGTGCACGACGAGCCGACCACTTTCGGTCACGATCGAACCCGTGTCCCCCACTTGACCACCGGCTTCGGCGTAGAAGGGCGTCGAGTCGAGGAAGACCTCGCTCTCACCTTTCTCCCCGGCCAAGACCGCCACGACGGTGGTTTCGACGCTGTAACGCGCGACGTCACGTCCGACGAACTCCGTCGCGCCGTGCGCCTCCAGAAGATCTTTGTATTGCGTGTCGTCGGCGCGACGAAGAGTCTTCGCGCTCGCGCGCGCCCTGGCGCGCTGGGCGGCCATCGACTCATGAAAACTTTCGAGGTCGACGTGTTGGCCCGCGTCGGCGATGATTTCGTCGGTCAGTTCGATGGGAAAACCGTGCGTGTCGTGGAGACGAAACGCCACCTCGCCGGGAAAGACGGTGGATCCCTTCGCGTGAACCTCGGCGCTGGCCTGTTCCAACAGCGTCATTCCCGTACGCAGGGTGCGCGCGAATCCGGCCTCCTCGCGCTCGAGGACCTCAATAATGAGTTCGCGATCCTTCACGAGCGTGGGGTACGCCACGCCCATCTTTTCGATCGTCGCGTCCACCAGCGACTGGGCCAAGCTCGACTCCGAACCGGCGCGTCGCGCGGCGAGCACGGCGCGGCGGATGATGCGTCGAAGCACGTAACCGCGACCTTCATTGGACGGCAAGACGCCGTCGGCGACCAGCATCGTCATCGCGCGACCGTGTTCGGCGATGCGACGAATCGCGACGTCACTGGACTCGTCCGCGCCGTACGTCGCGCCCACAGCTCGCGAGGCCGTTTCGAGAAGCGGCGCGAAGAGATCGGTCGCGAACACTGACTCGACCCCGTTCAGAATTGACAAGACGCGCTCGAAGCCCGCGCCGGTGTCGATGTTCTTTTTTGGCAGTTCGCTTAGCGCGCCACCAGGGGCTTTGTCGTACTGCATGAAGACGAGATTCCAGAACTCGATGAAGCGATCGCCGTCGTTGACCGCGGGGCCGCCCCCTTCACCGAAGGCCTCACCCTTGTCAAAGAAAATCTCCGAGCACGGACCGCACGGTCCTACTTCGCCCATTGACCAAAAATTGTCCTCGCCGAGTCGCTGAATACGTTCGGGGCGAATGCCAATGAGGTCACGCCAGAGTTCGGCCGCGTCGTCATCACTGTGGTGCACGGTGATCCACAGACGTTCCGGGTCGAGACCGAACCCCTCGGTGATCAGGCCCCAGGCGAACTTGATGGCCCCTTCTTTGAAGTAGTCGCCGAAGGAGAAGTTGCCCATCATCTCGAAAAAGGTCAAGTGACGCTGCGTCGTGCCGATGATGTCGATGTCGGGCGCGCGAAAGCACTTTTGAATCGACACGGCCCGGTCGTAAGGGGCTGACTCCTCGCCCGTGAAGTAGGGCTTAAAGGGCACCATCCCCGCCACGGTGAACAACAGCGTCGGGTCGTGCGGAATCAAGCTCGCCGACGGTACGAGCTGGTGGTGATTTTGCTCAAAATAGTTGAGAAAGGTCGAACGAAGTTGGGCGGCTTCCACGGCGTTCACTCTACCTGGGGTGTTGGCTCATCTTGAGTGGGGCGCGACGTGCGCTCACGCCACTGCGCGACGAGCGCCGCCTCACGACCTTCGCCGCGACCTTCGAAGAACGACGCGTCCCCGAGTTCGTCGGGCAGGTATTGTTGCGCGACCCAGGCTCGCGGATAGTCATGCGGGTAGCGGTAACCACTGCCGTGCCCCAACTTCGCCGCGCCGGCGTAGTGGGCGTCGCGTAGGTCGCTGGGCACATTGACGCCACCGTGCTCGCGTACCGCCCGGGTCGCCGCGCCGAGCGCCAGGGTAACGGAATTGCTCTTGGGCGCGAGCGCTAAGTACGTCGTGGCGTGCGCCAGATTAAGGCGCGCCTCGGGCAGACCCACGAACTCGATGGCGCGCGCCGCCGCTTCGGCCACGACTAGTGCGGTGGGGTCGGCCAAGCCCACGTCCTCACTGGCCAAGATCACCAATCGACGGGCCAGGAATCGAGGACTTTCACCACTCTCGAGCAGCGTGACGAGCCAGTACAGCGCGGCGTCGGGATCGGAGCCGCGAACGGACTTGATGAGGGCGCTGACCTGGTCGTAGTGCGTGTCCTCGCTCTGGTGGTAGAGCCGCCCGTCGCGCGCCTGGGCGACGTGGCGTCGTGTGACGATCACGTCGTCCCCCTCGGCGCGCGCCAGAACAATCGACGTGTCGAGCGTCGTCAACATCGCGCGCGCGTCGCCGTCGGCCGTGGCGATGAGGGCCGAACGTGCTTCGTCGTCGGCCCGCGCGCCACGGAGTTTCAAACCTCGCTCCACCAGCTCGCCGAGCTCGTCGCTACTCAGGGGGTGCAGGCGCCAGAGCGTCGAGCGACTCATTAGCGCGGCGTTCACCTCGAAGTACGGATTTTCGGTGGTCGCGCCAATCAGGACGACCTCGCCCGACTCCGTTGCCGGCAAGAGGAGATCTTGCTGTGACTTATTGAAGCGATGCACCTCGTCAATGAAGAGGACCGTGCGCTGATCGTGCTGCGCACGTCGTTCGCGGGCCCGCACGAGCACCTCACGGAGTTCTTTGACGCCACTCGAGACCGCCGAAATACTCTCCGTCTCGTAACCCGCTGACGTCGCCATAATCCGAGCCAGCGTCGTCTTGCCCGTCCCCGCCGGACCCCAAAGAATCATCGAGGTCAACTGACGCGCGTCGACAAAGCGACGTAGAGGCCCCTCGGGCCCGACCAGGTGACGTTGGCCCACGACTTCGTCGAGGGTTCGCGGACGAAGAATCTCCGCGAGCGGCGCCGTCTGACGTAATCGCTGCGCGAGGGCGTCGTCGAAGAGTGACGTGGCTATCCCTTCGGCGGCAGACGTAGACCCAGGTCGCGTAGTTGACGCTCACCGATGGCCTTCGGCGCGCCGGTCATTAAGTCGGTGCCCGACTGCGTCTTGGGATACGCGATGACTTCACGAATGTTTTCTTCGCCGGCGAAGATCGCCACCAGTCGGTCGATGCCGAAGGCGAAGCCCGCGTGCGGCGGCGCGCCGTAGCGAAAGGCGCCCAACAAGAAGCCGAAGCGGCTCTGGGCTTCGTCGTCGCTAATTCCCAGTGCCTTGAAGATTCGCGACTGGACGTCCGCACGGTGGATGCGCACCGAACCGCTGCCGAGCTCCCAGCCGTTCAGGACCAAGTCGTACGACTGCGACCGCACGCGCAACGGGTCGTTCTCGATTAAATCGAGGTCGTCGAGGTGAGGCATGGTGAAGGGGTGGTGCGCCGAGACCAGATTGCCGTCGTCGTCCACGCCTTCGAACAGAGGAAACTCCGTCACCCACAGGTACCGGTACGGACCCTCGCTCACCGGCGGCGCCGCGATCGCCAGACGCAGCGCGCCCAACACTTTGCAGGCGCGTTCGTACTCGTCGGCCACGATAAGGACCAGGTCGCCCTCGCCCGCGCCGTCGACGCCACGAACGGCCGTGCGCTCGTCGTCGTTCAAGAACCGATCCAGCGGCGAGTCGAGGCCCGACGCCGTCACCCGGAACCAGGCGAGACCCTTCGCCCCCAGCGACTTCGCTTGATCCGTGAGCTGATCGAGGCGGGCGCGACTAAACGTGGCGCCACCGGGTACGCGAATCGCCTTCACGGTTGGCGCACTAAACGCCTTGACGTCGGTCGTGGCGAACGCGCTCGAGAGATCGTGCAGCGTCAAGCCAATGCGAAGGTCGGGCTTGTCGGTGCCGTAGCGGTCAAGTGCCTCTTTCCAGGTCATCGTCTCAATCGGACCCGGGCGTACGCCGGTGGCCGCTTCGGCCGCGTCGAGCACGGCCTCGGTCACGAATCCGAGGACGTCAGCTTGAGTGACGAAGCTCGCTTCGAGGTCCAGTTGCGTGAACTCAAACTGGCGATCGGCGCGCAGATCCTCGTCACGCATACAGCGCGCGATTTGGTAGTAGCGATCGAAGCCACCCACCATTAAAAGTTGTTTCGCGATCTGGGGGCTCTGCGGCAGTACGTAGAACTCCCCGTGGCGAAGGCGCGAGGGAACGACGAACTCCCGGGCGCCCTCGGGCGTGGGCGCCCAGAGCAGCGGCGTCTCTACTTCGCAGAATCCCTGTGACTCCATCGATCGGCGCAGCGACGAGTTCACTTTCGCGCGCAAGCGCAAGTTGGACTGCATCTTTTCGCGGCGCAAATCGAGGTACCGATAGCGCAGCCGGACCTGCTCGTCAATGTCGACACGGTCGTCGAGTTGAAAGGGCGGCGGTTCGGCGACGGAGAGCACATCCACGTCGCACTCGGTCAGTTCCACGTGACCCGTGGCCAACTTCTCGTTAACCGTCCCGTCTGGTCGGCGGGCCACCGTTCCGGTTACGCGCACGACGTACTCACTGCGCACGTCCAGCGATCCGGGCACCACACACTGCACAACGCCCGTGTAGTCACGCAGGTCCACGAAGGCCAGGTGCTCGCCGTGCTCGCGGCGTTTGGCGACCCAACCACAGACACTGACCCGCCGTCCGACGAGCTCGGCGTTCACCGAGGCGCAGAGGAGGTCGCGCAGAGTAGTTGTTTCCACGTTCTGGGGCATATTCACTTCACTTAAGTAGGCGTTGGGTAACCGCGTCGATGACCGCGTCGCGAGCGACGCTGGCCTGCGTCTGTTCAAAATCGGCGCTGCGTAGGTCCCTAATCGTAACCTCACCGCGATCACGTTCCTGGGGGCCCACGAGTAGGGCCAAGCGCGCGCCCGAGCGGTCAGCCAACTTCATCTGGGCCTTCATCGAGCGTTGGTCGTAGGACCGCGACACGGCAAATCCCCGCAGGCGTAACTCGTCGACGAGTGGGGTCGCGACGTCGTCGCCGGTCGTGTCGACGACGAAGACGTCAACACTGCGCTTCAGGAGCGCCTCGTCGACCCCCTCGGCGTGGCGAGCCAGTAACAGTCGCTCGATACCAGAACCAAAGCCGATGCCACTCGCGGGCTCGCCACCGAGTTGTTCAGCCAATTGGTCGTATCGACCACCTCCCCCGAGCGCGTTCTGGGCAGCGTCGAGGGCGTCCGAGGCGAACTCGAAGGTCGTTCTGGTGTAGTAGTCAAAGCCGCGCACCAGGCGCGGCGCCAGCTGAAAGTCGATGCCGATCGCCGTGAGGCCCCGTTGGACGGCGATGAAATGATCGCGACACGCGTCACAGAGGTAGTCGGGCAACTGGGGCCCGGCGACGGTCACCGTTACGCACGCCGCCTTCTTACAGTCAAGGACCCGCAGTGGATTCGCCAACCACACCTTTTGGTGCTCGTCGCAGAGTTCGTCGACGTGACGCGCTAAGTAGGACTTCAGGACCTCGACGTAGGCACTACGGCATTCCGCGTGACCCATGGAATTCACGTGGAGTCGGAACCGCCGAAGTCCTATGGCGCGATAGAAACGTTCGGCGAGGGCAATCACCTCGACGTCAATCGCGGGGTCGTCACTACCGAGTACCTCCACCCCGAGTTGGTGGTGCTGACGGTAGCGTCCCGCTTGAGGTCGCTCGTAGCGGAAGGCCGGCGTGACGTACCAGGCGCGCCACGGCGTCGTGGGATGGTGCTGGACGAACGCGCGCACGACCGACGCCGTTCCCTCGGGGCGAAGGGCGAGTCGGCGACCACCGCGGTCCTCGAAAACGTACATCTCCTTTTTCGCGACGTCTGAGGCCTCGCCAATGCCGCGGTGAAAGACGCCGACGTCTTCAAAAAGGGGTGAGATCACCAGCGAAAAACTGTAACGATAGGCCCACTGCGCGAAGGTGGCGATTACCCCTTCCCACTGCCGTGACTCTGGACCAAGAACGTCGTGCGTGCCCACCGGGGCCTGAAAGGTGCCCTCGCTCATGAGCCCTTGTTCTGTCCGGGGAGCTGACGAAAGGCGTCAAAGACGCCGTCGACACTCTTCAACGCGGCCAGCAGACTCGACAGATGCGCGGGATCGGCCAATTCAACGTCAAAAATCATGCGCACGATACGCGTTCCCGAGGTCGTTGATGAACTAGCGATGATGTTGAGGTGATACTCCGCGACTACGCGCGACACGTCCAGCAGAAGACGAGACCGGTCAAAGGCCAGAATCTCGAGGACGGCGCGATACTGGCCACCGGCCGAACCATCCCATTCAACGTCGATAATTCGTTCACCGAGTCGCTGCGCGAGGGCCACCGCGTTTGAGCAGTCGTCGCGATGCACCGACACGCCACGCCCTTGCGTAATGAAACCCATGATGGAGTCGCCCGGAACGGGCGAACAACAGCGCGCGAGATGAATCATGACGTCGTCGAGACCCTCGACGTAGACACCCGCACTGCGACGGGTGGTGCGACCCGAACGGGGGGCCTTCGTGACGGTCGTCGGCAACTGCTCGGCGTCGCCACCGCGAAGTTCACGGTCGAGACGTTGAACGACCGCCAACGCCGAGATCTGGCCGCTGTCAATCGACATGAAGAGCGCGTCAAGATCTTCGAGATTCAGCGAACGAATTACCGCGTCGAGCGCGCTCGACGACAACGACGTCGCGATCGGCAGCCCTTCGCGACGCAGGGCCTTCGTGAGTTCTTCGCGACCACCTTCAATCGCGTCATCACGACGCTCTCGCTGGAACCACTGACGAATCTTCGACTTGGCTCGCGAGGATTTCGCGAGATTTAACCAGTCACGCGACGGACCCGCCGTGTCGCTCTTGCTGGTGACGATTTCGACGACGTCGGCCGACTTCAAGACCGTGTCCAAGGGCACCAAACGGCCGTTTACCTTCGCGCCAACGCAGTGGTGGCCGACTTCGGTGTGCACCGCGTAGGCGAAGTCGATGGGAGTCGCCCCTTCAATCAGGGGAATTACCCGACCCTTGGGCGTAAATATGTAGACCTCGTCTTGTCCCAGGTCGAGCTTGAGCGCTTCGAGAAAGGCGATGGGATCGGCCTCTTCTTCTTCCACGTCGGCCAAGCGCTGCATCCACGCTACTTCTTTCGCGCTCGCGCCCTCTTTGTAGCTCCAGTGGGCCGCGACGCCGAACTCGGCGCGCCGGTGCATCTCGTTGGTGCGTACTTGCACCTCGACCGACTTGCCGCGTGGTCCAATGACCGTCGTGTGCAACGACTGGTACAGGTTGAACTTGGGTGAGTTGATGTAGTCCTTGAATCGACCCTGGACGGGGCTCCACAGCGCGTGAATCGCACCCAGCGCCGCCCAACAGTCACGCTCGTCGTCCACAATGATGCGTAGACCCACGAGGTCGAAAATTTCGTCAAACTCCTTGCCGCCGACCACCATCTTTTCGTAGATACTCCAGAGATGCTTTGGGCGTCCCCGGACGTCGGCGGCGATGTGGAACTCACTAAGTTTGCCCCTCAGCGTCGTCATTACCTCACCGAGGTACGCCTCACGTTCGGGCTGACGCGCGGCCACCATCTGTTCAATCTCGGCGTAGCGCTTGGGGTGCAAGGTGGCAAAGCTCAAGTCTTCGAGTTGCCACTTGACCTGTTGGACACCGAGACGGTGCGCCAAGGGCGCGTACACGTCCAGCGTCTCTTGGGCGATAGCGCGTTGACGGTGCATTGGCATGACGGAAATGGTTCGCATGTTGTGCAAGCGGTCGGCCAATTTAATTAAGAGGACGCGCCAGTCCTGCGCCATGGCGATGAACATCTTTCGAATCGTCGCGGCCTGTTGGGCCTCCTTCGAATCGAACTCCAGACGGTCGAGTTTGGTCACGCCGTCGACCACCGCGGCCACCTGGGCGCCGAACTCAGTGCTGAGCCACTCCGTCGTTACCCCGGTGTCCTCGACTGCGTCGTGCAACAGCGCCGCGGCGATGGTCACTTCATCAAGTCCCAGGTCGGCGGTGATTCCCGCGACCGCGATGGGGTGGGTGACGTACGGTTCGCCCGTACGACGAAGTTGACCTTCGTGAGCGTTAATCGCGGCGACGCCCGCGCGGCGAATGAGTTCGACGTCGCCGCCGTCGTGATGTTCGAGGAAACGCGCGACCAGGCGATCAATCGACCCCAGCAGGGCGGGGTCAGCCGTGGCGCGTGACGTAAGGCTGACCATGACGCCAGCCTACCGGGACCCTAGCGACGTTTGGGCTTGCGCGCGCGCGGGTTAATGGTTCCGGTTCGCTTCACACTCGACCCTTGCGCGTTGATCGACGACTCGCTGCCGGCCATCGCGGCGACCGAGGCGGGCGTCATCGTGACGCGACGCTCGGCTCGCTGGCCCGCGCGCTGACGCAGATCCTGGTACCGAGGTTCGCGTTCCTTCATCCACGCGAGCAACGGGCTCGCGATAAAGATCGACGAGTACGCTCCGGACACGAGCCCTACGAACAGCGCCAGACCGTAGTTCTGCAACGTCGTCGCGCCCAAGATGTAGGCGCCGACGACGAGGACCGCAAGCACCGGCATAATCGCCACCAGCGACGTGTTAATGGAACGCGCCAAGGTCTGATTCATCGAAAGATTCACCATTTCGCTGTACGTGAGGTCGCCGCCCTTCAACACGCCGTGGGTGTTGTCACGCACGCGGTCAAAGACCACGACCGTGTCGTAGAGCGAGTAACCGAGGATCGTCAAAATCGCGATCACGGTGTCGGGCGTGATCTGAAACCCAAAGATGGAGTACACCCCAATGGTCACCAGCAGGTCGTGCACCATCGCGATAAAGGCCGCGAGCGCCATTTTGGGTTCGAAGCGAAGGGAGATGTAGGCGACCACCGCGATGAAGAAGACGATCAACGCCTCAAGGGCGCGGTGCGTAATTTGCCCACCCCACGTCGGACCCACGTTGCTCGTCGAGACCTGCGTCGAGGACGTGTGAGCCTGCTTCGCCATCGCGTCAATGACTTGGGTCGTCAATTGGGACTGCGCGTCTGACGAGAGCGAATTAATGTCGGCGGTCACTTGAAACGTGTCGGAACCTAACTTCTCGACCGTCGGATTCGTGAGTCCCGCTTTCGTCACGGCGCTCGTCATCTGCGCGATTGACGTGTTCGGTGCCAGAACCTCCCACGAGGAACCACCCTTGAAGTCGATGCCGAGATTAAAGCCACGAACACCAAGCGATACCAAGCCCGCGACAATCACGAGAAGCGAAATAGTGAACCACGTCTTGGAACGTCCGACGAAGTCGACCGTCGTAAGTCCACGGTAGAGCCGTCCGAAGCGTCCCGGAGTCTGGACCTCACTCACCAGCCACCCCTGCCTGCATGCCCGCCGCCATCGACAGCGCCGAGCCCGAGTCCGCGCTGCGCCGTCCGAGCAAAATCACGAGCGGTCTCGTGAAGTACCACGTAATAACCACGTCCATCAAGGTCGACAGACCAAGGAAGAAGGCGAATCCACGGACGTCACCCACGGCAATCAGATACAGCAGCACCGCGGCGAGCAGACTCACCGTGTCGGCGGCGAGCACCGTGCGCCAGGCCGAACGAAAGCCTCGATCAACCGAGGAACGCACGGAACGTCCCGCTCGAGCCTCATCTTTTAATCGTTCGAAATACACGATGTAGCTGTCGACCGTGATGCCAATCGACACGATCAGACCCGTGACCCCAGCCAAATTAAAGCTCGGCGCGAGCGCCGTGTGCGCGAGGGCCGAAATGATCGCCCACAGCAGTGCCGCGGTGACCGCAAGCCCCAACACGATGACGAGACCCAGGGCTCGGTAGTAGAGAATGGTGTAGAGCAGGACCAACGCCAGTCCCGCGAGCCCGGCGCCTAAACCGGCGACCAACGCCGAGTGACCCAAGGTGGGCGACACGGTCTGCGTCGTGAGGGCCTGGAGGCGTACCGGGAGTGATCCAAAGGTCATCGCGAGGGCGAGGTCCTTCGCGCTTTGCTCAGTAAACGAACCCGAGATCTGTCCGGTGCCACCAAAGCTCGTGAAGGAGTTCTGCGTGGGCTGAATCAGCGGCGCCGACTGGACGACACCGTCGAGCTCGATGGCGAGCAGCTGGTGAAAGTTCGCCTGGGCGACCTTGTCCCACAGAGGACTGCCCTTCGAGGTCAAGGTGTAGTTCACGACCCACGCGCCGGCGGTGTCTTGTTGGGCTACCGCCTTGGCGACAGATTGACCGGTGAGCTGGGCCGGCCCGAGCACGTAGCGCACGCCCTTTTGTCCCAGAATGGGCAAGAGTACCGTCTGCGTCTTAACGTCTTGCGCGGGCGACGTCGAGGCAATATTCGCGAAGGCCGGGTCCGGCGCCACGTTGTTGGAGGTGAAGCCCGACACCGTGTTCGGATTTGCGACGACGCCGAGATTGGATTGCGTCAATAAGTACTGTGAACCACACGTCGGCAACGTTTTGCCCGCGTAACTCACGAGCTTCGTACCCACCGTCGTTTCACAGAGCACGGGACGAAAGAGAAGTTGCGCGGTCTGTCCAACGACCTTTAACACGTTGTACGCGTCCTTCACGCCCGGCACCGAAACGACGACGTCCTTGCCTTGAAGGTTGACCTGCGCGCCCGACACGCCGAGGCCGTTCACGCGGTTCGAAAGAATCGTGACGACCTCTTGCATGTCGGCGTTCGTGGCGTGCGTCGTTGGCTTGTAGACAACCGAAAGTCCGCCCGCCAGGTCGAGACCCAGTTTCGGTCCCCAACCCAACGCGAGCGTCGTCGCGAGAGAGCCAAAGGCCACCGCGATGGTGAGAACGAGGCTGACCACCAGTGACCGTCGTGAACTGACGGGTGACGCCATTACTTGTCGTCACCTTCCGTCGACTGCTCGTCATCACTCGACGCCGGCACCACCGGGTCGAAACGCTTCGCGATCGCCGAGGGCACG
This sequence comes from Acidobacteriota bacterium, assembly GCA_028873575.1. Lineage (GTDB taxonomy): Bacteria > Actinomycetota > Acidimicrobiia > Acidimicrobiales > RAAP-2 > RAAP-2. The sequence continues at coordinate 39,054 of JAGWHY010000005.1, read as the reverse complement.
AAGTCGAGTTCAACGCCACTCGCGCCACGAAGGGTCACCAAGTCATCGGCCTTCTTCACGACGGTTCCCACGAAACCACCAATGGTCTGAGCGCGCTCCCCGACGTCAACTTGGCGCGCGTCGAGCCGAGCAGCCTTTTGCTTCTTCGAGCGTGGGCGAAGGTAGAAGAAATAAAAGGCGGCGAAGAGAACCGCGTAGATAATCAGAATCGACGAAGATCCCGAACTTTTCGCGGCGAGGAGAACTGCAATCATGGACTTTTCCTTCGTTGTTGAACGAAGAAACCTTACTCGCTGGGACCTGGGGAGTTAGAACAGGCTCTTAAGGCCGCCTTGGCGTCCCACGTGCGCAAAGGCCCGCTCGGTAGCGACCCTCCCCCGCGGCGTGCGCACAATCAGACCTTCACGCAGTAAGAAGGGTTCGTAGGCCTCTTCTATTGTTGAGGGCTCCTCACCACAGGCGTGCGCCAAGGTGGTTAGACCGACGGGCTGGTTCGCGAACTGATCGCAAAGCAGCCCCAAGATCCTGCGGTCAATCTTGTCGAGGCCGAGTTCGTCGACGCCAAAAAGTGCCAACGCGTCCAGCGTGACCTCGTCACTCAAGGTGGGGTGGTCGTTATAGGACGCGAAATCGCGAACCCGGCGCAGCAGCCGGTTCGCGATGCGCGGCGTACCGCGGCTGCGCCGCGCGATGACGACGGCGGCCGTCGCGGCGATCTCCACCTCGAGAAGTCCGGCCGAACGCACCACGATCGTGGCGAGTTCGTCGCTTGCGTAAAGGTCGAGTTGGCCGACGAAGCCGAAGCGGTCACGCAGCGGCGCCGCCACGAGACCGGTTCGAGTCGTGGCGCCCACCAACGTGAAGTGCGCGAGGTCGAGCCGAATGGACCGCGCCGAGGGGCCACGTCCGATCATGACGTCGAGTCGTCGATCTTCCATCGCCGGGTACAGCACCTCTTCGACCGCCCGGGAAAGCCGGTGAATTTCGTCAATGAAGAGCACGTCGCCGTCTTGGAGGTCGCTCATCAACGCCGCCAGGTCACCCGGCCGCGACAGCACGGGGCCCGAGGTCACCCGAAGTCCCGAGCCCATTTCGTTCGCCACGATGCTCGCCAGTGAGGTCTTGCCCAGTCCGGGAGGACCGGCGAAGAGCAGGTGATCGAGGGTTTGACCGCGCGACTTCGCCGATCCCAGTACAACCTCAAGGTGACCGATTAACTCACGCTGTCCAACAAACTCACTAAGTTGCGTTGGTCGCAGCGACGCCTCACCGCGGCGCTCTTGCTCATTGGCGAAGGGCGTCACGAGTGGCTCACGCAGCGACTCGAGGTCTAATTCGTGCTTAGTCACGATCGCCTCAACAGCGCGAGCGCTTCGCGTAACGCGGTGGGTTCATCGGCGGAAAGTTCCGCATCTCGTAGCGCTTCTCGCACTTCGCTGGGGTGATAGCCCAACGCGCGCAGCGCGTCCTCGATCACCGCGTTGGTCGTCACCCCCGACTCAGACTCAGGACTCACCGCACGCACGAGTCGACCCTGGAGTTCGAGCACGATACGACTCGCCGTCTTTTGTCCGACGCCAGGAATCGTCGCGATCAACTTCACGTCCTCGGCCTCAATGGCGCGCAGCAGCGCGTCGAGGGAGAACGTGCGCAGCGCGCCAAGAGCCGTCGAGGGCCCCACCCCCGGCGTCGCTAAAAGAAGTTCAAAGACTTCGCGCTCCTCCAGACTGGCGAATCCAAAGAGCAGAATCGCGTCCGCGCGCACGGCGGTGTGCACGAAAAGCTCAAGTTCGTCGCCAACGTGGGGAGCGTCGGCGCGCGCGAGTTGTAGTTCGTAGCCCACGCCGTGCACGTCAAGTAGCACCGCACGCGAGGCCAAAATCGCGCGCACGCGGCCGTTCAGCCAACCAATCACGCCCCACGCTCCACCAAGAATCGGCGTTCCGTGCGTTCGAACGACAGGTACGTAATCGCGAGCGCCAGGGCGTCGGCGGCGTCGGGTGGCTCCGGGACGCTCGCGAGATGACAGTGTCGCGCCACCATCGCCTGCACCTGAGGCTTCTTCGCCGCGCCGTAGCCCGTGACCGCGAGTTTGACCTGCTGGGCGGTGAACTGGCGCACGGGGATATTCCGTGCCCCGGCGAGGGCGATCACGACGCCACTCGCTTGGGCGACGCCAATCACCGTGTTGGCGTTGCGCGAGTGAAAGACCCTTTCCACCGAGACGGCGTGGGGCGTACACTCGTCAAGGAGAATCGAAAACTCCTGATAAAGCTGGCGTAGTCGTAGCTCTACGGGAGTCGACGGTGAGGTCCCTATCGTTCCCGCCCGTCGCGCCGCGAAGGTCTCGGGCCCTTCGAGAGCCCCTTCGACCAGGCCAAAGCCACATCGAGTCAGACCAGGGTCGACACCGAGTACGAACATACGTTCGATAGTACTGCCGGAGACGTCGAGGGGGTGGGAATTAGCCTTCGAAACTGGCGAGCACGTCGTCGGCGATGTCGAAATTGGCGTAGACGTTCTGGACGTCGTCGTGGTCGTCAATCGCGTCCATCAGGCGAAGTACCTTTTTCGCCTCAGATTCGTCGTCGACCGGCACGCTGTTTTGGGGCACCAACGTCAGCTCCGCACTCAGCACCTTGAGACCGTGCGACTCCAACGCGTCACGAACGACACCCACGTCGTGGGGCTCGGTCGTCACCGTGTAGTTCGAACCACTCGCCTCATAGTTTTCAGCCCCGGCCTCCATAATCCACTCCAGAAGTTGATCTTCGTCGAGCGGGCCGGCGACCTCAATCAAGCCCTTGCGGTCAAACTGCCACGACACCGCGCCCGGTTCGGCGATGGCGCCGCCGTTCTTCCCGAACAGGTGCTTCACCTCGGCGCTCGTGCGATTTCGGTTGTCCGTCAACGTCTCGACGATGACCGCGACGCCACCGGGTCCGTAGCCCTCGTAACTAATCGCTTCGTAGCGCACCCCTTCGAGTTCACCGGTGCCCCGTTTAATCGCACGTTCGATCGTGTCGAGGGGCACCGACGCTTCGCGAGCCTTCTGGTACATCGTGCGTAGCGCCGCGTTCGCGGTCGGGTCTCCCCCACCTTCGCGAGCAGCAACTTCCACTTGGCGAATCAGTTTCGCGAAGACTTTGGCGCGAGCACTGTCCTTGGCACCCTTGCGGTGCTTGGTCGTTGCCCATTTTGAGTGGCCGGACATCGTTCCTCCTGCCCCACGGGGCGAAAGTATCGTAGCGAAAAACTAGATGGTCTCGACGAAGAGCCGGTGCACGCGGGTGTCGTCGGTCAGTTCAGGATGGAAAGCGCAGCCCCACACGTTGCCCTGACGCACCAGCACCGCGTGTTCGCCGTCCCCGTGATCGTGCGACGCCAAGATCTCCACGACGTCGCCCACCTTTTCGATCTTGGGCGCCCGGATGAAGACGCCGTGCACGTCACCGACCTCGCGTACCCGCAACGTGGTCTCAAAACTCGCGAGCTGACGGCCGTAGCCGTTGCGCCGTACCGACACGTCGAGCGTCTCGAAGCTCCACTGATCGACCCGGCCGTCGAGAACCTCCCGGCTCAGCAGGATTAGTCCCGCGCACGTGCCCAAGACCGGCATTCCCTTACTTAGACGATCGACAAGCGCGGCGCGAAGTTCCGAGGTCACCAAGAGGTGCGCAATGGCCGTCGACTCGCCACCGGGCATGACGAGCGCGTCGACCTCATCGAGCTGTTCGCGCGTGCGCACCCGCGTCACGTCCACGCTCAACGAGTTGAGGGCCCGTTCGTGTTCGCGGACGTCGCCCTGGAGAGCGAGCACTCCGACGCGGGGCACTACCAACCGCGCTCGGCCAGGCGCGTTTCGAGCGTCGCGGTCTCAAAACCCTTCATCGCGTCGCCGAGGCCCGTCGACACCTTCGCCACCACCGCGGCGTCCTCGAAGTGCGTCGTCGCCTCAACGATGGCGTGGGCCATGCGTACGGGATCGTCACTCTTAAAAATGCCCGAGCCGACGAAGACGGCTTCCGCGCCGAGTTGGAGCACGAGCGACGCGTCGGCCGGGGTCGAGATGCCGCCCGCGCAAAAGAGCGGAACGGGAAGGTGACCAGTGGCCGCGACCTCGCGGACTAGCGGCAGTGGCGCTTGAAGGTCTTTGGCCAGCGCGTAGAGCTCGCTCTCGTCGGCACTGCGCAGACGTCGAATCTGCGCGTTGATGGTGCGAAGGTGGCGCACCGCCTCCACCACGTTGCCGGTCCCGGCCTCGCCCTTGGAGCGAATCATGCACGCCCCTTCACCAATACGGCGCAGCGCCTCACCGAGATTGGTGGCGCCGCACACGAACGGGACCGTAAAGGCCCACTTGTCGATGTGGTTCTCTTCGTCGGCGGGCGTCAGCACTTCGGACTCGTCGACGTAGTCGACGTTGAGCGCCTGAAGGATCTGTGCTTCGGCGAAGTGACCGATCCGCGCCTTCGCCATGACCGGAATGGTGACGGTGGCTTGAATCTCTTGGATCATCTGGGGATCACTCATTCGCGCGACCCCGCCGTCGCGACGGATGTCGGACGGCACGCGCTCGAGGGCCATCACGGCCACGGCGCCCGCGTCCTCAGCGATTTTGGCCTGTTCGGGGTTGACGACGTCCATGATGACGCCGCCGCGCAACATGTCGGCCAAGCCACGCTTAACCAACGCCGAACCAGTGAACGAACTTTCAGCGGAAGAACTCATACCCCCAGCCTAATTGTCGCTCTGGCCTACCACTCCTCGAGAGCTCGGGCGCGCAGCTCGACGTCGTCGAGCGACGAGAGATCACTGGCGGAGGCGTCACTGGCCACGTCGAAGAAAATCCAGCGCCACTGGTCGTACGTTGACGAGGTGAAAAACGAACCGGCCGGCAACACTTGACGGGCACAACGGCGCAGGGCGCCCGCGAGGCCGAGCGGGTAGCGAATCGTGGCCGCGGCCACTTCGTCCGCCCGAAAGGTCGCGCCGTCGCCGGCCAACGCTCGTCGCGACTCGTTACTCATCGATACGACTGAGGCCACACTTTCGCGCGCCAATAGACCCAGTCGCTGGCGCGCCAGACAGTGCGCCACCACGCCCTCGAGCTCGATGAGCTCGAAGTCCTCCATTACCGCCGAGGTCACGAACAGAACGTAACCCGACGCGTCGGGAACCAGCGCCGCGTTGTACCCCTCGTCAACGACGATGAGGGGCGTCACGTCGTCGACGCCAAAAGTCGCCGCCAGACGGTCGAGCACGGTGGCGAGGCGCTGTCGGTGCGTGTCGTTGGTCGCGACCTTGAACTCGTCGCGCATTCGCGCGGCCAGTGTGTGACCTCGTCGGTCGTAGGCCATAACGACTCGTCGTAGGTCGTAGGCGTAGAGGGCCGCGACGAGAAGCCCGAGCAGTGCCAGCCACCACGCCATGGCGACCATGGCGACCAAGGCGAGGGCGACGACGCCGACGACGATCGTCTGCGGCAGACGCCGCTTCAGAGCGAATCGTCGCACCGCGGCGGCGTGCGTGTGGCGCTCGTGCGCCGCGGGAGCGTAGGGGTTTTGCCAGGTTGGATCGAGTACCGGTTCGACGTGCCGAGGGGCGCGATCACGCGACGATGAGGATCGTCGATTTCGTGAGCGTTGCGAGGTGGCCACCCTGCAACCCTACCGGTTCACGTAAAAACGCTGGCGAGCCCGCTCGTAGCGCTCGAGGTACTCGTCGATCAACGCGCGCATTGACCACGACTCCGCGTGCTGGCGCGCCGCGGCGACACTCGCCGCGGACTCGCTACGTAGTGCCAACTTGATGGCCGCCGTCAACGCCGCGGAGTCACCGGCGCGAAAGAGGGTCGCGTGTCCGCCGGCCGCACTTTGGTAGCCCTCGATGTCGCTCGCCACGACCGAACACTCACTGGCCATCGCCTCCAGCAACACCAGACCGAAACTCTCCCCGTGGGTCGCCGGCGCGAGAAAGAGGCTGGCCCGTCGAAGCCACCCACGCTTCTCGTCGTCACTCACGGCGCCCACGAACACGATCTGCTCGTCACCTCCCGCCAGGGCGCGGAGCTTGTCACGTTCGGGTCCGTCGCCGACGACCACGAGTCGCCAGGGTTGCGCCGCCGCGTCGTTGTGGCTCCGCACCGCCTCAATCGCCGTCGCGACACCCTTTCGTTCCTCGAGGCGGCCGACGCTTAACAGCAAAACTTCGTCACCGCGTTGTCGCGTCGAGGTAACGAAGCGTTCCGTCTCAAAGCCATTAAAGAGGACGTCGCTCTCCAGGCCCGCGGCCCGCCGCACGGTGTCGTGCGCCGCGGCGCTGACGCTCACCGCGACGTCAATTCCCTTCGCGAGCTCGCGCAGGAGCGGTCCGGTGAGTGTCAGCGCGGGACCAGACCCGCTTCGGTGAAAGGTCGCGACGCTCGCGAAGGCGTGCGCGCGCAGCGTGGCCCAACCCACCAGAGGCGCGAAGGGTTCGTGAAAGTGCACGACGTCCGGCGCGAAGGCCGTCACGGCCGCCCGGGCGGCGCGGGCGGCCCCGGGACTCAACGTCAGTGGGGCGCGCGATCCATTGGCCGGAATCGCGACGCGGCCTCCGAAGCGTGCCACGCTGGCGGGCGTGTCGTAGATCGCCTTGTCGCGCCCGTCGGGGGCCACGATGAGGACTTCGAGATCACGGCGCGACAGTTCGCGGCTCATCGCGAGGACCTGCTCTTGCACGCCGCCAAAGACACTCAGGGCGTAGGGCGAAATGAGGGCGACGCGTTTCACGGCGCCGCCGTGAAGAGAGGCTGTAACACGTGCCACTGATCAGGGGCACGACGAATCAGTCCCTCCAACTCCGTCGCGACGCACTGCGTCACGCGCGCCACGTCCTCGCGCAGTCGCCCCTCACGAATCGCCGGAATTGGTGGTCGCACGACCGCGTAGTGGTCGCGCCCCGGACCGCTGTAACACGCGGCGGCGAGGAGTGTCGCCCCGGTACGCAACGCCAACGTCGCCGGTCCGGCGGGCATGGTGACGCGCTCCCCGAAAAACGTGACGGGTACGCCGTTGTTTTGAAGATCACGATCGCACAAGAGTCCCACGACACCTCCGCGACGCAGCACCTCGAGCAGTGCGGTGCCGGCGTGGTCGTTAAGCGGTTTTACCTGGATGCCAATGGCTTCGCGCTTTTGACGAAACCAGTCAAATAGCGCCGGCGGATCGAGTTCCTCGGCAATTGCCGTCATGCCGAGACCAAAGGAGTTTAAAAACGATCCACCCCACTCCCAGGAACCAACGTGCGGCAACGCGACGACCAGGCCGTTGCGGGCGGTGCGGGCCGCCTCGAGAAACTCGACGCCTTCGGCGATCGCGAAGCGGTCGTCAATGGCACCCTGGCTCAGCGCGGGCAGTTTGGCGCCCTCGGCCCAATACTGGCCGTAGCTCGCGAAGCCCCGATCGACGAAGCGCGCGAGCAGTTCGTCGCTCGGCGCGACGCCATCGAGTGAGAGGGCGCGACGTTGATTTGCCGCGAGGTTCCCCGCGGCCGCTCGTTGACGTCGACCGAGACGGCGCGCGACGCCTCGCGCGACGCCGACGTCAACGCGCTCGGGAAGAGCCTCGGCCAGCGCGCCAATCGTTTTAAAGAGCGCGACGCGCGCGCGACCGGCCACGATTAATGACGGGCGGTGCGACTCAGTCCGCGCCGCAGGCGACGCGCGTGGGATCGTTCGCTCTCGCTAGACGATGGTGGTGGCGGACTGGCGGCGGACTGCCACACTCGGCGGAAGCGACCGAGCGCGGTCATCGCGGTCAGGCCCAGCATGACCCACAGCGTCGGAATAAAGAGGGGCATGGCGAGCAGACCCACGCCGAGCAGAATCATCCGCTCGGCTCGCTCCATCAAACCGCCCTTCGCGCTCAGTCCAAGGCTCTCCGCCTTCGAGCGCTGGTAGGAGATCATGAACGTGGTCGTCAAAATCGCGAAAGGCAGTAGAACCAGTTGTCCGTGGTGACGCGCCGTGAGGTAGTAGGCGACTCCGCCTAAGAGCAGCGCGTCCGACAGTCGGTCCACGACTGAATCAAAAAAGCTCCCACGCTGAGAGGCGCGATGCGAGGCCTTCGCGACGGGGCCGTCGAAGAGATCGTGAAATCCCGTCAGGGTGAGCAAGACAATCGCCAAAAAGTGCGACCCTTCCGCGATCGCCCAGGCGGTTAGCGCGGCGAAGACGAGTCCCGAACCGGTTAAGACGTCGGCCGAGAAGCCAACACGAACCAACCAGCGACCGATAGGCGCGGTGGTTGCGTCGACCGATTGCCGAAATTTACCGTCGAACATTCAACCCCGGGATCACGTGGCGAGTCTACCGGTACCACCGAGTAACTACAGGCCCACAATCGCGTCGCGCACTTTACGCCAGGTAGACGCCAGTGATTCAGGCAGTACTCGCGTTTCGGCAATCGTCGTCATGAAGTTCGTGTCGCCGTCCCAGCGCGGGAGCGCGTGCGCGTGCAGATGCTTCGGTATCCCCGCGCCTCCGGCGCGTCCGAGGTTCATGCCCACGTTCATCCCGTCGGCCCCGTAGGCCCGCGTGAGGGCGCGTGTCGCGACGCGCAGCACTTGCGTGAAATCGAGGTACTCGTCGTTGCTGAGGTCGTCAAGTTCACTCACGTGGCGCCGCGGAAGAACGAGGAGGTGCCCCGAACCGTAGGGGTACGCGTTCAGCGTGATGAACGAGGTCGCACTGACGTGCAGCACACCCGTCGACTCGTCCACGGGTTCATTCGCCAGCGCGCAAAACACGCAAGCCGTCGCGTCGTCGAGATTGTGTCGCGCCGTGGTGCTCGACACGTAGCTCTCGCGCCACGCCGCGTTGAAGCGCTCGAGGGGCACTAGTTCGCCTCGGGCGCGCCGTGGTCCGCAATCTCTTTGACGAGACGATCGCGAAACGCGCTCACGCCCACGCCACGTTCGGGGTCATTGCTGCCGCGCGCGTTGACCCCGACCGTTTCATTCGCGACGTCGTCGTCGCCGACGACCAACACGTAGGGAATCTTTTCGAGCTTGGCGCGACGCACGCGCGCACCCAGTGGTTCGTTGGCGAGCTCGACGCCGACACGTACGCCCGGCGCGCGAAGTAGTTGCGCCACGTGCTCGGCGTAGGCGTCGTGATCATCACGCACGCCCAACACGCGAACCTGTTCGGGGCTCAACCAGGTCGGGAGGTTGCCCGCGTAGTGCTCGAGCAGTACGCCAAAGAATCGCTCGATGGAGCCAAACAGGGCGCGGTGCAGCATGATGGGTCGGTGGCGCTGATTATCCGCGCCGACGTACTCCAAGTCGAAACGCTCGGGGTGGTTGAAGTCACACTGAATCGTGCTCAGCTGCCAGGTGCGACCAATCGCGTCGCGTACGTCGATGTCAATTTTGGGACCGTAGAAGGCAGCGTCACCCTTCTTCTCTTGGTAGCGCAGGCCAAAGCGTTCCAACGCGAGACGCAGGGCCGCCGTGGACTTTTCCCAGATCTCGTCACTGCCGACGTACTTCTTCGGGTCCTTCGTTGAAAGATTCGCGGTGAAGTCGTTAAAGCCAAAGGCGCGCAGCACGTTCATCACGAACTCGAGCAGCGACGCGATCTCTTCTTGAAGTTGCTCTTCCGTGCAGTAGATGTGGCTGTCGTCTTGCGTGAAGCCACGAATGCGTAAGAGTCCGTGGAGGGTCCCCGCTCGTTCGTAGCGATAGACCGTACCCAACTCAAAGAGTCGAAGCGGCAGCTCGCGATAACTCCGCGAGCGACTGCGAAAAATCAGGCAGTGCATCGGGCAGTTCATCGGCTTCATGTAGTAGGTGCCGTTGTCGAGCTCCATCGGTGGGTACATGCCGTCGCGGTAGAAGTCCAAGTGGCCTGAGGTCTCGTAGAGACGCGCGTTCGTTAGGTGTGGAGTGACGACGAACTGGTAGCCACCCTCGACGTGTCGCGCGCGGGAAAAGTCCTCCATCTCTTTTCGCACGATGCCGCCACGAGGGTGCCAGACGGCGAGTCCGCCGCCTAGTTCACTCGGAAAGCTCAGCAGATCGAGTTCGGTCGCCAACTTTCGATGATCACGCTTTTCGGCCTCGCGTAACTGGGTGAGGTGTGCCTCAAGGGCGGTCGCCGACTCCCACGCCGTGCCGTAGACGCGTTGGAGTTGGGGTCGCTTTTCGTCACCGCGCCAGTAGGCGCCGGCCACGCGGGTGAGTTTGAAGTGGCCTAGTCGCGAGGTCGCGGGCACGTGCGGGCCCCGACAGAGGTCGACGAAGGAGGCCGAGTTCGCGTAGGTCGACACGACGGATCCCGAGACCTCCCCGAGGTCGACGTCGTCGTTCGCGCCCTCGGCGACGGCGCGAATAATCTCCACCTTGAAGGGCTGATTCTGAAAGATTTCGAGTCCCTCGTCGACCGAGTGCTCGGAGCGCGTAAAGGGCTGATCCTCGGCGATGATCGCGCGCATCTCGGCGTCGATGCGCGCCAAATCGTCGTCCGTAAAGTGTTGGCCGCCGGGCAGCTCGAAGTCGTAGTAGAAGCCATTTTCAATCGCCGGTCCAATCGCGAAGTGCGCGCCGGGCCACAGGCGCGTGACCGCCTGGGCCAACACGTGCGCGGTCGAGTGGCGCAAAACGTCGCGCCCGGCGTCGCTCGAGGGCGTGACGATCGCCACCACGTCACCGTGGCGCAGGGTGCGACTTAGGTCCGTGAGCTCCCCGTTCACTTCGGCCGCGAGCGCGTCTTTGGCCAGTCGAGCGCCCACCGCGGCCGCGAGGTCGCGCGCCGTGGCGCCGTCGGGCAGCGTACGCGTACTGCCGTCGGGCAACTGAACGTCAATCTCTGACATGGGGGCCTTTCGTCTCTTAAAGCGTAATGCCGAGCAGCGACGCGGCCGAGGTGACGTGCGCGCCCGCGTGCGCCGCGTCGTCAATCGCGCGCAGCGCCCCCGGCGTGTCAAGGTCGTCGTCTAAGGCGGCGCGCACGTCGTCCAACACCGAACTCGCTCGTCCGGTGCTCTGGGTGGAACGCCAAGTTGCCAAACGTGACTGCGCGCGCGACAAGAGGTCGTCACGCCACTCCCAGTCGCGGCGATAATGCTGGTCAAGCAGCGCCAGTCGCACGGCCGCGGGCTCCGAACGTCGCACGAGGTCCTCGACGAAGACCAGGTTGCCCAGGGACTTACTCATTTTGACGCCGTCCAGTCCAACCAGTCCTACGTGCATCCAGTGTTTCACGAAGGTTTTGCCCGTCACGGACTCGCTCTGGGCGGCCTCGCACTCGTGGTGGGGAAAGGCGAGGTCACGTCCGCCCCCGTGCACGTCAATGGTCTCACCCAAGTCGCGCAACGCGAGGGCCGAGCACTCCACGTGCCAGCCCGGTCGACCGGCTCCCCAGCGTGACTCCCACGACGGTTCGTCGTCCAGTGACGGCTGCCAGAGCACGAAGTCGAGTGGGTCACGCTTCTTCGGGTCATCAGGTCGGCCGCCGTGAATCGCGGCCAGATCCAACATCTCGTCACGGGTGGCGTGGCTCACCTGACCGAAGCGTCGAAACTTTGCGACCTCGAAGTACACCCAGCCGCCGACCTCGTAGGCGTAGCCCTCGTCGAAGGTGCGCCCGATGAGCGTCAGAATCTCCGCGATAGCCCCCGTCGCGCGAGGTTCGGCGTAGACCGGCAACAGATTGATCGAGTGCATGTCGCGTTCGAACTTGGCCATCTCTTGCGCGGCGAGGTCGAGATAGTGCACCCCGAGCTCACGGGCTTTACGCAAAATATCGTCGTCGACGTCCGTCACGTTGCGCACGCAGCGTGCTTCGTGGCCGGCGTCGCGCAGTCGGCGCTTCAAGACGTCGAAGCACAGGTAGACGTAGGCGTGGCCCAAGTGGGCCGCGTCGTAGGGCGTGATGCCGCAGCTGTAAAGCGTGACGAGTGGTCCCGCTTCGAGCGGAAAGACTCCCTGACGAGCCGTGTCGTACAGACGCATCAGTGCGTAAGGCCGGCCAGCTTCACGTAGCTGTGCGCCTTGTGTCGAATGTTGATCGAGATGCACACTGCCGTAAAGGCCTCCACCGCGCTGGCGAGCGACAGCGATCCGGCCACGATTGCCCGCAAGCCGGGCATTTCGTCGACCATCGACGCGACGCGTTCACGGGTGGGCGCGTCGTCACCTACGATCACGACGTCCGCGTCAAGGCCCGAGTCGAGGTCCTCCATTTGCGCGGCCGGCAGGTGATGGAACGCGCCGACCAGGATGCTCTCGGGCAAGGCGAAGGCTAATTGCGCCGCCATCGAGCCACGGGGTGGGTAGAGGGGCAGAAGCTCACGGCCTTCTCGCGTCAACGCGTTCACCATGGAAATCACGATTTTGCCCCGCAGCGCGTCACGCAGCGCGCTCGCCGTCGCGACCGCGGAGTCCCAGGGCGTCGCGATGATGACGAGGTCGCGTGTCGCGACGTCGTCGTTACTCGCGCCAGTAACCGTGCCCGCGCCGCGCGGTGACATCGCCGCCGCGACGTCGGCGGCGCGTTGCGCGTCGCGCGATCCGAGCGCCACGTCGTAACCGGCGCTCGCGAGTCGAATCGCGACGCCGCGACCGGCCGGACCGGTACCTCCCACAATGCCCACTGTCGTCATCGTCGTCCTCACCTTCGAAATGCTGAGAAGTACGCTAACAAGATGGCGCTCTTAACAAATCACCGACTGTTAATTACTGGAGTCTTGACCGACGATTCGCTGGCCTTTGGCATCGCCCAGCGTGCGCTCGAAGAGGGCGCGACGGTCGCGCTCTCCGGGGCAGGTCGGGGAACGTCACTCACCCGTCGTACGGCGCGCAAACTCGGCGACGTGGGTGAGATCATCGAACTCGACGTCACCGACGAGGGCCAGATTCACGAAGCGGTTGGCGAGGTGGAGGCCCGATTTGGGCGTCTGGACGGCCTCGTGCACGCCATTGGCTACGCCCCGCCAAGCTGTCTGGGCAGTGGCATGTTCGCCGCGCCCTTTAGTGACGTGGCGACCGCGATGCAGATCTCGACGTACTCCCTGGCCGCCCTGGTCGGGGCCTTTCGCCCACTTCTTCAGCGCAGCGAAGTGCTCGGCGGCGCCTCGGTGGTCGCGCTCGACTTCGACGGCTCGCGGGCCTACCCAATGTACGACTGGATGGGCGTCATGAAGGCGGCCCTGGAGTCGCTTGGTCGTTACCTCGCGCGCGAAGTTGGCGAGGATCACGTTCGCGTCAACATGCTCGCCGCGGGTCCGATTCGCACCATGGCCGCCAAATCGATTCCCGGCTTCGCCGTCTTTGAGGACACCTGGGGCGAACGCGCGCCGTTGGGATGGGACGTGCACGATTCGAGCGCCGTGGCCGACACCGCCGTCGCGCTGCTGTCACCCTTGCTTCGCGCGACGTCGGGCGCGGTGATTCACGTCGACGGCGGCGCTCACGCCATGGGCTAACGCTGCTGCACAGCGAACTGGGTCTCGTAGAGGTCCTGGTAAAGCCCTCCGCGCGCGAGTAGCTCCTCGTGCGTGCCGCGCTCGACGACGCGCCCCGCGTCGATGACGAGAATCTGATCGGCGTTACGAATCGTCGAGAGGCGATGGGCGATGACCAGTGACGTGCGATCGTGCATCGTCTCGTCGAGCGCCCGTTGGACGGCCGCTTCGCTCTCGGCGTCGAGGTGCGCCGTCGCCTCGTCCAGAACCACTAACGCTGGCGCCTTCAGTAAGAGACGAGCCAGAGCCACGCGCTGCTTTTCCCCACCCGAGAGGCGGTAGCCCCGCTCGCCCACCACCGTCTCGAGTCCGAGCGGCAAGGACGCCACGAGGTCGGCGATCTGCGCTGAAGCGAGTGCCCGCGCGATCTGTTCGTCGCTCGCGTCGGGTCGCGCGAAGAGCAGATTCGCGCGAATCGTGTCGTGAAAAAGGTGCGCGTCTTGCGTCACGACGCCGACGGTGGCGTTGAGTGACGCGGTCGTCGCGCCACGCACGTCAACGCCGTTAATGGACACTGATCCCGCGTCGACGTCGTAGAGACGTGACACCAGCATCGAGATCGTGCTTTTCCCCGCGCCCGACGGACCGACGAGCGCCGTCATCGTCCCGGGCTCGACGACGAAGGACACGTCGTGCAGCACCTGGGTACGCGGCGTGTCGTCGAGACGGGCCACCGATTCCAGGGACGCCAACGAGACCTCGTCGGCTCCCGGGTACGAGAAACTCACCCGATCAAAGGCGAGTCGCGCCGGCCCATCGGGAATCACGTTCGCGTCGGGTCGCTCTTGAATCATCGGCTCGAGATCGAGCACCTCAAAGAGTCGCTCGAAGGAGACCATCGCCGACATGTAGTCAATGTTGAGACTCGACAACTGGGTGAGTGGGCCGTAAAGGCGACCCAGATAGGCCGTCAGCGCGACCACCGTACCTACCCCGAGCGCGCCGCGCAGGGCCTCCACGCCACCAAAGCCGTAGGCGAAAGCGGTCGCCAGTGACGCGGTGAGCGACAGCGAGATGAAGAAGTAGCGCTGGTAGAGCGCTTGGTGAACGCCGATGTCACGCACCTGCGCGGCGCGCGCCTCAAAGAGGTACCGCTCCTCATCGGGGCGACCGAAGAGCTTGACCAACATCGCGCCACTGACGTTGAATCGCTCGGACATCACCATGTTCATCTCGGCGTTGAGCTCCATGCCGCGCTGAAACAGTGTCCCAAGGCGCCGACCCACGCGTCGGGCGGGGATCAAAAAGATCGGCAGCAGCACCAGCGACACGAGCGTGATCTGCCACGAAAGAACGAACATCGTCACGAGCACGATCACGACCAGGATGACGTTGCCGACCACGTTCGACAGCAGATCCGTGAAGGCCTGCTGGGCGCCAATGACGTCGTTGTTCAATCGACTGATCAGCGCCCCTGTTTGGGTGCGCGAGAAGAAGGCGACGGGCATTTTTTGAATGTGCTCAAAGACCGCCGCGCGCAGGTCGAAGATCAAGCCCTCACCAATGATGGAAGAGATTCGTCGCTCCACCATGGACAGGCCCGCGTCCACCACGGCCAGCACCGCGGTCAGGACGGACAGACCGATAATGAGTCCCTCACGGTGCCCGTAGATGCCCTTGTCGATAATCGCGCGCAGTAAGAGTGGCGCCACCGAACTCGCCACGGCGCCGAGAACCACGGCGACGAGGAAGAACACCAAATCGCGTCGGTACTTTTTCGCGAAGCGAAGTATCCGAGGAAACGTCCCCTTCTTGAGCTGGTGCTCCAAGATCTTGCGATCGCGCTGCATCGAGCGCATGCCGAGGCGGCCGCCCCGGCCCACCGCGCCCATTCCGTGCATACTCATCGTCGCTCCCTCGCCCTAGCAGTGTAGGAACGACGTGACGATCTCTCGACGCCCTCGCGCTTAGGCGTGGGCCGCACTCGCGAGTATCAAGACGCCGAGGGTCATCATGACGCACGAACCAACGGTGCGCAGCGTCACCAAGCGCGTCGGCGAGTCCGACAGCCATTCACGGGCAGTCCCCGCGATGAAGCCCCACGTGCCGTCCGAGCAGAAGGCCATCACGCTAAAAATGCCCCCGAAGACGAGTAGTTGCAGTGTCGCGCTGCCCTTGGCGGGGTCGACGAAGTGAGGAAAGACCGCGGCGAAGAAGACCAGTGACTTCGGGTTCAAGATTCCCACGGTGAAGCCTTGACGGATGACGTGCAAATTCGACGGACGACTCGCCTCACGTTGCTGCATGGCGCGCGCGTGCTCGTGACGGTGCCGAAAGGCCTGGACGCCGAGCCACACGAGGTACGACCCTCCCGCGACCTGCAACGTGACGGAAAAGACGTGGCTCCGCGACAACAGAGGTCCCAGACCCACGGCGACCAGCACCGACAAGATCAGCGTGCCGACGCTGTTGCCCAGTACGGTCAGCACCGCGACGGCGCGTCCCCACGCGACCCCGCGGGCCAACGTGAACAGCACGCTCGGGCCGGGCACCATGATGATGGCCATTGAGGCCACGAAGAAGGTCGCGAACTGTCCGCCGCTAATCACGTGATCGCCGCCGGTCAATCAGCGTGACGCCCCGCAGCCCCCAGCCGACGCTGAAGCCAATCGTGAGCGCGAATAACGCGGTACCGACGCCCACGGTGCCCCCCATGAGCCAGCCAATGATCAGCACCGTGACTTCGATACTCAGGCGTACGTACACCACGCTGACTCCGAGACGTCGGTGCAGACTGGTCATGAGTCCATCACGTGGTCCCGGCCCGAGACCCGTCGTGAGGTAGAACGCCGAACCGAGTCCGATAGCGACGATTGCGCTCACGACGTAGATTGCTCGCGCGAACGCGCTCTCGGGCGAGGCGAGGAGCACGGTCGTCACGTCCAACACCAGTGCGATGATGATCAAGTTCGAAATGGTCCCAAAACCGGGTCGCTCGCGAAGGGGCCACCACAACGTCAGCACCGCCGCACTAATAAGCGCGGTCGACCACCCGATGGACACGTGGAGGTGGCGCGCCAGGCCCTGAGCGAAGACGGTCCACGGCGTCGCCCCCCACCGCGACTGTACGAGGAGCCCCTCACCGAAGCCGAACAGCGTGAGCCCCCCAACGAGCGGCACGAAGGTGGCCGCCCGCGGCGACCAGGTCGACGACGCGCGCCACGACGTGTTGGGTACCTGGTGGCTAAGTCGCATGGTGGCCGCCACGCTATCGCTCCACCGTCACGCAAATCCCAAGCCGCGCGCGATTCGCGAACGTAGTGGGCGCTGGGGGACTCGAACCCTCGACCTCAGCCGTGTGAAGGCTGCGCTCTAACCAACTGAGCTAAGCGCCCGGGACGCCCATGCTACTGGCTGGGACATTCCCACTCGAAAATCCCGCGAAGTAACCTTCACCCGTGCCCGATCTCGACGACTCATCTTCGCCCCGCCTCGCGCCGCGCCCGCGACGTCGCCGTCGCCAGTCACTCGCGCCCCGTTCAGAGATTCTGGGGCTTAATCAACTCGAACAACGCGTCAGTTGGGCCGCCGCCGTTTTCGCGTACGCCCTCGCCGCTTTTACGGCACTGTTGTGGGCCCGCAACCAGCCCACGGTCACCAAGGCGTCCACGCTCGCGAACGGGAGCTGTCCCAAGGGCTTTCACTTCGTGTCGCGGAGCTGCGAACAGATCACGCACGTTTCACAAGGTTCGTGGGAGTTTCGATTCTTCTTCATCATGATCGTCGCCATCGCGATCAGTTACTTCACGTGGCGCCGCAAGCGCGCGGGCGTGGCCACGTTCGCGATTTTCCTGGGACTGGGTAACGGCGTCTTCTTCGGACCGCTCTACCTACTCCTCGGCGTCTGGCTCATTATGCGCGCGTTCCGACTACAGAAGTACGGCGACGCCTCCTTCAAGGGCGCCAATCGGGCCGCCCGCGAACAGGCCGCCGCGCGAAAGAGTGCCCGTGGTGACGGACGACGTTCCTCGAACCGATCGGCGTCGTCGGCCACCGCGGACGTCAAGACGCCCGCCGCGTCGAAGCGCTACACGCCCAAGAAACAGAACACGCGCCGCCGCTAGCGATGAGCGAACTGGGTCTCGACTACTCGACGACGTGGGGTCGGCGTTACAGCGCTCGATTCGTTCGCCACGTCATTCAGCACTTTCTCTTTCGGCCCTATCTCCAGTGGGCGGCGCACTTAGAGGTACGAGGACTCGAAAATCTCGAGGGCTCGCGGCCCGTCATCTTCACCGCAAATCACGCGAGCCATCTGGACACGGCCCTCGTCCTCAGTGCGCTCCCCGCCAAAATTCGCAATCGCACGGTCGTCGCCGCCGCGATGGACAACTTCTTCATGGATCGGCGTACCGCCCGGCGCACCGTCTTGATGTTCAACGCGATCCCCGTCGATCGTCACAAAGTCAATCGCCGTAGCGCCCAAATCGCACTCGATCTCGTGCAAGACCACTGGAACCTGTTGATCTACCCCGAGGGTGGTCGTACGCCTGACGGCATGTTGCACGAGTTCAAGGGTGGCGCGGCCTACCTCGCTGAACGCGCCGGGGCCAGCGTGATTCCCACCTACGTCCACGAATCAGGTTTTCTCCAGGGACCCAAGTGGGCGAAGGCGCCGATGTACGTGGACGTGCCACGGCGCCGTCGCCATCGCGTCATCGTGGCCTTCGACAAACCACTGCGCAGCGACGAAGGCGAAAGCATTCGCCACTTCAACGCGCGAATCGAGGCGGCGGTCGAACAACTCGGTCGCGAGGTCAGCGGCAATCCCGACTACGGAATCGTTCGCGATTCGAATTAAAGACCCAGCGCGCGGAGACGCTCGGCGTAGAGCTGATCGGCCACCGTCGGCAGCGCCGCCAACTCCGCGCTTACGACCGACGCCAAAATCTCATCCGCGAACCAGGGATTCAGGGCTAGCACGGGGCCGTGAGCGTACGTCGCCCAGAGACGCGGCGCCCGAAACCCGTCGACGTCACCATCGCTGCCACGCCCCCGCACCACGCGACCGAGTGGCGCGACGCCCTCGCCAAGCGTGGTGACGCCACCGTGATTTTCAAAGCCGACCAGGTGTCGCCCGCCGACCAGCACCGCGAGTTCGCCAACGCTGCGCTTGACGCCGCGCGTCGTCACGGCGTCGACGAGCCCTAGTCCCTCGAAGCGATCGTCGCCCTCAACGCAAAAGTGCGTACCCAGGATCTGCAGGCCCGCACAGACGGCGAGCACGTGCGCGCCGGCGCGGTACGCCTCCGCGAGCCCACGAGCGTGTAGCACCTCGGTCGCGTGGCGCTGCGGTCCGTCCTCGCCACCGCCGAGTAAAAAGAGGTTCGCGTCCGGTAACGGGTCGTCGACGCCGACTTCGATCAACTCGACGTCGAAGCCCCGTCGTCGCGCCCTCGTCGCCATCACCACGGCGTTGCCGCCGTCGCCGTAGGTGCCGAGCAGTTCGGGCAACAAGGTCGCGACGCGAATCACTTGGTCGACCTCACGAGCCAGTCCTGAAACGCCGTGTAGTTCGCCAAGACCGTCACCGGTCCGTTCGGTGAGGGGGGCGAATCTTCGCTGCACAGCACGTAATCGACCCCCGCGTAGTCGAGACACGTCGCGAGATCGAGTCGTCGTTCACCAAAGCAGTGCACGACTCGGCCACGCAACTGCGCGAACGGGACGTCGTAGAGCCACGATGGATCACGTCCGTCGGCCACGCGCGCGTTAATCGATATCCAAATCTCTCCCGGCAGGTCACGAATCGTCGCCAGCATCGCGGCGAAACCCGCGGGATTCTTCGCCAGTGTTAAGCGAAGATCGTGACCTCGCCAGTGTCGTCGACTAAATCGACCCGCCACGTCCGACAGTTGCGCGACGCGCTGACTCGCCTCAGCGACGTCGACACCCAATTCGTGCACGGCCGTCAGGGCCATCGCCGCGTTCGCCAGATTGAAGGCTCCCGGAAGTGCGAGCCGCAGCGTCCTCGTCGCGGCACCCACCTGCAGCTGATCGTCGTGGAGCGACGTCGAGGGCGTGGGCCTCGCGAAACCGCAGGCGCAGTGCCAGTTCGCTCCGGCGAAGTGCAGCGTCTGGGTGCACTTGGGACACGACACGGCGTCCGCCGTCCACGAGGTTTCGACGTCGCACCAACGTACGTGCGCCGCCGTTTCACTGGCGTAGACCACGAGAGGATCGTTCGCGTTCGCGACGACCACGACACTCGCCGTTTCGACCGTTGCCCAGAGCGAGCGCCATCGTTCGGCGATGGCTCGTACTTCATTGGACCGATCGAGTTGGTCTCGGGAGAGATTCAAGAGAACCACGACCCGCGGCGCGCAATCGCGCACTGTCACGTCGAGCCACTTTTCGTCCACCTCAAGGACGACGCGCGAACTCGCCGACGCGACGAGCGCGGCCACGTGGCCCTCGGGCATGTTCGATCCCGAGGTATTGCTGGCGACGTCACCCGCCCATCCCTCGCGAATCATTGCCGTCGTCGTGGTCTTGCCGTTCGTGCCCGACACGAGAGCCACCTCGCGACCCTGGGCGAGAACGCGCAGGAGTCTGGGGTCAACCCGAAGCCCAAAACGCCCGCCGGCGACCGTACCCGACCCTCGACCGAGTCGTCGCGAGAGTTGGTTCACGATGCGAACACCCGTCACGGCCAGTCGGTCGCGGGTCTTCAGCGCTGACGGCATACGCTCCACGCTAATCACGTTTAAAAATGGCGAAAGGGCCAACCGGGGGGATGGTTGGCCCTTTCGCAAAACCATTCAGTTACTCAGGGGGGGATTTGAGTACTGCGGCTGAAACCAGTATGTCGTGTCGGTACCTATCTCGCTACACGATAGAGCAGATAGTTTCCATCTCTATAATTGATACATGGAGATTCGCCAACTCGAGGCTTTGGTGGGAATTGCCGACTACGGCACCTTCTCGGCCGCGGCCGACGTACTCGGCACGGTGCAGTCCAATATTTCAAGTCGCGTCGCGCGTCTCGAAAGTGAGCTCGCGACCGAACTCGTCGATCGTGCGACCGGGGCTCTCACCGAGTCGGGGACGGTCGTCGTTGAGCGAGCCCGGCGCATCTTGCACGAAGTGCGCGCCATCGCCTCGGACGTTTCGGAGCTCAAGGCTGACATTCGTGGCGACGTCACCCTCGGCATGATTGGCACGGCCGGACGGTGGATCGTGCCGTTACTGCTCGAATCACTGCGCACGAATTTCCCTCACCTGACCCTTCGTATTTCGGAGGGCACCAACTCGGCACTCGAACCACGCCTCGTCAATGGCCAGCTTGATCTCGCGGTGCTCGCCTGGCCCATTGTGTCGCCCGAGCTGTCCGAGACGGATCTGTTCACCGAAGACCTCGTCGTCATTGCCCATCGCGAACACGCCCTCGCGCGCGAACCCCGACCCCTCAGCTTCGCGACGATTGCGCGCTACGACGTCTTGTTGCCCTTGCAAGGCACACCCATCCGTCGCGAAATCGACGACGCGAGCCGGGCGGTGGGCGTTGAACTTAACGCACTCGTGGAACTTGACGGACTGCGAACGATTGCCTCGATGACCTTCGACGGTCACGGCCCATCGATCCTGCCGGCCACGATGCTCTCGCCGCACCTGCGCGCGAACTTCGTGGCACTCGAAATCGACGGCATCGCGCGGCGTCGCGTCGTGTTAGCGGCCCGTCGCTACGGCTTTCCGCCCGCGCCGGTGCGCGCGATTCAATCCCTCCTGGTCGACGTGGTCACGCACGCGACGAACGCGCCGAAGGGTGTCTACCTACCTCGCGCGCACGCCTCAACCAAGTCCTGACGATGCGTCCCCCCACTCGACACGACGTCGCCCGTCTGATCGTGGAGCGCGACGCGTTGTTCGCGCCCCTCGTTGATCGCGTCGGACCTCCCCCGGCGCGACGTCCCGTGCAAGTCGCGGAACGCTTTCCCGCGCTCGCGCGCACCATCACTTTTCAACTCCTCGCTACCAAGGCGGCCAGCACGATCCACGGCCGCGTCATCGAGGCGTGCGCCTTTGAAATAACGCCGAGTTCAGTTCTGCGCGCCGGCCACGATCGGCTGCGCGCGGTCGGACTTTCGAACGCCAAAGCGGCCGCGATGATCGCCCTCGCCACGGCGACGCGTTCGGGACAGATAAACCTCGACTTACACGGACGAATGCCCGACGGCGACGTCGCGGCCGAAATCACCGCGATCCGCGGACTCGGACCCTGGAGCGCGCAGATGTATCTCATGAACGCGTTGGGGCGTCGCGACGTGTGGCCCGTAGGCGACTACGGCGTACGCGCGGGCTGGTCTCGACTGCACGGACTTGACGAAACGATCGACGAGCGCACCTTGCGCGCGGCCGGCGACGCGTTCGCCGGACATCGCTCGGCGCTGGCCTGGTACTGCTGGCGCGCGCTCGAGTCGTCGTGACGCGTCGACGGTAGCGTGGGAGGATGCTGCTGACCCTCGCCGATTTTGAACGTGACGCACTCGACGCCCTTACGCGTTACACCGCGATACCGGCGCTGTCACCAATGTTCGACGCGCACTGGGAAGAACACGGCCATATCGAAGAGGCGCTGGGTCTACTCGTCGATTGGTGTCGCCAACGACGACTCGCCAAATTTGAGGTCGCCGTCCAGCGACTGGCGAATCGCACTCCCCTCCTGGTCGTCACCGTTGAAGCCACGAACGAGCACGCCGACACCGTGGTGCTCTACGGCCACCTGGACAAGCAGCCACCTCTCGGCGACTGGAGTGACGGGCTCGGACCTTTTTCACCCGTGCGACGAGGTAATCGACTGTTCGGCCGTGGGGTCGCTGACGACGGCTATTCGACGTTCGCGGCCCTGCTGGCCCTCGAGGCACTCGAGGCCGCCCACGTCGCCCACGGCCGCTACGTGGTCTTGATTGAGGCGAGTGAAGAGAGCGGCAGTCCCGACCTCGAGGCGCATCTCGACGCGCTCGCGACACACCTGGGTCAGGTTGAACTCATGATCTGTTTGGACTCCGGCGCGCTTACCTACGACCGACTTTGGGTGACGACCTCGCTGCGCGGAGTCTTGAACGTTGAGTTAACCGTCAAAGTTCTCTCTCAAGGTCAACACAGTGGCGTGGCGAGCGGCGTCGTTCCCTCCTCATTTCGCATCCTGCGCGAACTTCTCGATCGCGTTGAGGACTCGACGACTGGTGAGGTCCTTGTCCCGGAACTGCAGGCGACCATCCCCGACAGCCACGTGCGCGCCGCGACGAAGATTTTTGAAGAGTTCGGCGACGTCGTGGCCAAAGAACTTCCGACGTTGGAGGGACTTCGTCTCATGGGTCGTGACGGCGCCGATCGTCTCCTGCGACGCACCTGGGCGCCCACGCTTTCCATCGTGGGCATGGGCGGTATTCCCACCCCCGACGTTGCCGGGAACGTGCTGCGACCCTCGACGACGGCGGTACTTTCGTTTCGCCTGCCGCCGAGTGTGGACGCGGAGGTCGCGCGCGCGGCCGTCGAGCGACTCTTGACGACCAACGTCCCGGCCAACGCGAGCGTCGACGTACACTCCCACGCCGCGAGCGGATGGGTCGCGCCACCACTTTCGCCGTGGCTCGACGCCGCCTTGGAGGAAGCGTCACGCGTGGCCTTCGGGCGCGAACCCGGCTTTACGGGTGAGGGCGGGACGATTCCCTTTCTCGGCTCGCTGGCCCGGCGCTACCCCAGCGCGCCCTTTGTCGCGACGGGCGTGCTCGGACCTCACTCCAACGCGCACGGGATCGACGAGATGCTCGATCTCGACATGGCGGTTGGCGTCACCAACGCAGTTATTAGCCTGCTAGCTACACACGCACAACGTTAAGGACTCCCCGATGACGCAATCCGTAGACCTTTGGGTCGACCCGTTATGCCCGTGGGCCTGGATCACCTCTCGCTGGTTGCTCGAAGCCGCCCACGTTCGTGACCTCGAGGTGCACTTTCACGTCATGAGCTTGGCCGTGTTGAATGAAGGTAAGGATCTGCCCGAGCAGTACGTGGAGTTAATGGAGAAGGCGTACGGACCGGTGCGCGTGCTTATCGCCGCCGAGGATCGTCACGGATCGACGGTGATTGAACCGCTCTACAGCGCGATGGGTCGTCGCATTCACGTTCAGTCACAGAAGAACTACGACGAAGTGATCGTGGCGGCGCTCGAGGAGACCGGCCTCGACGCGGACCTCGCCAACGCCGCCACCAGCACCGACTTTGACGAGGCACTCCGCGCGAGTCACCTCACGGGGATGAACCCCGTCGGCTTTGAGGTGGGCACCCCCGTGATCCACGTAGGCGACATCGCCTTCTTTGGCCCGGTCGTCACCCCGGCCCCCAAGGGTGAGGCGGCGGGCGTTCTTTTCGACGGCGTGATGGCCGTCGCCAGTACGCCGGGCTTCTTCGAGCTCAAGCGCACGCGCACGCGCGAACCCGACTTCGCGTAACTAACTGCGCGGCACGTCTTTCCACGCGACGTCCTTGTCATTGCGCGGTTCGCCGGGGAGTCCGAGTACGCGTTCGCCAATGATGTTGCGCATGACCTCACTGGTGCCGCCCTCGATGGAGTTCGCGCGCATGCGAATAAAGGCCTTACGCATATCGCCCCCGGTCATCGCGGACTCGGTCGGACGGACCTGGGGGTAGTTCGACGCGTAGAGCATGCCGTCGGCACCGAGTAGGTCCACGCAGAGCTCACTGGTTCGCTGGTTCTCCTCCGCGAAGGCCAACTTCGCCACCGAACCTTCGGGTCCGGGCGTGCCGGCGCGACGAAGGTCGCTCGCGCGCCAGTTCGTGAGTCGTCCGACCTCGTTGCGCACCCACGCCTCCATCAGTTCGCCTCGCACCGCCATCGCGTGCGCGTCGCGGCGATCGGCCCAGCGATCGTGCCAGATTTTGACGGCCTCGCCGATGAGCCCCGAACCGCGTGGTGGCACGGTCCCCCCAATCGAGACGCGTTCATTCATCAGCGTCGTGATCGACACCGACCAACCTTCGCCGACGCCGCCGAGGCGCCGTGAATCAGGAACGCGTACTTCGTTGAAGAAGCACTCATTGAACTCGGCCTCTCCGGTCGCCTGGTAGAGCGGTCGGACCTCGACGCCCGGCGCGTGCATGTCCACGAGGAACGCGGTGATGCCCTTGTGCTTCGCGACGTCGGGATTGCTCCGCGCGATGAGCAGTCCGAACGCCGATTCGTGCGCCAGCGTCGTCCAGACCTTCTGACCGGTCAGAATCCACTCGTCACCGTCGCGCTCGGCGCGCGTCGCGAGTGTCGCCACGTCCGAGCCCGCGCCCGGCTCCGAGAACAGCTGGCACCAAATCTCTTCGCCGGTAAAGAGCGGACGCAGAAACCGCTGCTTTTGCTCGTCGGTTCCGTGAATAACGATGGTCGGCGCGACCATGCCATAGCCGATCACGTTTCGCCCCGCGGCCGTCGGCGCGCCCAGGCGACTCAGTCGACGCAGCACGTACAGCTGATCGGCCGGCGAGCCGTTGAGTCCCCCGGCCCCTTCGGGAAAGTGCACCCACGCGAGACCCTGGTCAAACTGTTCACCAAGAAACACCATCGGTGGGGTTGACCCGGGCGGGAAGTTCGTGACGAGTTCATTGATTCGGTCATCGAGTTGCGCTTCGCTGAGTGCCATGGTGCTCCTTTGGGGTCTGCCCGCGTTCGCATCCTAGGCAGTTAGCCACCCCCCTCGTGGTGGTTCTACTAGAACGTAGCGATGACCACTCGACGAATTCTCGCCACCTCGGGCGGCTTTGTAGCCGGACCGACCCAACGCAGCGTACGACTCGGCCAAATGTTGCTCGACGCTCTAGCGCTCACTAAAAAGACGCGACCACGCGTCTGTTTGGTCTACACCGCGAGTGGCGACCCCGACGACTACTACGCGCGTAGCTACGAGGCGTTTAACGCCGCGGGCTGTGACGTGAGCGAACTCCGACTCTTCCTTCAGCCCTCCGCCAATCCCGAAGAGCGCCTCACGACCAGTGACCTCGTCTGGATCGGTGGCGGATCCGTCGCCAATCTCCTGGCCCTTTGGCGTCTGCACGGCGTCGACGACGCGATGCGCCTCGCGTGGGAGCACGGCGTCATCTTGGGGGGCGTCTCGGCCGGCTCGCTGTGCTGGCACGTAGGCGGTACGACCGATTCGTTCGGACCCGAACTTCAACCAGTCACCAACGGACTGGCGTTTCTGCCCTACGCCAACGGCGTGCACTACGACTCCGAGGCGCAGCGTCGCCCCCTCTTGCACGATTTAGTACGTCGCGGCGTACTCCCCGAACGCGCCTTCGCCACTGATGATCACGTCGGCCTGTGGTACGAAGGAATCGAACCCGCCCTCGTAGTGGCCGATTACCCGGTGGCGCCCGATGGCGCCGCCGCGTACGACGTCCAACTCGCCAACGGCAAAATCAGCGAGCGGCGTCTCGAGGTCGGGAGGCGCGTCTCGCTAACGTGAGGCGGCGGGCGTACCGGGCAGTGTCGAGCGCGTTACGTCAGCGGCTCGCGCGAGGTCACGAGCGCGCGCGTCGAGGCCTTCGCCACCACATCGTCGCAACCAATTCGCGAGCAACACGTAGCCGTCTTCGGTAAGGACCGACTCGGGATGGAACTGAACACCCCAGAGCGGCAGCGTCGCGTGGCGTAGAGCCATGACCAAGCCACGCGACCGCGCGGTCACCACCAGTTCGTCACTCAAGGTCGACTCGTCGACGACGAGTGAGTGGTAGCGCCCGACGGTGAGTGACGCGCGAACGCCCTCAAAGAGATCCGTGGCGTCATGGTCGACCACGGACGCGCGGCCGTGGAGAAGCTCCGGGGCGCTCACCACCGACGCGCCAAAGACTTCGCCGAGCGCCTGGTGGCCGAGACACACCCCCAAAAGAGGCTGGGCGACGTCCGCGCAGTGGCGAATAATCGACTCACAATTACCCGCGTCGCGCGGGTGCCCCGGTCCGGGCGAGATCAAGACGCCGTCGAAGTGTTCGGTGTCATCCACGTCCACGACGTCGTTGCGCGCGACGTGTACGTCGGCCCCTAGTTCGCCGAGGTACTGCACGAGGTTGTAGACGAAAGAGTCGTAATTGTCGACGACTAAGACGCGGGGGGCGGCGCTCATGAGCGCCAAGCCTAGGTGAGAGTTACTAGCCTTTCGCCATGCCGTCGATTACTGAAACGACCTTCCTCGATCTCGTCGGGCGCGGATTTAACGTCATCCCCCTCTTCGAGACCCTGCAGCTCGACCGTGAAACGCCCGTCTCGCTCTACCAACGCCTCCGCTCGCGCGCGATCTACCTTCTCGAGAGCGCCTCGCTGGGCGAGGCCACCGGACGCTATTCCTTCCTCGGTCTCGATCGCCAGTGGCGACTCGAGGCCACCGGTGGCGCCGCGAGGTGGAGTGACCGCGGTCAGGCGAGCGGTAACGTCGCTCCCCTCAGCGCCTTGCGCGAACGCTTGCGCGAGTACCGGGCGTACCTCGCGCCCGAGCTACCCGACTTCTTTGCGGGTGCCGTGGGCTACGTCACTTACGACTACGTCCGCCGACTTGAGCGACTGCCGCGAGGTGAGATTTCGTCTCCTTGGTCCGACGTTGATTTCTCCTTTGCCCGAACCGTGTTGGTGTACGACCACCTTCGTCACGCGACGACCGTGGTCGTGAACGCGCTGGTGGACGAGGCGGTCAACCCGATCGCCGCGTATCGCGACGCCCGCGCGCAAGTCGATGAACTCGTTGACCTACTCCTGACGAACTCACCGGCCGTCGACGCGGACGTCGAACGACTTATCGCCACGGCGCCCAGCCGACGAGTTGGCGTCGACGTGAGAGCCCGCGCGAAGGAGCTCTCCAGCTTCAGCGCCGACGAGTACGTCGCGGTCGTGGAGCGCGCGAAGACGCACGTCGTGGCCGGCGACGTGTTCCAAGTAGTGCCTAGTCAACAGTTCCGACGTCCCAGCACCGTTGACCCGCTGACGTTGTATCGCGTGCTGCGCGCGCTTAACCCATCGCCCTACATGTACCTACTCGACGCCGGCGACAATCAATTAGTCGGCGCGTCGCCGGAGATGCTGATGCGCGTGCACGACGGCGTTGTGGCGACGCGCCCTATCGCCGGAACGCGGCCACGTGGCGCCACCGACGAGGCCGACCGTGCGCTTGAAGCCGAAATGCTGCGTGACGAAAAGGAGATCGCAGAACACGTCATGTTGGTCGACCTGGGCCGCAACGACGTGGGACGCGTGGCCCAATTTGGGACGGTGCGTGTCGAGCAGCTCGCCCACGTCGAGCGGTTCTCGCACCTCATGCACTTGGTTTCGCATGTTGACGGACGTCTGCGCGACGAGCTCGACGCCTTCGACGCCTTCGACGCCCTCTTCCCCGCCGGAACGCTTACGGGAGCGCCGAAAGTACGGGCCATGGAGTTAATCGACGAGTTTGAGCCTGCACTGCGCGGTCCTTACGGTGGCGCCGTAGGGTACTTCTCGTTGAGCGGCGACGCGGACTTCGCGATCACGATCCGCACGGTGGCCCTGCGAGACGGCGTGGCGACGATTCAAGCCGGCGGCGGCGTCGTCGCGGATTCAGAGCCACTCTTTGAGTACGAAGAGACGATTTCGAAGGCCTCGGCACCGCTACTAGCCCTCGAAATTGCCGACCCCCAGTAGGTGCGTCGAACAAACCGAGTGGCACCGTCGATCGATTCTCCAGTTGAAAAATCGACGTCAACGTACCCACAACGTAACTAGACCTCGTCGAAATTGCCCGCCGGCGCCACCGCATGCAAGAGATTCACGTTATTAGCCGCGTCGTCGGAGAGACCGGTCGTCACACCTGGTGTACGAGACCGTAAACGTGCCTCATCGTGGGCGCGTCGTTGAGTCGGCTTGATCGACCATGAGTTCCAGGCTCGTTTGCCCGGACCGATTTCTTTCGACCTGCGCCAAAAAGACCTCCACCGCGGCGCGCGCGTCACCAAGCGCGTCGTGTCTCCCGGGCGTCACGCCGTAGTGAGTGCAGAGTTCAGTGAGGCCCCGGTGTGGTCGCGCGTCACGACTGGGCTCAATGGCTAGATCGTGCTCAATAACGTCAACGATTTTCAGTCTTGAAAAGTCAAAAGCCGGGTTCCGCGACGTCGCGCCCAGCAAAGAGAGGGCAGCGCGTCGGAGCATCTCGAGATCGAATCTGACGACGTTGGCGCCTACAACGACGGCGCCGGCGTTTGCGAACTCACTCAGAATCTGAATCGTTCGCGCGACGCCCGCGGCGGGATCGAGCACCAACTCGCTTGACCGTTTTCCCTCTAATTCCGTGACGCTTAGTCCGTGCACGCGACGAGCTCCGTCACTAATGGGTCGGTCGGGCAGGACGAAGAACTGTTCGCTCCAGTACGCGACCCCAAAACGAAACGCGCAAAGGCCGTACGAAATTGCCTGATCGTTCGTCACGCTGAGGCCCGTCGTTTCGGTGTCGAATCCCAAAACGAGTTCGGGCACGTGAGAGTAACGCCTGGCCACAGGTCCACTCTTATCCCAGGGTGTGACGTAACGCCACTCCAGAAAAAGCTGGGAGAATTTCAACGGCCCTTAACTGAACTTTAAATTCTCCCCTTACCTTTACCGGGGGCAATGAGGCCTGAAGGATTCTGCGTCACGCGCGACCAGCGGTGGCGCCGTAAGGGAGTAAGACACGAATGGAACGACCAACGCGACGTCGGACGATGACGTCAATAGTCACGATCCTCGCGTTATCTTGCCTCGGACCCGTTCTCGCTTCGGCGGCGCCGGCGGCGGCGTCCTCGCCGACTGGTTTTTATTTAAGCATCGGCGCCTCAGAGTCGGTTGGCGTGCAACCAACGGCCCTTCACCCTCGTGGCCAGGTCACGAACGAGGGGTACACGAACGACGTCACGAACATGTTGTCCTCCCAGGGCGTCAACGTCAACCTCGTCGAGTTGGGCTGTCCCGGAGAGTCCACGGCGAGCACCATTTCGGGGCTTGACCATTGCTACCACGCGAGCGACTCACAGCTCTCCGACGCGGTCGCCTTCTTGCGTGCGCACACCAACGACCCCGGGCTCGTCACCGTCGACCTCGGGTTTAACGACCTGCGCCCCTGCATCGCGCAAGAGTTCGCCGATCCTTCCTGCGTGGGCACCCAGCTCGCGCTGGTCCGCGACAATTTAGAGACAATATTGTCGAAACTTGTGGCCGCCGCAGGTCCGAAAGTGACGATCGTGGGACTGAATCACGACAACCCCTTCCTCGCCGACGCCGTGAACCACACCCACGATCTCAACTTCGCGGCGGACAGCACGAGCGCCATCGACGCGCTGAACACGACCTTGTCCGACGTGTACGCCTCGTACGCGATTCCGGTGGCGAACGTGGCGAGCGCCTACGCCAACGCGCTGGCGACGCCCACGCGTCTCGCCCACGTCGGTTGGGTACCACTGGACGTTCAGCGCGCGTGCACCTGGACGTGGATGTGTCGTTCGGGCGCCTACGGTCCCAACATCCATCCCAACGACACGGGCTACGCCGCCATGGCCCGCGCCGTCGTCCTCGCCCTCCCCCCACGTTTCTTCGCGGCCTTCAGCTCGCCCAGTAGTTAATCCAGCGCGTTGAGCCCCCGTCCTCTAGAGTGGGCCATGTTCACGACTTTGGAGGTTGCGCCATGAAGGGCTTTAAGAATTTCTTGATGCAGGGAGATCTGATCGTGATCGCGGTGGGTCTGGTCGTCGCTTTGGCGTTTTCCACGCTCATCAAGGCATTTACTGACTCAATCATCACGCCGCTGGTGAGCGCACTTGAGGGGTCGAACGCGTCGAGCCCGGGCCTCGGGTGGACGATCAATCATCAGTTCGTCAACGTAGGAACGTTCATTTCAGCCATCGTCTACTTCGTCATTTTTATGGCGGTCGTCTATTTCGTTCTCGTAACGCCCTACCGGGCGTACATGGCTCGCCTCGGACGCAAAGTCTTCTCCGCGCCCGAGCCCGCGCCCGCCACCAAGACCTGCCCGGCGTGCTTGTCGAGCGACCTGCCGCTCGCCGCCGCGAAATGTCGCTACTGCGCGAGCGACGTTTCGAGCGTCGCCTAAAGCACCCGCCTGGCAATCATTCAACTCGTTCCGCGAGGTCGATGACGTGACCTAGCGTGGCGCACGTGCACTACTTGGCGAGGGCGAATGAGGCGTGGGCGGCGATCTTCGCCCTGCTCACCGCACTGGTGAACGCCGTCGCGCTGACCACCCAACACCTCGCGAGCACGCGCGCGCGGCTCGATCTGCGAGGATTCCCCCTTTGGCGATACCTACTTCGTCAACCCCTCTGGTACGCCGGGTGGCTCGCCCTCTTTGGCTCACTCGTCTTTCAATCACTCGCGCTGCACTTTGGACCTCTCAGCCAAGTACAGCCGCTCTTAGTGAGCGAACTCGTCATGGGATTAGTCATCCGACAGTGGTGGCTCCGTCAGCGCGTCGCGGGTGCGGCGTGGTCGAGTGCCGCCGTCACCGTGGCTGGTCTTGCCCTCTTTTTGACCGCCGCGTCACCGCGACCAGGACTCGCGAGCGCGAGTAGTAGTCGCGTTCAGACGACGCTCGTGGTCGTCGGTATCGCGATCGGGTTCACGTGGTGGTTCGCGCGTCGCGCGTCACCGGACCGGCGCGCCGCGAGCTTCGCCACGATTACGGGAGTGCTCTGGGCGCTTGAGGCGACGTTCATTAAATCAACGACCGATTCTTTGACGCACGACGGGGTCGTCGGGGCCTTCGCCCATTGGCCGATCTACGCTTTCGCGCTAGGCGGCGTCGCCG
Source organism: Acidobacteriota bacterium (assembly GCA_028873575.1). Lineage (GTDB taxonomy): Bacteria > Actinomycetota > Acidimicrobiia > Acidimicrobiales > RAAP-2 > RAAP-2. Next base: position 7,718 of record JAGWHY010000005.1, on the reverse strand, counting down.
GACTGATCAGCGAGCAAGCGGCGCTTCACGCCGGGCCACTACGCGTGTCGCAACCGCTCATCGTCCTCGTCGATCCTCTGGCGAGCGTGCTTCTAGGAGTGTGGCTATTTCACGAACGCCTCCGCTCGACCTCGCTCGCCGTCGTACTGGCCGTGACTGGCCTTTGCGCAATGGGCGTGGGTGTCGTCGCGATGACGCGCTTCGTGTCGCCAACCCTTCTGCCCACGCGCGACGAACTCTCGCTACCTAGAATCGCGTCCGATGAGTGAGTTTGACGAACAGGGTCGACCGCGACCCACCGAGTCCGGAAGTGAAATCGAAACGCTTCTGAGTTTTCTCGACTATCAACGAGCCACCTTCGAATGGAAGTGCCGTGGACTCGACGCAACGGACCTCCAAGTTCGAGTGGCCGCCTCGTCGATGACCCTGGGCGGCATGCTCAAACATCTCGTCTTCGTGGAGGACTACTGGTTCACGTTCTGGTGGCGCGGCGCAGAACTTCCCTCACCGTGGGCCGAGGTTGATTGGGACCAAACACCCAATTGGGACTGGGAAAGCGCGTCGTGCGACACGCCCGACGAACTCATGGACCACTGGCGACACGCGGTATCGCGAGCGCGCGACGTCGTGAGCGCTGACTTGGCGAACGGTACGCTCGACGAACACGCCCGACGTCGCGAAGAAGGGGCGTCACCGAGTCGGCGTTGGATTCTCTGTCACATGATCGAAGAGTACGCGCGCCACTGTGGACACGCGGACCTGCTACGTGAGGCCATCGACGGTCAGACCGGCGAATAGTGCCGACTAGTCGCTGAGCGCGGTCGTGGTTTCACGGCGTCGAGGTAGCACCCAATTCGGACGCGGGAAGTGGCAGGTGTACCCATTCGGAATCCGTTCGAGGTAGTCCTGGTGCTCGGGTTCAGCCTCCCAGAAATCTCCCGCCGGCGTGACCTCGGTGACGACGGCACCGGGCCAAATTCCCGACGCGTTGACGTCGGCGACGGTGTCCTCGGCGACCCGGCGTTGCTCGTCGCTGAGGTAGAAAATTGCCGAACGATAGCTGGGACCCCGGTCGTTACCCTGACGATCTTTGGTCGTGGGGTCGTGAATCTGAAAGAAGAATTCGAGAAGCTCCCGGTACGACGTCACCGTAGGGTCAAAGACGATTTCGATCGATTCGGCGTGATTGCCGTGATTGCGATACGTCGCGTTCGCGACCTCCCCACCGCAGTAACCCACGCGCGTGGTGAGTACGCCGGGACGTCGACGTATCAAATCCTGCATACCCCAAAAACAACCGCCCGCAAGAATCGCCGTTTCGCTCGTCGTGTTGCTCATCGTGTCTCCTCCTCAACGTCGAGGCCTTCAAAGATATTCGTGTATCGACCGCAACCCTCGGCAGGAAGATTGAAGCACCTAATCAAGCGTAGGGCCGCGGAGTTAACGCGATGCCGCGATTCGCCGTCACGCGCCGGAGCGTCGTGAAAAACGTGGCCCAGGTGACAGTCGCCGTGCGCCGAGCGGCCTCAATCCTCGTCATGCCGTAGTGGTGGCTGGGGACTTCGCGCACGTTCGGCGCCTCAAGGGGCCGCGTGAAGCTCGGCCAGCCGCCGCCACTTTCGAATATCTTGACGTTGTCGAAACGTGGCTTACCCGAAACCACGTCGGGGTAGACGCTCGCTTCGTCGTGACCCCAAAAGTCGTTACGAAACACGGGCTCGGTGGCGCCGTTTGGCGTCAGGTCGAACTGCAATAAATGGCGTCGAGCCACACGCTCGGACGACACGTGATAGCCGCTTGACGTGATAGCTCCTTCGACGTTGGACATTAGTACTGTCTTCGTCCGCCAGCCCCCGAGACAACTTCCATCCTCGGTAACCCGGCCGTCCACGAGGAGTCAACGGACGCGATCGGGCGACGCGACTGACCGACTGCCTCGCTAGAGATGCTCCACGTTCACCACGATGGCCTCTTGCGTGGAGCGCGCCAAAATCACTACCGCGGGTTCGTCCAGCGAATGATTCTCCTCACGATGCGCCACGAACTTCGGCACGAACACGTAGTCCCCAGGACTCGCGTCAAGTCGGACCTCTTGCCCCTCCTTTAAAAAAACAAAGGAGGGATGTCCGGAACGCACGTAGATGCCGGTTTCGGAGTCGCCGTGATGGTGCGCACCTGACACGCTGCCGGGCACCAGGACGCTCTCGCCCATCCAAATCTGGCTCGCCCCCACCGTGGCGCCGGAGACGGCCTCGTAACGCTGCATGCCCGCACTTTGAGCGGTCGCGGCGGAACGAGACGCGCCGGGGATCAGGCGTAGCTCACGTCCTACGGACTCATCAGTTGACACCACACCCCCAAACGACGAATAAGCGACACTTTAGTAAGAACGAAGCGAGGCGACGGTGCGTGAGAACTGGCGAGCCCTCATCGCGACGCCGCCAGAACACCCTCCCCGCGTCACGGCAAATGACGGTTCGCCACGACGGTGTTGCGTCGCCTCCGTCTACACGACGTCCGCCGTCACCAGCGATTTTCGAATGGCGTGCGCTGCTCGACGCCCACTCACCAGCGCGCCTTGAATCGATGGTGTTTGGAGGTAATCCCCCGCGACGAAGACGCTCCCTCGCCGTGACGGGCCGCGCAGATCCAGGGGTGGCATAAGTTTTGGCAGGGCCCTCGCGACGGTGGTTCTCGCGATCAACGTCACGTCCCCTCGCGCGACGTCGTAAAAACGTCCCACGTCCTGGGCCATCTCGTCATCGAGCCTGGCGTCGTGTTCGCCGTTGACCGCGACCGCGATCAACGACCGGCCTCGGGGTGCTCGCTCGGGCGCCACGCTCGCCACGTCGAGCATTGAGGCAACGACGCGCCGATCAACGTCGAGGCGCAGTCGCTCACCGGAGGCGACTCGAGGCGTGTCGAACCACCAGGTCGTCGTGGCACGCCATCCGTGATCACGGCCGCTAAGCAGTTTGGCCGCCTCACTTTGATCCGCGGCGACCAACGTGGCGCGAGCTCGAATCTCTCCGTGGTCCGTGCGCACGAACCCCGCGCCGACCTCTCGCACCGCTTCATTCAGCCGATACGTGACGCGCGGCGCGTCGGCGACTAACGACAGTGGCAACTGGCGTGCGCCGTTCGAAGGGGTGCCCGGACGACCCTTCGCGAAAGACTTGAGAAGAAGGCGGGTGTAGCGCCAAGAGGTTTCAAGTTCACTGTCAAGTAGCGTCCCTTGAAGAAACGGAACGATCACGTCGTCAATCGTTCCCTCGCGCAGTCCGAGGTCCCGGAATCCCTGACGCGTTGATCGGTCCGGAACCCGCGTAAGGCGCGTCGTCGACGACCAACGCGCGGTAGCCAAGAGCCGAGCGAGCCGCGCCGCGTCCGTCGTGGCGAGTCGTCCCCGCCGCAGGCTCGTCAACGCACGTAAGGGCCAGCGACGGGGGTCCGCGAACGTCCACTCCTCTCGCGAACCTACGAACGTCAAGAGACCAGGAATGGAACGCAAGTCGAGTGACGCCAAGACGCCGGTCGCCACGAGTTCGGGATACCCCGGATTGATGAGCTGAAAACCCTCGTCAACGATGAAGCCGTCAACGTCGAAAGAGTGCACGCGTCCCCCGACGTGATCGGCGCGTTCGACCACCACGACCTCGAGGTCGTGATGACTCAGTATCTGGGCCGCCCGCAGTCCAGCGAGTCCGGCGCCGACAATTACGACGTCGCAGCGCGAGGAGGCGGTCACGTCGGCCAGGTTAGTGACCCGTTACTCGTCACGATGGCGCTACTGAGGTAGCGGCCGAGGGTCCGACGCCGACGAACGTCACGTCGTCACCACCTCCTCGAGGACACCAGCGCCTGAGGGGCGAGTTCGACGACTCGACGAAAGTGATCTGGCGTGACGAACGCATCTTGACTCCAGACGCGACGTCCAGTCTCGGGGGTCAGCGTCGAGCACGAATCGAGACGTATCGTCAACCGCTTCTCCCACGACGACGTCCAGGGATCACCCCCCGAAGGATTTTGGCTAAAGAAGGGCAAACTACGGCCATCGGACTCCTCAAGGAGTGCGGTCGCCGTAACGAGCGGACCGTTCGACGAAACGTCAATCGTGAGCTCAATGCCGCGGTCGCGCTCAACTTGGCGTCAACCCACGCGACATGGCCATCGCGTTAAAACCCCCGTCAACATGGATGAGTTCACCCGTAATGGCTCTCGCCAAGTCTGACAGCAGAAAACACGCGACGTCAGCCACGGGAGAAGCGTCGCGCGGATCCCACGCCATCGGCGTCGTCTGCTCCCACGCGTTGGTCAAGAGCTCGAAGCGCGGTATCCCACGAGCCGCCCTCGTCAACAACGGACCCGCCGCGATGAGGTTGCTGCGAACACCTCGTGGTCCAAGGTCGCGGGCCACGTAACGCGACGATTCACGCAGAGCTGCCTTACAGACTCCCATCCAGTTATAGATGGGCCACGCTCGACCACCCGCGTCAAAGTCGAGACCGACCAAGCTCGCGCCGTGCTCACCCCTGAGCTCGTCGAGAACACGCGCGAGCACCGCGTACGTCCACACACTCGTTCGCAGCGCCTGGGTGACGTCGAGTTCCGTCGCGCCAAGGAAGGCGCCGTCCAGCGCGCCGCGGGGGGCGAAGGCAATGGCGTGGAGCGCGCCGTCGAGCCGGCATCCTTCGCTCTTTCGCTCGCGCGTCCACGTCGACACGGCGTCGGCGTCGGTGAAGTCGAGCGGGTCAATCTCGACGCGCGGGTCAATACTCGACACAACGTCTCGCACTGCATCGAGGTCACGAGGTAGGGCCGTGGCTCTCACGCGCGCGCCGGCCCGCAACGCCGCGCGCAACGTCGCCGTCGCGATGGAGTCGTCAGTGGCGATGCCCGTAATCAAAATCGACTTACCGTTCAGCATGGCTGAGGCCTCGTCAGACGACCGCGGGCAGAGCCACGTCGGTGCCGCCACACGCCACACCAGGCCACGTCTTCGTCGACCACGAAGTGACTGACGAAGACGCCCACGAAGTCGACGCCACTTAGTACGGCTGAAGCGGTCGCGATGGCTCGGACGCGTTGCTCAGCGACCCACCCGTCGCGGGCCCACGCGTCAATGACGCGCCAGGTCCCGTCTCGACGGCGCTCGATCGTGACGCTGGCGTTCGTTAATCGTTCCGACACCACGAAGCCAACCGCCGCGACGTCGTCTGGCTTCACGAGACTCCGTGCTCGTACACTCCTCATACCAACTCCCATCCAGTACCAGCAATCCACTCGTGCCATTCCCCGGCCGCACTGTCGCGGCCGACGAGACGAATCCATCGACCTTCCACCAGTCGACGAACGACGGGTTCACTCCTTACGATCGACTCCGTACGAGTTAGTGGGGCCTCCACGGCCACGAGAAGCCTCACGGGCAGATGCTGCGGACGCGCGCCGTCGGCCACCGACTGCCACGGCAGACCCAGCTTCAAATCGGGATCATCGCCGGCGATACTTGCGAAGTCGCCCACCGGATTGAGGAGAGTCTTATCCCCCGCGCCAAGAACGTCGGGCGCGACCGTCGAGAAGTAGTACGCGGCGTTAATCCACTGCGCCACGACCACCGGTGCCGACAAGATCGAACGCAAGATTGACCCGTCCACGTCGGCTACGGCATCGTACGAGTGCAAGAAACACTGCCCCCGTAGGTCAGCGCCCCGCGACGAGCTTCGCGGTGCCACGACAAACGCGGCGTTGCCAGCGAGTCCCCACTCGGGTCGGGTCTCACCCCAGTCGCTGGCCCGACGGCGCAGCGCACGGCGCGAACGACTTGGCCGAAACTGACCAGTGCGCGACGTCGACACTGCGTCCGTCGCCTCGTCAAATATTCTGCCTAGGTCGCTCGAGGCACCCGCGAACAACGTCACCTCCTCAGTCGTCGTGTTGTGCTCTCCCGCGACGAAACGCGTCGCTGACGGAATGTCGATACCTCGCTGCGCAAGCGTTCGGCGAATCTCCTCGTCGTTTAAGAGTTCGGCGAGGATGATCGCGTTCGTGCCACCCGCGCGTCCGGCGCAAGCGCCACAGTCCAGTGTCGAATAGTGGGTGTTGGCTCGAGAACGCGACGCGTGACCGACGAAGACGACTTCGGGCGCGAAGTTGGTGGTGAGTCCCATCGTGCGAAGGGCCGACTCGGCCAGCGTCGCGCGATCGCGTGACTCAACAACCCAAGTGCCGGCGTCACGCAACCCGGACTGCTTGCGTCGCGGAACCAACGTGCGCGACGCGAGCCACGGCACCGCGAACCAACCGGTACCCTCAGCGAGAGCGAACATCGCACCTGGTTCGTGGGTAAGTTCGGCGAAGGTTCCCGAAAGGGCCGCGACACTGTCGGCCCAGTCGCTAGGTCCTCGCCCACCTCGGACGGCCACGCTCGGCTCCAACAACACGGGCAGTGACTCACGTGCTTCACCCTCACCCTCGGCCGTAATCGTGGCGGGAACACCAAAGAAGCCCGCGAAACCGATCGTTTGAACGTCGTCGCGCTGCTCGAGCACGCGACGAAGAGGTTCGGAGCGAACGTCGATACACGTCACTATCTGCCAGCGAGCCGTAGCCCCGCCCGCGAGCTCCGTGCGCACGGCGCGTAGCAGTGGTGCGTGGACCATCGATTCAAGGAGCGTTAGTCGGCGCATCCCCGCTTCGGTCGACGCGGGCACGGCTCGGCTCGGAGGTGCGAAGACGACGTCCGCCATCTCACCCAGAAGAGCCAGGTCAACGGCCAACGATATGGTCAGGAACTCGCGTCGCGAAAGCGCCGCCGGGTGCGCTTGTCGGCGCCACAGGTCACTCCACTTCGACCACGCGGACCAACCCGGCGTACGCGCAAAGTGCGCGGAAAGCTCGGCCGTTACGTCGTCGCTGTTAAAAGACTTCAGGCGTGCGACCAGACCTTCGAGACTCTCGGTGCGGAGCAACGCACCAATGTCTCGCCGTTTCGGTAACGGAAGTTCAACCCAACTGGCGGGGTCCTCGAGAATCGCGACGGCCCGAGGTACGACGCCAGCGTCGGGTTCCCTTTTGGTCGAGACCGCTTCGAGAAGCGTCTGGCCAACGATGCGACGTGCGCGTCGGGCCTCCTTACTCTCGACGCCGCGCACGCGCTCGAGCACCGTGCCCGGTCGAACGAGTGGTTCGTCAACGACCCCTTCATCGCCAACGTCAGGCCCGAGACCCCGACGCGACGCCTCCGCTAGATGGGCACGTGTTGGCCAGAGCGAGAGACCTAACTGACGACCTAGTTCGCCGGTCGCGTTTGCGAAATCGTCGTCCAGTCGATCGAGTAGCGGATTCACCGCGACCGCGCGGTCCAGTGGCCACATAGCGCCGACGTAGCACGAAGCCACGTCAATGAGCTCATCAACGTCTTGACGAATCACGCGGCGCCCCAGTCTTCGGACGACTGCGTGCGAAGCGCCCGCGCCGTCGACGGCGCCGGCTTCAGCGTGGCCGCACGTTCACGCCGCACCGATCGAAGAGCGACGAGGGTGGTAACCGCCCCAAGGCTCCACCACGGACTCGTCATACCGGTCACGACGGCGTCGGGGCGGAGATACTGGCCAACCATCGACACGATCCAGGCGTACGCGATGAGCATCGCCACTTCCGCGAGCCACGTCTTGAGCGGACCGCGAATCGGGGACTTCGTGCGCAGCCACCAAACGACT
>JAGWHY010000032.1 GCA_028873575.1 Acidobacteriota bacterium | reverse complement strand
TCGTCGCATCCTGGGGCTGAAGCCGGTCCCAAGGGTTGGGCTGTTCGCCCATTAAAGCGGTACGCGAGCTGGGTTCAGAACGTCGTGAGACAGTTCGGTCCCTATCCGATGCAGCCGTAAGAGATTTGAGAAAGGTTGTCCCTAGTACGAGAGGACCGGGACGAACGCAGCTCTCGTGTGACAGTTGTCCTGCCAAGGGCATGGCTGTTTTGCGACCTGCGGGTGGGATAAGCGCTGAAAGCATCTAAGTGCGAAGCCCGTTTCAAGATTAAATCTCTCACTGGGTTAACCAGGTAAGGCCCGTGGCCAGACGACCACGTTGATAGGCCGGAAGTGTAAGGACGGTAACGTCTTCAGCTGACCGGTACTAATCGGCCGAGGGCTTGGAGTTTGATGCTCGTGCTCGTTCTAGGACGCTCAAGGAGCGGGGATAACCCCCCGTTCTGATCTCGTAAGAGGTCGAGCGCATGTTTTCCGGTGGTTATGGCGGTGGAGATATACCTGTTCCCATTCCGAACACAGCAGTCAAGCCCACCTGCGCCGATGGTACTTGGGGGTCCCCCCCTGGGAGAGTAGGTCGCCGCCGGGATTTCTTGAAAAACCCCCACCGAAAGGTGGGGGTTTTTCGCGTTCGGGGCCCGTTCGTCGACTTCACAACGCACTCACAGCCAATTCGCACATACGCTCCTCTAACCTGGTGAGAGCACCTAAATGACCGCGAGATGGTGAAGTCTCGGCGCGTGTCGTTGGTAAGCGAAATGAGGATACGAGTGACGCTCGGCGTTAGTTTTGTCTTAGCGATCTTGGGTGTGGCCACTTTTGTCGGTCCCTTGATTGGGGAGCGACTCCAAGTTCCGGGCGCGGTAATCGAGATTCTCTTGGGCTTTGCACTCAGTTTCGTACTCCCTCACGCGGACTACGCGACGAACGGGATCGTCGCGACCCTTGGCAGTTTGGGATTTCTCATTTTGATGTTCCTGGTGGGGGTCGAATTCGATTTAGCGGAAATTCGCGGAGCGTCGCGCAGCGCCTCGCTCATGGGAATCGTTCTTTTGACGAGTTCCTTTCTGGTGTCGTGGCTCTTGCTCGGTCGTCTCGCGGGCGCCTCCTCGATGTGGGTGCTGGCCGGTGCGGCGACGTCGGTGGGGGTGACCGTGCCGGTGCTGCACGTGCGAGGTTGGATGGGCGCTCGCTTCGCGCGCGACGTTCTCATGGTGGGCGCGGTCGCCGAAATTGGGTATCTCGTCGCGCTCAACGTGCTCAGCGTGGCGAGTCGCCACGACTCGGCAATGACGGCAATTCTGCTCGGCACGCGAGCGTTGGCTTTCATCGGTTTTTCCCTGTTCGTAGTGTTCTTGATTCGCCGACTCCGGGTGAAGGCACCACGTCACTTTCATCGGTGGTTTTTGCGTGATGACCCGTTGGAAGTCGGACTTCGCGGCACGTTCGCGTTGTTGTTCGTCGTGGTCGCGTCGTGCGGTCTGCTCCACATCCCGAACGTACTTGGCGCCGTGCTTGCCGGCGTTATTTTTCGAAGTGTTATTGGTCACGCCAAAGCAATTGTGGAACGGGTGACCAGCGTCGCGAACGCTTTCTTGATACCGCTGTTCTTTTTAGACGTCGGACTTCAAACACCGCTGCGTAGTGACGTGGAGGGCCTCGCGCCCGTGGCCGCCCTCGTCTTGCTGGTACTTTCGGTGCCGCGGCTCGTCGTCGTTCCCTACCTTCGTCGCCGCGGAAATTCGTGGCGCGTCTCGTTCGCCGGCGCGGCGTCGCTCATGGCTCCTCTTACCTTGCTCGTCACGACGGCGCAGATCGGCAAGGCGGACGGTTTCATTGGGCCGCGAAATTACACCGCGATTATTCTCGTCGCCGTCGTGTCGGCGATCATTTTTCCCAGCGTGGCGCGAGGGCTACTGCCGCACCGTCGTGACGAAGGCAGTCGTGAAGACCGGAAGAGCCCGGCGCCAACGCGTCGCCTTGAGGCGAACTGATTCAACGTGGTGGTGTCCGCGTGACGACGCCCGAGGAAGCTCGGCTACAGGATCTGTCTCTCCAGGTCCCCGAGGACGCGGTAACAGTCAAGGACTTGGGACACGGAGGCGTTGGGTTCACGGTTCTCGCGAATAGCCGCGACGAACTCGCGATCTTGGAGTTCGATACCGTCGGACGAGACGGCGACGCCCGTCAGGTCGATCGGGACGTCGCGGCCGTCGAAGAGATCGTCGTATCGCGCGAGGTAGGTACCGGTGTCGCCGATGTAGCGAAAGAACGTACCGAGTGGGCCCTCGTTGTTGAAACTCAGCGAGAGGGTGCAGATCTTGCCCGACGCGCTCTGGAGTTGGATTGACATATCCATTGGGATGCCGAGTTCGGGGTGAACGGGACCCCGCAGGGCGTTGGCCTTGACGACGGATTCACCGCACTGATACTGAAAGAGGTCGACGGTGTGCGCCGCGTGGTGCCACAGCAGGTTGTCGGTCCAACTTCGGGGTTGACCTAAGGCGTTGATGTTGGTGCGTCGAAAAAAGTAGGTCTGGACGTCCATCTGAAGAACAGAGAACTCGCCGCTCACGACGCGCTGATGTACCCACTGGTGCGAAGGGTTGAAGCGTCGCGTGTGACCCACCATGCACACGAGTCCCGTCTCGCGTTGGACGTCAGCGACTAACTGCGCGTCGGCCCAACTGTCGGCGAGAGGAATCTCGACTTGGACGTGCTTGCCAGCGCGCAGGGTGGCGACCGCTTGCTCGGCGTGCATCTGGGTGGGCGTACAGAGAATCACGGCGTCGACGTCGTCGCGCTCGAGCGCTTCGTTGAGGTGCGTGCCGGCGACCGAGGCTCCGTAGCGAGACGCGACCTCTTGGGCCTGCTCGAGGCGGCGCGAGATGACGGCCGTTACTTCGACGCCCTCCACGCGCGTGAGCGCGTCAAGGTGCTTGATGCCGAAGGCTCCGGCCCCGGCGAGGGCGATACGCATGACGACTCCTTGTGGTTACGAGTTCGGTTCGACGATCAAGTGGCCGACGGCTGAGTTTGACGCCGGGACGTGGTAGTGGCGGTGGACTTCGCGGACGCGTTCGCCCATGGCGCCGCGCATCACGAGCCACATAATCATTTCGATGCCTTCTGAACCAGACTCGCGCAGGTACTCGAGGTGACGAATCTGACACAACGCGTCGGGATCGTCCACGAGCCGGTCGAGGAAGGATTGGTCAAAGGTGGAGTTGATAAAGCCCGCGCGCGGTCCCTGGAGTTGGTGACTCATTCCGCCGGTACCCCAAACCTGTACGTTGAGATCCTCCGGGAAGCTCTCAATGGCTCGACGCAGCGCCCTACCAAGATTGAAGCAACGTTGACCCGAGGGCTGGGGATACTCCACCACGTTCACCGCGAAGGGAATCACTTTGACGGGCCACGCCGTCGGCTGGCCAAAGAGCAGCGACATCGGCACCGTCAGTCCGTGGTCGACGTCGAGTTTGTTCATAATCGTGAGGTCAAAGTCGTCGAGAATGAGCGATTCGGCGATGTGGCAGGCCAGTTCGGGATGTCCGAGTACGGGGGGCACCGGTCGCGGTCCGAAGCCCTCGTCGGCGACGGTGAACTCCTCGGCACACCCAATCGCGAAGGTGGGGAGACACTCGAGGGAGAAGTTAGACGCGTGATCGTTATAGACCAGGAAAATTACGTCGGGACGCTGTTCGGCCATCCAACGCTTGGAGAATTCGTAACCCGCGAAGACGGGACGCCAGTAGTCCGTCTCGGTCTGACCTCGGTCGATGGCGGCACCAATCGCCGGGACGTGACTGGTCGTCACGCCCGCCTGGACCCGCGCCATTTAACGACCCTCTCGTATGGAGCGGTTACCTTCGGGAGACCGTCCGCCGTTCAGCATCATCTGGGTGTAGTCCTCCACGGTCATGTCGGTCATCTGAGCCGCGACGTCCACAAAACTACGGCCGTCGGTCGCGAAGATTTTGGCGAGGAAGTAGATATTGCCGCCCTCGGCGATCGCGGCGTTGTAGTCACGTCGCAGTACGGCGTCGCGTTGGGCGTCGGTGAGCGCCCACTGGCTGAGGTAGCCCTCTTCGTCGGCGCGAAAACGCTCACGATTCTCAGGCTTCATCAAACTCATGCAGAACTGGTTCAGGTGAAAGCCCTGACGCGAGCGCTGCGTCGTGAAGACCGTCGTGCCGGGGATATCGTCGAACTCTTCTTTGTCGTTCACTGACCTTCTCCCCAGTAGAGCCGAGTGGGATTCTCGACGAGAAGTTTACTCTGGAGCTCTGGCGTGACGGCTATGCGCGGAATGAAGTCGACGAGTAGTCCGTCATCGGGCATCGCCTTCTTTAAATTCGGGTGTGGCCAGTCGGTGCCCCACAGCACACGATCGGGATAGGACTCGACGACGCGTTTGGCGAACGGCACGACGTCTTCGTAGTGGGGCGGGCCAACCTTCGTGAGCCGCTCGGGGCAGGTCACCTTCGTCCACACACGGGGATTCTCGTCGAGCAGGCGCAGGTAGAGAGCAAAGTCGGGTCCGTCAACCGACTTCGTCACGTCGGGTCGACCCATGTGATCAACGACCACGTCGGACTCGATGGCGTTAAAGAAGTCCCAACGCTCACGAAGATCACTGGCCTCGAAGTACAAAACGACGTGCCAGCCAAGCGGCGCGATCTTTTCAATGATGTCGAAGTAGTACGCGTCGGGTTTGGGATCGACGAGTCGCCGCACAAAGTTAAAACGCACGCCGCGCACGCCGGCGTCGTGGAGTTCGTCAAGTTCGTTCGTGCTGACGTCGCGACGTACCGTGGCGACGCCCCGCGCGCGTCCGTCGGCGTGGCGCAACGCGTCGACCATGGCGCGATTATCCGATCCGTGACAGGTCGCCTGCACGACGACGTTGCGCGAAAAGCCGAGATGATCGCGCAGCGCGAAGAGCTGTGCTTTACCCGCGTCGCACGGCGTGTACTTACGCTCGGGGGCGTAGGGAAACTCGTCGCCGGGGCCAAAGACGTGACAGTGCGCGTCGACGGCGCCGTCGGGTAAGTGAAAGACGGGCTTGGACGGCGAGGGGTCAAAGACGAGCCAGTCCGCGTCCATGGTGAAGGCGCCCACGTCAGCGGCCCTGGGCGACGAGTCGAGCGTCGAGGCGTGGGTAGACCCGCCGGGCGTTACCTTCGTAGATGGCCGAACGCGCGGGCGCGCTTAGTGAGAGCGCCTCCACGTAACGCTTCGTATCGTCAAAATACGCGCCCGTCGAGGGATCAATACCGCGAACGGCGCCGAGTAACTCAGATCCAAAGAGGATGTTCTTGGTGTCGATAACCTCGCAGAGCAGTTGGACGCCGGGTTCGTGGTAGACGCACGTGTCAAAGAAGACGTTGTGCATCAGATGTTCCTCGAGCGCGGGTCGATTCAACATGTCGGCCAGTCCGCGAAAGCGACCCCAGTGATAGGGCACGGCGCCGCCACCGTGGGGGATAACGAAGCGCAGCGTCGGGAAGTCGCTGAAGAGATCTCCTTGAATGAGTTGCATGAAGGCCGTGGTGTCGGCGTTGAGGTAATGCGCGCCCGTCGAGTGAAAGTTCGGATTGCAGCTGCTCGAGACGTGAATCATGGCCGGTACGTCAAGTTCGACCAGGGCCTCGTAGAGGGGGTACCACGAACGATCAGTGAGTGGCGGGCCACTCCAGTAGCCACCGCTCGGATCGGGCGAGAGGTTGCACCCGACGAATCCGAGTTCGTTCACTGACCGCTTGAGCTCTCGGATGGCGTTCGTCAGGTCGTGCTCGGGGGTCTGGGGGAGTTGGCACACACCCACGTAGGAACGCGGAAAGAGCTGGACGACGCGCGCGATGAGGTCATTGCAGGCCCGGGCCCAGGCGTCGGCGACCGACGCGTCGCCCACGTGATGCTCCATCGCCGACGCGCGGGGCGAGAAGATGGTGAGGTCCGTCCCGCGTTCGCTGGTGATCCGAAGCTGATTGGTTTCGATCGTGGCCACAATCTCGTCGTCACTGATCGACGGGTAGGCGGGCGGCGACGTGGCCTCGTCGTACGCGCGCACCTGCGCGACGCGCCACTCGTTGTGCGCGCTCGGTGCCGTGGTGTAGTGGCCGTGACAGTCAATAATCATGCGTCGCTCCAAAGTTTTCCTGGAATAAGGACCTCGCCGCGCATTAAGAGCCGAGCGGTGCGCAGCAGGGCCGCGCGTTCGACACGTACCTCGTCGCCGTCGCGCGTCACGTCGAGCGAAACAGAAAAGTAGCCCGTGGGGTGTTCCACGTCGAGGGTAAAGGAGCCAGTGGCGACGGTGAGTTTCGCGACGTCGGCCGCGACCGAGCCTGGTAGGAGACAGGCCGTCGCGACGGACACGGCGCCGAAAACGCCAATCGCCTCGTGGACCCGATGGGGGATAAAGGTGCGGGTGGTGAGCGTCCCGCCGTGCTCGCTCGACGCGAGCAAACTGATCTTCGGCACCGTCTTATTCGTGACGTCACCTAGACCCATGAGGGCGCCGGCTTCGAGGCGCAGCGCTTCGACGCGCTCGCGTACGTCGGCGCGCGCTTCAATCTCCTCGGGTGACTCAATTCCCGTCAGCCCCACGTCACTGGCGCGAAGACACACGACCGGCATGCCGTTGTCGACGCAGGTCACCGCGATGCCCTGCACGACGTCGCGGACCTGGCCCGTCGGCAGTAGTGCGCCGCAGCTCGAGCCCGCGACGTCGAGAAATTCGAGGGAGACGGGCGCGTGGGCGCCGGGCACGCCGTCAATATGGGCGTCGCCGTCGTAGCGCACGAGCCCCTGGGGCGTCTCGAGGCGAGCCACCGCCACGGAGTTCGTATTCTCCATCCAGATTCGCACCGTCGTCTCACCGTCACGCGCCTCGACGAGACCCTCTTCGAGTGCGAAGTGCCCGACCGCCGCGAGAAGATTGCCGCAGTTCTGCGAGTCCGACACCTCGGCGCGATCAGGCCAGACCTGCAAAAAGAGGTAGTCGACGTCAACGTCAGGTCGTCGCGACGGACGAATGACGGCCACTTTCGAGGTCAAGGGGTGCGCGCCGCCCATGCCGTCAATTTGGCGAGGGTCGGGTGAGCCCATCGCCGCGAGCAGCACGCGGTCGCGTGTGGCGCGGTCCACGGGCAGATCTCGCTCGTGAAAGTAGAGGCCCTTGGAGGTGCCTCCTCGAAAGACCAAACAGGGAATCGCGCGTTGCGAGGTCACGCGTCGGAGGCGTCGCGGTAGGTCAGGCCGCGCGCGGCCAATTTTTCGCGCATGCCGTAGAGATCGAGTCCCAGTTCTCCACTGCGGAGTCGGGCACGCTTAACTTCTTCGTTGGCTTCACGAGCACGTGAAGCCTCAAGAACTGTGGCGACGTTCTCGAAGGGGACCACGACCACACCGTCGTCGTCGGCCACGACGACGTCGCCCGGGCGCACGTACGCGCCGGCGCACACGATGGGCGTTTGGACGTTGCCGGGCGTCTCCTTTACGGTTCCCTGGGCGTTAATCGTCTTGGACCACACGGGAAAGTTCATGTCGGTGAGTTCGGCGACGTCGCGCACGCCCGCGTCGATAACGAGGCCGCGAACGCCGTGGGCTCGAAGACTGGTAGCGAGGAGTTCGCCGAAGTACCCGTCGTCACTGGGGCTCGTCGGCGTGACGATCAAGAGATCCCCGGGTCGGGCCATCTCGACGGCGACGTGAATGGACCAATTGTCGCCCGGGGCGACCTCGCAGGTCAAGGCGTTACCCGCCACGCGCACCGGTCGGTAGATCGGGCGAAGGCGCGCGGCGAAGAGGCCCGTTCGACCTTGCGCTTCGTGAATGGTCGCGACGCCGAACGCGGCGAGCTGATCAACGAGTTCAAGGTCGGTACGGCGCGTGTGGCGAATAACGACGGCCATGGTGACTCCCTTGAGCGACTTCCGTGGCGAACCGCGACGTTGTGGTGAGGCCAGTCGGATTTAGATAGTGGCTCATTACACTAGGCAAAGTTCACATCGCTGTCTAGTACTGACGGCGCCACATTCGACACTGAAAGAGGGCACGATGACCACCTTGAGAACGCGCGTGGCCATCATCGGCGCCGGACCTGCGGGACTGCTCTTGGGACACCTGTTGGAGCGAGCCGGCATTGACGCGGTGGTGCTCGAACGTCGGAGTCGTGAGTACGTCGAGCACCGCGTACGCGCGGGCGTCATCGAGTACGGCGTCGCGAACTTCCTCGAGGAATCAGGTGTCGGTGATCGGATGCGTCGAGAGGGATTGGTACACCACGGCGTGGAACTTCGCTTCGATCGCGCCTCGCATCGCGTCGCGCTGAGCGAGCTCTACGACGGGCGCGCGATCACGGTCTACGGTCAGGCCGAGGTGGTGAATGACCTCATCAAGGCGAGGGTCGCGACGGGCGCTCCGTTGCTCTTCGAGACGGAGGTGCAGTCCATTTCTGGTCTGCTGAACTCAACCGTCACGATTGAAACGCAGAGCCCCGACGGACCACTGACCATCGAGGCGGACTTCGTGGTAGGCGCCGACGGGAGTCACGGCGTCTCCGTCGCCTCGATCCCGGCGTCCGTCGTGACGCGCTATGAACGGGTCTACCCCTTTTCGTGGTTGGGTATTTTGGCCGAAGCGGCGCCCGCGACGGAGGAGTTGATTTACTGCCGTCACGAACGCGGCTTCGCTCTGTACTCGATGCGCTCACCCTCGGTGAGTCGCCTCTACCTCGGCGTTGACCCCAACGATTCGCTCGAAAACTGGTCCGACGAGCGTATTTGGGATGAGTTGACGATTCGTCTCGCCACCGACGACGTGCCGGCCATCCAGCGTGGCCCGATTATTGAACGCGGCATTACCGCCATGCGCTCGGTCGTGATCGCGCCCATGCGCTACGGTCGCCTCTTGCTCGCGGGGGACGCCGCACACATCGTGCCCCCGACCGGGGCGAAGGGAATGAACCTGGCGTTGGCGGACATTCGGGTCTTGGCGCCCGCGCTCATCGCCCAACTCCACGAGGGCGACGACCGTCTCCTCGAGCGCTACTCCGACACGTGTCTCGAGCGGGTCTGGCGCGCCGAGGAGTTCTCGACGTACATGACCCAGATGTTGCACCCTCACGCCACCGACGAGTTCGAAAACGGCGTCCAGCGCGCGCGACTACGCCAAATCGTGACCCTCGAATCGACGGCGCGATCCCTGGCGCGCAACTACGTCAACCTCTCGAGCCTCCAAGAGCCCGGCGCTTAGACCTAGAACGGATACTCGGGAAGGTCGGCCTGGGCCGTCACCCACTGCAGCTCGGTGTAGGCGTCCAAGTTCGCCTTGCCGCCCATGCGCGAACCATTCCCCGAAATGCCGGTTCCGCCGAAGGGAATGACCGCCTCGTCGGCAACCGTTTGGTCGTTGATGTGAATCGCGCCGGTAGGAATGCGACTCGCGAGTTCGAGGGCGCGAAGACCGTCACCGGACAAGATGCCCAGCGACAGGCCGTAAGGCGTGTCCGAGGCCAGCGCCACGGCTTCGTCGAGTGAGTCGTACGAGACAATCGGCGCCACGGGGCCGAAGACCTCTTCACAGTACGCCGAGGCGTTGAGGGGTACGTTCGTGAGCACCGTTGGTCGGTAGAAGAGATTTTCGTAGGTGCCACCGGCCAGCAAGTTGGCGCCCGCACTCACGGCGTCGGTCACCATGGCGTGCACGCGATCGCGCTGACGCGCGTCGATGAGCGGCCCCATGCCCACGGTGCCCGACATGGGGTCGCCAACGGGCGTGTGATTGGCGTGTTCGGCCATGACGCGCGCGTAGTCGTCGACGATTCGTCGGTCAACGATGTGACGTCCCGTCGTCATGCAGATTTGACCCTGGTGCATGAATGAACCAAAGGCGCCGACCGAGACGGCCTTTTCGAGGTCGACGTCGTTCATGACGATGAGCGCGGAGTTGCCGCCCAATTCGAGGTGCGCACGCTTCAGGTGCTGGGCCGCAATCGAGCCAACGATGCGACCCGCGGCCGTCGAGCCCGTAAAGGCAATGACTCGAACGGCGGGCTCCGTGATCAGCGCCTCGCCAACGTCGGCGCCGCCGGGCAGCACGCTAAAGAGTCCACTGGGCAGGCCGGCCTCTTCAAAGACTCGCGCCAGGACGACGCCGCCACAGACCGCGGTACGCGGATCTGGCTTCAAGATCACGGCGTTACCGAGGGCGAGTGCCGGCGCGACGGAGCGAATCGAGAGAATCAGCGGGAAGTTAAACGGTGAGATAACCCCCACGACGCCGGCGGGCACGCGACGAGAAAAGCTTAGGCGGGGGAGCTCTGACTGAAGAATCTCACCGGTGGCGTGAGAACCGAGGGCCGCCGCTTCGTAACACTCTTCGGCAGCCACGTGAACCTCTAAACCTGCCTTAGGCCCAATGCCGCCCGACTCGCGCATAATCCATTCAGAGATCTCCGCGGCGTGCTGATTGAAAAGATCACCGGCCCGACGCAGGACGGCCGTGCGCGCGGTGAAGGGAAGCGCCGCCCACTCCTTCTGGGCCTGAACGGCACGGGCGCTCGCGCGCGCGACGTCAGAGAGGTCCGATCGACCAACGCGACCGATTTCGTTGCCCGTCGCGGGCTCCATCACCGCGGCGTCGCCGGCCCCGCCCTTCGTCCAACCATCCAAAAAGATGTTGGAGTGCCATTCGTTCGTGTCCAGCAGTCCCATGGTGCCCCCTACGTTGTCGTGCCTGTTGACGTTGTAGCATACGATGCTCAACGTCATATCTATCGGTGGCCAGCGACGTCCATCCCTGTTCGAACTCAGTGGGGGGCTCATGTTCTTACGACACGCGTGGTACGTGGCGGCACTTTCGTCAGAGCTCAGTGAGCAGCCCCTCGCGCGCACGATATTGGGCGAACACGTGGCGATGTACCGCGACTCAACCGGCCGAGTAGTCGCGTTAGCGGACACCTGCCCGCACCGCGGTTACCCGCTGTCACTTGGTCGCCTCGTGGATGATCAGTTGGTCTGTGGGTACCACGGTTTCACCTTTGACTGCGACGGCGTCTGCGTCTCGGTGCCCGGACAAGACCGTATTCCCTCGAAGTTGGCCGTACGGACCTACCCACTGGTCGAACAAGGCGCTTGGGTCTGGATCTGGATGAGTCGCGAGGAACCCGACTACGCGCGCTTGCCCGAGACGCCGTGGCTGATTGACGGTGAGGAGTGGTCAGTCGTCACGGGCGCGGCCAAAATCGACGCTCACGTGGGTCTGCTCGTCGACAATCTGCTGGACCTCTCGCACGAAACCTTTCTGCACCAAGGCTCGATTGGGACGCCCGAGGTCGCGACGACACCCATTGAGGTCGAGTCGGATGAGGAGGCCAAAGTCGTCAACGTCTATCGCCACATGAGTGACGTGGAGTGCCCGCCCTTTTACGCCAACACGACGGGTCTTCGTGGTCGGATTGATCGCTGGCAAGACATTGAGTACTTCGCGCCGTCGTTTTACAAATTGAACTCTCGCGTCGCCCCGGTGGGCCAACCACCGTTGCCGGACGGCCGCGACGACCACGCGTTTCACATGAAAATTTTTTACGGTCTCACGCCGTCGACGGAGACCTCCGTGTGGGATTTCTGGGCGCTGTCACGAGACTTCGCGCTCGGCGACGCGGAGGTGAGCAACTTCCTTGAAAAGATGCAGGCGAACGTCGTCCAAGAAGACGTCGACGCCCTCAACGTGCTGCAGCGCCGCGCGAACGACGGCCAAGAGATCACCGAGGTCAGCATCAAAATTGACCGCGGTGGCTTGAGCGCGCGCCGGATGCTGATGAGTCTCGAAGAGGCCGAGATCGCGCGAGAGTTGGCAAAAAAATAAAAGTCGGGTTGGGCAAAAGAATCAAGGAATTGCGTACAACGTGAGGTGCACGTTGTGCTAGACACATGCAACTACTTTCAGGGGGAAAAATTTTATGAGTGGGCAAGAAAACGTTTCGGGGGCGTCAAACGACCTCACGATTCCCGGTTGGGGGAGCGTCGAGTTCGGACGCCGCCTCGGCCTTAAGGCGCTCGGCGCGACCAGTCTCGTTGGCGGTATCGCCGCGTTGAGTGGGGCGTCGATGGCGGCCGCGAAGACGAAGTCGCACGTGATCAAAATCGGTTACGTGACGCCGAAGACCGGCGCACTCGCGCAGTTCGCCGCGCCCGACAACTACGTCATCTCGCAGGTGAAGAAGTCGAGCTACTTCACCAAAGGCATGATGATTGGGGGCACTCGCTACACCTTCGAAATCATCGTGAAGGACTCCCAGTCCAACCCTTCAATCGCGGGCCAGGTGACCCAGCAGCTCATTCAGGGCAGCGGCGTTGACCTCATCGTGACGAGTTCGGCGCCCGAGACGACGATTCCGGTGAGTGCCGTCTGCGAAGCCGCGGGCGTGCCGTGCGTGTCGACGGTCTGCCCGTGGGAGGCCTGGTGGGGTGGAGTGAACTCCAGTAACTCCATCGGGGCCCAAGGCAACGCGGTCGGCACGTCGCCGAAGTACTGCACGATGTTCTTCTTCGGCGTGCCGGAGTTCGTTGAGTGCTTCTTGCCGATGTGGAACAAAGTGCAAAAGCAGACCAACGCCAACCACGTGTACGCCGGGATGTTCCCGAACGACTCCGACGGCAACGCGTTCCGCGCCGCGTGGCCCCCGACACTAGACGCGATCGCTAAGGCGACCGGGAGCCCGGCGTGGACCTTCGTGGACGGCGGTGCTTACACCGACTTTACGACCGACTACACCTCGATGATCCAAACGTTCAAGACCGGCGCGAACGGGAAGTCGTGTGACTTCTTCATCAACGCGCCGCTGCCCCCGGACTTCAACACGTTCTGGAAGCAGGCGAGCCAGCAAAACTGGAACCCCAAGTTGGCGACGGTGGCCAAGGTCATGCTCTTCCCGGCGGACGTCTACGCGCTGGGCGACCTCTCGAACAACGTGGCGACTGACTGCTGGTTCGCGCCCAACGCGCCGTACCACTCGTCCTTGACCGGCCAAACGGCCAGCGTCTTCGCCGCGGGTTACCAGACCCAGACGGGTCAGCAGTGGGTGCAGTCGATGGGTTCGACCTACTCGCTGTTCGAAGTCGTGATCGAAGCACTCAAGCACGTGAAGAACCCCCACGACCGTGTAGCCGTCGCGAGCGCCTTGAAGAAGGTCAACTACACCGGCATGTGCGGTCCGTTGAACTTCTCGGACCCCAAGGGTCCGGCGAAGGGCATCGGCACCATCAAGCCCGTCGGCATTCAGTGGAAGCCGGGTTCGAAGTCGTTGGTGGGTGGAAAGAAGTTCGCGTGGTCACCGTGGGTTGTCGACAACACGCTGAACAAGCACATTCCGCTTCAGGCGACCCTCGAGCCCACCAACGCGTAGTTAGTCGTCGATGTCGCTGCTCCAACTGGAAGGAATTTCGAAGCGTTTCGGCCGAGTGGTCGTCGCGGACGAAATCTCCTTTCAGTTGGAGCCCGGCACGTCGCTCGGCATTATTGGCCCCAACGGGGCCGGTAAGAGTTCGATGTTTGGCCTCATCTCGGGAGACTTGAAGCCCGACGCGGGGACGATACGTTTCAACGGCACCGAACTCCTCGGTGTCAAAGCGTCGAGTCGTTGTCGTATGGGTATCGGACGGACCTACCAAATTCCCCAGCCCTTCGAACACTTGACGGTCTTCGAGAACGCCCTGCTCGCCGCGCAACAAGGCGCGCGCGCCCGAGGCACCGAGAGTTACGACGTCGCCTACGACGCGCTTCGTCGAACTGGTATGGACGAACTCGCGAATCGTCCCGCGGGCTCGTTGGGGCTACTGCACCGCAAACGCTTGGAGCTTTCGCGAGCGCTCGCCACGCGACCGCGCCTCCTTCTCCTCGACGAAATTGCTGGTGGGCTCACGGACCCGGAGGTCCTCGGACTCACCGAAGTCATTAAGGATCTGCAGAGCTCCGGCATCGCCATTATTTGGATTGAACACGTCGTGCGCGCGCTGCTCTCAACGGTGAGCCGGTTACTGTGCCTCGCGAACGGCACCGTGATTGCTGACGGTGATCCGCACGAAGTACTGGCCTCGGAGGCCGTACGCGCGGTGTATCTCGGTGGAAAAATTATTAACGAAGCACCTTTGAGTTAAATCGTGTCGAACGGGGCCACCACACATCCTCTGTTGCGCGTGCGCGACGTGAGCGTGCACCACGGGCAACTGCTCGCTGTCAACTCGGTCAGTTTCGATCTCAATCGCGGCGAGGTGCTCGCCGTCATTGGCGCGAACGGCGCGGGTAAGTCGACGCTGTTGCGCACGATCGCGGGACTGCATCACGCCACGTCGGGCGAGATCACGTACGAGGGCACCTCCATTTTGAGTCTCCCGGCTCATCGACGCGTCACGAGCGGTATCTCACTGGTCCCCGAGGGTCGCCGCCTCTTTCAGTCCATGACGCTCGAAGAGAATCTCTTGGTGGGCGCGCACAAGGCCGCGCCGGGCAGTTTCGACGTCGCGGCGATCTACGACCTCTTTCCCTGGATGCGCGATCGTCGCAAGAGCAAGGTCAAACAGTTCTCCGGTGGAGAACAGCAGGCCGTCGCCATTGGTCGCGCGCTGGTCGCGAATCCCAAGGTCTTGATGCTCGACGAAGTTTCGCTCGGCTTGGCACCCATCGTGATTGAGCGTATTTACGAGATCATTCCTCAGATCGTGTCGAGTGGCATTGGAGTCTTGCTCGTGGAGCAAGACGTGTCCCAGGGACTTCGCGTCGCGACGCGCGCACTGTGTCTGCTCGAAGGTCGCACCACCTTGGAGGGGACCCCCGATCAGTTAACGCCCGAAAGCATTGAGATTGCCTACTTTGGTTCTCACCTGGTGAGTGACGCGACGAAGGAACCTTCATGACGTGGTTCAACATACTTATTGAGGGCATCCTCGTCGGAGGCTTCTACGCGCTGTTCGCCTGCGGGCTCTCGTTGATGTTTGGCGTGATGAAGGTCATTAACTTGGCCCACGGCGACATGGCGGTCGTAGCCGCCTACGTCGCGGTCTTCCTCGCGCCGAAGTGGCACGTGCCCGAAGTTTGGTCGTTCTTGATTGTGGTGCCACTTTTCGGACTCTTGGGGTACGTCGTGCAACGCACGCTCCTGCAAAAGAGCATCGACCGTGACCCCTTTACGACACTCCTCGTGACCTTCGGGCTCTCGGTCGTTATTGAGAATCTGCTTTTGGCGATTTACTCGGCCAACGGCCAGTCGGTCAATATTGGCTCCCTCGTCTCAAAGTCTTTCCAACTCAGTTCGTCGACCTACGTCTCCTACGTCGCGTTGACGGTATTGGGCGCAGCCGTTCTCGTCTTGGGCGCGTTGCAACTTTTCCTTTCGCGGACTAACACGGGAAGAGTCATTCGGGCCGTGTCGGACGATCGTGAGGCCGCGCAGCTCTGTGGGGCGAACTACAAGCACCTCTTCGGCATCGCCGCGGCCATCTCTTTCGCGACGGTGGCGCTGGCGGGTATCTCGTACGGCGTCATGACCCAGTTCGCGCCGTCGTCGGGTGGCGCCAATCTGCTCTTCGCCTTCGAGGCCGTCGTCATCGGCGGAATTGGCTCGCTCTGGGGCACGTTGGTGGGCGGCATCGCCCTCGGCATCGCCCAGCAGTACGGTGCCCACGTGAACCCGGCGTATCAGATTCTCTTCGGAAACTTGCTCTTCTTGCTGGTTCTGGCCGTTCGTCCCCAGGGCCTCTTTGGCCGGAAAGAGGCCATGGCGTGAGCGAGATTCTCTCGGTAAAGCCCACCGCGCTGCGCGTCGAGCGCAGCACGTTTTCACCGCTCTTCACCCTCGGTGGGGTCATCGCGGTCGCGGCCTTTTTCACCCTCGCGCCGTGGATTCTCGCCGCGTCGTGGGTGTCTATTCTGTCGAATTTCTTCATTTTGGTGATCATGGCGACGATGTGGAATCTCCTGGCTGGTTACGCCGGCATGGTCTCCATCGGTCAACAGGGCTTCGTCGGCTTGGGCGCGTACGCCACGTTGTACTTGGCGCTAAAGGGGATGAATCCCTTCGTGGCGATTCCCTTCGCGGCCCTTATCTGTGGCGTTATCGCGATTCCCATTACGTTTTTGCTGTTGCGACTGCGCGGTGGGTATTTCTCAGTGGCCACCTGGGTGGTGGCCGACAGCGCGATGTTATTGATTCTTTCGGTCGCTTACCTCGGTGGCGGCACCGGTAAGTACATGCCCGGCCTACTCTCGTTGTCACCGACCACGCTGAATCACGACGTGTACCTTGCCACCTGGTTTGGCGCGCTCGTCGTGCTGGTGGGCACCTATCTGTTGTTGCGTAGTCGCGTGGGTCTTTTGTTGTCTTCCATGCGCGACAATGAGATTGCCGCGCGAAGCGCGGGTGCCAAGGTGACGACCACACGCCGAATGATTTACGTGGTGGCGGCCATTGGCTGTGGCGTGGCGGGCGCCGTGCTGGCGGTCAGCCAGCCTTTCGTTCAGCCCGGTAATGAGTTCCAACTCCAGTTCGCCGCGGAAATGCTCTTCACCTCCATGATTGGTGGTTTAGGGACAATTGAGGGCCCCATCCTGGGCTCGATCATTTTCTTTACACTCCAGCAGTCGCTGCAGAACTGGGGCGCGTGGTACCTCATCATCTTCGGCTCACTCGCCGTCGTCGTGGCGATTTGGCAACCACGAGGACTGTGGGGGGCGATACGTGATCGTTTCCACGTTGAGTTGTTGCCAGTTGGCTATCGCGTGAAGGAACCAAGGGCGTAACGACCCCGGACCATGAAAGGTCCGGCGACTAAGATGCACCAGTGCCTTCCCCAACGCCTCGTCCTCGCCGTGCTAGCGACGGGCGAGGGGCTCGCCCGCCCGTCAAGGGCGCCGGCGCCAAGTCACCTCGAGGAAGTGCGCCCCGAGACGATCGTCGCCCTCGTCGCGACGACGCCGCCCCACGTCCCTACGACCGTGCCGGTTCGCCCAAGTCGGGCACCCCGCGACGAGGCCCGGGTGCCCCGCGCCCCGACCGATTCGACGACGATCGTCGCCCTCGTCGCGCCGCCGCCGCCCCACGTCCCTACGACCGTGCCGGTTCGCCCAAGTCGGGCACCCCGCGACGAGGCCCGGGTGCCCCGCGTCCCGACCGATTCGACG
>JAGWHY010000031.1 GCA_028873575.1 Acidobacteriota bacterium | reverse complement strand
CGGTACGTGGTGGGCGGGGTCACCCCGAGCGCGTCGTAGATGGTCGGTGCCACGTCGGTGACGTAGTGGAACTGTTGACGAATCGCGCCTGCGTCGGCAATCTTTCGGGGCCAGTGCACGATCAACGGCACGTGCACCCCACCTTCGTGCGTGTTCTGTTTGTACCACTTGAAGGGTGTGTTGCCCGCCTGCGCCCAGCCCCAGGGGTAGTTGGCGTGGCTGTGCGGTCCCCCGACGTCGTCGAGGCGCTTGACGGCCTCGTCGGGCGTCTCCAGGATGAAGTTGAAGTACTTCATCTCGTGCAAAATGCCGAAGGGTCCGCCTTCTTGACTCGCCCCGTTGTCGCTCATCACGAAGAGCAGGGTGTTGTCCAACTCATCGAGTTGACGCAACTCGTCGACGAAACGGCCAATTTGAGCGTCCGTGTGCTCTAAAAACGCCGCGAACGCCTCTTGAAGGCGCGCGGCCAACGCACGTTGATTCGCCGAAAGGTCGTCCCAGGCTTCGACGCCGGGATTGCGGGGCGCGAGTTCGGCACTCTCAGGAAGAAGTCCCAGTTCGCGCTGACGCGCGAACCATCTTCCTCGCGCGACGTCCCACCCCTCGTCGAATCGTCCCCGGTACTTCGCGAGGTACGACGCGGGGGCCTGGTGGGGCGCGTGCGTGGCGCCAAAGGCCAAGTACGTGAAGAAGGGACGATCGGGGCGAATCGACTTCGCGTCGTGAATGAACTCCAGCGCCTTCTCCACCAGGTCTTCGCTGAGGTGGTAGCCCTCGGCGACACTTCGCGGCGGATCCACCCGGTGATTGTCGTACACCAAATCCGGCGTGAACTGATCGGTCTCGCCGTCGAGGAAACCGTAGAAGCGATCAAAACCTCGCTGCAGCGGCCACTGATCGAAGGGACCGGCCGACGAGGAGTTCTCCATCGACACCAAATGCCACTTGCCCACCGCGAACGTGGTGTAGCCCACGTCGCGCAGCACCTCAGCCATCGTGGCGGCGTGCTTCGAGACCTCGCCGCGCATCGAGGGAAAGCCCGAGCTCCAATTCGAAATCCCCCGCATGCCGACGCTGTGGTGATTTCTTCCGGTGAGTAACGCCGCGCGTGTCGGCGAGCACAGCGGCGTGACGTGAAAATTGCTAAAGCGAAGTCCGCCCTCGGCGAGGGCGTTGATGGCGGGCGTTTCGAGGTCAGAACCAAAACAGTTGAAGTGCGAAAAACCTAAATCGTCGATAAGGATCACTACGACGTTGGGCGCGTCGAGCGTGGGGTGCGACGGCGTCGGCCACCAGGGGGTGGACTCACGCAACGTGCGACCGATAACGCCCTCGAATGGTTCGAATCCCTGCATCGCGACCCCCCGCTCGATGGTCACGATAGGCGAGCGACTTCTCAGCGCGACGGGTCGTCGAGCCAGCTGTCAAGTTCTATTCTCGTCGGACCGCTCGCGGGGCCGAACCGCGCGATGGCCATCGCGGCCGCGGCGTTCGCGCGCCGTGCGGCGTTTGCAGGATCAACGCCTCGAGCCAGTTCGGCGAGGAAGACGCCGTTGTGCACGTCGCCCGCGCCGTTGAGATCGACGACCTCTGTCAAAAAGCCGGGGACCGCCACGGCGTCGCCCGCCGAGGCCGCCACGACACAGCCACGATCGCCGTCGCGCACGACCACGCCGAGACCGTAACGTCGCCGCAACGTTGGGGCCGCTTCGAGTGCTGTCGCGGCACCGCTCAAGGTGGCGCCTTCGCGTTGATTGCATAACAACCAATCAGCGCGCGCGAGCATTGGGGCGAGATAGTCGTCGGGGATGTCTTGCGTCCGAGTCGCCGGATCGAAGGCCACGACGGTGCCTTCGAGGTGCGTCACCCAGCCCAGCACAATCTCCGCGAGACCCGGGTACATGACGTTGTAACCGGAGACCAACACGACGTCGTCGTCGCGCACGCCAAGCGTTTCGAGGTGACGCGGTCGCAGTGTCGCCTCCGAACCGTTCGACGTAATGAAGGAACGCTCACCATTCGTTTCGAGCAGCACGACGCAGGTGCCCACGTCGTGCTCGTCGTCCGGTTCGACCGGCGCGGCAATGCCCTCGCGGTCGAGTGCGGCGCGCGCGAATTCACTAAAGGGACCCTGACCGAGTCGTCCGGCGTACACCGCGGTCACGCCGTGACGCGAGGCCGCACTCATGGCGTTCAGTCCCCCGCCGGTCGTGATCAATCGAGCGCTCGAGAGAACATCCCCACCCGACGTCGGCAGTCCCGACACGCGCAGGACAACGTCGACCATGACGGAGTCCAGACAAAAGAGTCGAGCCATCAAGGCCCACCCTAGGCCGTACGTGAAACTTCTAACGAGCGCCCCGCCCGAAATAGGATGAAGTCAAAGTTTCACTTGTTTACAATCGTCACCAATCACGAACGACGACTAAAAGGGGACCTCGTGAACGACGAGATCGCGGAACTACTCGGTACCGGCACGGGCAGTGCTCTTCGTATTGAAGAAAACGGCATCAACGTCATCACGGAGGCGGAGCGCAAGGGCCGGCCGCGGGAACTCTTTTGGCCCTGGTTCGGCGCGAACATCTCCGTGTTGGGCCTCAGCTACGGCTCGTACGTCCTCGGCTTTGGCATCTCCTTCCTCCAGGCCGTGGTCGTGGGACTGATTGGCATCGTGTTCAGTTTCTTCCTCTGCGGGGTGATCGCCACGGCGGGTAAGCACGGCTCGGCACCCACGATGGTCCTCAGTCGAGCGGCCTACGGCGTGCGGGGTAATCGCCTCCCAAGTGCCTTCTCCTGGCTGCTCTGTGTGGGCTGGGAAACGGCACTTACCGTGATCGCGGTGCTCGCGACCTCAACGGTCTTCACCAAACTGGGCTGGGGTGGCGGCACGGGCGTCAAGGTCATCGCCATGATCGTGATCGCGGCCCTGATTATTGGCGGCGGCGTGATGGGCTTTGACCTCATCATGCGAATGCAAGCCGTTATTACGGTCGTCACGGGCGTCTTGACGATTTTCTTCATCGCGCTGACTTTTCATCACGTCAGTTGGCACGCCGTCACCGCCGTTAAGAGCGGCTCCTTTCAGGAACTCATTGGAGCGCTGGTTTTCGTAATGACGGGCTTTGGCCTCGGGTGGGTCAACGTCGCGGCCGACTACTCGCGCTACCTCCCTCGTTCGGCTTCGACGAAGGGCGTCGTGTGGTGGACCACCTTCGGCTCGTCCCTGGCGCCCCTCATTTTGTTGTTCTTTGGACTCTTGCTCGCCGGATCGTCGACCGACCTCTCCAAAGCCATCGGCAACGACCCCGTCGGCGCGCTCACGACACTGCTACCCACGTGGTTCCTCGTGCCCTTCGCGATTGTCGCGATTCTCGGCATCGTTGGTGGCGCCGTGCTCGACATCTACTCGTCGGGTCTGTCACTTCTTTCGGCGGGCGTCAACATCCCGCGCTACGTCGCCGCCGGCGTCGACGGCGTCATCATGTTGATTGGCACGATCTACATCGTCTTCGTGTCGAACAACTTTCTCTACCAGTTCGAGGGCTTTCTTATCACCGTCGGCGTCTTGATTGCCGCGTGGTGTGGGGTGTTCCTCGGCGACCTCGCCGTTCGCTCGTCCAACTACGCCGAGGGTGAGTTTTTCGACGTCCAGGGTCGCTACGGCGACGTCCGCTGGGCGGCCGTCCTCACGACGATCGTGTCGAGCGTGCTGGGCTGGGGACTCGTCACGAACTCGTTCGCGTCGTGGCTCACCTGGCAGGGCTACCTCTTGGGTCCACTGGGCCTCGGCGGCAAAACCGGCGCGTGGGCCTACGCCAACCTCGGCGTGCTGGTCGCGCTGGTGGTCAGCTTCGTCGTCACGCTCCTCACGTCACGCGGCTCGGTCGCGCGCCAAGAGTCCCTCGCGCGCTAGCGACCGGAGTCGTCGACCCTCGGCTCCTAAACTGACGTCGGGTCTGGTGTGAGGAGTGGCGTTGCGAATCGGCGTTCTAACCGCAGGCGGTGACGCCCCGGGGCTGAACGCGGCCATTCGCGCGATTTGCCAACTCGCGTGGCGCGACGGCCACGACGTCATCGGCATCACCAACGGGTGGGCGGGTCTCGCCCAAGAGTACGCCGGATTCGAGCTGCGCGCCGAACAAGTGCGTGACGTCATTGGTCGAGGTGGCACGCTCCTGGGCACGGCTCGTTTCGATCTCGACAGCCCTCCGGGTGGACGTGAGAGAGTACTCGCGTCCGTGGAGGAGCACCTCGACGCGCTCATCGCCATCGGCGGCGACGGGACGCAACGAATCTCTCACTGGTTAGCCCAGCGCGACGCGCCGGTAGTCGGGGTTCCCAAGACGCTCGACAACGACCTCCCCGGCACCGACTACTGCATCGGCTTTGACAGCGCCATCGCGTTGGTGGCCGAGTCACTGGACCGCCTGCACACCACCGCCGCCTCACACCACCGGGTCATCGTGGTGGAGACCATGGGTCGCTCGACCGGCTGGGTAGCCGCCCTGGGCGGGCTCGCCGGCGGCGCGGACCTCATTTTGATTCCAGAGTTTCCGTTGCCGATGAGCGACGTCATCGACCACGTGAAGAATCGTCGACGCGCGGGCCACGGCTACTCCATCGTCGTCGTCGCCGAAGGCGTCAATCTCGAAACGCTGGGCGGCGTCGAAGCCAATGAGCTGTCTCGCGAGGGGGTCCGTGGCGTGCCCCTCGCCTCACGGGGTGTTGGACAGTTCGTCGCGACGCGCATTGAAGAAAAGTGCGACGTGGAGGTTCGCACGACGGTACTTGGACACCTCCAGCGCGGAGGGAGCCCCACCGCCTACGACCGCGTTTGGGCGACGCGCGTGGGTGCCGGCGCCTACCACGCGGTCGTCCGCAGTGAGTTCGGCACCATTCCAGTCGTGCGCGACAATCGCGTCGCGCTGGCGCCACTCTCGGAGGTCGCGACGGGCCAACGCCCCGTGCCGCGAGAACTGTACGACTTGTGCGCGGAGTTCTTTTAGGAAACGAGCTCGTGCACGACGCGCCACTCGGAACCTTCGGGGTCCGTTGAGTGCGAGTAGTGCAGTGACGACGCGGCCGCGGCGAGCGCGAGTCCGCGACCACTCTCGGCGTCTTCACCCGGCATCTCCCAGCCGGTCATGCCCCGCTCGACCACGGGACCGGGGTGACGGATTGACGCCTCGAGGTGGTCGTCCCACGCCGTGAGATCGAGCGCCCACTCGCGGTAGGCGGGCAAGACGTGTTCAATAACGTTGGCCGCAATCTCCGCGACCGCGATGGAAAAGAGCACGCGGTCGCGCGTGGTCACGCTGGGCGCGCCGTCCCACAGGGTCGCGAAGAGCTCGTGCATCGAATCGAGTGAAGACTCGTCGCCCGCAAGTTCCGCGCGCACGTGCATGAGAACGACGCTCACGGTGCCTCCAGGGCCTCTTCGACGCTCGGGTACGGGAAGAGGACCTGCTGCATCATGGTCAGGTCCAAAACAATGAGCGCCTGTTCGGGCGCGCGCGCGATACGAAGATTCCCGCCCGCTTGACGCGTCGACTTGAGTCCGGTCACCAGCGCGCCCAAACCAGATGAGTCCAAGAAGTCCACTTCGGCCAGATCAACGACCACGTTGACGACACCACCGGCAATGGACTTAGCGACAATCTCTCGAAGCTCGGGCGCGGCGACGAGGTCGAGACGACCCTCGGGCCGCACGACCAACGTAGAACCAGTTGTCGTCGAAGCAAAAGTGGTCATGGTGCTGGTGCCTCAAATCCTCGGTAACTCGCGGCGCGAAAGACCACGCTCATCCACAGAACGTCGATCGCGACCCATACTACATTCAGCCACGTTCCTTCAATACTGGGCGCGATGCCTAAGTACAACTTGACCATGCCAATAATGGTTGACAGGAGCAAAATGCCCATCGTGGCGATTTGGGGCCAGACCAATTTGAGCATCTGGCCGGTTGAGGTCTCTTCACGGGTCTTGGGCGTGACGACGAAACCGAGCGGGCGACCAAAGTACACGTTGGCCACGGTCGTGAAGGCCGCGCGAATCCACAGCGGAAAGAGGGCAAAACTGTACTGCTGGCCGCGCCAGGTGGGGATGTTCTTTTGCCCTCGCTTCCAACTGATCAACATGAACATGCCCTGGTTGCAAATGATGTAGGGCAAGAGGTGCAAGAGAAAGACGGTCGAGTAGGCGTGCACCGGTCGCTCGTTGAAGACCAGGTACGCCACGGGCGCGGCGACGAAGACGAAGTTCGCGAATCCCGACAGGTAGTTCCACATGGTCGCGAAGTACATCAAGCGTTGCGCGAGACTGAGCCCGCGCTTCACGAGTGGGTTCTCGCGCAACATCACCTGCAACGTCCCTTGCGCCCAGCGCAGACGCTGCTGCAGCGCTGATCCCAAGTCCTCGGGCGCCATGCCGTGGGCCAGAAGGTGGTCGTGGTACACGCTCTTCCAGCCCAACGCGTGGATGCGCATCGCGGTCGCCATGTCCTCGGTGACCGAGATCGTGGCGAGCGGCATGAGGGGCTGACCCTCGTGCGCGCGCCCCACGTCGAACGTGTCAACCATTTCCTTGAGCGAGGTGAGCGCTTGCAGGGGTGACGCGTCGAGCTCGCTCAATCGACTCACAATCGCGTCCTCGCGCTCCAAGAGTGCGAGCGAGGCCGCCGCGCCCACGTCACCGAGGGACTCGAGATCGCGACGCATCTGCACGAGGTCGTCGTGAATCGTGCCGCGCGAGGCCGCGCGCACGCGTCGCTGAAATTCGTAGGTCACTTCGGCGAGTGACGTGCCTCGGCGCACGGCGCGACGCGCGTCGCGAGCGGCGGCACTAATCTCCTGCAACGCCGCCGCCAGGCTCGGACTGCCGGCCGCCTGCTTTCGAGCCTGCTTGACGACCTTCTTCGAACCGCGCAGCGTCTCTTTGAGTACGGTCGCGACGTCCTGGACGTACCCCGTGAGCGCTAACTGCATCAACGCTTCGCGTCGCAAGATGGCGTTCGACCCGCAGAAGAAGGCGGCGTTCCAGCCATCCTTACCGCGCATGATTGGCCCGTAGAAGAGTGGTGCTTGGCTACCGAGCACGTCCTTTTCTTTGACGTTCCAAAAGATTTGGGGGGTCTGCACGAGGGCGACTTTGGGGTCGTTGAAGTAACCCAGTGTCTCGTCAAGAATGTTGGGTTCGGGCAACTGGTCGGCGTCGAGGATCAGGAGGAATTCGCCACTGGTCACCATCAACGCGTTGTTGAGGTTGCCCGCCTTGGCGTGCAGAGGTCGATTGACCCATTCCTCGCCGCGCGTGATGTACCCAAAGCCTTCCGCGAGCGCGAGTTCGCGAAGTTCCTCGCGTTTCCCGTCGTCGAGCAGATAGGTCGTGTGCGGGTACGTAATGGCCTTAGCGGTACGTGCCGTCTTCATAACCAGATCAATGGGTTCGTTGTAGGTCGTGATCATGACGTCCACCGTGGCGGGGCGATTCAGCGGTTCGGGCTTCTTGCGGTAGCCGCTTCGCCACATGGCCATGCCAAAGAGAAGTCCGTCGACCAGTGAGTAGGTCTCGGCGGCGACCAACGCTATGGAGATCCACCATTGGGACATGTTGAGCGAACTGAACCAGCGCCACTCGACGTAACGCAAACCAAAGACCAGCGACAGGAATACCAGAACGCGGACGAAGAAGAGCTGGCCACCCTTCAGAACAATGTCCTTAGGAGCGCTCATGAAAGAGGGTTACGCCTCACCGCCACGATCGTAATGTCGTCTCGCGCCCGATCGGGTCGAGCGTCCGCCAGAAGACTGTGGATCCCCTCGTTAAGATCGGCGTGCTCGTGCACGCGGCGAATAATTTCGTCGCGCGCGGCCGCGTCACCACCCATCATCTCCCAAAGTCCGTCACTCGCGACGAGCAAAGTGTCACCTGGACTGAGGGTCGCGTGTCCCACGGGCCACGTCGCGTCAACGTCGACACCGAGCGGCAGACCGCGCGTGTTGAGACGCGAAAAGGTGCCGTCAGCCCTGGTAATCGTGGCGAGTCCCAGTCCGGCGTCCACGTAAGACACCTCGCCCGTTTCAGTCGTGACACGCGCCTTAAAGAGCGTGACGTACGAGCCGGTGTGCGTCAGGTCCGCGTCAATCGCGTGCGCGACGTCGGCGATCGAGTCGGCCATCGAGTCCCGTCGCGCGACCGTCATTAACGCGGCGCGCACCGTCGCCATGATGACCGCCGCCGCGACGCCCTTACCCATCACGTCGGCCAGGACGATCTCGAGCTGTCCGGCCTCATTACGACGCCAGTTGTAGTAGTCCCCGCCCACGGCGCGCGAGGGAACGCACAGTCCCGCTAACTGATAGCCCTCAATGGGCGCCAGCGGCGCCGGCATCATGGCCCGGTGTACCTCGGTCGCGCGCTCTCGTTCTTCGTCGCGTTGCAACTCGGTTTGCACCCAGAGCGCGAGGTCCTTCAGTGTCTCTTTCTGTTCCGCGGTGAACGAGTGCTCCTCGCGGTCCATGATGCATAACGCGCCTAGTCGTTGACCTTGAATCTCCAGCGGGTAGCCGGCGTAGAACTCGATGTTGGGCGCCCCAAGTACGTAAGGATTTTCGGCGAAGTGGGGATCCGTCGACGCGTGCTCGACGACGAAGACATTGGGATGTTGAATCGTCACGTTACAAAAAGCGTCCTCGCGACGCGTCTCTTCCAGGTCCAAACCTCGTTTTGACTTGAACCACTGCCGGCGGCGATCGATCAACGTGATCGCGGCGATCGGCACGTCAAAGAGCAACTGACAGAGCATCGTGAGACGATCGAAGCGGTCCTCGGCGGGGCTGTCAAGAACGTGCAAATCGTTGAGCACCCGTAGGCGTTCCTCTTCCGCGTTCACGTCAGCGATCTGGTAGAGACGCCGTTCGTCTTCGCGTAGTTCCATTTCGTTCCCTCGTCGCGCGCGCCGGATTCGTCGCGTTCTCCCAGCTCAGAGAATAGGACACGGCAGGACTGACGCTATCGGCACCAGGGATAACTTAGGCGCGGTGATAACTGTTTCGCCGTACGGCGATGATGGTTACGTCGTCCGCGGCCGGGCGGTCGCCAATCCCGTCAATCAAAATGCGAATCCCTTCGTCCAACGTCGACGCCGCGAAGAGCGCGCGCGCGATCTGCCCGAATGAGGCGTCGGTGCCACCGAGCGCGTCGTAAATACCGTCGCTAAAGATGACGAGCGCGTCACCAACCTCAAGGCGTTCGTAGCCCGACCGCCAGCGCGCGTGGGAGTCAATTCCTAGGGGAAGACCCCGAACACTCAGACGTTCGAATCGACCATCACCTCGCAAAATGAGCGCGAGGCCGAGCCCCGCGTCGACGTACTCGATCTCGCCCGAATCACGTGTCAGTCGCGCGTCGAACAGCGTGACGAACGACGCCGTACGATTCAGGTCTTCGTCGAGTACTTGGGCCGCGTCTTGCAGCGCGTCGGCCAACACCGGCGTGCGGGCAATTAATTTGAGCACGGTACGCACCGTGGCCATAACCATGGCGGCGCCCATGCCCTTACCCATCACGTCGGCGACCGTCATCACCAGTTGATCGTCCTTCGTGAGGTACCAGTCGTAGAAGTCGCCACCGACGGCCTGCGACGGTACACACACGCCGGAAACTTCGTACTCGGGGATTCGCGGTATCGCCGTTGGTAGCAACGCGCGATGCACGGCCGTGGCCCGTGCGCGCTCCTCGTCGTTTTGGAGTTCCGATTGAATCCAGAGTGCCAGGTCGCGCAGAATCAAACCCTCGGTCTTGGTCAGGGTGCGTGGTTTCGTATCCATAATGCACAGCGCGCCCACGCGCTGACCCTGCGACTCAATGGGGTGCGCCGCGAAAAAACGCAGGAATGGCTCGCCGGCGACGTACGGGTTGTTCGCGTACGTCGGATCGGACTGCGCGTCCTCCACTACGAAAAGCCCGGGCCGCTGGATGGCCATGTTGGCGAAGGAGACGTCGCGACCTCCCCGACTTCTCGTAATCTCGCCCGCGTGGGACTTCACGCGAGGCGTGTCACGATCGATGAACACGATGTACGCCAAGGGAACTTTGAAGAGCTGCGTGCACAGCCGCGTCAATCGGTCGAATCGATACTCCGCACCCCGGTCGAGGACGTGGGTATCGTTGAGTGCCCGCAGACGCGCTTCTTCGTCACTCGGCGTCGCGCCACGTTCCACGCTGGTCAACTCCATGGTCACCGTGACCTCCGTTTACTCGCGCGGCACTTCCGTGATACTCGAGAATGTTTGACGTTCTCTGTATTTCGAGTATAGGTAGTACAGCGCGTCGCGCCCCTGGCGCGCGTAGTGCGCCTGCATCATTCCGCGCCCGCTATTAACACTAAATCGTGTCAGTGCGTCCGGTTTCTCTGGCGTCGCGCCCCACTACATTGACGACTACGACGAAAAAGGCTTCAGTCGAGCAAAGGTGAAGAGCACATGTCCCCGTCGCAGCAGCCCGGTCCCCTCGCCCTCGTCGGATCGGGTGAGTACCTCGAGGTCATGGCTCCACTGGAGCGCCACCTCCTCGACGGACGCGCCCCTCGCTACGTACAGCTCGCCACGGCGGCCGTGCCCGACGGCCCGGACGTTGTCGCGCGCTGGCACCGCTTAGGTCAAGAACAGGCGTCACGCTTGGGCGTCGAGGCCGTGATCGTGCCGGTCACCAACCACGAGAGCGCGAACGATCCACACCTCGCCGCGATGGTCGAGGGCGCGGGACTCATTTACCTTTCGGGGGGAAATCCCACGTACCTCGCCGACACGTTGCGCGACTCGCTGGTCTGGTCGACGATCGAAGAAAACTGGCGCCACGGCGCGGCGCTCGCGGGCTGTAGTGCGGGCGCCATGGCTCTTACCTCGTGGGTCCCGTCACTTCGTCACCCGCGCGGGGGCGGCACCGTCGGCCTTGGACTGCTCGCGCACCTCCGCGTCATCCCGCACTTTGACGCGTTCGCGGCGCGCATGCCCGACGTTCTTACGCGATTCTTGTTGCCCGATAATGACGACACCATGCTCCTCGGCGTCGACGAGGAGACCGCCCTCGTCGGTGGTCTCGAGGAGTGGACCGTGTGGGGACGCCAAAGCGTGTGGCACCTTCACGACGGGACCCGCGACGAGATCAAGTCGGGTGAATTGCTGCGTACCCCGGCGTCGACGTCTTAGGCATTCTCGAGCTTGTCGAGGTAGTAGCGAATCTGGATGGACGCGGCGGCCCCCTCGCCCACCGCCGACGCCAACTGCTTGGTTGAACCGCCCCGGACGTCGCCGGCGACGAAGACACCCGGCAGTGACGTGCGGAACTGCTCGTCGCTCACGAGGAAGCCGCGCTCGTCCAGGGTGGCTCGTCCGTTAAGGAAGGCGGTGTTCGGCTCGAGGCCGACGAAGACGAACGCGCCGCTCGCGGCGTGCGTTTCGACCTCGCCGCTCGCCCGGTCCTCAAGCTCGACGGCCTCCAACATAGCGTTCGCGCCCACAAATTTCGTGACCTTGGTGTTCGTGCGCACGCTCATCTTGGGGTGCGCGCGCACCTTGTCCTGAAGCAGACGACTCGCGCCGAGTTGCTCGTTGTACTCGAGCACCGTCACGTGGTTGGCGAACTGGGTGAGAAAGAGTCCCTCTTCGAGCCCACTGTTGCCACCACCAATTACGACCACTTCGTCAACCCCCCGGTAGAAGGGTCCGTCGCAGGTCGCGCAGAAGTGCACGCCGGCACCAATCAGATCCGATTCGCCCTCGGCGCCGGTGCGTCGATAGACCGAACCCGTCGCGAGTAACACCGCTCGTGCGACGTACGCGTCGCCCGTTGAGGTCGTGACCTCGACGCGACCGGGCACCGCGTCGACGCTCGTGACCGCCACCGCTTGGAGAATTTCAACGCCGTAGCGTTCAGCTTGACGACGCATGCGATCGGCCAGTTCGTAACCGGCCACACCGTCCGGAAATCCTGGGTAGTTATCCAGTCGTTCGGTCACGCCGGCCTGACCACCGGGCGCCGACTTTTCAATGATGAGGACACGAAGATTCTCGCGCGCGCCGTAGATCGACGCCGTCAACCCCGTGGGACCACCGCCTACCACGATGACGTCGTAGTGACTCGACGACGCGGTTCGGGCGAGCCCAAGTTTTTCGGCTAACTCGTCGTTACCCGGTTCGGCGAGGTGAGTGCCGTCGGGAAAGAGAATGGTGGGGATTGTGCGACTCCCGCCGTTGAGACGCTCGACGAGTTCAATCTCTTCGGGGTGCTCTTCGAGGTCGATCCACTCGAAGGCGACGCGCTGTTCGCTCAAAAAAGCCTTGGCTCGCCGACAATCGGGGCACCACGCGGCCCCAATGACTTTCAGCGGTTGCGATTCACTCGCCACGAGATACCCACGTCTTTCATTTGCGTTGTCCTCTTGCATACTATACAGGTCTGTCTAGTACAATGCAATCGTGACACCACGCCGCGATCGACCCGCCCACGATCGCCTCCTCCTCGCCGCGGGCGAACTCTTCGCTACCCAGGGCATCAACGCGACGGGCATTGACCAGATCATTGAACGCGCGAGCGTGGCGAAGGCCAGTCTCTACAACAACTTTTCGGGAAAAGACGCCTTAGTTGCGGCCTACCTCAGCGGCGAACGTGAGCGCTTCACGGCCCAGATCACACGACTACGACAAACGTTCACGGCCCCCGAAGTGATACTCGAACTCTTCTCCTTGATCCGCGTCGCCGCGCGCGAACCTGGCTTTGCGGGTTGCCCGTTCTCCAAGGCCGCCGTTGAGGTCGACCCGAGTTCCTTAGCGGGTCGCGTGATCCGCGACTTCTACGACGATCTTGGCGACTTCTTCGCGGCGTCACTTGACTGTGACCGACGTGACCCGCGCGTTCGCCAGCTCGTCGTCCTCTACGACGGCGCGATGACGAGCGCCAAGATTTTGCGCGATAGCGCGAGCGTCGACGCGGCCAGCGCTCTGGTCGAGATGATCACGCGCGCCGCGTAGAGCCCACGTCCACAAAAGGCGCCTCGTCGCACTGGTGCGCGGTGACGGGCGAGGATTCTTATCGAATCTTTCACCAACGCCGCACGGTGCCGAGCAAATCTCTCGTAGCCTTCCTCGGACGCCAATTCTGGTTCTTTGGCCGCTGAGGAAACAATGTCACGACCACTCCCCCGTCA
This sequence comes from Acidobacteriota bacterium, assembly GCA_028873575.1. Classification (GTDB taxonomy): domain Bacteria; phylum Actinomycetota; class Acidimicrobiia; order Acidimicrobiales; family RAAP-2; genus RAAP-2. The sequence goes on along the minus strand of JAGWHY010000031.1, from coordinate 4,100 downwards.
CGCACGACACGTTGATACCGGTCCGGCCGGCGGCGTCGAAGGTAACGCCCGATTAACCGCCGCGCTGGGCGCGCTGCTCATCGTGATCCTCTTCGTGGAGGGGGTCACCATCCTCCAAGTCGGCAGTCTGCTCACGTTGCACGTCTTCGTGGGCATGCTGGTGCTGCCGGTCGTCGTCGCGAAGATGGGTGCCACCTCGTGGCGTTTCGTGAAGTACTACTGGGGGTCACCGGCCTATCGCCGCAAGGGCCCGCCGCCGCCGTTGCTGCGATTGCTTGGACCCTTCGTCGTCATTTTGACGGTGGCCGTACTCGCGACCGGCGTTCTCTTAATCGTCGGGGCGCCGGCGTCCCTGCACCCCCAACTTCTCCAACTTCACCAACTCACCTTCGTGCTCTGGTTCGGTGCCACGGCAATTCACGTCCTTGGCCACCTCGTCGAAACGGCAAAGATCGCGCCGCTCGACTGGGTGCGACGAACGCGGCGCGACGTCGGTGGCGCGACGCTACGGCGTTGGCTCGAAGCGGGGTCGGTTCTTCTTGGCGTAATAGTCGCGCTATGGATCACGCCCTACGCCAGCCACTGGCAGTTCTTCGGCCACTAAAGCTCACGAGCACGAAGAGAAAACCACGCTCTACTCGCGAGGTGGCCAGGTGGGAATCGTCCCGTGCCCCGAGGGGAAACGCACGTTCTTCGCCCGGACGAACTCCATCATGGTCTCGGCCGCGTACTCGCGTCCGTACCCGCTGCCCTTCACGCCACCAAAGGGTGAGCCGATGAAATTACGTCGCGTGTAGTTATTGACGAAGACCATGCCAACTTCGAGCCGGGGCGCCAACGCGCTGGCGCGGCGCACGTCCGACGTGCAAATGGCCGCCGTCAGACCGTAGAGCGAGTCGTTGGCGATGGCGACCGCTTCGTCGTCGTCGTGAAAACGCATCAGGGCCGCGACAGGTCCAAAGACCTCTTCTTGGGCCAAGGTCATCGACGTCGTCACGTCACCAAAGATCGTGGGCGCGACGTAGTAGCCCTGCGCCAAGTCGGGGTCGTCGGGCAGTTCCCCTTCGTAGAGCAACGTCGCTCCCTCGTCGCGCGCGCGCTCGACGTAGCCGCGCACCCGGTCGTACTGACGCTGGTCGACGACGGGTCCGATGTCGGTGTTCGGCGCCAGGGGGTGGCCAATCACCAAACGCTTGGTCGCCTCGACAAACTTCTCGCTGAAGACGTCGTAGATTGACTCGTGCACCACGACGCGCGACGTGGACGTGCAGGCTTCGCCTTGGTTGTAGAACATACCCTCAATCGCGATCGTCACCGCCTCGTCAACGTCGGCGTCGTCGAGTACCAGTAGCGCGTTCTTTCCCCCCAGTTCCAGGGTGGTGAAGGTGAGATTCTTCGCCGCGCTTTCCATGACCCGTCGTCCCGTCGCGGTCGCCCCGGTAAAGGAGATGCGCTCGACGCGTGGGTGCGACGCGAGTAACGGTCCCGCACTCAATCCACTGACCGCGTTAATAACCCCCGGTGGCAAAACGGTGTTGGCGAGTTCGACCAAGCGCAGCACCGTTAACGGCGCCTGTTCACCGGGTTTAATCACGACCGTATTCCCCGCCGCGAGGGCCGGCGCGCACTTCTTCGAGAAGTGAATGGGGGGCCAGTTGAAGGGCAAAATCGCGGCCACGACGCCGTACGGCTCGTAAGTGACGTGCGCCTCGATGGGACCCTGGTGCAGTATCTCGCCGTGGATGTTTTCCGCGATGCCGGCGTAGTAATCGAAACTCGAGTGACTCGAGAGAACGTCGACGCGCCACGCGTCGCGCTTGGGCTTTCCGACCTCGCGCGCGCAGATCTCGGCGAGTTCTTCGGCGTGTTCGCGAATGACCTGCGCGACTCGCCGCATTAAGACCCCGCGCTCCTTCGGTGAAAGGTTTCGCCACGTGGATTCGTAGGCCCGACGGGCATCCGTGACGGCACGATTGACCATCTCTTCACTCGCCACCGCGACTTCGGCCAAGGGACGAGCGTTCGAGGCTTCAAGGACTTCGAAGAACGACTCGTCGTCGTTTACGAAATCGCCCCCAATAAACGTTCCCCACCGCGGTCGCGCCTGCAGAACGGCGTCGGAAAGGTGTGCGTCCCATTGACGAGTCGTCACGATTGCCCCCTAATGTACGGTCTTTGGACCATGGCTCACCTTAGTGAGCGTCGTGACGACTTCTTAGTGAGTTTTTTTCACGCGACGAATCGGTCGGGGGTGCTCAAGTCGTCAAGGGAACGCTCGACGAGGTCCAGCTGCTCGTGATCACGAAATTGTCGACGAAGCGTCACGAGCGTCGTGAGCGCGGCGCGCGAGAGTGAACCGTCCGGAATCAAACCGTTATCGGCGTTGCGTAGGACCGCCAGGTGTGCGCGCGAGGCGTCGTCGTCCAGGCCCAAAGTTCGTGAAGCCACTTCCAGGGCGACCTCGTCGAGCGCTCCCGTGACGAGGTCACGCGACGTCGCCAAAATAACCTCCACGAATCGTTCGCGCGCACGACGCTGCGCGGCGTCGTCGGTGGGCATCGCCGCGAGGACCGTGCCGAGGTAGGGCCCCAAATCGGGCGCGGCACCCACGAAGTGACAGCCGCGCCCCTCGGCCCAAAGCTCATTACCGGCGTTCAAAATCGTGGCCGCGCACGCGCCCTCGACGAGTGCCTTGGCTCGTCGAGGTGTCGAACCCAGTGACTCCACGCGATAGTTACCTGGGGTGAGTCCCGCGCGCTCCAACAGCGCGAAGGCGACGAACGCGAAACCCGATTGCGGTACGTCGACCGCTACCACTTGGTCGCGCAGCTCGCCGACGTCGTTCAACTCCGGCCTCGTCCATAATGAGAGACCGAGCCCCCGGTCGACACCCGCCAAGATCGTGACGTCTAAGAGCCGACCGAGTGGGTTGTCCGGCAAGAACCGGTAGGCGAGCACGTTGTCGGGGCTCGTGAAGACGACGTCAAACTCACCCGCCTCTAACGAGGTGAACTGAGCGGGTGACGACACGACCGCCGTTTGGTCGATGGCGAGCTGCGCGTCAGCGAAACGACCCAATTGCTCGGCGACGTGAAGTACCAGAGGCGCGGTGAAGAATCCCACGCGAAGAGACGTAATGGCCATGCCTCATCTTTTCAGATGAAATACCTCTCGCCCCCTCGATGGGGAGGTATTCGAGGGGGGCGAGAGGAGACCTAGACCGCGACGAGCTCGCGCTCCGGCGCAACTGGCTCGGGCGTGGACTGGGTCGCCACTTCGTCGTGGGCGCGGATCTTCTCGTCGACGCTCATACCTACGAAGAGCGCCCCCACGGCGACGGCGACGCCAACAGTCGCGAGGCCAACTTCAAGAACGATGGTGAGCAAAGACATAATTGACTCCTTGATTGGTAGTCCATACAGATTGCGCGAGATTCTCAAGAGAGCGTCAAGAAGGAAGTGAATGCTGCTTAAGAGTCGAGCTCATGAATGAACGCCGCGACAAACGTCGATAAGAATCTGTTGAAGGTGCACTCTCGCGACGCAAATGGTGTGGAAGCTTCGAGTTCGAGAGCGCGTAGTTCTCGCTTCGCCGCACAGGTCGCTTTCGTCGTCATTCGTAACGTGAAAACGTCTTATCGCTAACGCGTCCCGCTTCACACCCACCTCAAGTGCCCCCGGCAGATTTCACAAGTGCCCCCGGCAGGATTCGAACCTGCGCTCACGGTTTAGGAAACCATTGCTCTATCCATACTGAGCTACGGGAGCGTCACCTTTTGCTCCATTCATGCTCCACTTTTCACTGAAGACAAGAATTTGCTTTGCGGCATAACAATTCTACCGGCACATTCGTTTTCGACATTGATATTCGCTCGTTATCCATACTCGCGAGGCACGCCGCCTGACTCCATTCGCTTGGCGGTCAGAATATCCATAAGTTGATGACCAGAATTGCGATCACTCCTTGAAATCGCCCTCTCGGTCCGAGCCACCTATTTCCTGCGTGGAACTTTTCTCACTGGTTCGCTCGTCTGAGTGTCGCCCTCGGGACTGGCCAACTGACGCTCCAGCGCGGTGAAAGCCGCGATGATCTCTGGTGCT
>JAGWHY010000030.1 GCA_028873575.1 Acidobacteriota bacterium | reverse complement strand
TTCGGCAAGATCGATACCGGACTCCCAGTCCGCCACGACGAAGCAGCGCGCGAAGAGCGCGTCGAGCACCGTCGCGACGTGCGCGGGCGCGCCGGGCCGCGCGCGAACGACGTCGCGCAGCGCGCGCGTGCCCGCGGGCGCGGGCGGCACCACGACCGTTCCTTCGGCCACGGGCAAGATAAGTCCCGCTCCCCCTTCACGTCGCAGCGTCGCCAACGCCGCGCGCACCGAGTGGCGTCCGTTGACGACGGTCGCGGCGGCCGAGGCGCCCGCGGCCGACTCCACGGCCTTTTCCCAACCGGGTTCAACCTCGATAAGTTCGAGAAAACTGCCCAGGACGCCGTCAAGACCACCCAACAGCGCCCTTCCGCCCGCGCCCGAAAGTTCGTCGAGGGCCCGCGCGAGGGCCTCCGCGCGCGCTTGGGCCCGCGCCGCGAGGTCGGTCGCCTCGGCGTGCGCGACCCGCGCGGCTTCGCGCGCGATTTCGGCGTCGCTAAGTAACGCGCGCGCCGCTTCGTGTCCTCGCGCCACTTCGTCACGTTCGGCGCCGACGAGCGCGAGTTCCTCAGCGTTCGCGCGAGCTTCGTCCTCGCCCGCCTGCGCGCGCGCCTGACTTTGGGTGAGTCGCGCGCGGGCGCGTTCGGCGTTGTCGCGCAGCGCCTCGAGCGATCGCTCCAAGAGGACGAGCCGCTCACGCGCGGCCTCCAGTTGGGCCTCGTCGAGTGACGGGTCGCCCGCGAAGCGCTCGTCGAAGGCAGCCTCGGCCACCGCGAGTTCGCGACGTGCGGTCATGAGTTCCTCGCGACGCGCGACGAGCGCGCGCTCGTCGCCCTCCAAAACGATGAGATCCTCAGCCAGGTGGGCGGCGTCGGCTTCGAGCGTCGCGATGACGTTTTCGTCCGCGGAGGCGACGAGTGCCTGGCGTAGCGCTCGCTCGCGCTCGGCAATTAGCGACGCCGTGCCGCGGGAGCGCTCGGCCAGCCCTTGAAGTTTGCCCAGTGAGGAGGCCAGCAGTTCTTCACGACGCGACGACATTTCGGCGGCGGCGGCGGAGGCCTGCGCGTCAAGGGTCACCACCTCGTGACGCAACGCGCGCTCACGCTCGCTCGCGGCGGCCAGCTCTGATTCGAGTTGGGCGCGTCGCGCCTCGAAGGCGGCTAGACGCGTCGCGAACAGGGCGTGACGCGTCGCGCGAAGTTCCTGCTCGACGTCGGCGAAGCTACGCGCCGACGCGGCTTGACGCTCGAGCGGTCGCATTTGACGGCGAACCTCGCGGACGAGGTCGCCCAAGCGTTCCAAGTTCTCCTGCGTCGCGGCGAGGCGCCGTTCCGCGCGCTCTTTACGGCGACGGTGCTTCAGCACGCCGGCCGCCTCTTCGATCACCGCGCGACGGTTCTCAGGATTCGAGTTCAAAATGGAGTCGAGCTGACCTTGACCAATGATCATGTGCTGTTGACGACCCACGCCCGAGTCACCGAGTAGTTCTTGCACGTCCAAGAGCCGACAAGTCGTACCGTTGATCGCGTACTCCGAGTCACCGTTACGAAAGAGGGTGCGCGAGATCGTCACTTCCGCGCCGTCGACCGGCAGACGCTTCGAGGAGTTGTCCAAGGTGAGCGACACCTCGGCGCGTCCGAGCGCGGCGCGGTTCGCGGTGCCCATGAAAATGACGTCGTCCATGCGCGCGCTGCGCAACGCGCGGGTGCTCTGCGCGCCTAAGACCCAGGTCACGGCGTCGACCACGTTGGACTTTCCCGAACCGTTGGGCCCCACGACCGCGGTCACGCCGGGCTCGAACTCGAGGACGGTGTTGTCGGCGAAGGACTTAAAGCCCTTCATGGTTAGACGCTTCAGAAACACGCAACGACGCTAGCAATCGTGGCGAAGCCGTCCGGAACTAGCTCTGACACTTCGGACAGAAAAATGTCGATCGTTGGCGAAAGACCACTCGCTCAATTGGGGTCCGGCATTCGAAGCAGGGCAGTCCCTCGCGGTTGTAGACCTGATGGAAGGCTTGGTAGCCACCGGGCTTGCCGTCGGGGTCGACGAACTGCTCATCGTCCAACGTCGAACCACCGTGTTTGATGGCTTCGTTCAAGATCTCAATGGTCGACCGGTGCAGTCGCCGAATCTCAATCGTGGAGAGCGAGTCCGAGGGTCGATCAAAGCGCAGTCCCGACGCGAAGAGGATTTCGTCGGCGTAGATATTGCCAATCCCGGCGATGATGTCCTGGTCGGTAAGGACCGTCTTCAGCGGCGTGGTCCGCGACCGCAGGACCGCCGCGAGGCGGTCCCAGCCGATTTGATCTTCGAGCGGGTCAAGGCCCAAGTGCGCGAGTTCGGGGACGACCTTACGCAGGGCGAGTCCTTCACCCCCGATCGAGAGACGCGCGAACTTCGAAATCTCCACCGGTTCGCCTTCGCTCGGCGGCGTCGAGACGTAGAGCTCGCCGAAGGTGCGCGGATCGACGTAGCGCAACTCACCGGCCGGCGTAAAGGTGAACACGACGTGGGTGTGCTTGGGTTTGGGGTCCTTCGGGCCCTTCGCGCGCAAGAGTTGGCCGCTCATCCCTAAGTGGATGACGAGGTGCGACGCGTTGTCGAGGCCCACGACCAAATTTTTGCCGAGCCGCTCCACACTCTTAATGGTGTGACCCTCGAGCGCCGCGCGGAACTCCTTGGCCGACTTGTGTCGACGCACGACGCGACCGTTCGTGACGGCGGCGGACTTCACCTTCTTGCCCACCAGATCGCGCGCCAGTGAGGCGCGCACGGTTTCCACTTCGGGTAACTCAGGCATCGCGTCGCTCCCACGCTCGTCGGGCGGCGTCGGCCTCGGCCGCCTTCTTCGATCGTCCGTGACCCACCGCCCACTGCTCGTCGACGAGGAACACGCGGGCTTCGAAGGTGACCGCGTGCGAGGGGCCGTCGGCGGTGACCTCGTAGCGCGGCGTCCCGCGCCCGCGCGCCTCGCTCCACTGGCGCAGGCGCGTCTTGGGATCCACGGCGCCGGGTTCCGTGAGCGCCGCTTCGACGTCCGCGCGCAGCGCGCGCTGGACGAAGTCGCGCGCGAGTTCGTACCCACACTCGAGGTAGATCGCGGCCACGAGCGCCTCGAAGGCGTCGGCGAGCAGCGAGGGCCGTTCGCGGCCGTTCTCCTTCTGCACGCCCTTACCGACGCGCACGACCGCGCCGAGCGCGAGCACGCGCGCCGCTTCGGCGAGCGACGACTCGTTCACGACCTTGGAGCGCACGAGCGAGCCGCTTCCCTCGTCGAGTTCGGGGAAGTCACGCACGATGAGATCGGCGATCGCGAGGTCCACCACCGCGTCGCCCAGGAACTCGAGTCGTTCGTTCGAGGTCACGCCGTGTTCGGCCGCGTAGCTCGAGTGCGTCATCGCCGTGGTCAACAGCGCGCTCGTGGGCGACAGGCCCACGCGCGCGGCCAGGTCGACGAGTGGAGAGACCGAGAGGCTCACGAGCCCCTAGGCGACCTGCAGCTTGTTCGCCACGTAGTTGACGGCGTCGCGCACCGACGTGAGACCCTCAAGGTCTTCGTCGTCGATGTGAAAGCCCGCGGCGTTGGTCGAGAGATGTTCTTCGAGCGCTTCGACCAGTTCGATGAGCGCGAGCGAGTCGGCCCCCAGATCGGTGAAACTCGCGTCCTCGCTGATGTCGCTCGGATTCTTTTCGAGAATTTCGGCGAGTTGTGCGGTAACCAGCGTGAGAATACCGGCCCGAGTCAGTGGCGCCTGAGCGTCGGTCATGACCCCTCCTTTGACGCCTCCCAATCTAGTGATTCCCCGGACGCTCCCTCAGGAATCTCAGCCTTCATCAGGTCTGATAGCGAGACGCATCTTGTCGACGACCCCGTCGGCGACCAACTCGCCGGCCACCCGGATGGCGTTCATCATGGCCGTCGCGTTCGACGAACCGTGACTGATGACGCAAATCCCCTCGAGGCCCAACAGCATCGCGCCGCCCTGTCGCTCGGGCGTGAGTTCGTTCACGACCGGCATCAGGTGTTCGAACAGCGCCGTGCCGGCGGCGCGCGTCTCGTCGTTCGTGTCCACCACGCGCAGCAGGGTCGCGAACACGAAGCGCAGCGCCCCCTCGAGGGTCTTGAGCGCGACGTTACCGGTAAAGCCGTCCGTCACCACGACGTCCACGGGGCTCGGAATCAGGTCGCGACCCTCGACGTTGCCCACGAAGTGCAGACCAGGCGTCGCGGCGAGCAGGGCGTGCGTCGTCTTCACGAGTGGCGTACCCTTCGTCGACTCTTCGCCAATGGACAACAGGCCCACTTTGGGTTCGCGAATCCCGTAGTGCGCTTGGGCGAAGGCGGTACCAAGTTGGGCGAACTGCACGAGCATCTCGGGCGTGCACTCGGCGTTCGCGCCCGCGTCGACGAGGATCGCCGGCGTCGAGCCGGGATTCGGCAGCGGCGTCGCGATGCAGGGTCGCAACACGCCGGGCAGGCGACCAAAGCGCAACAGCGCCGAGGCCATCGTCGCGCCGGTGTTGCCGGCCGAGACCATCGCGCTGGCCCGAGCGTCGCGAACGAGTTCGGCGGCGCGGACCAACGAGGAGTCCTTTTTCTTGCGTACCGATCCGCCCGGATCGTCGTCCATGGCGATGACCTCGCTGCAGGCGACGACGTCGAGGCCGAGCGGGTCCCCCATCAAATCGGGGACGCCCACCAAGACGACGTCGAGTCCCAGTTCGTCGAGGGCGCGACGCGCGCCGGCGATAATTTCACCTGGCGCAAAGTCGCCACCCATCGCGTCAACGGCGATGGGCAACGTCAAGTTAGTTAACCTGGACCGCTACTCGACCCTTGTACCAACCGCAGTTCGGGCACACGACGTGGGGCAACTTCGAGGTAGCGCACTGCGGGCACACGCTGCGCGCCGGTCGCTCCAGGCGCCAGTTGGCGGCCTGACGGCTTCGGCCCTTGGCCTTACTGGTCTTACGCTTAGGAACTGCCATCGATCTTCTCTTTCGGTGGGCGACGGATCAATCGTCGAACTCAGGGTCACTCAATTGGAGTCCATCAAGTGTAGCCCACCGAGGGTCGACCGGCGCCGCGCAGTCGCAGGTCGCCTCGTTAAGGTCCGTCCCGCACTGAGGGCAGAGCCCCCGACAGTCCTCGCGGCACAGCGGGGCGAGGGGTAGATCGAGAAAAATCGCGTCGTGCGCCAGGGGCGCCAAGTCCACCAGGTCGTTCTCAATGAGGTAGGCCTCGTCGTCGCCGGGACCGCGCTCGTCCACGAAGCGCTCGTTGACACTAACTGAACTGCGCCCGAGTACGGGCGTGGAGCAGCGCCGGCAGACCCCGTGCCAGGGGGCCGCGACGCGGCCCTTCGCCCGTAGGCCCCCGCTGAAGCTCTCCAGGCGCACGGCGACTTCGACCGTCGCTTCGGGAAAGACGTCGGTTTCGACCGGGCCGCGCGGGGCGAACTCGTGCGGCTCGTCAAAGGGTGCCTCGAAACGCACCTCGAGCGTGGAGGGAACGTCGCGGAGCAGCTTCGCGACCGAGACGAGGTAGGGCGAGCGCACGCGCTAGAAGGCGTCCTGATCGAAAAAGGAGGACGGGGCCTCCGCCGGGCGCTCTTCGTAGGTGTCCAGTGGCGCCTCGGGGGCGAAGTACGCCTCGACGGGTTCGTCGTTCACCAACGAGGTCGGCAGCCCCTGCGCACTGAGTCGTTCACGACCCGAACGCGCCGTGCGCAACAAGCGCTCCAGCACAATCTCGAAACTCCCGAGCTTGCCGTCGATGAAGTCCTCGCTCTGGTTGATCATTTGACGCGCGCGGGCCTGGGCCTCGGCGATGATTTGGTCGGCGCGCAGCCGCGACTGGCGCACGATTTCGGTCTTGTCGACCATGCGCGCCGCCTCGGCGCGCACCTGATCCATGAGTTGCTGCGCCTTTTGCATCTCACTGGCCATGAGTTCCTCACGGTCACGCAGGGCCCAGCGCGCCTCGCGAATCTCGTCGGGGATGTTGCGCAGTGCCTGTTCGAGCAGGTTCAACACGTCGTCGCGTGACACCAGGGCCGAGTTCGACAAGGGCATCTGCTTGGCGTTGGCCACCAACTCAATGAGGTCGCGCAGGTCCGCCTCGATGTCGCGCCGGGCGTGTCCGCCGGCGGCAAACGCCGCCGGTTCGCTGAAGTCGTCGTAACTCACGAGCTCACCTGCGGATATTTCGCGTCGAGGCGCTGACGCACCGGCGCCGGCACGAAACTCGAGACGTCCCCGCCGTAGCGCGCGACCTCGCGCAAAAGGCGCGACGCGATAAACGACGTGTGCGAACTCGAAGGGAGAAAGAGCGTCTCGACCCCCGACAGGGAACGGTTCATCTGGGCCATTTGCAACTCACTCTCAAAGTCCGACACCGCCCGAAGGCCCTTCACGATAGACGTCGCGTTCACGTCACGCGCCACGTTCACCAGGAGCGTCGCGATCGAAACGATGCGGACGTTGGACAGGTGCGCGCAGCTTTCGGCGATCATCTCGCGGCGCTGATCCAGGTCAAAGAGCGGTTCGGACTTTTGGGGGTTGCGGATCGCGGCCACCACAATCTCATCGAAGATGCGTGAGGCCCGCTCGACCACCTCGAGGTGGCCGTTGTGAAAGGGATCGAACGAGCCGGGGATGAGGCCGACCGTCATGCGTCCTCGGCGGGCGCGGGTTCCAGCATTGTTACGAGCGTAGTGCCGTAGCGCTTGGTTTTGGTGACCCACCAGCCCTCGGGGGCCTCGACGTGGTGGTCGTTCTCGACGACCACGCGCTCGGCGCGCACGCCACGCAGCACGCTCGCCACGTCCAGGGGACCGTAGGGCGGATCGGCCAGGACCAGGTCGAGGTCGCCCGGCGGGCTCCACAGCGGCAGCGTGGCGCGGACGTAAATCGCCTCACCGGCCAAGTGGAAGGGCTCGAGATTCTCGCGCACGGCGGCGAGGCAGGCCGGATCGGCGTCGACGAAGTAGACCTTGCTCGCGCCGCGTGAGAGCGCCTCGATTCCCATCGCGCCCGATCCGCAGTAGAGGTCGGCTACGACCAGGTCCTCGAGTCCCCCACGACTCTCCAACATAGAAAAAATCGCCTCGCGGGCGAAGTCCGTCGTGGGCCGCACCGTCGCCGGCAGTTTCGCCTTCAGCGGGCGTCCACGGGCACTGCCACCGATTACGCGCACCCCACCAGGGTAGGGCCTTTCGCGTCACGACTTAAACAGGTAGCTCGCCTCGTCGTCGTCCACGAACAATCGCAGCTCGTCGCTCAGAACCTCGAGCGCCCCACCGTCGGCTTGCACAATTTCCTGGGCCAAGGTCTGGGCGTCACGCAGGAGCGCCTCGTCGCGGCGCAGATTCGCTAAACGAAGATCGCTGCGCCCCTTTTGACGCGCGCCGAGCAGGGTGCCCTCACCGCGCAGGGCCAAGTCCGTCTCAGCCAGGTCGAAACCGTCGTTCGTCGCCACCAGCGCCTGCAAGCGCGTTCGCGCCTCCTCACTCGGCGCGTCGCCCAACAAGTAGCAGTAACTCTGCGCGTCACGACGTCCGACGCGTCCGCGCAGTTGGTGCAGTTGGGCCAAACCGAAACGCCAGGCGTCCTCGATCACGATGACCGTCGCTTCGGGCACGTCCACGCCAACCTCGACGACGACGGTCGCGACGAGGACGTCGAGTTCACCGGCCCGAAAGCTGGCCATGACGGCCTCCTTCTCGTCGGACTTCATCTGCCCGTGCAAGAGCCCCACCGCCAGTCCGCGTAACTCACCGAGGGCTAAGCGCGTGCGTTCGTCCACCGCGCTGGTGGCCTCGACCCGCGCCGAGCCCTCAACCAGGGGGCAGATGACAAAAGCACGGTTGCCCGCGGCCACCTCGTCGCGCACGTGACGCCAGCAGGCCGCGACCTCGTCGTCACTCTGCGCCCAACTCGTGCGAATAGCGAGGCGTCCGTTGGGCAGTTCGTCAATGACCGACAGGTCGAGGTCGCCAAAGGCCACCATCGCCGCGGTACGCGGAATCGGTGTCGCGGTCATTACCAAAAGATCGGGATCACGCCCCTCGCGACTGCGCACCCTTCCCTGGTCGCGCAGCGTGGCGCGTTGCTCAACCCCAAAGCGGTGCTGCTCGTCAATCACGATTAACCCGAGCGACGCGAAGCGCACGTCGTCGCTCAAGAGCGCGTGCGTGCCTACCACCACGTCGACGGCGCCCTCGTTGAGACCTGCCAAAATCTCCTGACGCTCCTTGGTGCGCGTCTTGCCACTCAGGAGCGCCACGCGCACCGGTCGACACCCGCCGAGGGCGCGCGGGTCGTGCACCGTTAAGTCCGCGACGTCGCGGCGAAGCGCCGCGGCGTGTTGCTCGGCCAAGACCTCCGTGGGCGCCATCAAAACGCCTTGACGAGCGTGGTCGATGACCGCGAGCAGGGCGACGAGTGACACCAAGGTCTTGCCCGATCCCACGTCACCTTGCAGGAGACGATTCATGGGCAACGTGGCGGCGAGGTCCGTGAAGATCTCACCCAGCACGCGGCGCTGCGCGCCCGTGAGCGCGAAGGGATGACCGGCCAAAAAGCGGCGAACCAGCGCGTCGTCCGTTGAGGTCAGCGCGCCCGGCGCGACCTCCAGGTCGGTCAAGTCGGCGTCGTGGGTGATCCCCTGCGCGTGGGTCGCGAGGTAACGACGTCGCAGGGCGATGAGCGTCTGGAGGCGCAAAAACTCGTCGAAAATCAGACGTCGCTTGGCCGGGGCGACGTCGTCGCGCTCGCGCGGCAGGTGATACTGAAAATAGGCCGCCGTACGGTCGATCAATGAAAAACGAGCTCGCGTGTCCTCGTCGAGGGGGTCGAGCAACGGTCCGGCGCGGCGCAACGACTCTTCGATGAATCCACCGAGCTCCCAACTGGTGAGGCCCGCTTTACCCGAGGCCGGATAGATCGAGACCATGCGCCCCACGCGTGAGGGGTCGCGCGACTCGCCCGAGGGACCCACGATGACGTCCACGATGGGGTTGGTCATCTGGCGACGACCCTGGTACTCCCCGACCGTGCCAAAGAACAGCGCCTGGGTGCCCACGGGGAGTTGACGCTCGCGCCACGCCTGATTGAAGAAGACGACGCGAAACGATCCCCCGTCGTCGCTGACACTTAGTTCAACCAGCGCGCGCGCGTTTCGCGTGCGCCGGGCCGCGACTTTGGTCACCTCGCCCAAGACGGCGGCGCTCTCGCCCACCGAAAGTTCCGACAGTTCGGCGCGGCGCGTGCGATCAACGTGCAGACGTGGGTAGTGCGTGATCAGATCAAAGACGTTGTCGATGCCCATTGACGCGAGGGCGGCGGTGCGCTTTTCACCGATGTGGCGCAGGTGACTGACCGGCACGTCACCGAGCGCGCGAAGGGGACGCGCCGGTGCTTCGCTCACTCGAACCCGAAGAAGTAGGGGTACAGCGGCTGGCCACCGTGGTGCACCTCCACGGCAAGCGCCGGATGCTCGTCGGCCAAGAGATCGCTCAGGCGTCGGGTGTCCGCGGGTGACGACCCGTCGCCCTCAATAATCGTGAGCAGTTCGTGCTCGGGTCGAATGATCCGTTCGAGCAGCTGCGCGCTCGCGCCGACCAACGAGTCGGCAATCGAGACCACGCCCTGCGCGCTGAGGCCAATCCAATCACCGACGCGGACCTCGCCCGCGGCCGTCACCGTGTCGCGCACCGCGCGCGTCACCTCCCCCGCGACCACGTGGCTAGCCGATTCACGCATCGCGCGCTGGTTCTCCTCACCCGTCGCGTCGGGGTCGTAGTTGAGTAGCGCCGCGAAACCCTCGACAATGGAGTTCGTCGCGACCACCACCACGCGCTGGTCGACCAACACGTCAACCTGTTCGGCGACGGCCACGATGTTCTTATTGTTGGGCAGAATCACGACTTCGGCGGCGCCGGTCGCGCGCACCGCGGCCACGAGGTCGGCGGTCGAAGGATTCATTGATTGTCCCCCGCGCACCAGCTGGCGCACGCCCAGGGAGCGAAAGATGCGCCCCACGCCCTCGCCCACCACGACGGCGACAACGGCGGTCGTGGGCGGCGGGCCCGCGTCGTCGGGCTCGTCGAGGGCGTGCGCCTCGCGCACCCAGCGCTCTTCGAGAACCTGCTCGGCGAGATCGGTCACGCGGATCTGACGGGGTCGACCGGCGTCGAGGGCCGCCTCGATGGAGGCGCCAACGTCGTCGGTGTGAATATGACAGTTGTAGAGACCGTCACCACCAACGATCACGATGGAGTCGCCAAGCCCTTCCCAGACTCGTCGAAAGTCGAGCATCTTGGTGTCGTCGGCGTCGAGCAGGTACATCACCTCGTAGCGCAGTTCGTCGACCGCCCCCGCCACCGGAATCGCCGCGGCGTGGAAGTCCTGTAAGGACTCGACCGGCGGCGCCTCGGGAAGAGGGTCGCCGGCGACGACGTGGCACAGCGCGTCGAAAAAGAGCGCGAGACCACTCCCGCCCGAGTCGACGACGCCGGCCTCCTTGAGAACCGGCAACTGCTCGGGCGTGAAGGCGAGCGCGACGCGGGCTTCATCGCGCGCGCCGCGTACCAGTGCCGTTAAGTTCGCGTCGTTCGCGCGCGCGCCTTTCGCGCCGGCGCGCGCGACCGAAAGAATGGTCCCCTCTAGGGGGCGCGCGACGGCCTGGCGCGCGAGTTCGTCGGCGTGCTCGAGCGCGCTGGCCAACTGCTTGGCGTTGACGCTCTCGCCCGCGAAGTCCGCGACGAGTCCGCGCAGGAGTTGGGACAAGATCACGCCAGAGTTCCCGCGCGCGCCCATCAGCGATCCGTGAGCGATGGCGTGGGTGGTGGCCGCCAGTGAGTCGTCGTCGAGCCGGCCCAGCTCGGTGAGTACCGATTCGACGGTGAGGGCCATATTCGTGCCGGTATCCCCGTCGGGAACGGGAAAGACGTTGAGGCGGTTTATGACCTCGCGGTGGCTCGAGAGCAGTTGGCCAAAGGTCGCCATCGCGACGCGCAGGTCCTGGGCCGACAGCGTCGTGGTGGTGGTCATCGGTAGCGATGCTACAATGGCTCTTCGATTAATTGAGGGCCCGGGGCGACGTTCGCCCCGACGCGAAGGAGATACGTCACCATGGCATCAGTCTGCGAACTCTGCGGCAAGAAGCCCTCGTTTGGCATGAACGTCTCGCACTCGCACCGTCGCACGAAGCGTCGCTGGAATCCGAACATTCAGCGCGTACGCGCGCTCGTCGGCGGCACGCCGAAGCGCCTCAACGTCTGCACCGGATGCCTTCGCTCGGGCAAGGTCACCAAGCCCGCTCGTCGCGTCGAGGCCTAACTTCTTAGAGCTCGTGCTCGAAGCCCCTTCGTTCGAAGGGTTCGTTTCGTAGTAGACGTCGCTCCACACGTTCGACCACGCGCCCGATTGTGAGGGGTGCGCGCAGCCCCCGGTCGTGAAAGAGCAGCCGCAGTCGCGCGGCGTTGCTCGTCGTGACGATGAGTTCGTAGTCCTCGCCGCCACTCGTGGCCTCGTCGCGCGTCGCGCCACTGGCGACCGGCACGTCGTCGAGTTCAAAGCCCACCCCCGACGCGTCGGCCAGGCGGTGAAGATCAAGACCCAAGCCGTCGCTGAGGTCCATCATCGCGCTCGCCCCGGCGTCGCGCGCCGCCATTCCTTCTCGCAGGCGCGGCCACGGTCGACGGTGCGCGAGTACTAACTCATCGTTCAAGGTCGCGCCTGCACGACGACGACGCAGTCCCGCCGCGGACGAGCCCAGAGGGCCGGTAACCAAGATTTCGTCACCGGGACGCGCACCACTGCGTAACACCGCGCCACCACCGGGGCACTCACCGAGGACCGTCACCGCGACGCTCACCTGCGCCCCACGCGAAAGATCGCCACCGACGATTGGACATCCCGTTAGTTGCGCCGCGTCGGCGGCGCCGTAGTGCAGCTCTTCCAGGTCAGTCCCGGCCGGCGCGACCACGGCCAGCACCAGCGCGCGAGCGCGGGCGCCCATCGCCGCCAGGTCCGACACCGCGGCCGCGACGGCCTTAAAGCCGAGGTCGCGCAGTGAAAAGAGTTCAGCGTCGAGGTGCACGCCCCACACGGCGACGTCGGTCGACACGATCGCTTCGCCCACCAACGGTCGCAGCACCGCCGCGTCGTCGCCCACGTGACGCTCGCCGCGCACGATGGTGCGCTCGGACACGATTTTGCCGATACGCTCCAAGAGGTCATCTTCGTGCCGGCTGAGCTCCCGTAAGGGATTGGTTGGGTCCGCCGGTACGTTCATGACGGCAACTTACAGTGCGATTTCGTAACGGGACGAAATCGGTCGTACGGAAGAGGGACTCGTGACGTACCCAACCAAGAACAAGAAGCTCATCGAGTGGGTGGAGGAAGTGGCACGGCTCACTACTCCCGATCGTATCCACTGGTGCGACGGATCGGCCGAAGAGTACGACGCGCTCTGCCAGTTGCTCGTCGACAACGGCACCTTCACCAAACTCTCTGACGCGAAGCGACCGAACAGCTACTACGCCACGTCGGACCCGGGCGACGTGGCCCGCGTGGAGGACCGTACCTTCATCTGCTCCGAGAAAGAGATTGACGCCGGTCCCACCAACAATTGGACCGACCCCACGGAGATGCGCGCGACCCTCAAAGGTCTCTTCGAGGGATCGATGAAGGGGCGCACGATGTACGTCGTCCCGTTCTCGATGGGTCCCCTGGGGTCAAACATCAGCCACATCGGCGTCGAGATCACCGATTCGGCCTACGTGGCCGTCTCGATGAGGATCATGACCCGCATGGGTCGCGGCGCGCTCGAGGTGCTGGGCGACACTGGTGAGTTCGTGCCCTGCCTGCACTCCGTCGGCGCCCCGCTCGCCGAGGGTCAGGCCGACGTGCCGTGGCCTTGCGACGCGGACAACAAGTACATCGTGCACTTTCCCGAGACCGCCGAAATCATCTCCTACGGATCGGGCTACGGCGGCAACGCGCTGCTCGGTAAGAAGTGCTTCGCGCTGCGCATTGCCTCCGTGCTGGCGCGCGACGCCGGCTGGCTGGCCGAACATATGTTGATTTTGAAGCTCACGAACCCCGCGGGCGAGTCGCGCTACGTCAGCGCCGCCTTTCCGAGTGCCTGCGGCAAAACGAATCTGGCGATGTTGGTGCCGACGCTGCCCGGTTGGAAGGTCGAGACCATCGGTGACGACATCTGCTGGATGAAGCCCGGGGCCGACGGTCGCCTCTACGCGATCAATCCCGAGGCCGGCTTCTTTGGCGTGGCGCCCGGCACCAACATGGACACCAATCCCAACGCCATGTACTCCATCGAGGCCAACACGATTTTCACCAACACGGCCCTCACCGCCGACGGCGACGTCTGGTGGGAAGGTATGGGCGAACCTCCGGCCGGTCTAACCGACTGGAAGGGCCAGCCCTGGAGTAAGGAGTTGGGCACGCCCGCCGCGCATCCGAACTCTCGCTTCACCGCGCCCGCCGGACAAGACCCCGCCATCGCCCCCGAGTGGGAAGACCCGGCCGGCGTGCCGATTGACGCGATCCTCTTTGGTGGTCGTCGCGCGAGCGTCGTGCCACTCGTCTTTCAGTCGCGAAGCTGGGATCACGGCGTGTTCTTGGGCTCAATCATGGCCTCGGAGACCACCGCGGCCGCGACCGGCGCGGTCGGGAACCTGCGCCGCGACCCCTTCGCGATGCTGCCCTTTTGTGGCTACAACATGGCCGACTACTTCGCGCACTGGTTACAGTTTTCGGAGCGCTTTGACGAGGACAAGTTGCCGAAGATTTTCTACGTCAACTGGTTCCGCAAGAGTGACGACGGTCGCTGGCTCTGGCCGGGTTACGGCGAGAACTCTCGCGTGCTCGAGTGGGTCTTTGAACGCACCGCCGGTCGGGGTGACGCGAAGGAGACGGCGATTGGCTACGTGCCCACGACCGACGCCCTCAACGTGGAGGGCCTCAACGTCACGCCCGCGGACCTCGAAGAGTTGTTGACGGTGCACGAGCACGAGTGGCGCGACGAGGTGCCGCGTCTGCGCGAGCACTACGCGCAGTTCGGGGACCGTCTGCCACCTAAGTTGGCCGCCTTCGTGGACGACCTCGAGGCGCGCCTCGCCTAGTCCGCGGTTTCGGCGTCGGCGACGATGAGTCGCGGACCCGACGGCCAGTCAAAGTAGCGCCACGTCCAGTTGATCATGACGCGTAGGCGGTTACGAAATCCCACCAGATACCACAGGTGCAGGCCGAGCCAGGCCAGCCAACCTAACGTGCCGCGTATCACGCCACCGACGGGCAGTTTGGCGACCGCCGCGCGACGACCAATGGTCGCCATGATGCCCTTGTTCTTGTAGACGAAGGGTTCGGTCGCTTGACCGGCCAACACGCGCACGATCTGTCGCGCGCAGTGCTTGCCCGACTGAATGGCGACCGGCGCGAGTTGCGGACAGTAGGCACCGTTCCCGTCGGGCACGGCCGCGCCGTCACCGACCGCCCAGACGTTGGTACTTTCAAGCACCCGCAGGTCGCTGGCGACGCGCACGCGCCCGCCGGGTCCCGACGAGGCCTGCAGATCAGTCGCGAGCGTACCCGACGCGGTCACGCCGGCGGCCCAAATCACCGCGGCCGCCTCGAGGCGCTCACCGTCGGCGAAGCGAAGGGCGTGCTCTTCGACCTCGACGACGCTGCGCCCGAACTCGATGTCGACGCCCATGCTTTCGAGCTCCTTCTTCGCGTACTTACTCGCCGACTCCGGAAAGGCCGTCAACAATCGTGGAGCGAGGTCAATCAGTCGCACGCGAACCTTGGTCGCGTCGAGTTGCAGTCCGTCGCGCTTGATCGCGACGCCGATGAGCTCGGAGAGCGCGCCCGCGGTCTCGACGCCCGTCGGCCCACCACCCACCACGACGTAGTTGAGCGCCACCGAGGCGTGTTCGGCCTGGACGTCCGCGCGCTCGAGTGAGAGCAGCAGACGATTGCGGAGTTTGCGGGCGTCGGCCAAGGAGTAAAGCGGGAGGGCGTAGCGCGACGCGCCCGGAATGCCGAAGTACGACGCAGTGGCGCCAGTCGCCACGACGAGGTGGTCGTAGGCCAGCTCCGAGCCATCTTCGAGCAGGACGCAATTGTGTGCCTGATCGACCTCACGCACTTTGGCGTGTCGGAAACGAACGTTGGGCGCGTCGCCGAAGATCGTGCGGATTGGGTAGGCCACGTCGGCCGGTTCGAGGCCGGCCGTCGCGACCTGGTAGAGCAACGGCAAGAACGTGTGAAAGTTGTGCTTGTCAATGATGGTGACGCGGACCTTCTTCTTCGCGAGGCCCCGTGCCACCGCGACGCCCGCGAATCCACCGCCGATGATCACCACGTGCGCGAGATCGGCGCCGTTTTTCATTTTGGGTGCGTACGCCATTGTGCGTCCAGCATAAAGATTGTCAGACGGCGACGCGGCCGAACCTTCGGCCCACGGCGTAGAAGAGCCCTCCGGCGACCAGTACGTAGGCGAGTAGGCGATCGCCCAGCGAAAAGGAGAGCGCGACGGCGACCGGCACGAGCGCGCCCACGACCCAAAGCAACTGCTGGCGAACCGCAAAACGCGCGAAGGTGCGACCCTGCGCGCCGGGCGCGACGTGGCGTTGCGTGATGGCGTCGAAACTCGGCTGAGCCACCGCGGCCCAGAGTCCAATCCAGCCCGCCAAGATCACCTGCGCCACGAGGTCGGCGCGTTGACCAGCCACGTAGGCGCCGGCGCCCGTCATGACCAGGGCGAGGGCCAACAATGTCGACTCACTGAGGCGCCGTCGCAGGCGCGTCACGAACGCCAAGCCGAGGAGCGCCCCCACCCCACTGAGGGCCAGCGCGCCGGCGAACCATCCCAGTCCGGCGTGCTCGCGACGAAGTCCAAAGGCCAACAGAAACGTGGCGAATCCCACGCCAAAACGCATCAGGGCCGCGGCACCCAGTCCCCAGGCGACTTCTCGATTGCCGAGCGGCGCGAGGGCGTGGTAGTCGCGCTCGCGTTGGCTCAATCCGCTCACTTGGTCGCGAACGATCTTGACCGGGCGCTGCAGTCGCAGACTCGCCACGGTGCCCGTCGCGAAGACGAACGCCGCGACGAACAACACGCTCGCCGCGCTCACGCCCTTTAAGAGCGCGGCGGCGACGGAACCGGCGACCAACCCCACGAACGTTCCGAGCAACGTCAGTTGCGCGTTGAAGCCGGCGTAGCCCTCCTCGTCGGCACCACTGTCACTGGGCCAACCGGCCGACCCGACCTGGGCCGCGTGCTCGCGAAATTGATCGGTGCGCGCCATCTCGGGCACCAGCGCCCCACGCGTGACGACGTAGAGCTTGGACGAAACCAGCACCAAGAACGCTTCGGGAAAGAGCCACAACGAATTGAGGTGCTGGGCCATGGACCAGCACAACAGCGCGCGCGCGACGGCCGAGATCGCGACCAAAATCCGCCGCCCGTTGGCCGAGCGGTCAATGAGCGGTCCGAGAACCGGTGAGACGACCGCGAAGGGCGCGATCGTGATCAAGAGATAGAGCAGCACCTTGCTCTTCGCTTCGGTGGGGGAAACCGAAAAAAACAGTGAGCCCGCGAGCGACACGGTGACCATGGTGTCGCCGGCCATCATGATGACGTGCACCAACGCCAAACGCCCGAACGCGGTGCGCTGGTCGAAAAGATCTTGGGCGGACGCCCAGGCTAGTGAAGCCAGTCCCCGACGTCGCACCACCTCAGCGTAGGTGACTGTCCTTACGTTCGGCGTACGTCGCGCCGCGACACCGTTCTAGTTGGAATGACAGCCCAATCGATTAATGCTCGTGGGCAACGTGGAGCCCACGCACACCACGGCGCGTGACGCGAAGTCCCAGCGCGACGTCGCCTGATTAAAGTGCAGCACTTCGGTCACGCCGACCTGGTCATTCCCGTGACCAATCGTCGCCCACGCGAACGCCCACGTTCCTTGACAGCCGTAGTTATCCAGACGCACGAGCTTGAGCGGACCACGAAATGCCGACGACAATGAGCCGGCGTCACACGGCGTCGAGACGGGCATGACGCCGCGCGTGCAGTGCAGGGGCGTAACGGCGACGACCACGCCCACCCCGAGCGCGAGGGCCACGAGTAGCCGGCGAAGGACCATGTCGCCAGTTCACCACAGCGACGAGGACGTCGCTAGGCCAAGGGGTTCGTCAACATCGAAACGAACAAGACACTCGCGTTGCGCTCCCAAAGATCGTCGCTGATGGGGGTGAGCGAGACGTCGTCCAGCACGCGTCCGAAGAGAAGAATCTGGAGCAGCACCGCGACGAACTGCGGATCGACGTCGTCGCGCAACCACTGGCGCTCTTGGCCGAATCGCACGAGGCGCGCCAAGGTCTTCGTGTGCTCCGCTTGGGAGCGCGCAATCAACACGCGTAGCTCAAGTCGCGTGGTCGCCGCCGCGACGATCCGCGCCCGAAGCGCCCGACGCGCGCGACGTTCTTCACCCGACGAAACCGACGAGATCAAGGGGATGATGCTAAAGACGTACTCCTCAAACGTCGTGGCGTTCTCCATAACGTTTGAAACGTTCTCAAAGTCTTCGGCCACGAGGCGCGTGAACATGAGGTGGTACGCCGCGTCAATGACCCCTTCGCGAGATCCGAAGTGATGGTAGACCGAGCCGTAGT
>JAGWHY010000068.1 GCA_028873575.1 Acidobacteriota bacterium | reverse complement strand
AACAGCGCGCGCCGACGGCCCCAGAGGTCACTGACGCGCCCGCCGAGGAGCATGAGCGAGCCAAAGGCTAAGGCGTAGGCGGTGATGAGCCACTGCCGGTTCGCGGACGAAAAGCCGAGGTCGATCTGCGCGCGCGGCAGCGCGATGTTGATCACCGTCGCGTCTAAGGCGACCATCAACTGCGCCAGTGACAACACGCCGAGGGTCCACCAGCGGTAGGCGTGACTGGCGTGGTCAAGTCTCATAGGGGCGCTCCCAGCCTAAAGAAAAGCCGGGCCGTGCCCGAACCACGGGCGAATCACCCTTGGGCGCGTTCGCGGCCCACGCGCGCGCGTCGTCGCGGGGCGCGCGAACGTCATCGCGCGCGCCACCAAAACGCCGGTCGTGTCAATTTTCTCCGCCATTTCCCTGTTGATGGATAAATTTTCTGGAAAGACACGTTCAATTCAGTGGACAACACCACTAACGTTTCGCTAAACAATACATAGTGTTTGATTCAAAGGACTGATTCCTCCATGACGCCCGACCTCTCGACCAACGCGAATCAAGCGAACGCGCCGATTAAGCGACCGTACCTACGCGCCGACGCTCGCCGGCAACAGCTCCTCGACGTGGCGCTCGAGCTCGTCGACCGCGTCGGACTGGGACAGCTCACCATCTCGCAACTGGCCGTCGAGGCGGGGGTCACTCGCCAGACGGCCTACCACCACTTCGCCGACGTGAATGATCTGGTGCGCTCGATTCTGCGCGCGCGCTTCGCGCACTTGCAGGTCGCGATCAACGAGGTACTCGAGCGCGACGGTCAGGACCCCGCCGCCGCGTTGCGCGCGGCCATCACCATCAGCGTTGATCTGCCCCTGCGCGACCGGCGTCTCCTGCGCTACGTCTTTGGCGGGCTCGAATCCGAGCGGCCCGAGCTGCGTGAGACCGTGCGCACCTTGCGCGGCCTCGTGACGCTTCGTTGGTGTCGCGTGGTGTACGGTCCCCAACCCGTGCCGGCGCGCACGAGCGCCGCGGTGTGGGCCACGTTTAACGCACTTCTGGGCGTCTACGACCTACTCGACGCCGACGAAATTACGCGCGACGACGCGATCGAAACCGTCTACTCGTTCGCCACGCGCCTGCCACCGTTCGCGCCGGCACCCTAACCTCGGGCGCGCAGCGCCTCAATCAGGGCGGGGAGCACTTGGTGGACGTCGCCCACGATACCGAGGTCGGCGATCTGAAAGATCGGCGCGTCGGCGTCCTTGTTAATCGCCACGATGTTCTTCGAGCCCATCATGCCGACCATGTGCTGGGTCGCCCCCGAGATGCCGCAGGCGAGGTAGACGGTCGGCTTGACGGTCTTACCGGTCTGACCAACCTGGTGGGAGTAGGGCACCCACCCGGCGTCCACGATGGCGCGACTGGCGCCGGCGGCGCCGTGAAGCAACTTGGCCGCCTCTTCAATCAACGCGTACTTCGACGCCTCGCCCAGTCCGCGACCGCCGGAGACCACGACCGGCGCCTCTTCGAGTTTGGGTCCCTGTCGCTCTTCGACGTGCGAGGTGACAACCCGCGCCGCGCCGAGCGCGCCGAGTTCACCAACCGGCGCCGACTCGACCGCCGCGGGCGCGCCGCCCGCGGGTTCCACCGCGAAGGACTTCGCGCGTACGACGATGAGGCCGGGACCCTCGCCAGTGAAGCGCGCGCGAACGATCTGGGTACCTCCGAACACCGGGTGCTCGGTCATGAGGCCGCCGTCGTCGACGAGCCCGGTCACGTTGGTCAACACCGGGCGGTCCAGGCGCGCCGAGAGGCGCCCCGCGACGTCGCGTCCGTCGTAGGAGGTGGGGATGAGGATCGCGTCGGGCGCGCCCTTCGCCGCGACGAGCGCCGCGATCGCGGCCGCGACCGGCGCGCCCGGGAGGGCAGCGCCAAGATCGCCGACGTCGTAGAGCGTGGTCGCGCCGAACTCACCGGCCTGCGCGGCCAGTGAGGCACCCGCGCCCCAGGTCACGACGCTGATCGACGAGCTCAACGTGCGCGCGTGGCTCAAGAGCTCGAGGGTGGTCGTGGTGAAGGAGCCCTCAGCCGGCTCGGCCACGATCCAAAGGGAAGCAACAGTCATGACGAACTCCTAAAGAACTTTGATGGATTCGAGGAACGCGACGATCTTCTGCGCGCCGTCGCCCTCGTCGACGTACTTCTCGCCGGCCTGGCGCGACTCCGCGGCCACGACGTCGACGATGGTTTGGCGTGCGCCACCGGCGCCAACCTCGCCGGCCAGCCCGAGGTCCGCGACGCTCAGCGTCTCGAGGGGCTTGGACTTGGCGGCCATAATGCCCTTAAAGGACGCGTAGCGCGGCTCGACGACGCCCGCGGTCACGCTCACCACGCAGGGCAGCGGCGCGGTCACCTCGTCGTAGCCCGACTCGGTTTGACGATCGACCTTCACACTCGAGCCCTCAACCGTCACGGCCTTGGCGAAGGTGATCGACGGCATGGCGAGCAGTTCGGCGAGCTGCACCGGCAAGGTGCCGGTGTAGCCGTCGGAGGACTCGGTCGCGCACAGCACGAGGTCGGGCGGGTCGCGGCGAATCACGCTCGCGAGGACCTTCGCGGTCCCCAGGGCGTCGGTACCGCGCAGTGACTCGTCACTCACGATGACGGCCTTGGCCGCGCCCATGGCGAGCGCGTTGCGCAGTCCCGCGACGTCATTGGCCGCGCCCATGGAGACGACGGTGACCTCACCGCCGCCGGCCTTGTCGACGAGTTGCAGGGCCATCTCGACGCCGTAGGTGTCGGCCTCGTCGAGGATGAGTTTGCCCGAGCGATCCAGATTGTTTGACGCGTCAAACGACTGGGGGGCGGCCGGGTCGGGGATCTGTTTGACACAGACGACGATGTTCATGGCCAACAATCTAGGCCATTACCGACCAGTACGAATCAGGCCGCGCCCGGGCCGAGCGCGAGGGCGGTCACCGGCTCGTCCGTGATGAGCGCGGCCACCCCCCACTGCGTAAAGCGCAACAGGTCCCGGCGATGATTCACGGTCCAGACGTTGAGGTCGATTCCCACGTCACGGGCGCGCGCGACCTCCGCGGCCCCGACGCTCGCGTAGTTCGGGTGCAGCGCGCGAAAGCCGTGCTCGAGGGCCGGGGCGAGGGCGTCGACGACCGCGACCTGGTGCAAGAGCCAGCCCACCGCGATCTCGGGGTAGCGCCGGCGAACGTCCACGCAGGTCGCCAGGTCGAACGACGAGATGAGCACGCGCTCGCCGGCTCGCGCGTCGATCACCGTGCGCGCGATCGCGTCCACGAACGCGCCGGAGTCGTCGTAGCCCTTCTCGTGGGGCAGGTTCTTGATCTCAACGTTGACCTCGACCTCGTCCAGCGTCGCCAACGCCTCGGCCAGCGTGCACACGTAGCCGGGTAGTTCGCGGTAGGGCGTTTTGGCGATGAGTCGACCTTCGCACGCCTCGTCGTGGTGCACGGCGAGCGCCCCGTCGGCGCAGCGACGCACGTCGAGTTCAACCCCGTCCACGCCCAGGCGAAGGGCCGCGCGAAAGGCGTCCAGG
>JAGWHY010000029.1 GCA_028873575.1 Acidobacteriota bacterium | reverse complement strand
CGCACGTTCACGCGACCCTTTCTGACGTGTTTCTCCGACGGCGACGCGATCACTCGAGGTGGCGATCGGCGATTTCGCGACGAGGTGCCGGGTGCGCAGGGTCAGGCGCACACCACCATCGTCGGAGGCGGACACTTTCTCCAAGAAGACGAGGGACCGCAGCTCGCCGCGGTCCTCAACGCCTTTATTCAACGAAACTAGAAGTAACTTTCGCCGAGCTCTTCACTCCAGGGCGCGACGCGCAGCTCTCCGCGCGGCACGCTCCAGCGAAAGACGGGCTTGATGTCGAGCACGGGCGTGCCGTCGATTCCGTCGAGTCCGCGAACGCGAAACGAACGTTCGTCGAGCGACTCAATCGCGACCGTCGAGAGCAGAATGCGATTGGGGCGGTCCTTGTTGCGTTGGGCGAAGACGCCCACGTCGGGCCAGTCCACGTTGCCCCGCGGGTGGCGGTGCCAGGGCCCGGGCGGGACGTCCTCGGCCCAGTCCGCGAAGAAAATAATTTCGACGTGACTGAAGCTTTCGAGACCTCGCAGGGCCTCGCTCGGTACGTCTTGGGCGAGTTCGACCGTTGAGATCACTTCGTCCCAGTGGTCGTCGAGCGCTTCAGCTCGATCATTGCGAATGTAGGCGACGGGTCGCACGACGAGGTCCATTTCGCAATGTTAGGTCTCGAGCGTGACGGCGAGTACCCGAAGCGATATCGTGGGCCGACTCAGAGGAGCGTCGTGGCGGAATTGACCTTTACTTATGGCACCATGGCCGCGGGAAAATCGACTTTGGCGTTGCAACTGTGCTGGCAACTGCGCCAAAGCCGTAGCGACGTCGCCCTGTGGACGTTCGGTGATCGCAGTCCCGAAGGACGCGTCACGAGTCGGATTGGCGTGGAAGCGGACGCCGAGGCCGTGCGGTCGGGCCACGACTTATCCGCGCACGTCGCGTCCCTCGTCGAGGCCGGGGTGCGGGTGCTAGTCATCGACGAGGTGCAGTTCGCGAGCGTGGCGCAGATAGACGAGCTGGCTCGCGTGGTGGACGAACTCGCCATTGACGTCCACGCGTTTGGCCTTTCGGCCGACTTTCTGCTCAATATCTTTCCTGGTTCGGCGCGGCTCTTCGCGATCGCCGACTGGGCCCACGAGCTGCCGCTCACCTCATCGTGCTGGTGTGGTCAAAAAGGTCGCTGTAACGCTCGGGTGGTGGACGGCGCCGTTGCGCGCGAGGGGAGCCAATTCGTGATTGGCGACGTCGACGAGGGTGACGTGCACTACCAGGTTCTCTGTCGAACTCACTATCGCCGCGGCGAACTCGGTCCTCCGTCCTGAGGTATCACCGCACGATTGCCGCGGGTGGCGCAGAATAGGAATCGTGACCACGCCATCATCGACCAACGACTCGCTCTGCGTAAATCGATTCGCGGTGTTTACGGAATGCCCGCACTGCGGCGAAAACCTGCACCCCGAACACGCCCACTTTCGCTGCGGGCGTTGTGGCTGGCGAGACAGCTGTTGTGACTAGATCCTGGCCAAGTTTCATTCGTTCGTGACCTAAAGCTAACCAATTCGTCACGCAACGTTTACCTTCGCTCCTTAACTTGACTACGTCAGGCAAAGTTAAGGGTTGAACGTGGACGAATCGCGCAAAACGGATATTTCCCCCGATGAGATTGAATCGGTGCTGGAGGTACTAGACCCGGATAGCAATCGCCCCCGCGACATCATTCAAACCGACGGACTCAACCTGCGTTTCGGGGAAACCTCGATTCTCTCGGGCGTCAACATGAACTTTCCGCGTGGCACCATCACGGCCCTAATCGGTCCCACGGGTTCGGGTAAGTCCACTTTCCTTCGCACGCTCAATCGGATGAACGACAAAGTTCGCGGATTTCGACACGAAGGTGACGTGAAGCTCGAAGGGCGAAGTATTTGGGGTGCCGATCAAGATCTTCTCGATATCCGTCGTCGGGTGGGCATGTTGTTTCAGCGTCCGAACCCATTTCCGATGTCGATTAAGGACAACGTCGTGGCCGGCGTGAAGGCGCACGGCATCGCGAAAGGCAAACAGTTGGACGTCGTGGCCGAGACGCGACTTCGCGAGGTCGGACTTTGGGACGCAGTGAAGGATCGTCTCAACGACTCGCCGTACCGCCTTTCGGGTGGTCAGCAGCAGTTACTGTGCCTCGCGCGTGCGCTCGCGGTCGGCCCCGAAGTGTTGTTGCTCGATGAGCCGACGTCGGCGCTCGACCCACTGTCGACGGAATCAGTCGAAACGCTGATGCGCACCTTGACGCCCGCGTTGACCTTGATCGTGGTGACGCACAATTTGGGTCAAGCGCGCCGCGTGTCCGACAACACCATGTTCTTCTACGAAGGACGCCTGGTCGAGCACGGACCAACGAAGTCACTCTTTGATCAACCACGCGAAGCCGACACGGCACGCTACGTGAACGGCTTGATGGGCTGAGCCGTTCCCTCGCGTGACGAACGACGCGCGAAAGTAACCGAGAAATCAGTTTTGAATCACCGCGAGGTCACGCCCGGTTCACCTGGCGTGCTTAGCGTGACGAAGACACCTACTAGGAGGAATGCAGTGAAGTTAATGAATCGTAAGGCCGTTCGCGTGACGACGTCGCTCGCGCTCACGGGCGCTACCGTCTTGTTCGCGGTCGCCTCCGTCGCGACGGTGGCGTCGGCGTCGACTAAGAAGAAGAAGGTAAGTGCCCCGACGTTTAAGGTCGAAACACCTCCGTCGGCCAGCGTCACCGAAACTGGCAGCACCTTGCTCTACCCGTTGTGGAACATCTGGGCGCCCGCCTACACCCACCAGTTCTCACAGGTCAACCTGACTACGGGCGGCACGGGTTCGGGCACCGGCATCGCGGACGCCGCGAGCGGCACGGTCAACATCGGATCGTCCGACGCGTACCTCTCACCGTCCGTGCTGTCGGCTACGCCGTCGCTGATGAACATTCCGTTGGCGATCTCGTACCAGGTAATCGCCTACAACATCCCGGGCCTGCACGCGCACCTCAAGCTCAACGGGAAGATCCTTTCGGCGATCTACCGAGGCGTGATCACGAACTGGAACGACCCCGCGATCACGGCGCTGAACCCTGGCGTGACGTTGCCGGACTTGAAGATTGTCGCGCTACACCGTTCCGACGGCAGCGGTGACACGTTCCTCTTCACGCAGTACCTTTCGCGCCAAGACGCGACGTGGAATTCCAGCATCGCCTACGGAACGACCGTTTCGTGGCCGAGCATTCCCAACGCGCTGGGTGAAAATGGCAACGGCGGCATGGTGTCGGGCTGTGGCGCGACGCCCGGTTGCGTCGCCTACGTCGGCGTGAGTTTCTTGAGCCAGGTACTGGGTGGTGGCATGGCTTACGCGTCACTGCTCAACGGAACGGGAACCTACGTCTTGCCGAGTCAGGCGACCGCGGCAACCGAAGCGGCCGGCTACGCGAAGATCACGCCAAAGAACGGGACCATTTCGATGATTAACGGTCGCGTCAAGGGTGGCTACCCCATCATCAACTACGAGTACGCCATCGTGAACAAGAGCCAGTCGAGCTCCTCGACCGCCAAGGCCGTACGATCACTGCTCGAGTGGGCGATCAACCCGAAGTTGGGTAACTCGACCCGCTTCCTCGCGCAGGTGAACTTCTTGCCGCTGCCGACCAAGGTCGCCGTCGCGTCACTGAAGCAGATCCAACAGATCCAGTAGATCTACTGATGGCGAGTGAGAACGACAACGCAATGAGTCGGTCACGCTCGTCCATGACGTTCGCTCGCCGGGGCACACCACCCCGGCGAGCGAACGCGCGCCGGCGTCACCGCGAGGATCAGCTTTGGCGCGTGAGTGCCCGCGTCGCGTCCTTTCTGCCGTTCGCGGGGCTGATCTTCGTCATCGTGGTTTTAGCCTTAAAGGCCTGGCCCGCGGCGCAAGTGAACGGCCCAAGTTTTCTCACGAGTTCTTCCTGGCTGCCGGGCAACACCTACGGCGCGGTCGTGCACACCCACGGCGTCGCGCACCCCGCGGGTTCGGCGTACGGCGCGTGGCCACTCATCGCGGGCACGCTCGAGACCTCGGGCATCGCGTTGATTATTGCGCTGCCCATCTCCATCGGTACGGCCTTCGCGTTGACCGAGCGCTTGCCGCGATCTATCGCGCAACCCATTAGTTTCTTCGTCGAGATTCTGGCCGGAATCCCGAGCGTCATTATTGGGCTCTGGGGAGTCCTGCAGTTAGGGCCATTCCTGGCCGCGCACGTCTATCCACTCGTCGCCAATCACGTGCCCAACGTGCCAGTGCTGCGTTACTTTCGTGGTCCGACGGGCTACGGCGAGGGCTTACTCACGTCGGGACTTATCTTGGGCCTCATGATCGTGCCGATCATCGCCTCGACGACGCGTGATCTCTTTCAGCAAGTGCCGGCGCTACCCAAGGAGGGAGCCGAAGCACTTGGATTCACTGACGCGGAGGTCGCGCGTCAGGTCACCATTCCGTGGGTCCGGTCGGGCATTATCGGCGCGACGGTGCTGGGCTTGGGTCGAGCTCTCGGTGAGACCATTGCGGTCGCGATGGTCTCGGGCTCGATTTTGGGTCACGTGTCGTCGAACATCTACGGCACGATGACGACGATTGCCGCGACGATCGTGAGCCAACTCGACTCCGCGGCGACCGACGGCACCGGCTTCGCGATTTCGACCTTGGCCGAAGCCGGTCTGCTCCTCACCGTTATTTCGGTGATCGTCAATCTCGCCGCCCGTTCCATCGTGCGACGCTCCTCGGCCATGAGCGCGCCAGTAGGGCGGTCGTAATCGTGTCGCTCGTGACGCAGTCCTACCCCAAGACCAGTTGGCGACGTTTTAAGTCGAGCGCATTTCGTGTTTCGACTCTGGCGGCACTTTTGTTCGTCATCGCGCCGGCGCTCTGGCTCGTGCTCGGCGTGGTCGTTCGCGCCGTCCCCCATTGGCAATGGAGCGTGCTTACGACGCTTTCCCAAGGCACCAGTGGGGGACTCGAAAACGCCCTCGTCGGGACCCTGGTCATCATGGGCGGCGTACTCGTCCTCGCCGGTTCGGTGGGCGTCCTCGCCGGTATTCACCTGGCGGAGCTGGCGCACGTACGCAAAAACGGTCGTCCGAGTGGGACCATTTTTCGTCTCGCCATCGACGTTTTGAGTGGTTTTCCCTCAATCGTGTTGGGCTACGTCGGTTACGTCGCGCTGTGCGTAGGGCTGCACTGGGGATTCTCCTTATTGCCGGCCCTCTTAATTCTTTCGATGATGGTGGTTCCCTACATCGCGAAATCCACTGAATCGGCGCTGCGCCAGGTTCCGACGAACTACCGCGAAGGTGCCGAAGCGCTGGGCATGCCCGTCGGGTACGCGCTGCGCAAAGTGGTTCTGAAGTCGGCGCTTCCGGGCATCGTGACCGGTCTGTTGATCGCCCTCGCGGTGGCCGGCGGCGAAACCGCGCCACTGTTGTACACGGCGGGGGCGACGAACTCGCTGCCGTCATTTGCCCTGCTACATCACCCCGTCGCGTACTTGACGTACTACGTGTGGACGGACTACAACCAGCCCACCGCCGAGGCGCACGTCGTCTCCTACGACGCGGCACTGATTTTGGTCGTCATGGTACTTACCCTGCTCGTGGTCTCGAGAGTTATCGTGACGCGCACGCAGCGTCACTCCGAGAGTTACCGTTAACGCACCCACCCCTCACCACTGGCTACCATCGCTGGGCGAGGGGGAATATGACGAGTGAACTGTGGCGTGAATCGGCTTCGTCGTTGGCGGAGAAAATTCGACGGGGCGAGACCAGCGCGCGCGAAGTCGCGACCGCGTTCTTAGAACGTATTGACCAGGTTAACGGCGACGTGAACGCCGTCGTTGAGGTGCGCCCGCAGGACGTGCTCGCCGAAGCGGACCGGGCGGATCAACGTCAGCGCGCGGGTGAGACCCTCGGCGACTTTCACGGCGTTCCGTTCACGGTGAAGACCAATATCGACGTCGCGGGCTACGCGACGACGCAAGGCACGCTCGCCCTGAAAGATTTCATGGCGACGAGCGACGCGCCCGTCGTCGAACGACTGAGAGGCGCGGGCGGCGTGATGCTCGCGCGTACCAACATGCCGGACTTGGGACTGAGGATCAACACCGAGTCGTCGCTCTACGGCGTCACCCACAATCCTTGGCGGCGCGGAGTTACCGCCGGCGGGTCGTCGGGTGGGGAGGCCGCGGCCATTGCCTCGGGGATGAGCGTGATTGGACTCGGCAACGACATCGGCGGATCACTGCGTAACCCGGCGTACGCCTGCGGGGTGGCGTCGATTAAGCCCTCGCGGGGGCGCATCCCCCAGGGCAATCCCTCATCGACCATTGACCTTCCACTGAACTCCCAAGTCATGTTGGTTGAAGGCGTGCTCGGTCGCGCCGTGGCGGACGTACGACGCGGACTGGTGAGCCTCATGGGCGCGCACTCCGGTGATCCCCAGAGCATCGACGCCCCGCTCGAGGGGGTGTCACGTCCTCGTCGCGTCGCGCTCGTCGCCGAGCCCTTCGGCGGCACGACCGATCCGGCGGTCGCCGAGGGCGTGCGCGTCGCGGGCCGCGCGCTCGCGGCGGCCGGGTACGAGGTCGAGGAGATTGAGCCACCAATGCTCTTCGAGTCCTACCTCGCCTGGACCGAGTTGATGATGACGAGTTTGGCGGTGGCCGCGCCGCTTCTCGTCCCGCTCCTCGGCGAAGGTGGCCGGCGTTTCCTCGAGCTGACCTCGGTCGATCTTGGTGCTCCAACCCCCGAGTCACTCGCGCTCATGCACCAGACCCGCTATCGCGTCGCGAGCGCCTGGCGGCGTTTCATGACGAACTACCCCTTGATCGTCGGTCCGACGTGGACGCAGCCTCCCTTCCCCCACGGTTTTGACGTCGAAAGCGCGGAGACGGCGATGCAGGTAGTGGAACTTTTCCGTTTCGTGCTGCCGGCCAACGTGTTGGGCCTGCCCGCCGTGTGCGTACCAACGGGCGTGGCCGACGGGTTGCCCACGGGCGCACAAATCATCGGTGACCTCTTTCGAGAGGACCTCTGCTTGAACGCCGCCGAGGTGATCGAAGACGCCGTGGGCGTGCTCACCCCGATTGACCCGCGAAGTTAGGGCTCGCGTGCTGGTTCGCCCACTCGAGGACCGTGACGTGTCGGCCGCGGTGCGCGCCATACTCGATGGTGCGCGAACACCGGAGGCGGAACGACCCGAAGAACCCGAGCGATACGTGCGCGCGGCGCGACGCGCTCGAGAACAGGGCCACGAAATTTTGGTGGTTGAGGTAGACGGTGAAGTCGTGGGCGTGTGCCAACTCATGATCTTGCAGCACTTTCACCACGCGGGTGG
Source organism: Acidobacteriota bacterium (assembly GCA_028873575.1). GTDB lineage: Bacteria > Actinomycetota > Acidimicrobiia > Acidimicrobiales > RAAP-2 > RAAP-2. The sequence continues at coordinate 10,785 of JAGWHY010000029.1, read as the reverse complement.
ACGGTGCGCCGAACTCGAGGCGGTCTTCGTGAGAACCGAATTTCGCGGTCGCGGCGCGGGCGCCGCGCTCGTCGCCGAGGCCGAACGCCTCGCGCGCGAAGCGGGGTGTTACCGACTACAGCTCACCAGTAATAAAGTTCGTCACGACGCGCACCGGTTTTACCTGGCGCACGGGTTTCAGTCGTCCCACGAGGGATTCAAGAAGGATTTAGAGGTCGATTTCCCGTAGCGCGCCGTCGTCCACGTCGAAGACGAAGCCCCGGATCTTCGTCGTGACGACGAAGGGGCTCGCCTGTAGCGTCGCGACCGTTTGGCGAACGTCGAGGTCGACGTCGCGGTAGGCACCCAGACGAAAGGGAGGGCGAAAGCCGAACTCATCCTCGAGCTCTTGTTGCATGGTCTCTTCTTCAAAGGACTTCAGGCCACAGCGGGTGTGATGAATGACCATGACGTCGGTGGTGCCCAAGAGACGTTGACTCAGTAAGAGTGATCGGACCGCGTCGTCGCTCGCGACGCCGCCGGCGTTACGTATCAAGTGGGCTTCACCAAGGTGTAGTCCGAGGGCACCGAAAAGATCGAGCCGCGAGTCCATGCAGGTCAGTACCGCCAGGTGCAGTTGCGGCGTCGTGGGCAGTTCCACGTGGCCGTGGGACGCGACGTAGGCGCGATTGTGGTCTACGAGGCCGTCAATCACGCTCACCGGGCTCAGTCTAGGAAGTTCCGGTGCGATGGCTCGTTAGGCTCGTGCGAGGAGGTCATTATGGAGCACAATCACGCGATTCGAGAAGAACTTCGCGAACCGGCCTTGGCGCTGCGCGAACTCATCCCTCAGGTTCTTCGGGGCTACGCCGACATGAGTAAGGCCGCGATGGGCGAGGGCGAACTGAGCGTGGCCACCAAGGAGCTCATCGCGTTAGCAATCGCCATTACGCGCGAGTGCGACGGCTGTCTGGTCGCCCACGCGCGCGGCGCGCACCGAGCGGGCGCGTCGCGCCAGCAGGTGGCCGAAATGGCCGGCGTCGCCATCATGATGAATGGAGGACCGGGCACGGTTTGGGGTCCACGCGCGCTGCGCGCCTTTGACGAAGCCGCCGCGCCCTAGAAGGCGTACGCGAGGCGCTTAATGCCGTTCACGAAACTGGATTCGAGTTGGACGGGGGCGCTGGTCTCGTGAATCGTGGGTGAGAGCGCGAGGAGTTGGCGCCACATCACCGTGATCTCGCGACGCGCGAGATGCGCGCCCAAACAAAAGTGAGGACCCGGGGCGCCGAAACCGAAATGGTCATTCGGCGTACGCGTTACGTCGAAACGATACGGGTCGTCGAAGACGTCCTCGTCGCGATTGGCCGAGTTGTAGTACAGCACTACCTTGTCGCCGGCCTGAAGATCGACGCCGGACAGCGTGTAGTCCTGGGCGAGGGTTCGCCGCATCCAAATGACCGGCGAGGCCCAGCGCACCATCTCGTCGGTCGCCGTTTTGGCGATCGCGTCGTAGTCGCGCGCCAGGAGCTCGCGTTGGTCCGGGTGCTGACTGAGGGCGTGCAGACCGTGCGCCAGGGCGGTGCGCGTGGTCTCGTTACCCGCCGTCACGAGCAAGATGAAAAACGACGCCAGTTCTTGTTTCGTGAGCTTCTCTGACTCGATCTCAGCGTTGACGAGCGCGCTCGTGATGTCGTCAATGGGGTGGTCCATGCGAAAACTCCCGAGCTCTTCCATGAGGGCGGTGAGGGTGGCCCCCGCTTCCAGGAGGGCCAGAATCGGGTCGGTACCCGGGGGGATGACGTCGGGATCGCCCATGGACAAGATCACGTTGGAGCATCGCAGCACGGTCGCGTGCTCGCTCGCGGGTACGCCCATCATGGAACAGATGATTTCGAGCGGGAAGGGCGCCGCCACGTCGGTGATGAAGTCACCCGTTCCGCCGTCGCGCGCCCCAACGGCGATTCGGCGCGCGACCTCATCAATCGCGTCCTCGACGGCACGGACGTTGCGGGGATTAAAGGCGTTCGACACAATCCGTCGTAGTCGCGCGTGCTTGGGGTTGTCGGTGGAGATCATGCCCGAGAAGTACTCGACCATCTCCGGTGGTAGATCGAGTAGCGACACCGCGCCCGGCCCCGAGAGGAAGATTTCCGGGTGACGCGACGCTTCGGCGACGTCGCGGTGGCGTGTCAGGGCCCAGTAACCGTTGCCCGGGGGAAAGTCGAGAGAGCTGTCGGCCATTACCGCGTCGTCGAAGTGGGCGAGGGGGCGCGTGGCGCGCAGCGCGCGAAAGGCGGCTTCGCGCTGCGTCCAGGGTCGTCGCCAGAAGTCCATGTCGGACAGGTCAATGTGCTGGGGGTCGCTAAACCACTGGTCGTCGGTCATTGATCGTCATCGTAGCCAGCGCTGAGGTCACGCTCGGGGCCTCGTACGGCAGACTGGGGGAGTGGAACTTACTGAACAAGAGCGCGCGAGCCGGCTGAACTCCCTGAACGCGCTGATGGATCTGATGCGCCCCTCGGTGCAGGCGGACGGCGGTGACTTGGTGTTGCTACGCGCCGACGTCAACACCGGCGTCGTTGAGGTGCAGCTCCAGGGTGCCTGCTCGAGTTGCGCCATTTCGAGCGACACCATCCAGGGCGGCGTCACCAGGATTTTGAAGGACCGCCTGGCCTGGGTGACCGAGGTGATCGGCGACGTGCAAGAGACCGACGACCTCGAAGGCTCCATGCTGTTGGGTACCGGCGGCTACGTGCCGCGGTACCGCACGCTCTAACTCTTGACACCTCTCGTCACGAACTCTCGACCGAGTGTTATTATTTAGTTAGGTGAACTAATGAATGACACGACAACGACCACCGACACCGCCGCGAGGCTGCGTCGGGCGGTCACGCGTCTGCACCGACGTCTCCGCGCGACGTCCTTAAGCGCGATTACGCCGACGCAGGCGTCGGTGCTCGCGACGATTAACAAACTCCAGGAGCCGACGTTGGGCGACCTGGCGGTCGCCGAGCAAGTGCGGCCACCGTCCATCACCAAGATTGTGCGCGGTATGGCGACGCTCGGACTTATCGAAACCTCGCGCGACCCCCTCGACCGTCGTTCGACGCGCGTTCGCCTCACGCCCAAGGGGCGACGCGAACTCGAAGGCATCCGCCAACGCAAGACCGAGTTCCTCGAGCGTCGCCTGGCCGCGCTTTCGGCGCGCGACCAGGCGCACGCCGAGGAGTTGGTCGCTTTTCTTGAAGCGCTCTTGGAGGACGAATGAGCGCGGCTCGAACCTTTCGCGCGCGCACCTTCGCGGCCCTTCGTGTGCGCAACTTTCGGCTCTACTTCATCGGCCAGCTCATTTCGATTTCGGGAACGTGGATGCAGTCGGTCGCCCAAGGCTGGCTCGTGCTGCAGATCACGGGGTCCACGGTCGATCTTGGCGTCGCGGTCGCGCTGCAGTTTCTTCCGACCTTGTTGGTGGGTTCCTACGGCGGTCTCCTCGCCGACCGTTTTGAGAAGCGTCGAATTCTCTACTTCACCCAAAGCGGAGCGGGACTGCTGGCCCTGGCCCTGGGACTGCTCGTCTCGAGTGGTCACGTGACGTTGAGCGAGGTCTACGCCATCGCGCTAGGTCTAGGCGTCGTGAACCTCTTCGACACCCCCGCCCGCCAGGCGTTCGTGCAGCAGATGGTCGGGCGCGACCTCATCGCGAACGCCGTGAGCCTGAACAGCGTGCTGATGAACGCCGGTCGATTGGTGGGCCCGGGCGTCGCCACGGCCCTCATCGCCACGCTGGGTACGGCCGCGTGTTTCTACGCCAACGCGGGCTCGTTCCTGGCGGTGCTCATCGCGCTGTGGATGATGCAGTCGAGTGAGTTCATTCCGATGCGCACGGTGGCGCGCGAGAAGGGTCAACTTCGCCTCGGGCTGCGCTACGCCTTCGAAACCCCCGTGTTACGCAACGTGCTGGTAATCGTGACGGTGCTCGGCACCTTCGCGTACAACTTCACCGTGACCTTGCCGCTACTCGCGCGGGTCACCTTTCACGAGCACACCGCAACGCAGTACGGGATTTTGATGGGCGCCATGGGCCTCGGTGCGGTCGTGGGCGGACTCACGGTGGCGTACCGATCACGGCCCACGATGGAACTGTTGGCGCTGCTCGCGTTGGGGTTCGGCGTCTCGATGAATCTGACGGCGTTGGCCCCCTCAATTCACTTGGCCCAGCTCGCGCTGGTGCCGACCGGCGCGTTCTCTATCGCCATGATGTCGACCGCGAACGCACTGCTCCAACTGAACTCCAAAGAGCACATGCGCGGACGCGTGATGAGCCTCTACTCAATCGCCTTCCTGGGAACGACGCCAATCGGCGCGCCACTCATGGGCGTCATCGCGAGCACGTCCAATCCGCGCGTCGCGATCTCCGTGGGCGCGACGCTCGCGCTGGTTACGGGCGTTCTCTTACTGCTGGGCCAACGCGCGGCACGTCGTCAGTTACCGGTCCTCACCTCGCGCTAGGACGCGGCGGGCTTGGGCTCCTTGGGCAGTCCGAGGGCGCGCTCGCCAATGATGTTGCGCTGAATCTCCGCCGTACCGCCCCAGATGGTTTCGGAGCGCGAGAAGAAGAACGAGGCCTGAATTTCCGACACCGGGTAGTCGGCTCGACCGCGTCGGTTGCTGAGCGGGCCACCCTCGCTGACGCCCTTGCCGGTGAGAATCTGGGCCTCCATGCCCAGCACGTCGAGCGCGAGCTCCATCGTGTCACGGTGAGTCTCGGACCAGAACATCTTGTTGCACGCGCCGAGCAACGCGGCGTGGTGCGTCTGATTAATCGCGTCAGTGAGAGAGCGGTACCCGTTGATCTCCATGATTTTGACCTTCTGCCAACTCTTGACGAGCGCGTCGCGGGTCAAGCGGTCCTCGGTCTTGCCGAGGCGCTTCGCCTCGGCCAGGATGGTCTCCCACTCCTTCAGGAAGCGACGGTAGCCGGTCGTCGAGGACGATCCTCGTTCGAAGCCGAGCGTCGTCATGGCGACCTTCCAACCGTTGTTGACGCCGCCCACGACGTTGTCCTTAGGACAGCGCGCGTTGGTGAAAAAGACTTCGTTGAACTCCGCCGAACCGTCAACCTGCGTGATGGGGCGAACGTCGACGCCCTCTTGGTGCATGGGCACCAAGAGATAGCTAATTCCCGCGTGCTGGGGCGCGTTCGGGTCGGTGCGCGTGAGCAAGAACACGTAGTCGGCGTGCTGAGCTTGGGTGGTCCACACCTTTTGGCCGTTAATAATCCACTCGTCGCCGTCGAGCACCGCAGTGGTCTTCAAACTCGCGAGGTCCGATCCGGAGTTTGGTTCGGAGAAGCCTTGGCACCACGCGATGGAGCCCTGCAAGATACCGGGGATGAACTCCTTCTTCTGTTCTTCGGTGCCCCACTGCAGAATCGTCGGACCGACCAAGGTGTCGCCGAAGAAGTCGGCGCGCATGGGCGCGCCGGCCTTCGCGAACTCCTCGTTGAGCACGACCTGGTCCATCAGTGACAGGCCCTTCCCGCCGTACTCGGTGGGCCAGCCGGCGCAGATCCAGCCACCCGCGAAGAGCTTCTCGGTCCAGGTCTCGTTGAAGTGCTTGCGCTCCGCGTCACTCATCGAAAAGCCGGGTTCGAACCAACCGGGGGGCAAGTTCTCCTCGAGCCACTGACGGATTTCGGCGCGAAATGCTTCGGCCTCGGCGGGGTAGGTCAGATCCATAAAGCAAGAGCGTAGTCACTGCGCGACGTCGGGCGACGGGGGAGTTGTGTCGCTTTTGAACTTCGGCGAGAATAGGGGACCCCTCTGAAAGTCGGTCCGTGGCTCGTTCCCTTCGTCAAACGATTGCTGAAACCAAGGCCTCGTGGGCCCGTTCAGCGACCATCACCTTGCCCGCGCACGTGGCGCCGCGGCCGCCCGCGCCCGGTGGTTATCGCGTGGCATTCCTGATCTACCGCGGCAATCCCCGCTGCGGCGGTCAGGGCGTCTACACGCGCCACCTCACGCGCGAGTTAGTCAACCTCGGACACTCCGTTGAGGTGTTCGCGGGGCCGCCGTGGCCCGAGCTCGACGACGGCGTGGGTTTCACGCCGGTTCGCGGGCTCGACCTCTACCGCGACCCGGACCCCTTTCGCGTCCCCGCGCGACGCGAGTTCACCTCGTGGGCCGACGTCACCGAGTTCGCGGTCATGTTGTCGGCGGGCTTTGGCGAGCCGTTGGCCTACTCCAAGCGAATCGCGAAAATCTTGCGTCACCGACGAAGTGACTTTGACCTGATCCACGACAATCAGTGCTTGGGTACGGGCATCTTGCAACTCCACCGTTGGGGTTGGCCCTTACTGGAAACGTTGCATCACCCCATCACCGTCGATCGCTCGATCGCGCTGGATCACGCCGAAACCCCGTGGCGGCGCTTCACGACGAGGCGCTGGTTTGGCTTCTTGCGTATGCAGGTGCGCGTCGCGCGGCAGCTTCCCGCGGTCCTGACGGTCTCGCACAACTCCAAAATTGACATCAACGCTCAGATGCAAGTACCGCTCGAACGGCTCACCGTGGTGCCGGTCGGCGTGGACCATACGGTGTTTCGACCGTACGACGACGTGGTGAAGAAGAAGGGCCGCCTCATGGTGACCTCGAGTTCGGACGTGCCGATGAAGGGACTGGTTCCCCTGCTCGAGGCGCTCGCGAAGTTGCGCACCGAGCGCGACATTGAACTCTTGGTCATCGGACAGCCCAAAGCGAAGGGGCGCGTCGCGAAGACCATTGAGCGTCTCGGGCTCGGTGACGTGGTGACGACCATCTCGGGCGTTAGTGATGAAGAGCTCGCGCGCCTCTACGGCGAGGCTGAAGTCGCGATCGTCCCAAGCCTCTACGAAGGTTTCTCACTGCCGGCGATCGAGGCGATGAGCTGCGCGGTGCCGGTGGTGGCGACGACGGGGGGTGCCCTACCTGAAGTGGTGGGCGAGAGTGGCGAAACGGGTTTGTTAGTGGAGCCCAACAACCCCGAAGCATTGGTAAGCGCGATTCGCGAGCTACTCGACGACCCCGCGCTGCGTGAGCGACTCGGCCACGCGGGACGCGAACGCGTGATGCAACGATTCACCTGGGAGGTGACCGCGCGCGGCACCGCGGCCTGTTACGACGCGATTCTGCGCCACCAGCCACTTCCCGATTCGATGAGCTTCGACTGATGTTGACCGCGAACTACGACCGTCTCGGTCTGCGCGAGGGTGATCGCCTTTTGGATTTGGGTTGCGGTTTTGGTCGGCACGCCTTCGAGGCCGCGCGACGCGGGGCCCACGTCGTGGCCCTCGACGCCGGTCGCGACGAGGTCGTCGGCGTCGTGTCGACCCTGGTCGCCATGGCCGAGGCGGGTGAACTCTCGTTCGCGACGACGCGCGCGACCGCGGTGCAGGGCGACGCCCTCGCGCTGCCTTTCGTGGACGGGACCTTCGACCGCGTGATCTGTTCCGAGGTGCTCGAGCACATCCCCGACGACGTCGCCGCCATGCGCGAGCTCGCGCGCGTGCTGCGACCGGGCGGCACGATGGCCGTCACCGTGCCGCGTTTTGGACCCGAGTTGGTGAACTGGGCGCTCTCGGATGAGTACCACAACGTGCCGGGCGGCCACGTACGCATTTATCGTCGCTCAATCATTGAACAGCGCCTCGCCGAGACGGGCCTGGTGGTGACGGGCCATCACTACGCGCACGGACTCCACAGCCCCTATTGGTGGCTGAAGTGTCTGGTGGGCACGACCAACGACGAGCACCGACTGGTCAAGCTCTACCACCGCTTCTTGGTCTGGGACATCATGAAAAAGCCGCCATTGACCCGAGCACTTGAGCGAGTGATGGCGCCACTGATGGGGAAGTCCCTCGTGCTCTACCTGCGTAAACCGGCGTGAACACGGCGGCGTTTCTCGCCGGTGGGGTGCCCGGAATCCTGAGCGGTGAGGAGATCGCGCGTACCGCGGCCAGCCTCGCCGCGCTGCAGCGCGCGAACGGCATGATTCCTTGGTTTACGGGGGGTCACTGTGATCCCTGGAACCACGTCGAAGTCGCGATGGCGCTCACCGTGACGGGCTATCTCGACGAGGCGCGCGCGGCCTATCGCTGGCTCGCCGCCACGCAACACGGCGACGGGAGTTGGTTCAACTACTACCTCGATCACCAGGTGAAAGACCAGCGTCTCGACACCAACGTCTGCGCCTACGTCGCGGCGGGACTCTTTCACTACCTGCTCGTGAGCGACGACGTCGACTTCGTGGTCGAACTCTGGCCGGTCGTGGAAGCGGCCGTCGAATTCGTGCTGCGCTGGCAACTCGACGACGGAACGATTCGCTGGTCGCTCGACGCACAGGGCCGTCCCGAAACGTACGCCCTGTTAACCGGATCGTCGTCGGTGTATCACTCGCTGCGCTGCGCGGTGGCGCTCGCGGAGCGGCTCGACTTCGCGCGACCGCATTGGGAGTGGAGCGCCGGACGCCTCGGCCACGCCGTCGCGTGTCACCCCGGCGCCTTCGCGCCCAAGAACGAGTTCGCGATGGACTGGTACTACCCAATCTTTTCGGGTGCGTTGCGCGGTGAGGGGGCCCAGCGCCGCCTCGCCGACGGCTGGGAGCGCCACGTGATGGAGGGGCTCGGCGTGCGCTGCGTCTCCACGAACGACTGGGTGACGGCCGCCGAGACCGCCGAATGCGTGCTGACCCTCGACGCCCTCGGCGAAACCACGCGCGCCCTCGAGCTCTTCGCGTGCACCTCGCGGCACCGTCGTGACGACGGCGCGTACTGGACGGGTCTGGCCTACCCCGGCGCCGAGACGTTCCCCGCCGGAGAGGTCTCGTCCTACACCAGCGCCGCGGTGCTCTTAGCGGCCGACGCGTTGACGTCTGGTTCACCCGCCGCGGGGCTGTTTCGCCACGAGTTCCTCGCTCCGGCGCCCGACGTCGCCGAAGCGAACTGCGAGCGCGCGGCTCGCTAGGCGACGCGTCGAAGGACGCGCAGTGAGCCCTCGCTCGCCACGTCGACGAAGCGCCCGCTGTCGCGCGCGTCGAGATAGATCTCGTAGGGCGGCCGGCCCCCGTCGCGCGGATCCTCGAAGACGTCGTGAATGAGGAGCGTGCCCCCCATCGTGACCTTCGGCGTCCAGCGTTCGTAGTCACGCCACGCGACGTCGCGCGCGTGGCCACCGTCGATGAACAACAGGTCGAGTGGCTGGGCGAAGTGCGCGGCGACGAGTTCACTGTGGCCGACGAGCGCGACGACGGTGCGCTCGAGTTGCGCAACGGCAATCGTGCGCTGGAAGAAGGGCAGCGTATTGAGTCGGCCGTCGTGCGCGTCGACGAGCGACTCGTCGAAGTACGCCCAGCCACGCTGGTTCTCCTCGGACCCGTGGTGGTGATCGAGGCTGTAGAGCAGGCAGTTCGACGTTTCGGCGGCGGCGCCTAAGTAGACGGCCGACTTGCCGCACCACGAGCCAATCTCGAGCCACGTGCCGCCGGGTCGCGCTCGAGCGACGTCGCGCGCGTGGTCGTGCAAGGCGAGACCCTCCAAACGGGGCATAAAGCCCTTCACCGTGTCGGCGAAGTTCAGCAACTCGTCGAGGCGACTCACGACGTGAAGAGCTGGACCAGCGTGTAAAGGCCCAGCCCCAAGAAGATGAGTCCTCCGACGAAACGAATCTTTTCGAGGGGCACGTAGCGCTGAAGAAACTTACCGCCGAAGGAACCGAGGAAGGCCACGACGACTAAGGCAATCGAGCCCGCGAAGAAGACGCCCCACGGTTGGTGCGTGCGCGCGGAAAGTGTCGCCGCTTGGATCTGGGTCAAGTCACCGAACTCACCGACGAAGATCACGCCGAAGGCCGTGATGATTTCACGCAGCACCGTCGAACGCCGCTCGCGGGTTGCCTCGCGCTCACCCTTCTCCTCGGCAGTCTCTTCGCTGCTGAAAAACAGGTACGCCGCGCCGCCGAGAAAGAGTGCGGCGACCACGCCGTCCTTCACGCGCCCCGGGAGCAGGGTCAACAGTCCACCGGCCGCCACCGCGATGCCCATTTGCACGACGAAACCGGCCGAAGCACCGATCGCGATGGAGAGAGGTCGCGCGCGCGTACTCATCACGATTGTCGCGATCATCGTTTTGTCGGGCAACTCGAGGACGAACATGAGGGCCATGACCCCCAGGAACGTCCCGATACTCACGGCGCTCTAGAGCTGTTCGCGCATGGCGCTCGCGAAGGTGAGCCCGACGCGCAGACGCTCGATCAACTGCGGAATGGACGCCGGGTAGCCGCCCGAGACCGGGTGCGCCTCGTGAAAGGCGATGACCTCTTGCGCGAAGTCGGGGTCCTGCACGAAGGTGGAGATACCGCCCGCGAGACGTGAGTGGTGGCTCGAGGAGAAGCGTTCAATTGCCTCGTCCCAGCGTGACACGAGGTAGCGCCACACCGCCGGTCCCGCGACCTCGTTGCGCGTCAAGACGCCCAAAATCATGGGCGCGTTTTGCGTGCGCAGCTCACTAAAGCACTTTTCCGCCGCGTCAAGCGCGATCTTTTCGTCGTTGAAGCCACCAAGCGCGACGAGGTAGCGCATCTCGTCTTGGGGGGTCGGCGCCTCGCGGTAGCGACGGAGGAACTCCTCGTAGTCACCGGGTCGATTGAGTGACGCGACGACGCGCAAGATGGAGGCCGCCAAGTCGCCGTCGAGGTCGTTGGCGTCAAAGCGACGCGTCGACTCCTCTTGGATCGCGGTGTCGCCACCCAGTGTGCCCAGCGTGGCGATCAA
>JAGWHY010000067.1 GCA_028873575.1 Acidobacteriota bacterium | reverse complement strand
CGTCACGATCTTGGTCGATGTTGAAGCGCCCGCGGGCAACGACACCGCGACGAGCATGCCGCTCGTCGCAATGGCGAACGCCGTGAGCGACCTCATTAGGTTCTTCATTGTGAACTTTCCTCCTAGAGAGTGATGGTGATGCTGAGTAGCTCGACGCTTCTTTTCAAAGGTTTCGCCTAGTGCAACTTAGGAATCAAAGGTAAACAGATGGTGAAGGGCAGGCACGTGGCGAGTGAAATGAAAGAGATTTAAAAACGCAGCTCTTCACCGTCGAGGCCACGTACGACAAAATTGACCGCCGGACCACGGCGAATACTCGTCAAAGAAGGAATCGGGAATCTTCAGTTCGGCTCGAGACCACTCAACTCAGCACGTCGTAGTACGTGATTCGTGAACGTCAATCGACCTTGGCGTTCACGGTGCCAACTGACCAAGTCGATAGTGGGTTCGACAAAGTACCTGATAGTGCACGGTGCCCTCGTCGACGTCGCCGATCACGAATTGACTCCCCTCGCGCGCGACGGCGCCATTCACCACCCGAGCATTACAGCGGCCCTTTTGGCCGCACCAGCACGATGAGGTGAGCGGAAGCTCGTGCGCCCAGTCGGCGATCGCGAAGAGACGCGCCGAACCGGGAAAGATATTGAGGAGAAAGTCGGCCGACAGGCCAAACGCGTGGACGTCAATCGCGAGTTCGTCCACCGCGCGAGCCAACTCGTCAATCTGCGCCACGCTCGCGAACTGCACCTCGTCGATGACCAGCACCCGCACCCCGGACTCGATGAGGGTCGCGACGTGAGCGGACAAGTCGTCGCCCGGCCGCACGGCCTCGGCGTCCGCTTCGACGCCGATTCGACTCGTGACGCGTCCTTCGGGACTGCGAACACCGAACGTCCACAGGGCGACGTCGCTGCGGCTTTGGCGCAGTTGCCAGCACAGTTGCAACGCCAAAGTCGATTTCCCCGCGGCCATGGTGCCGTAAGTAAAGGTCAATTCCGCCACGACGCTCCTCTAAGTCGGCCCACGATATCGCTTCGGGTACTCGCCGTCACGCTCGAGACCTAACATTGCGAAATGGACCTCGTCGTGCGACCCGTCGCCTACATTCGCAATGATCGAGCCGAAGCGCTCGACGACCACTGGGACGAAGTGATCTCGACGGTCGAACTCGCCCAAGACGTACCGAGCGAGGCCCTGCGAGGTCTCGAAAGCTTCAGTCACGTCGAAATTATTTTCTTCGCCGACTGGGCCGAGGACGTCCCGCCCGGCCCCTGGCACCGTCACCCTCGTGGCAACGCCGACTGGCCTGACGTGGGCGTCTTCGCTCAACGCAACAAGGACCGCCCCAATCGCATCTTGCTGTCGACGGTCGCGATTGAGTCACTCGACGAACGTTCGTTTCGCGTTCGCGGACTCGACGGAATCGACGGCACTCCCGTGCTCGATATCAAGCCCGTCTTTCGCTGGAGCGTGCCGCGCGGGGAGCTGCGCGTCGCGCCCTGGAGTGAAGAGCTCGGCGAAAGTTATTTCTAGTTTCGTTGAATAAAAGCGTTGAGGACCGCGGCGAGCTGCGGTCCCTCGTCTTCTTGGAGAAAGTGTCCGCCCCCGACGATGGTGGTGTGCGCCTGACCCTGCGCACCTGGCACCTCGTCGCGAAATCGCCGATCGCCACCTCGAGTGATCGCGTCGCCGTCGGAGAAACACGTCAGAAAGGGTCGCGTGAACGTGCGCAGTACCTCCCACGCCGCGACGTTGGCGGCGTGCGCGGGATCGTCGGGTGTCGTGGGCACCAGTATCGGGAACTGTCGCGCCCCCTCCTTAAAGGACTCGTCGGGAAAGGGCGCGTCGTACGCGGCCACGACCTCGGCGGCCAGCGGGCCCTTCGCGCAGCCCCCCGACACGATGCGTCCAATGGGAAGCTCTGGCGCACTCTGGGAGTAACTCTGCCAGGCGAAAAACGCTTCAGTCGACTTCTCGTCTCCCGTGGGTAGGCCCCCATTGCCGATCGCCACGCGCGCGAAGCGTTCGGGGTGCTCACCCACCAGTCGCAGTCCAATGAGGGATCCCCAATCTTGGGCAAAGAGCGTCACGTCGGCTAAGTCGAGGTGATCGAAGAGCAGTTCGCGGGTCCATTCGACGTGACGCGCGTAGGTGTACTCCTCGCGCGCGCTGGGCTTGTCGGAGCGCCCAAAGCCAATAAGGTCCGGCGCGACGACGCGACGTCCGGCCGCCACTAAATCCGCAAGTACGAATCGGTAGAGGTATGACCACGTGGGCTCGCCGTGTAGCAGCACGACGACGTCGGCGTCGCGCGGCCCCTCGTCGAGGTAGGCCATACGCAGCGGCGCCCCGCCGGTGGGGTCGATCACCTCGACGTAGTGCGCGTCGTACGGAAACGACGGCAGTCCCACGAATCGATCATCGGGGGTTCGTACGCGGTCCATATTCTCTCCTACTGTCGGGCCATTCCCTCTCGGGCGGCACTTTCATTTCGGTCCTGATCAACGCTGACCAATTGAATATCCACGCGACGCAGCTGTCCTTGAAACGCGAACTCGTCGTGATACAGCGTCGACACGGGCGATCCGTGATCGCGACCAATGCTCATACCCGTTGACGAGATAATGCGCATCACGAAGGGCAGGTGCAGACTTCCGGACGCGGCGCCGTTCACCAGCAACGTCACCTCCGCCGCTCGGTCGGTGCGTTGAAACGAAACGCCGAGCACGACGTCACCCACGGGCACCGGTTCCGTCGACGTCAGTAGCAGATGCTCACCGAATACGTTGTAATCAAAGACGAGTCGATCGTCGAGGATGAAGAGACTCAGTCCCGCGTTTTCGTTGCCACTCGCCAGGATGACGCCACCTTGGCCCGCGGCGCGCTCGACGCGCGCCTCGAGGTTCCATCTGCGCCCCCCGAGACCGGCCGCGGCCTGCGGGGGCACCGGGCTGAGTGGCGGATAGTAGGTGTAGTGCCGACTGAGCGGATGAGGCGAGAACTCGCGAAACCTCGGCGCGAAGAGTTCAATGGTGCGATCGTCGAGCGGCAAGACGCCGTAACGTTCGGCTTCGTCCCACCACCGCGTGATCAGCGCGGCCAGCTCGTCGGGCCGCGTTGTCGAGAGGTCGTGACACTCCGAGGGATCACGAGTCACGTCGTAGAGCTCCCACACGTCCTCGTCGAAATCCACTCCCGGGACGTGGCGCGTCACGGCCTTGAGACCGTCGTGGTAGAGCGCGCGATGACCGCCCATCTCGAAGTACTGCGTCCGGCGCGTGTTCGACGCCTCACTCGTGGCGTCGTTCGAAAAGGCGTACGCCATTGACTGCCCGGCGAGGGGCATCTGCGCCAGGCCCCGGTACGTCGTGGGTGGGGTCACCCCGAGCGCGTCGTAGATGGTCGGTGCCACGTCAGTGACGTAGTGGAACTGTTGACGAATCGCGCCCGCGTCGGCAATTTTTCGGGGCCAGTGCACGATTAACGGCACGTGCACCCCACCCTCGTGCGTGTTCTGTTTGTACCACTTAAAGGGTGTGTTACCCGCCTGCGCCCAGCCCCAGGGGTAGTTGGCGTGGCTGTGCGGTCCTCCGACGTCGTCAAGACGCCTGACGGCCTCGTCGGGCGTCTCCAGGATGAAGTTGAAGTACTTCATCTCGTGCAAAATGCCGAAGGGTCC
>JAGWHY010000066.1 GCA_028873575.1 Acidobacteriota bacterium | reverse complement strand
ACCGCCTCGGCGCTGCCCGGCGAGCCGGCGCTCGAGTCCGAGGTCGTCCAGTGAGCGAGGTCCGTGACGACACGACGACCGCGGTTCGGCTCCGACTCGCGCTCGTGCGACTCACGCGCGCCCTGCGTCAGGGCAACACGGCCGGCCTCTCACCGTCCCAGCTCTCCGCGCTGTCCACCATCGACGACTTTGGGCCACTTCGCGTGAGCGCGGTCGCCGTGCACGAGTCGGTGGGCGCCCCGGTCGCCACGCGCGTCGTGGCGAGCCTCGAAGAACTGGGGCTCGTGACGCGCGAGAGCGACCCCGTGGATAAGCGCGCGACCCTGGTCGCGCTCTCCGCACACGGTCAAACGACGATCGACCAACTCTGGACCCAGCGCACGCGAGGACTCAGCTCACGCCTGGAGCGACTGAGCGACGAGGAGCGTCAATCCCTCGAGGAGGCCCTGCCGGCCCTCGAAAAGATGACCCGCGAGCTCTAGGCCAGAGCCGCGTCGAGGGTGATCGTGGTGCCCGTCAGCGCCTTCGAGACCGGACAACCCGCCTTGGCGTCCTCGGCGACCGCGACGAAGCCGGCCTCGTCGAGACCACTCAGCGTCGCGCGCACTTTGATCGCGATCTCCGAGATCATGAAGCCACCCTTCGGGTCGGGTCGCAACGTCACCGCGGCCGAAACGTCGAGCGACTCCGGCGTCGCGCCGGCCTGGGCGATGAGGGCCGAGAGCTGCATGGCATAACACGCCGAGTGCGCGGCCGCGATGAGCTCTTCGGGGCTCGTGACGCCCTCGGCGTCGTCGGCGGCGCGGCGCGGAAACGACACGGGAAACGTCGCGGCGTTACTACTGGCGAGAGCGACGTCGCCGCTGCCGTCTTGCAGTCCGCCGCGCCAGGTGGTCTGAGCGATTCGAGTAGGCATGGCCCTCCTTGATAGTTGGAGCGAAGCCTACGGGCCGACCCGCGTCCTCGTGTCAGGGTAAGACGAGTTCAAAGCCAAAGGCGAACGTGTCGAGCGCGTCTCTGAAGCGAGTCCAGAGCGTGGCGTCACCTTCGACGACCTCGAGCGTCGCGTCGGGATCACGTCCCCCGACGAAGGCGGCGAAATCACGCAACGCGGCGCGCAGACGCAGCGTCGGGGCCGCGGGCGCGCCCGCTCGCGCGTGCACGACGCCGTGGCGCACCCCGAAGGTCCACGTCTCGTCGGGACTACTCAAGTCAACCCGCGCCACGAACTCGAGGTCCCCCGCGAGAAGCGCGTTGAGGCGTACCCCCAAGACGTCGAAGAGCATCGCGGGCGTGAGCGCGCCGAGCAGACTGGGATTGAGGGCGTTGCCGGGTAAGTCCCGTAGCGCGGTGCCGTTCGCGCGAAGCTCCATCGCGCCCGAGAGGTAAAAGTCGCGCCAGGGCCCGGACTCACTCTGGTAGCCCAGCTGTTCGAGGGCGTCGGCCTGCAGCAGCCGTGCGGCCTCGTTCGACGGATCGGCGAAAACCACGTGATTGACGACCTCGACGACCCAGCGATAGTCGCCCGCGGCGAAGGAGTCACGCGCCTTGGCAAGGACTTCCTCGGCGCCGCCCATGAAGGCGACGTAGCGCGTGGCGGCCGCGACGGGCGGGTGCGGATTGAGGTGGGCGGGATTCGCGTCGAACCACCCGAGGTAGCGCTGGTAGACGGCCTTCGCGTTGTGCGAGAGTGTGCCGTAGTAGCCGTGATTAAACGACGACGCGGCCAATCCCTCGGGCAGCGACAAGGTTTCGGCAATCTCGTTCATGGTGAGGCCGTGGTTCGCGAGTCGCAGCGTCTGATCGTGCACGAAGCGATAGGCGTCGCGCTGACTCGCGAGGTAGGCCGCCACGTCGTCGCGTCCCCAGCGTGGCCAGTGGTGGCTCGCGAAGAGCACGTCGGTAAGCTCACCAAAATTGGTGAGCGCGTCGTCGACGTACTTCGACCAGGCCAACGCGTCACGCACCTGCGCGCCGCGCAACGTGTAGAGATTGTGCATGGTGGCGGTGCAGTTCTCCGCGACGCACAGCGCGCGCTGGGCCGGGAGGTAGACGTTCATCTCACTGGGCGCCTCGGTGCCCGGCGTGAGTTGAAAGACCAACGAAACGCCGTCCACCTCGAGGGCCTCGACGTCGAGCGTGATTTCGCGCGTCGGCGCCACTAAGGCCGCCGAGGGCAGGGCCGGTACGCCTTTGCCCAGTCCGGTGTCGACGTGGCCCCGGGCGTCTTTCGCGAGGAGCGCGCCGAACATGTAGGTGGCGCGACGCAACATCGCGGTGCCGGCCAGGATGTTTTCACTGACCGCCTCGCGCAAAAAGCCCTCCGGCGCGATGACCTCGACACGACCTTTCTCGACGTCGAGGGCCGTGGTCACGCCGAGCACGCCACCGAAGTGGTCCCAGTGCGAGTGCGTGTAGATCACCGCGCGCACGGGTCGCTCCCCCAAGTGCGCGTTCACCATTGCGAGCGCCGCGCCGGCCGTTTCCCCGCCACTGAGTGGATCGATCACGATCCAACCCGTCGCGCCCTCGATAAAGGTGACGTTCGAGATGTCCAGGCCGCGCACTTGGTAGATCGTCGGCGCGACCTCAAACAGTCCGGCCTCGTTGTTGAGCCGTCCCTGGCGCCAAAGTCCCGGGTGTACCGTCGCCGGCGCCTCGACGTCGTTCATGAAGGCGTAGTCGTCGAGGTTCCACACGTCGTGACCGAATCGACCCGTCACGACCCGCGGCGCGGGCTCGGCGAGGCGGCCACGCGTGGCGCGAATCTCATCGGCAGGGTCAAAGCCTGCGCTCTCGCGAGCCGCCTCGCGCCAGCGCGCGTCCGTCGCCTCGCTCGCACTCTTACGCTCCGGCGTTGGCGCACTCACGTCCCACCCCCGTGTCGAGACGTCGCCACGACGCCCCTTCCCACCACGCTACGACGCGACGACCTCCGCGAAACGTGCGGTGGTAAAGGCGATATTCATGGGCACGCTCAGGGCGAAGTTCACCAGCATGAGCGTCACGACGAGCAGGGGCGCGCCGCGCACGTGGTCGTGCACGAAGGCAAACTCAATCATGCCCGCGACGACGACGTAGGCCACCAGCGCCCAGCGATAGACGAGACGAAAAGTGCGCCACGAGAAGTTCGCGATACCTCGCAAGAGGGCGAACGACGTCATCATGAGGAGCGAGGCGACCACGGCGAGTGTGGTCGGCAGCGTCAGTGGCGCGCGGCGCGGCGCGTAGGACGCGAGGTCGATACCGCCGACGATGACCAGCACCAGGGCCACGCTCGAGCACCACGCCACCGGGGGCAGGCGACGTCCGTGGAGGTCGATCGCGCTCATCGTGACGATAACCGGGTCATGATCACGAACGTGGCCACCTGCATCGCCCCGGTGATGCCCGCGGTGTAAATGAACCGCTTCATGAGCGCGTGGATCCGCTCACCGTCGGGTTCGGGTTTGTTCATTTCGAAGAGCACCGCGATGTTGGCCGGCTCGAGAATGGTCAGTGCCACCCCCGCCAGCACACCCACGACGCAAAACGACACGACGAGCCAGACGTGGTTGGGATTGGCGGGCGCCAGATTACCCAGCATGCGCGCGACCTGGAACCCCGACGCCAGGGTCATCGTGACGACGGTGGGCATAATGATCACCATCATCGGCATGAACCGCGCGGAAAATTCGGCGCGCGCGGGAATCGACAGACGCCCGAGAATCGGCCCCACCACGAAGCCGAC
>JAGWHY010000028.1 GCA_028873575.1 Acidobacteriota bacterium | reverse complement strand
AAAGACGTACTCCTCAAACGTCGTGGCGTTCTCCATAACGTTTGAAACGTTCTCAAAGTCTTCGGCCACGAGGCGCGTGAACATGAGGTGGTACGCCGCGTCAATGACCCCTTCGCGAGATCCGAAGTGATGGTAGACCGAGCCGTAGTTCACGCCCGTCACTTCACAGATTTCGGGGATGCGGATAAGTGACTCGTCCATCGTCATGAGTCGTTCCGCGACCGCGTCAAGCACGAGGGACATTACGGCCTGCGAACGGGCTTGTTTCGTCACCTTTTTATCTTATTTGTTCAAATCGCGCTGCAAAAAGGCTCCGAATTGCATGAGACCTGGTCAAAGCTTATTAATTGGCGAGCCTTGACAAGTCTGAACTTCGTTAGAGTCGTTCCGAGTTAAGGAGTCCCGTGAACGACCGCCCCCTACTTACCGTCATCATCGCCAGCACGCGACCCGTACGCGTGGGTGACGTCATCTCGCGCTGGATCGTCGAGCGCGCGCGGGCACGCGACGATTTCCGCGTCGAGCTGGTCGATCTACGCGACGTCAACCTGCCACTCCTTGATGAGCCCGAGCAGGCCGCCACGCGTCGCTACCTCCACGCCCACACGATCGCCTGGTCCACAACGATCGACGAAGCCGACGCCTTTATCTTCGTGACGCCGGAGTACAACCACAGCTTTAACGCGGCGCTCAAGAACGCGCTCGATTTCTTGTATCACGAGTGGCGTAACAAGCCCGTAGGTCTGGTGGCCTACGGGGGCGTCTCCAGTGGCGTGCGATCGCTCCAGGCCCTCAAGCCCGTCCTGCTCGCGCTCGGTCTGCGCTTCGCCGGCGAGGTGCCGATCAGCACACGACTGACCCCCGTCGTCGACGGGACCTTTACGCCCAGCGAGGCCAACGAGCTCGCGGCGCAGGCCATGTTGCAGGAACTCGCGACGCTCGACGGACTTTTCCGGTCGCTGCGAGAGGCGACGAACTAAACGCCTTCGCCGTCGAGGAGACGACGCACCAGTCCCCGCCAGTCACGCCCCTCGGTCGTCTCCCCCGCGTCGTGAAGTCGACGGCGCTCGGCGCGCAGCGCCACCGCGGCCCCCGCGGCCGACGCCGGGACGACGGTCGCGACGCGGTCGCGCAACTCCTGAGCTAACGCCGGCGACGCGCCCTCGGTCGAAACCGCCACGCAGACCTCGCCGCGACGTACCAGCGCCATGAAGTAAAAAGTGGAGCGCTCCAGGTCATCGACGACGTTCAGCCACACCCGACGTTCGCGCGCCTCCGCGACGACTTGGTCATTCACGGGACCGTCGGCCGTCGCCGAGACCACCAGGGCGTAACCCGCTAAGTCCCCGCGCTGGTAGGGGCGCACGCGCAAACTCGCGAGCCCCTCGGGGAGGACGCCCAGCACTTCGGTGCTAATGACGTGGACGCGCGCGCCGGCGTCGAGGAGCTGTCGCGCTTTGTACGCGCCCACGTTGCCCGCGCCGAGCACGAGACAGTCCGCTCCCTCGAGTTTGAAGGCGAGGGGCAACATCAAGCGACGCTCGCGCTCGATCCCGCGAGGGCCAAGGTCTCACTCAAGTCGAGGGCCGCGACGGCACCAACCACGATGATCGCCGGCGCGTGCACGTCGAGTTCACCAAGTTGCCGCAAGACGCCGCGCCGCGTTCGTTGGCTCGACGTCCACGCACGTTCAATCACGGCGACCGGGGTACTCGCGGGGCGGCCGTCGGCGATGAGCTCTCTCGCGAGACGCGCGCGCTGGGCGACGCCCATCAAGATGACGAGCGTCAGCTCACTGCGTCCCAGCCCCGTCACGACAACGTGATCGTCATCGGCGCCGTGACCAGTAAGTATGACGACCCCCCGACTGAGTCCGCGGTGCGTGACCGGGATCCCCGCGGCCGAGGGACCGGCGAGGGCTGACGTCACGCCGGGCACGACCTCAACGTCCACCCCGGCCGCGCGAAGCGCGAGCCACTCTTCACCACCGCGACCAAAGACGAAGGGGTCACCTCCTTTGAGGCGCACCACGCGCTCGTAGCGCTGGGCGAGGTCAATCAGTTGGAGATTTATGTGCTCTTGGGTGTACCCGTCGCCGGGCCCCTTGCCGACGTTCACCAATCGCGCGTCACGATGAACGAGCGCGAGCACGCTGGGATCCACCAAGCGGTCATGAACGACGACCTGAGCGCTTTCTAACGCGCGCGCCGCGCGCAAGGTCAACAGGTCGGCCGACCCGGGTCCGGCGCCGACGAGCAGGACACTCACGCGATACCCGTTCGCGTTACGAAATCCCCGAAGGACTCCCCTGGCGTGCCTTCGACACCCCATCGTTCAAAGAGCGGCGCCACGAGGTCGGGAATCTCGTCGAGCGTTACCTTCTCGCGAAACGTACGCGCGAGGCGGTCGCCGCGCCCACTGCCGCCGAGAACGACGTCGTAGGTCGACTTGGTTCGCCCCACGACGCCGATCTCCGCCACCGCCGGACGCGCGCAGCCGTTCGGACATCCGGTCAGTCGTAGTTGGAGCGGTCGCCGGCGGGCCGAACTCTGCGCGAGGGCCCCTTCGAGCGCCCCGACGAGATCGGGCAGGCGTCGCTCGGACTCGGTCAAGGCCTGCGAGCAGGTCGGCAGGGCCGGGCAGGCCAGGGCGGTGCGCTCTATCGGACCCAACTCGTCGTCGACGCGCACGCCGTGAGTTCGCAATAACACCGCGACGTCGTCGCGGTCGGCGCGCGCGACGCCGCTGACGATTAGATCCTGGAGTGGCGTGAGGTGGAACGTCAGATCGCCGCGCGTTGCCAACGCGCGTAACGCGCTGCGTAAACGCACGTCGCCACGATCGGCGACGCGTCCGGCCCCCACGCGAACGCCGACGTGCCAGGTGCCGTTGGCGAGTTCGCGCCACCCCAAGTGATCGTCGAGACCGAAGGGGCCAATGGGCAGGGGCGCGCGTAACGCTCGCCCGAGTCGCGACTCCATTTCCGCCACGAAACGATCGAGTCCCAAGTCGGCCAGCACGTACTTCAACCGCGCCCGCTTGCGTTCCACCCGGTTGCCGAGTTCTCGGTACGTGTCGACGACCGCGGCGATGGTCTCGTCGACTTCGTCGTCGGTGACAAAGGCCAGCGGGTCGCCTAAGCGCGCGAACGTGTCGGGATTGGCGTAACTGCGACCCAGCCCCCCGCCGACCACCATGGTGAATCCTCGTCCAGCCTCCGGGTGCGTCCCCGGAATCAGTCCCACGTCCTGGGCGAAAACGTCCACGCAGTTCTCGTGCGGACTCGCGATGGCGATCTTGAACTTACGCGGCAGGTAGGTCTCACCGTAAAAGGGCTGTTCGTCCGTCTCACGTGTGGCCGCCTTGTCGCCGTTGACGAAGATCTCCCAGTGCGCCTGGGTGCGCGCTCGAAAGCGCCGCGCGAGGCGTGTCGCCACCGCACCCAACTGCTCGTCGTCCTCACCGTGGTGCAGTGACGGACACAGGACGACGTTGCGCACGACGTCGCCGCAACCGCCGAACGTCGTCAACCAGTGTTCGTCGAGCTTGGTCGCCATCGCGCGCAGACCACCTTTAAGAACGCCGTGGAGCTGAATGGCCTCTCGGGTCGTCAGGCGCAGCGTCCCGTCGGCGACTTCGTCGGCGAGCGCGTCGAGAGCCAGCCACTGAGCACTGGTCAGAGCGCCTCCCGGGATGACGACGCGCGCCATGTAGATGTAGTCGAGCGTCTCTTTGGCCATCGCCCGTTCGCGACGAGTGTCGCGATTGTCCTGGGCGTAGATCCCGTGAAACTTGAGGAGCTGCTCGGCGTCGCTCGACACGTCCGGTCGAGGTCCGGCAAGTTCGTTCGCGAGGTCCCCGCGCAGGTGATCACTGGCGCGCTTAATTCCCTCGACGACGGACTCTTCGAAAGCTTCGGTACTCACCCGTGTGGCCCTTTCCACTAATCCCGATATTTCTTATCAAGTTAGTAGAGAATAGTCCACGTCGGCGCAGAAATGTCCCAATTTCGCGATTTACCGTGGGCTGGTGGCGAAGGCGGCGAGATCGCGCGCCGTGTCGTGGCTGATCTCGGGACAGAGAATGGGCGCGAGCTCGGTGCCGTGCATCGTGCCCAGAACTTGGCGACCGCGCGCGGCCACGCCGGCGCGTAACAAGAGCCGGTAGAACTCGACGCCCTCGTCACGCAACGGATCACACTCGTTCACGCTGATGACCGTGGGCGGAAAGTCGCGCACGTCGTCTTCCGTGGCGAACAGCGGCCAGGCCAGGGGGTCTTTCGCCTCGAAGGCCTCGATCCCGTACCCCACGCGACCCACGTTGCTGTGGAGATTCAAGAAGATGCCGTTGTTTTCCACCGACGACGCCAAGCGCTCGTCGGGCCAACGCCCCGCGATGTAGGGACACATCGCGTAGACGCCCTTCACGAGGTGAACGTCGTTGCTCCTTACGAGTGCCATCGTGGTCGCGAGCGCCAGATTCCCTCCGCCGCTCTCACCGCTGATGATCACGCGGGCCGGATCGACGCCAAGTTCACTGGCGTGGTCAATCACCCAGCGCAGTCCCGACACGCAGTCGTGAAGTCCCGCCGGGTACGGCGCAACCTCGGGCACCGCGGAGGGCGAGACGGCGTTGCGAAACTCGACCATCACCACCGCGACGCCCTTCGCCGCGACGATGCGCGCCCAGGCGCGGTAGTTTCCGTAGAAGCTCGACAACGACATCATGCCGCCGCCGTGGATGTAGTACACACACGCGAGCTGCTCGTCGGTGTCGGGACGCGTGAGTTGTAAGAGAATGGTGTTCTCGTCGGGCGACGACGAGACTTCGTAGGTGGCGAAGCGCAGTCCCGTCGACGGCGCGACGGTTTCGTCGTCGCAGAGATCCATCATCATCTTCGCGGCCTCGGCTTGGGCGAGGGCTTCGGGACTCGTCGCGAGGGCGAGCAACTCGTCGCGATCGGTGACGTCACGGGTGGTCTCTTCGGGCATCGCGCTCAAGAGCGCCTTGATCCGAGGGTCGAGACGGGGGTCGTCCGCAATTCGACGGTTCATCAGCGTCCCTACTTTCTGATCGGTGCACGGTCCCGGCGCGGTGTTGAAAAGTGAGCGTAGTGGGCCGGCGGTACTCGTCCAAAGTCTCAGGTTTCTTTGAGTCTGCTCACAGTCATTTCCCAAGTCGGCTTCGTACCGTAGTGACAGTTCCGAACAAGGAGAAATCATGAAGAAGCTAATGAAGAATGTCACCATCGCGGGAGCGCTCGTCGCCTCACTGGGCATGGTCGCGCCAAGCGTGGCCTTCGCCTCGGGGAGCACGACGACTTCGAGCACGACCACCAGCGCGTGGGCGACCTTTCGCACCTCGTGGAGCGCGTACGGTCAGAGCCTCAAGGCGATTAACGCCACGTTCCGTACGTCGATTCAGAGTGCGCACGCGACGTTCCACACCGCGATGAGTGCCGCGACTGACGCCACCGCTCGTCAAGCGGCGAGCGCCGCCTTGCGCGCCTCGATTGAGGCAGCCCTGAACACTCGCGTCGCGGCGATCACCGCGTTGGGCAACCCGCCCACTCCGCCGGCCGGCTACAACGGCACCGCGTGGGTCGCGAGCTTTCAAGCCGCGAACGTGGCCTTCCGCGCCAGCGTGACGGCGGCTGAGACCACCTACGTACAGGCGATGCAGAGTGCCACGACGACCGCCCAGCGCCAGGCGGCGCGTCTCGCCCTTAAGTCGGCCATTGACGCCGCCGTCGTGACGCACAGTAACGCGCTTCTCGCCCTGGGTGCCCACCCGTCAAAGCCGGGTCAGCCGAGCGCGTAGTCGCTGACGACGAAACCGGGGCGGCGGCGCTCACGCGTCGCGGCCCCGGTTTCGTCGCGTTAACGCGAGTTCGCGGCAAAGGCGAAGACGCGGCGCGCGCCGTTAACGAGAAGTTCGTTCTCCCCCACGCTCGGCGTGTCGAAATGATTGACTGGGGCGTCAATCTTCGCCGACTGAAGAACTTTTCCGCTGGAGAGCGAAAGGTGGTCATGTCAACCATCACCTGAAAGCCAAATGTCATGGATCAGGTGGTGCAGGACACCTCTCGGTAGGGCCGGTGGGGATCGAACCCACGACCGAGGGATTATGAGTCCCCTGCTCTAACCACTGAGCTACGGCCCTAAAACGTTTCACTCGCCGTGACCAATAAAAGGTAGCAGGGCTCTTTTGACCTCAGTACGCTCGCCTGAGACGTCCGGGGGGAACGCGTGTGACGAGTAGAGAAGAAGTCGACGCCGAGGTCGTCGTCGTGGGCGCTGGTCACAACGCACTTATCTGCGCGGCCTACCTCGCCGAGGCGGGACTTCGCGTCACCGTCCTAGAAGCGAACGCGGCCATCGGGGGCAATACCATCACCGAAGAGCTCACCCTTCCGGGCTGGCAACACGATTCGTGTTCGAGCGCGCACGTCGTCATCCAGACCAACCCACTACTCGCCGACGACGAGTTAGCCCTCAAGGCTCGCTACGGTCTTGACTACGTCGTGACCGACCCCGCCGTCGTCGTACCCCTCGACGACGGCGACGCCCTCATCATTCACTCCGATCTTGAGGCGACGGCCCAGGAGTTCGCCCGCTTCTCCCCCGACGACGCGCAGGCGCTACGCGACATGATGCGCGAGTGGAGTGACGGACTTCGCGACGCCCACGCGCACGTCCAGGCGGGACTGGACCCGCCAAACGACGAGTGGCGCGATCGTTACGAACGGTTGCGCGCGCGCAGCGCCTGGGACGTCGTACGCACCACCTTCACGCATCCCGTGATTCAACGCGCCATGGCGTGGATGGCCTTCGCGACGATTCAACCGCCCACGCGCGCCGGAACGGGGGCCCTGCCGGCCGCCATCGTGGCGGGTCGCCTGCGCTTTGGCTGGGCGACGCCGAAGGGTGGATCCGGCGCGCTGCCCACGGCGTTACGTCGGCACCTCGACGACCACGGAGCCACCGTTGAGGTCAACGCACGCGTCGAGCACTACCTCGTCGAACACGGACGTTGCGTCGGGGTCGTCACGAAGGACGGGCGCACGTATCGCGCGACGCGCGCCGTGGTGTCGGGCGCCCATCTCACCACGCTGCCTTCGTCGCTCCCGGTACGCGCGCCGATCCTCGAAGACGCGGCCGCGCGCTGGCAACCGGGACTCTCGGTTTTCGCCGTGCACTTCGCGCTACGCGACCACGTGTCCTACCAAAGCGCCCGCGGACCCGTGCGCGCCGTGGCGGGAGCGTTAGGTTCACCCGTGGGTCTCGTGGCCCAAGTCGACGCCGCCCTGCGAGGTGAACTCGACGCCCACGACCCCTGGCTCTTGATCGTGGACTCGACCCTCGTCGACGAAGCGCGCGCCCCCGGCACCACACTGAAGTTCCTCACCGTCGCGCCGATGTTGCTCAACGGCGAGGCGTGGAGCGACGAGGCGGCGAATCGTTACGCCGACCACCTGATCGAACTCGCCCGACGACACGTCACCGGTCTCGACGACGCCAACATTCTCGCGCGACGCGTGGAATCACCAACGAGTCTCGCGGCGCACAACCCAGCCAACCTCGGCGGCTCGTGCCACGGAGGCGAGTTCGTGCTCGACGACGGTTCGATCATTCCGGGCTGGTTGGACTATCGCGGCGACGTCGAGGGTCTCTACCTCACCGGCTCGACGTCCCACCCAGGGGGCTCGGTCTCCGGGCGACCCGGACGTAACAGTGCGCGCGTGGTGTTACGCGACCTCGGCCTCGACACGTCGTTCATGCGCCAGCCGTGAATTAAAACTCCGGCTCGTAGCTCTCGCGGGGCGCGACGCCACTGACGCCACGATCGGTCTTCACGCTCAGTACTTGATGGATTTCGAGGTGGTGACGCTCAAAACCCACCGCCGAGCCGGCCATGTAGAGACGCCACACACGGGCGCGTTCCTCACCGACCTCCTCGACCGCCTCGTCGTAGCGCTTGAGGAGATTGTCGACCCAAAACCGTAAGGTGCGCGCGTAGTGCTCGCGCAGTCCCTCCACGTGACGAACCTCAAAGCCGTGCGCCTGAAATCGCGAAACGAGCGTGCCCACTTCGTGCAGTTCACCGTCGGGAAAGACGTAGCGCTCCATAAACGGACTGCCGATCTTGGAAGGTCCCCGCAGGCCCCACGCGATCTGGGTCAGGCGTTGGAGTTCGCGCCAGCGCGTCGGTTGCGGATCGGGGTTAAACGACACGGGGCGACCAATGGCGTGATTTAAAAAACGTCCGCCCGGGCGCAGGAGATCGAACATGTTCTGGCTGTACGCGCCGAGGGCCCGTCGACCCACGTGCTCGGACATACCGATTGAGCTGATGGCGTCGAAGGGACCGTCCTTGACGTCGCGGTAGTCCTGCACGCGAAACTCGACCAGATGCGACACGCCGGCCAGCCGCGCCTGTTCGGTCGCGTAGCGCTGTTGAGGCTCGGAGAGCGTGACGCCCACCACGCTCGCGCCGTAGGTCGTCGCGGCGTGAATGGCCATCGCGCCCCACCCGCAGCCCACGTCGAGCAAGCGCGTCGACGGCGAAAGTTGGAGTTTGCGCGCGACGAGGTCGACCTTGCGACGTTGGGCAGTCTCGAGTGAGTCGTCGTCGTCACGAAAGACGGCACAGGAGTAGGTCATCGACGGACCGAGCACCATTTCGTAGAAGCGATTCGACACGTCGTAGTGGTGCGTGACCGCTTGACGGTCGCGACGACGCGAGTGCAAAAGGCCCCGCGGGTGAGCCTCCGATTTAGGGGCGTCAAGGCGTTGGAGCGTCGAGAGTCCGACGGTGTTTAAAAGCTCGCGCACGCGCGCGGGCCGTAGCACGTCGCGAATCGCCGGGGCCGACAGATAGAAAAGTTGGTCGAGGTCACCGTCGACGTCAAGGTCGCCCGCCACGTACGCCCGCGCCAATCCCAGTTCACCCGGGTGGGTTAATACTCGGGTGATTGCGTCGCGATTCAGGATTTTGAGCGTGAGGCTCGCCGCGCCGGCGCTCGGTCCGGGGCCAGCGACGCTGCCGTCAAAGGCCTCGACGCGAAAGGGCAGGTCGTAGTGGAAAATTTCGTCTACGAAGGTAGCGACGTTCATGACAGCTCCCGTGGGTGAAGGTCGCTGCTCATCCTAGAGACCGTGACGGGGATTCTCAATCGCGAGGGTGCCCCGTGACGCGTCGGCGAGCGGCGAGGCTGACGTCGGCTTTGGCGCCACGTAAAGGTTGTCTCCCGTGGGCAACGAAGGACGACGTCGTGCGAGCTCCCAGAGCAGGACTCGAACCTGCAACCTAGCGATTAACAGTCGCTTGCTCTGCCAATTGAGCTATCTGGGAATCGGCCCGAGGGCTTCGAAATCCTAGCACCGCAGGGCCCTACTGCTGGCTGAGCCAACCGGCCAAGCGCTTCGCCTCGGGACTGTCGCGAACGGCGCGGCGGCACCGCTCAATGCGTTTCGACATGGCCTGACGCGAGATTCCCTTAGTCGCGGCAATCTCCTCCATCGTCATCGTTCGAAACGTGTACTGCCAAAACGCGTCAAAATCCTCACCGCAGAGTCGACGTAACTCGTCAATCACCCAGGGCGGCGGTTCGCTCGAGCGCGCCGCGTCGCGGGCCGGCTCGTCGGCGCCCAGCTCGAGTGTGGAGAATCGTCGCGACGCGATGTCGCGGCTCAGCGTCATGATTTCGTGCGCCTTCGCGGGCGTGATACCAAGGGCCTTCGCCACCTCGCGTCGCGAGACGCCGGCGTCCCCCTTCGCGCGTTCGAGACGATGGAACTTCAGCACGAGACGCATCTCGGCGTCGGTGATGCCCATCTGCTGTTGAATCGACTCATTCACCATCTTGGTGATCCAGTAGTTGGCGTAGGTGGAAAACCGTGCCCCGTGCTCGGGGTCGAATCGTCGTAGGGCGTTGACCAATCCCTCGACGCCGGCCGCTTCGAGTTCGTCGTTGCCAAAGCGATAGCCCCGCTCGGTAACTCTCGCGCGCACGAGCCCGAGCGTCGAGCGCAGGAGGCGCGACTCCGCCTCTTGGCCCGCGTGACGTTGGCGCAGCAGTCGCCGCCGAGTGGAGGGATCGCCGTCGCGACCCAGCAGCAGTTGCGCGGCCGCCTCGCGACCGGCTCGAATCACCGGGTAGAGCGCGCGCTCCTCGTCGGGCGCGAGGGGCGCCAAGATGACCAGTCCGCCGATGGATCCGAGTGCGGCTTTCACGAAGTAGCCGTGCGGGCTCGTTCGACCAACCATTCGCGCAGGTCACGTTCGGCGACGTCGCCGTGCACCGATTCGAGCAACTCGAGTCGTTCCTTCACGTCGTGGATCGTGGACTGGGCCAGTTCGGGTGACACGCGCGACTCACGCAGGTCGCGCCCTAGGCGTCGCAACTCGTCGTCGACCGCCGCGCGAACGAGCTGCGCGACGACGGCCGTGACCTCAGCGGCGCTCGGGTCGTCCTCCATCTCGTCGACCACCAAGCGCGCGAGTAACGACGCCGCCGGCGCGCGACCTTCTCGTTCGAGCAGGTCGATAGTGCTCGCCGCCGACTGTCCCTTCGCCAACGCGCGATAGACCTCGCGCTGCAGCTCGTTAACGAAGTAGGCGTCGGTTAAACGATCACGTACGCGCGCGGGCGCGTGCACGAGCATCCGCAACGCCGCTTGCCCGGGTCGCGGCAGGTTCGTCGGCAGGGCGACGCCGCGCGCGACGTTGTCGTCGTCGACGCGGCGCGGGGGTCGATCCTCTCTCGCCGGCACCTCGGCGGTCATCGCGCGCAGCGTATTCACGTCGAGGCGTAAACGATCGGCCACCGCCATGACGTACTCGTCACGTACGAGCTCGTCGGGGTGCTCGGCAATAACCGCCATCGCCGAACGCGCGGCGCGCGCGCGCCCTTCGGCGGTGTCGACGTGGGCGGCGTCGAGCACCCGATTCACGCGAAAGCGCATGAACGGCAACGCCTCACGCACGCTCGTGCGCAACGCTTCGGGGTCTCGTTGCGCGAGCTCGGCCGGGTCCGTCCCGGCCGGCAGGCGCGCGACGAACACGTCGACCTCGTGCTGACGTTCCCACTGATAGACCGAGGCCGCGGCGCTCTGACCGGCCGCGTCCGCGTCGTAGGCCAGCACGATACGTTGAGCGAAATTGCGCATCGTCTTGAAGTGCTCCTCACCGAGGGCCGTCCCGCACGTCGCCACCGCGCGCGCCATACCCGCTTGAAAAAAGGCGATGACGTCGGTGTAGCCCTCGCACACGATGATCTCGCCCGACTTAATGATTTCGTCCTTAGCGAAATTCAAGCCGTAGAGCGTACGGCGCTTGGAGTAGATGGCCGTTTCGGGCGAATTTTTGTACTTCGCTTCGACGCGGCCGTCGGTGCGCGTGGCGAACTGCGGCAAAATCCTTCCGCCCAGGGCTATCGCGCGACCCGAGGCGTCGAAGATGGGAAAGATAACGCGCGCGCGCAACGCGTCTTGACGACGGTCGCGACTATTCACGAATCCGAGTCCCGTGCCCGTCAGTACTTTTTCGGAAAGCTTGAGCGAGGTCACGAGCGCGTCCCACTCGTCGGGCGCCCACCCCAATTTGAAACGACGCGCGACCGCGCCGTCAATGCCGCGCGCCTTGAGGTACTCGCGCGCCGGGCGAGCGTCGGGCGCGTGTAAGAGGCGGTCGTGGTACCAGTTCACGGCGTCGTCCATGGCCTGAAGGAACTCTTGACGTTCCTTGCGCGCGGGTCCCGCGTTCGCGTCCTCGTGGAGTTCGATCCCCGCGCGGTCGGCCAGTAGTCGCACGGCGTCAACGAAGTCGAGGTGGTGCGTCTCGCGCACCCAGGTGATCGCGTCACCCGAGGCGCGACAGCCAAAGCAGTAGTAGCGACCCTCTTCGGCGTTTACGGAGAACGACGGGGTCTTTTCTGCGTGAAAGGGGCACAGACCACTCCAGCGTCGCCCCGAACGCTTGAGAGCGACCGTCTCGGAGATGAGCGCCACGAGATCGCTTGCGGCACGAACCTGGGCGATCTCGTCGTCGGAAAAGGCCATAACTAGACGGTACCGGGTCGCCGGGTTCTCGCGGAGGGTGCTGCGAGCCTCTCTAGACTGCGAATCGTGCCCCCCGAGTACGCCATTGAAGTTGACCACGTCGTGCGTACGTTCAACGACGACTTCCGTGCCCTCGACGACGTGAGCCTGCGCGTCCCGACGGGTCAGGTCTTTGGCCTCCTCGGTCCAAACGGCTCAGGTAAGACCACGATGGTGCGGATTCTGTCCACCATCTTGAAACCCAGCGCCGGCACGGCGCGCGTCGCCGGTTTTGACGTCGTACGCCAGGGTGATCAGGTCCGACGCCACGTCGGTCTCGCGGGCCAGTTCGCCACCGTCGACGAAAACCTCACCGGATTTGAAAACCTTCGCATGATCGGGCGACTCAATCACCTCTCGTCAAGTGACGCCAGTTCGCGCGCTCGCGCGCTACTAAGCGACTTTGGTCTCGACGACGCCGCCTCGCGGCTCGCCAAGACCTACTCCGGGGGCATGCGTCGACGACTCGATCTCGCCGCGGCGCTGGTCGCGCGTCCACCAATTTTGTTCCTCGACGAACCCACGACGGGTCTCGATCCCCAGAGTCGTCAAGACCTCTGGGGCATTATCGAAGGCCTCGTGGAAGGGGGCACTACCGTACTGCTGACCACCCAGTACTTAGACGAGGCCGACCGGCTGGCCAAACAGTTGGTCGTGCTCGATCACGGTCACGTCATCGCCGAAGGGACGTCGGCGGAGTTAAAGAGTCGGCTGGGGGCGACCGTCTTAATCGTGACGCTGGCTTCCACGGACGAGGCCACGCGCGCCGCGCCGCTACTCAGTGATCTGTCGAGTCGCCCCGCGCGCGTTGAGGGCACGGTCGTCGAACTCAACGTGGACCAGGGCCCATCAAACGCGGTCGAGGCGCTGCGTCGACTCGACGCGCAGCGCATCAACGTCGCCGGCCTGGCGCTTCGCGAACCGAGCCTCGACGACGTTTTTCTGACGTTGACCGGCCACCGGGTCGACGCCGAGAGCGCGACCGACGCGCCGGCGTTACCAGCGCGAAAGCAGCGCGCGTGAGTCCGACCTCGACCAGCACCTGGTCTTTCGCCTGGGCCGTGCGCGACACCTTTACGATCGCGCGACGCAATCTGCTGGCGCTGGTGCGCGTGCCCACCTCGCTCGTTTTCGCCATTATTCAACCCATCATGTTCGTCGTCCTCTTTCGGTACGTCTTCGGGGGCGCCATCAACGTGCCTCAAGGGGTCTACGTGAACTTTTTGATTCCTGGGATTTTGGTGCAGACCACAATCTTTGGTTCGGTGGGTACCGCGATTGGACTGGCCGAGGACCTCCAGCGGGGACTCATCGAACGCTTTCGCGCGCTGCCCATGGCGCGCATGGCGGTACTCGGTGGGCGCACCGTCGCCGACGTCGTGCGCAACGTCATGGTGGTCGTCGTCATTACCGCCGTGGGCTTCGCGGTGGGCTTTCGCCCGACCGGCAGCGTGGTGGCCTACCTCGAGGCCGCGCTCTTGATGCTGCTCTTCGCCTACTGCCTCTCGTGGGGGTTCGCCTTCGTCGGCCTGGTCGCGCCGAACTCCGAGTCGGCCCAAGCCATAACCTTTCCTCTTATCTTCCCGATGACCTTCGCCTCGAGCATCTTCGTGCCGGTCGCGAGTATGCCGAGTTGGTTGCAGGGATTCGCCACCTACCAGCCCGTCAGCCAGGTCGCCACCGCGGTGCGTGGGCTTATGAACGGTGTACCCCACGGCGCGAGTACCTGGATCTCGCTCGCGTGGTCGATCGGCGCGTTAGTGGTCCTCGCGCCCCTCGCGGTGCGTCGTTATCGGCGAGTCGCGTGACGCCCGTCCTTAACGCCGACCAGCTCCAGGCGGTGCTGGCCGATTCCTTTCCCCTGGGTGACGTGCCCACGGTCGAACTGGTCGAGGACGACGTCGTCGTCGTCAGTCAACGCGTGCACGAGGGTCACGGACGCCCGGGCGGCACCGTGTCGGGACCCACCATGATGGCGCTCGCCGACCTCGCGGCGTGGCTCGTGACCATGGCCCACGTGGGCCCGGTCCTGCTCGCCGTCACGACGAGTCTGCACATCGACTTCTTGCGTAAACCCGCCCTCACCGACGTGGTCGCGCGGGCGCGTCTGATCAAGCTCGGCAAGCGACTTTCGGTAAGTGACGTTGAAATCTTTTCGAGAGGCAGCGAAAAGTTAGTCGCGAAGGCGCAGGTGACCTACTCCCTTCCCTCTACCCCTTCGAACTAAGAAGCTCGACC
This sequence comes from Acidobacteriota bacterium, assembly GCA_028873575.1. GTDB lineage: Bacteria > Actinomycetota > Acidimicrobiia > Acidimicrobiales > RAAP-2 > RAAP-2. Next base: position 4,987 of record JAGWHY010000028.1, on the reverse strand, counting down.
ATTAAGGTCGTTGGATGTTCGATCAACGGCGCGCGGTAACCACCGACCACCCTCGGACTCTTTCGAAGGGTCTCACCTTCATCATGGCCCTCGCGATCGGCACGATCGTCGCCAACCTCTACTACCTCCAGCCCCTGTTGCACCAGATCACTCGCGACTTTCACGTGAGATCTGGTCGTGCCTCGCTTCTCATGACCCTGGTCCAGGTTGGCTACGCGCTCGGCCTCGCCTTCGTCGTGCCCCTGGGCGATCTCATTGCTCGACGCAAACTGGCGGTGGGCATCTTCGCGCTGGCCGCCGTGATGATGGCACTCGGCGCGACGATTCACTCCTTCAACATTCTCTTGATCTTTACGTTGATTCTCGGACTCACCACCGTCGGTGGCCAGGTACTCATTCCCTTCGCCGCGGACTTAGCGGCGCCCGAGCAGCGCGGTCGCGTCATTGCCCGCGTGATGACCGGACTCCTGCTCGGCATTTTGTTGTCGCGCACCGTGTCGGGTCTGATCGCGCAGGCGGCCGGTTGGCGCGCGGTCTACTGGGTCGCGGCCGCGGCGCTGGTGATCATGGCCGTGACGCTGTACGTCGCGTTGCCCACCGAGGCGCCTCGACCGCCGCAGACTTACGCGCAACTCGTCGTCGGGACCTTCGCACTCTTTCGCGAGCTGCCACTCCTACGTCGCCGCGCGTACTACGGATTCTTGATCTTCGCCTGTAACAACGTCTTGTGGACCCCGCTGTCCTACGTCTTGGCGGCGTCGCCGTATCACTACTCGAACGCCGTCATTGGCCTCTTTGGACTCTTCGGCGTGGCCGGGGTCCTGACCGCGAACCTGGCCGGTCACGTGGCGGACAAACAGCGCACGTACCTCGCCACGATCGCCTTTTCGCTGTTGTTGCTCTCGTCGTTCGCCCTGCTCGGCCTGGGGCGATCGACGTTCCTCGTTCTAGCGCTCGGCATCGTGGTGCTCGACGCCGGCATGCAGGGAATGCAGATCACCAATCAGTCCTTGATCTACGCCCTGCGTCCCGAGGCGCGCAGCCGCGTGAACAGCGTCTACATGGTGAGCGCCTTTTTAGGCGCGTCGGCCGGTTCGTACCTCGCGGGCAACGCCTACGAGCACTTCGGCTGGCGCGGCGACTGCTGGCTGGGCGCGCTGCTGGCCGCGGGCATCGTGATTCCCGCGCTGTGGCGACGCGAAGAACCGGCGCGCGCGAATGAGGCGCTCCTTCGCTAGACGGCCAGCGTGGTTCGCTCGTGCAGGTGACGAGCGAGCTCCTTCACGGGTACGCGCGACTGGTGCGTCGTGTCACGATCGCGCACGGTCACGCACTGGTCGTTGAGCGAGTCGAAGTCGACCGTCACGCAGTAGGGCGTACCAATCTCGTCCTGGCGACGGTAGCGCCGGCCAATCGACTGGGTCACGTCGTAGTCGCACATGAAGTCGCGTTGCAACGTCGCGAGGACCTCCTTCGAGAGCCCCTCCAGTTCGGGCTTCTTGGACAGCGGCAACACCGCCACTTGGTAGGGCGCGAGTCGCCAGTCGAGGCGCAGCACCGTGCGCGTCTCGCCCTCGACCTCGTCCTCGTGGTAGGCCGCGAGGAGAAAGGCCATCAGCGCGCGCGTCACGCCGACCGCGGGCTCAATGACCCAGGGCGTGTAGCGCTCGTTGGCGGTCTGATCGAAGTACTCCAGTCGCGTACCCGAGTGCGTGGAGTGCTGGGTCAGGTCGTAGTCGCCCCGATTGGCGATGCCCTCGAGTTCGTCCCAGCCCCAGGGGAAGTAGAACTCGACGTCGGTCGTGCCCTTGGAGTAGTGCGACAGGTCTTCTTTGGCGTGCTCGTGCAGGCGCAACAACGACGGCGCCACGCCCAGGTCGTGGTACCACTTGAGTCGCGCGTCGATCCAGTAGCGGTACCACTCGTCGGCCTCGGCCGGTGGGACGAAGTACTCCATCTCCATCTGTTCGAACTCGCGGGTGCGAAAGATGGAGTTCTGGGGCGTGATCTCGTTGCGAAATGACTTGCCGATTTGGGCGATGCCAAAGGGTGGCTTCTTGCGCGTCGTCGCGAGCACGTTATTGAAGTTGGTGAACATTCCCTGGGCGGTCTCGGGTCGCAGGTAGGCAACCGCGCCCTCCCCCTCCACCGGGCCGGCCTGGGTCTTAAACATCAAGTTGAACGCGCGCGGTTCGGTGAACTGCGTCGAACCACAGTTCGGGCAGACGCCGCCGATCTTGTCCTCGCGCCAGCGCTCCTTGCACGTAAGGCAGTCGACGAGGGGGTCAGTGAAGGTCTCGAGGTGCCCCGAGGCGGCCCACACCGCCGGTGGACCGAGGATGGCGGCGTCGATGCCGACCACGTCGCTGCGACCCTGGACCATCGACTTCCACCAGGCCGTGCGCACGTTGCGTAACATGTTCGCGCCTAGTGGGCCGTAGTCGTAGGTGGAGCGAAAACCCCCGTAAATTTCCGCCGTTTGGAAGAAAAAGCCTCGACGTTTGGCGAGGTTGGTGACCTTTTCGAGCAGATCCGGCAGTACGTCGGGGGTGGAATCCATCACGTCAGGTTAGTGAACTCTCGGGCACCTTCGCCTTCGGCGATCGCATCCGCGTCACGCTGGGCACCATCAGCGTCACGCCAATAATCAGCACCAGTAACGCCGCCGCGCCCACGATGGTTGAGTTCACGCCGGCGACCTTCGCGATCGGCCCGACCAGCGCCATGCCGATGGGCAAGAAGACCAGCGAGCCGAACCAGTCGTAGGCACTCACGCGCGACAACACCTCGGAAGGGATTTCACGCTGCATAGTCGTCGTCCAGAGCGTGCCAAAGACGGAGAGGCCAATCCCGGAGACGAGTCCCCCGAGGCCAATGACGAGCGCCGGGGCGCGCGCGGCCAGACCCATCAGCGGAAGCGTCCACGCCGTGGTCGCGAGGGTGGCCGTGAGCAGTGGTCGTACCGGGTCCCAGCGCAACATCACCACGCCCCCGAGCACCGATCCGACGCCCTCGAGCGCCAGAATAAGTCCCCACGCCGGCGCGCCCCCGAGGGACTGCTTGGCGATCACCGGTCCGAGCACGTTCATTGGCGCCATAATCAACACGTTCACGCAGGAAAACTCAACCACGATGACCCACAGCCACGTTCGTGACCAGAACTCGGACCAACCCGTGCGTAGCTGTGAGGTAAACGTCTCAACCGACCCGTTCGACGTCCACTCGACGCGAATCAAGTAGAGACTCACCACGCTCAGCGCGTACGTCAAGCCGTCAGCGAGGACCGCCCAGCCGGGACTCCAAACGGCCACGATCACCCCGGCGAGTGCCGGACCCATCACGCTCGCCGTCGATCCCGACAGGCTGTTGAGCGCGTTCGCCTGTAAGAGTTTGCCCTCCGAAACGACTTGGGGCACCAGGCCCGTTAGGGCCGGAAAAAAGAACGCCGAGCCCACGCCCACCACCGCGGCGAGCGCCATAAATCCCCACAGCGGCACGACGCTCACCACAATCCACGCGCCGAGACCAATCTGCGCCGACGTGCGCAAGAGATCTGAACCCAGCATCACGACACGCCGACTGAATCGGTCCGCGATCACGCCCCCGGCGAGCAGGAACACCACGAGGGGCACGAGTCCGGCCGCCGACACGAGTCCAAGATCGCTGGCCGTCCCGTGCTGCAAAACCGCGAAGGCGATCGCCACCGGCGCCATACCGCTGCCGATCTGCGAGGTCGTTTGACCAATGAAGAAAAGTCGGAAGTTGCGCTCCCGCAGCGCACCCACCCACTCGTTTAATCGCACCCGCCGATAGTACGGTGCCGCGCCGCGACGGCGAGTACGGCGCGGCGTTAGCGTGCGCTCGAGAGACGCACGATGACCTGATTGGCGACCAGGCGAGCCTTCGGTCGAAGCGTGACGCGCCCGTCGGCCACGTTCACGAGGTGAGCGATTTCGTCGAGGGAGTCGAAGGCCTCGCGCGCGACACCTCGACTCGTGCGTAGCGCCAGTGAGTCACGCTCGAAGCGCTGCGTCGCGAGGTCGAGAAACTCTTCACCACCGAGGGGTGACGAACCACTTTCGACCAGTGTCACGTAGCGATCGGGCGTGCGCACGTTCCAAAAGCGCCGACCGTTGTCGTGCGAGTGCGCGGCCGAGCCAAATCCCCGGTAGTTGCCGTGATCCCAGTAGACGTGATTGTGACGACACTCGTGACCGGGCTTCGCCCAGTTCGAAATCTCCTCCCAGCCGTAACCGTGCGCGGCGAGAACCTCCCCCACGAGGTCGTAGGCGTCGGCGGTGTCGTCCTCGTCCGGGTTGCGCGCGGGGTCCTCGCCCAGTGGCGTCCCGGGTTCGGGCGTGAGCGCGTAACACCTGAGGTGCGGGGGTGGCTTGTCGAGCGGCAAGAGATCATCCAGGGTCGCGCGCACGTCGTCGAGACGCTCCGCGCGCGAGCCCACGATCAGGTCCATGTTCCAGGTCGAAAAGCCGGCCGCGCCGACCGCCTCGGCGACGTCGCGGTGCGCGCCGGTGCCGTGTCGACGACCCAGGTCGGCCAGGACGGCGCCCTGCGTGGACTGCACGCCAAAGCTCATGCGATTCACCCCACCGCGCCGATACGCCTTGAGCCGATCGAGAGAGGCGTCTTCGGGATTGCACTCGACGGTGACCTCGGCGTCGTCGTGTCGCGGAATCACGTCCAAAATGCGCAGAAGCTGCTCGGGGGTCAGGCGCGACGGCGTCCCGCCGCCGAAGAAGACCGACGTCGCCGTCTCGAGTCCCTCGCGCGCCGCGCGTTCGATCTCGGTGACCACGGCCTCGACGTAGGCCTCGCGGAGATGGTCGCGGTCGGCGTAGGTGGCGAAGGCGCAGTAGTCACAACGCTTCGCGCAAAACGGTACGTGCACGTAGACGCCGAACGCACTCACGACGCCACCGCCGCGTCGGCGCGCGCCTGAGCGAATCGCGCCAGGGCCTCTTTACGCTCC
>JAGWHY010000027.1 GCA_028873575.1 Acidobacteriota bacterium | reverse complement strand
ACCGCGATGCGTCGCGGCATGCCCTTCAGTCCCAAGACGTACTGCGGGAAGGTGAAGACCTGGGTGCCGATGAACAGGAACCAGAACTGGAGCTTGCCGACGCGCTCGTTCAACAGGTACCCGGTGATCTTCGGGCCCCAGTAGTAGAGGCCGCCCATCGCGCCCATCACGAGGGCCATGACGACCGAGTGGAAGTGGGCTACGACGAAGTACGTGTCGTGGGTGAAGAAGTCGAGGGGCGGACTCGCGAGGTAGATACCGGTCAAGCCGCCGATGAGGAACGTGACGACGAAACCGACGGCCATCAACATGGCCGTCGAGAACCAGACCTGCCCTCGCCACATCGTGCCAATCCAGTTAAAGATCTTGATACCGGTCGGTACCGCGATCAAGAGACTCATGATCGAGAAGAACGGCAGCAACACCACGCCGGTGGTGAACATGTGGTGCGCCCACACGCCCAACGAGAGCGCGGCGATCGTGAGGGTCGCGAAGACCATGCCCTTGTAGCCAAAGACCGGCTTGCGCGAGAAGACCGCGATGATCTCGGTGGCCATGCCGAAGAACGGCAGGGCCAAGATATAGACCTCGGGATGTCCCCAGAACCAGAAGATGTGTTGCCAGAGCACCGGCACGCCACCCCCGGCGACGGAGTAGATGTGTGTACCGAAGTGCCGGTCGGCGTAGAGCATGATCAGCCCGGCCGTCAACACGGGGAAGGCGAGCAGAATGAGAATCGCCGTGACCAAGAGGTTCCAGGTGAAGATGGGCATGCGAAACATCGTCATGCCCGGCGCGCGCAAGTAGAAGATCGTCGCGCAGAGGTTGACGCCCGTGAAGATCGCCGAAAAGCCCGTCAGCAGCAGTCCGCCAATCCAGAGGTCGGCCCCGGCGCCGGGAGAGTTGAGCGAGTTCGACAGCGGCGCGTAGCCGACCCAGCCGAAGTTCGCCGCGCCGCCGGCGGTGAAAAAGCCCGAGAGCATCGTGATCGAACCGGTCAGGTAGAGCCAGTACGACAGGGCGTTCAGTCGCGGGAAGGCCATGTCGGGGGCGCCAATTTGAATCGGCACGACGATGTTCGCCAAGGCGCCGAAGGCGAAGGGTCCGACGAAGAGGTAGATCATGACCGAGCCGTGCATGGTGAAGAGCTCGTTGTACTGCGCGAGCGAGACCAGGTGGCCGTTCGGTGACGCGAGTTGGGCGCGAATGATTTCGGCGAAGAAGCCGCCGATGACCATCATGATGACCGAAGTGACGGTGTACGAAAGTCCGATGACCTTGTGGTCGGTCGTCGTGAGCCACTTCAAGATGCCCGTCGGGCCGTGGTGCTCGTCGTGCGCGTGGTCCTCGCCGTGACCCTCGGCGCTGACGGGGGGGTGCAGTACGTCGGTCATTAATTCACTCCCGAACTCGCGGTGGGCTTGGTGGGTACCACGGTATTGGTCTGTTGCTGGTTGGCCGTCGCGGCCGCTTGGGCGGCGCCGACGTTGTTCTGGTTCGCGATCCACGTCTGGTAGGCGCTCTTCGAGACGACCTTCACGTTAAAGAACATGAGCGAGTGGTAGAGGCCGCACAACTGCGTGCATTGACCAAAGAAGGTGCCGGTCTTCACCGCGTGGAAGGTGAACTGGTTGTCGACCCCGGGCAGCGCGTAACGCGAGAAGTTAAAGGCGCGCACGTAAAAACCGTGGATCACGTCGGTCGAGGTCAACGAGATGTGCACGTCCGTGTCGACCGGCATCACCATGGTGGGGGCCTGCGTGGTCTGGCCGATCACGACGGCGTTGGTGCCGGGGTAGGTGAACTTCCAACCCCACTGAAAGGCGTTGACGTCAATGTTGACGCTCGTCTTGGGATTCGCGAGCTCCTTGTTCTCCACCACGAGGGTCGCGGCGAAGAGGCCGAAGACGATCAGAATCGGCACGATGGTGTAGGTCCACTCGAGGGGGAGGTGGTACTGCACCTGGCGAGGGATCGCGTCACCCTGGCGCCGGTAGCGCACGACGGCGTAGGCGATGAGGGCCAGCACGAAGATGCCGATGATGAGCGCCCCGACGGTGAAGCCCTTCCACAGGTCGTACACCGATTTCGACGACGAGGTGGCGCCGGGCTGAACGCCGAAGGTCGGCACCGTGCAACCCGAGAGGACGAGGGCGGCCAAGGGGAGTGTCGCGAGGCGTCGCACGCGTCGCCAACGACGCGTGCGTTCGGCGGCACCCTGGGGGGACAGGGTAGGTGGTTCCACGGATGAAACCTTACTCAGTTTTTATCTCGGTTCACCCGGCGCCGACGGGGAAGTTCGCCCGAGGAACTACTTGTCGGCGTCGGGCGTCTTCGTTTCAGTCACGTCGCTCGCGGCGGCGTTCTTGGCAGTCTTAATGCCCTTTTCGAATTCACTCTTGGCCGAACCCAGGTTGCGGGCGAGCTTCGGGATGGCCGAGCCACCAAAAACCAGCACCGCGACGACGATGACGACAATCAAGAGATCCGGTCCAAATATTTCACCAAAGAACACGGTCTTCTCCTTTGACGTGCTGTTACTAGCGTAGTGGCCTCCCACCTGAAGGCGCCAGCAGGTCTCGGAGGGTTATTCGTCACGGTGGCTCCTTTGGATGTCACACGACGGTGAGGGGTAGCCCTTCCGCCAGACTGGAGGGCGTGCGAGCAATGGTGGGCGCGACGCGACGTGACGCGTTGAGTGTGGGAATTACGGTCGGTGCCTACGGGGTGGCCTTCGGCGCGGCGGGGGTCGTGGCGGGCTTTAGTGTCCTGCAGACCTGCCTCTTTTCGCTGATCACCTTCTCCGGGGCGAGCCAGTTCGCGGCGGTGGGCGTCATTGGTGCCGGCGGTGGCCCGTGGGGCGCGATTGGCGCGGCCGCCCTGCTCGGGACGCGTAACGCGCTCTACGGCGTGCAGATGGCGCCCCTGCTCGAACAGCGCTCGTGGCGAAAGGTGCTGGCCGCGCACGTGACGATTGACGAATCGACCGGCGTCGCCCTCGCCCAGGAGTCGCGCGGCCTCGCCGCCACGCGCGAGGGCTTTTGGTGGACCGGTCTGTCGGTCTATCTCTTTTGGAATCTCTTCACCCTGGCCGGTGCCCTCGGGGCGCGCTCCCTCGGCAGTCCCGCCTCGTGGGGGCTCGACGCCGCCGTGCCCGCGGCGTTCTTGGGGCTGGTCTGGCCGAGGCTCACCACGCCGCGCCGCCGCGCCGCGGCCGGGGCCTCGATGGTGTTGTGTCTCGTCCTGACACCCGTGGTGCCCGCGGGACTCGGCGTCATCGCGACCGTCGTCGTCGCGATCGTCTTGGGTTGGCGCGCGTGACGAAGTGGCTGGTGGTCGTCGTGACCGGCGTGATCTGTCTCGCGCTCAAGCTCCTCGGGCACTTCGCGCCCGAGCGGTGGTTCGCGCACCCGCGGCTCCAACGCGTCAACGCCCTCGTGCCGATCGCGCTCTTAAGCGCCTTAGTCGTTAGCGAAGCGTTCGTCACCAAGACGCGCGTTGTGCTTGATCACCGCGTGGCCGGCCTGGCGGTCGCCCTGGCGGCCCTGTGGGCGAAGCTTCCCTTTCCCGTGGTAGTGCTCGGCGCGGCCGTGACGAGCGCGCTCGTCGTGCACGTGCACTAACCCGCGAGCGCGACCCCGAGCACGAGCGCGACGATCGACGCGAGCGCGGAGAGTCCGGCGTACATGCCGCGCTTGGACGCAGTGTCGGCGCGCGTGTGCAGGAACGCGCCGATACCCGCGACCACCACGAAGAGCATCTTGACGCTAAAGGCCACGCGCCAGCCGCTCGACTGGGCGCCGCCGATCGCGGCGTAGTTCCAAAAACCCGTGGCGATCAAGAGCCAAAAGGCGGGCCACGAGAGGCGCCCGAAGGCCTTGGCGATCGTGGCCGGCGCGTCGGGACCGAGTCCGCGCACCGTCGGCATCAGCCCGCCGAGGACCAATTGACCCCCGACCCACAACGTGGCGGCGAGGACGTGCAAGCTGAGGCGCAGGGTCGTGAGACCGTTGGCCACGTGGACGACGTTGGTGGCGAGCATCGTGGTCACGCGCCCGTCCACTGCGGCGCGCGCTTTTCGGCGAAGGCGATCGCGCCCTCGAGCGCGTCGGCGCTACGACCAATGCGCGCGAAGGCCTCGTTGTTCATAACCCACGCCTCGTCTTCACGCATCTCGAGCGATCGGCGCATCAGATCCTTCGAGGTGCGCACCGCCAAGGGGGCGTTACGACTAATGCGCTCGGCGAGCGCGATCGCCACGTCGAGCAGCTGGTCGCCGGGCACCACGCGATTCACGAGTCCGAGTTCGTAGGCGCGCTCGGCGTCAATGGGGTCCGCGGTGAGCGCCATCTCGTAGGCCACGGCGCGCGGAATGAGCTTGGCCAGTCGGATCAGACCGCCGGCGCCGGCGACCAGACCGCGCTGGGCTTCGGGAATGCCGAAGACGGCGTGCTCGGCCGCGACGACGAGGTCGCAGCTGATCAACATCTCAAAGCCGCCGGCGAGGGCGGCGCCGTTGGCCGCCGCGATGAGGGGCTTAGAGAAAACGCGATTCGTGATCCCACCGAAACCTTGGTCGGTCGCGGGGAACTCACCCTGGGCGAAGGCCTTTAAGTCCATACCCGCGCTGAAGGCCTTGTCGCCCGCGCCGGTCAAGACCACGACCCAGACGTCGTCGTCACGCTCGGCCTCGTCGAGCGCGTCGCTGAGCGCGATCGCCGTCGCGCGGTTGACCGCGTTGCGGGCCTCGGGTCGATTGATCGTGAGGATCTCGACGTGCCCGCGCCGTTCGCGCAGAATCTCATCGGCCATCGTTACTCCTTCGTTGCCCGGAGGGCGTCGAGCCAAACGCTACTCGCGTCACGTCAACGTCGGCGACCTTGGCGAGGTGCGAAACTGAGCCCGTGACCACTGCGGCGAGAACCTTGGCCACCCTCGAGGGGTACGCGGTCGAGGGGGGCTTTGACGTGCGCTTTGGTCCCGCGACCTGTTACGCGCCCACGACGGCCCTGAAGCGCCACGCGGCGACGGGTGACGCGATGGAGCTCTGGCGCGACTACGAGGTGGTGGTCGAACACGCCGCGCGACTCGGACTCGGGGGGCTCTGCGTCACCCTCGAGTGGGCGCGGCTCGCGCCCGAGCGCGACATCTTTGACGAGGCGGCCGCGCGACGCTACGAGGCACTGTTGCGCGAGGCGCGTCGCGTGGGCCTGTGGACGACGGTCGTCGTGGTGGACGCGGTGTGGCCGGCGTGGGCCGGCCTCGAGGCGTGGCTCTTGCCCTGGGTCCAGCCGGTCTTCGTCGAGCACGCCCAACGCCTCCTCGAAAGGTTCGACGAGGTCACCAACGCGGTGATCCCCTTTCGAGACGCGCAGGCGTTGATTCAGCGCGGATTCGTTGACGCGACGGCGCCGCCGTGGCGCCGACGCGCGAGCGCCGACGCGCGCGACGCGCTCGCGAACGTCCAAGGTCTCGAACAACGGGTTCGCGACCTTCACCCCACCAAGATGGTGCGCGCTTATCGTGCACTCGACGCCGACGGGTCGGCCGCGCAACTGCGCGCCGCGCGCGCGGACGCGTCACTCGACGAAGTGCACCTGCGTAGTTTGGTTCGCGGCGTCGGGCCCACGGCCGCCAAAGCGGGGCTCCTCGCGCGTGACGGCGCGTCGTGGCGGGTCGAGGCGAGCGAGGAGTTAGTGCTCGCCTGGCGTTGAGGGGTCCGCGGAAGTGACGTCGGGGGCCACCTCGAGCGCGGCTTCCTTGCGCCGGCGACGAAAATGCAAGGTAATTACCAATCCGAACAGGAGGACGAGCAGCGTCGTCGCGCCCCAACTCGCGTACTTTTCTATCTTCGTGAGCGCGTTCCCGGCGAAGTACCCGAGCAGGGTGAAAGTGACGCCCCACACGAGGCCGCCCGCCGCGTTCGCCAGGAGGAAACGGCGGTAGTGCATCTTGGAGATCCCGGCGAGCCCGGGCATGACCGCGCGTAGGAAGGCGGTGAAGCGACCAATGAAGACGTAGGTCGGGCCGCGCTTCTCGAGACCCGCCAACGCGCGATCAAGGGCCGCGCGCCGTCGACGAAAGACCCGCAGGTCCAACAGCCGCTCGCCGTAGCGCTTACCGACCTCAAAGCCCACCGAGTCACCGATGATGGCCGAGGCGACGACCAGGGCGCACAAGATAACGATGTTGACCCGCCCCTGGCTCGCGACCACGCCAGCGACCAGGACGGACGTTTCGCCGGGCAGCACGAAGCCGATGAAGAGCGCGGCCTCGCCAAAGACCAGCAGGGCGACGAGGCCGTAGACGAGGCCACTGGGCAGGCGGTGAAGTTCGCTGACGAGATACGACACGACGGAGGCGACGAGCATTCCCCCATTCTCGTCGATAAATCTTCGATAAGAGGTCAAGGAAGCACGGTCGAAGACCGACGTCGTGCTGGCAGACTAAGGCGATGTCAACACCTCCTCGCACGCCGCCCCGGGCTCCGTCACGAACTCGCGTCGAGCGGCGCCTGCCCTTTGGCGCGCCGGTGCGGGCCTGGGCCCTTGCCGAGTGGGCCCTCGTGCCACTGCGACTCTTTCTCGGCGTCACCTTTATCTACGCGAGCTTTCAAAAGCTCGACAATCCCAACTTCTTTAACGCGCGAAGCCCCATCTCCATTCAGCAACAACTCGCCGCCTCGGTGCGCGTCAGCCCCATTCACGCGCTGTTGTCGCCCTTGGTCGGTTCGGCCGTCGCGATTGGTTGGACTATTTCCATCGCCGAACTCGCGATCGGGTTGGGCGCGTTATTGGGTCTGTGGACGCGCGTCGCCGCGCTCGGCGGCGCGATTCTCTCCTTTTCGCTGTTCTTGACCGTGAGCTTTCACGCGACGCCGTACTTCACGGGCGCCGACATCGTCTTCTTCTTCGCCTGGCTGCCGCTCCTCGTGGCCGGCGGTGGGTCGCGTCTCTCGCTCGACGCGCGCGTCGCCAAGCGCGCGGCGGCGAAGTCGAATCTCCCCTCACCCGAACTCGTGCCGATTCCCTTCGCCCGCGTCCAGGAGCTCTGCGGCCAGTACGCGAAGGGTCGTTGCGCGCTGCGGCAAGGTCTCGACTGTGACGCGGCGGTCTGCCCGGTGTTGCTCGGTCCGCGCGCGCCGCTCGCGACTCGCGGCGCGATCGACAGCGTCGATCGACGCGCGCTGGTGATGGGCGCGACCACGGCGGCCGCGGTCGGCGTCGGCGCGTTGGTCGCCGGCGGCGCGGTCGCGGGCGTGGCGCGGCTCATAGGGGGCGCGAAGGCGCCGGTCGCGGGCAACTCCCTCGGCGCGGGGGCGACCACGCCCACGACGGCGCCGAGCTCGAGTACGCCCACCACGGCGGGCTCGTCAACGGGCACGTTGCTCGGCAAGGCCTCCCAGGTGCCGGTCGGTCAGGCCGCCACCTTTACGATTCCTTCCTCCGGCGACCCGGGCATTGTCGTGCACACCGTGTCTGGACAGTTCGTCGCCTACGACGCGGTCTGTCCGCACGCGGGCTGCACGGTGGGCTACGCCGGGAGTTCCGACGTCTTCGTGTGCCCCTGTCACGGCTCGCAGTTTCAGGTCAACAACGGCAACGTGTTAAACGGGCCGGCGCCGCGGGGCCTGACGCCACTCAAGATTGTCGAAGGGGCCAACGGTAACCTCTACCTCCAATGAGTGAAGAACGTCGCCGCGTCCTCGTGGTCGAGGACGACCACGATTTGGCCCGCGCCGTGGCCGATCTCTTGGAACAAGATGGTTTTGAGGTCGCGTTGCGCCACGACGGCGACGGCGGTCTCGCCGCCGGTCTCGAGGGCGGCTACGACGTCATCGTGCTCGACATCATGTTGCCCAAGCGCAGCGGCTTTCGCGTCTGCCAGGAGCTTCGCGCGGCGGGCGTCAACACGCCCCTCCTCATGCTCACCGCCAAAGAGGGTGAGTGGGACGAGGTCGAGGGTCTGGACGTGGGCGCCGACGACTTTCTGCGCAAGCCCTTCGAACGCTCCGTCTTGATCGCGCGCCTCCACGCGCTGGTGCGGCGTTTCGAACGGGGCCGTCCGGCGGCCCTGGTGGTCGGCGGGGTGGCGCTCGATCCGCTCACCCGCACGGTCGTGGCCCACGGGCGTGAGATCACCCTCACGCCGCGCGAGTTCGCGCTCCTCGAATTTCTCATGAGTCGCGCGGGCGTCGAAACGCCCCGCGGCGAAATCTTGGAGAACGTGTGGGGGAGTGACTTCGACGGCGACCACAACGTGGTGGAGGTCTACGTGGGCTACCTGCGCCGAAAGATCGACCAGCCCGATCAGCCCTCGATCATTCGCACCGTCCGGGGCGTCGGCTACAGCGTTCGCGCGCACTGATGGCGCGCCGGCTCTCGATTCGAGCCCGCCTCACGTTGTCCTTCGTCTTGGCGATCGCGGTCATCTTGGGCTTCGCCGCGGTGGCGCTCATTAACTTGGTCCATCGTTCGCAGGAGACCCAAGCGACCAATCAGATCGAAAGCGCCATCGTGCAGTACCAGGCGCGCTTTTCGACCAGCGACTTTGGTCGCCACTTCACGATTCTGCCGCCCTCCGACGACGTCGTGATTCAAGTGACCAATCAATCGATGACGCGGGTCATCGCGGCCAGTGCAGCCATCGCCCAAGAGCCGGTTCTCGCCCGACCGATTCGCGACTTCGCCGCGCCGTCGGGGTACGCGCCCGTCTTCGTGCACTCCGCGCTGACCAACGCGACGATCAAAGAGCTCAGTTTGGGTCGCGTCGACACGATTCAGACGGTGCGCGGTCCGGGCTACATCTTCGGTTTCATCTACGGCGGCGCGATTGGCCACAGCGTGGGCGTGTTGATCTTTTCGGTGCTCGTCTCCTTCCCCCTGATCTTGTTGATGTCGGGGGGACTGATCTGGCTCGGCATCGGTCTCGCGCTGGCGCCCGTGGAGTCGATTCGTCGTCGCGTCGACGCCATCGCGGCGGTGGATCTCACCCAGCGCGTGCCGATCACCGGGGGTGACGACGAGATCGCGCGCATGGCGAGGACCGTGAACGCCATGCTCGAACGTCTCGACGCGGCGTCGCAGTTCCAACAAGAGTTCGTCTCCAACGCGAGTCACGAACTGCGCAGTCCCTTGACGACGTTGCTCGCGACGACCGAGCGCGCGTTGGCCGATCCCGAGGGCACGAACTGGCCCGAAGTCGCCGACGTCATCGTGCGCGAGGGGCGACGCCTCGACGCGATTATTGACGACCTCTTTTGGCTCGCGCGCCACGACGAACACCACGTGAAGACCCAGCACGCCGAGGTGGACCTCGACGACCTGCTCTACGAAGAGGCGTCGCGGGTGCGTTCGATGAGCGGGCTGGCGGTGGACACCACGGGCGTCACGCCGACGCGCGTGCTGGGTGATCCCGCGATGCTCAAACGCATGATTCGTAACGTCGTCGACAACGCCATGCGCTACGCCAAGGGCGAACTACGACTGGCCTGCGGGTACGAGGACGATCAGGCGTTCGTGCGCGTGGCCGACGACGGCGAGGGCATTAACGTCGCCGAGTCCGCGCGACTCTTTGAGCGCTTCGCGCGCGCGGACTCGGCGCGCAGTCGCTTCTCGGGCGGGACGGGCCTCGGACTCGCCATCGTCACCGAAATCGTGTTGCGCCACGGCGGTTCCGCGCGTTTCGTCGAGGTCGATCACGGTACGTTGCTCGAACTACGCGTACGTCGTGATCCCGCGAGCGCGCCCCAAGGGTAATCCGACGTCGCGGCTCGGCGTAAAGTTGCCCCATGACCCCCGAAGAGCTCTCCCGACAGATCGCCCACCCCATCCAGACGCTCGGGATGAGTTTCTACTTTGACCCGCTCACCAGTGAACGCGCGAAGACCCACGGTCTCAACGTCTTCGAGTTCTACGGACTCGGTCGCGGCGGCGTCCTCGGCGACGTCGACGCCGCGGTGGTGGCGAAGGCCTTCACCTTCTTTGACGATCGCACGATCGACTTTCTCTACACCAAGGCGCGCGCCAAGGCCGACCCGGTCGCGATCGCCGCGGACTACGTGCAGGCGGCCTACGCCTTCGCCGACCAGACCTTCGGCGACCTGGACCCCTCGGCGCTGGCGCGTTTTGGCGCGAACGTTCGACGCGTGGTCGATCAACTGACGCCGGGTCGTTGCCCGCTGGTCGATGGCTATCGCCAGTACGACGCGCCGAGTGATCCCGTGCACGCGGCCTACCTCGGGACGATCTTCCTGCGCGAACTGCGCGGGGGCGTGCACATTGAGGCGATCGACGAGGTGGGCCTGAGCGCCAAAGAGGCCGCGTATCTGCAAGACGAGAGCGTCTACAAACTCCACGGCTACTCCGAGGACGACAAGCCCGTCGTCACGCCCGAGCTCGAGGCCGCCAAGCGCGAGGCCGAGGCGCGCACCACCACCAAAGAGGCCGCGTGCCTCGCGGTACTGAGCGAGACCGAACGCGATGAGGTGGCCGAGGTCACCGCGTTGATGTTCGCGGCGCTCGCCAACCCGGTCGCCGTCACGCGCTAGGACCGCGCTACGTCTCGCCGACTCCCCACCTTTCGCGATCGTTTACTGGTCGTGTTAACGGTGGCGATTCTCGGCGAGATTACGTGGACGGTGTACCTCGGCACCCAACTGCCGCGTACCTACGTGGCCGATCACTGGGACGTCGCCTGGGTCGGTCTCGACGTCGCGGAGATTGGACTGCTGCTCGGCGCCGCCTGGGCCGCCTGGAAACGTCGCGCCGTCTTGATCGCCTTCGCCGTGGGTTCGGCGACGTTGTTACTCGTGGACGCCTGGTTCGATCTCACGACCGCGCGCCGGGGCGACGTCACCCAGAGCTTGATCGCGACCTTCGTCATTGAGGTCCCCGCGGCGCTCGCGATGCTCTGGGTGGCGCGCCGCGCGGCCCGGCGCGTGGTGCGCGACGTCTTGCACCTCGAGCTACGTTCGATCGTGAAACTGCCCCTGCGCGGTCCCGAGTCTGAGTCCTAGCGGGTGACGCCCTCGAGGGCGAGGAGGAAGCGCTTCACCTCGTCGCCGCCGCCGTAGCCGCCGAGTCCGTTCGCGGCGACCACGCGATGACACGGCACGATCACCGGCCAGGGATTGGCGTGATTGGCGTTGCCGACGGCGCGATGGGCGCCCGGGTAACCGGCCGCCGCGGCGACCTCCGCGTAGGTCCGCACCTCGCCGTAGGGAATCGCGCGCAACGTCGCCCACACGGTGGACTGAAACGTGGTCGCCTCGTGCGCGGCGAGGGGGACGCTAAAACGCCGACGCGACCCCGCGAAGTACTCGCGTAACTCGTCGACCGCGCGCGCGACCGCGCGCGGTGCCGCGCCGCGAGTCGCGCGTCGCACTTCGTGGGGGAGATAGACCGCGTGAATCGTCGCGTCGTCACCCGCCACGCCAAAGATTCCTACCCGAGTGCGCACGTGCGCGACGTAACTGGCCATCTCCTTTTTCTACACCGGCTACCGTCCCTGGGGTGGAGTACTTCGTGACCCATGACGACGTGGAGCTCTTCGTGCGCGACGTGGGCGAGGGTCCCGTGGTGGTGCTGCTGCACGGCTGGCCCGACACCTCCGTGCTCTGGGACGACGTGGTCGCGGAACTCACGGCGGACGGTTGGCGCTGCGTGGCGGTGGACCTACGGGGCTGTGGACGCTCGAGCAAGCCCGCCGACGTGGAGCGCTACGCCATGCGCGAACTCGTGGGCGACGTCGCGGCGGTTATTGAGGCGCTCGACGTCGGTCCCGTGGCCCTGATGGGTCACGACTGGGGAGCCAATCTCACGTGGGCGACGTCCATCTTTCGCCCCGATCTCGTTAGCGCGATGATCGCGCTGTCGGTGGGACACCCCACGGCCTTTCGCTCCGCCGGCCTGGAACAGCAGTTAAAGAGTTGGTACACCCTGCTCTTCGCGCACGAAGGCTTGGGTGAGGCCTTCTTACGCAAGAACGACTACGAGGCGATGCGCACCTGGCTCGGCCACCCACGCGTTGACGCCATCATCGACGAGCTCGAGCGCGACGGTCAGATGCGCACGCACCTGCTGTGGTACCGGGCGAACATCCCCCCGAGCGCCTTCGTCGACGACCCGCCGCGACTCGCGCCCGTGCGCGTGCCGGCCCTCGGCCTCTGGTCGAGTGGCGATCGCGCGTTGAGTGAACGCCAGATGCGCGACTCGGGGAGCTACTGCGCGGCGGGCTTTGAGTTCGTGCGACTCGAGGGCTTCGCGCACTGGCTGCCGATCGAGGCACCTCGTGAAGTCGCGCACGAAGTGAAGAGTTTTCTACGCCGTCGCGGGATTTCGCGGTAGGGATCGTTCGCGCCAACTGCTAGAACGTAATGATGAAAATTGCGCTCTATAGAGAGTCACGCGCCGGCGAGACGCGCGTCGCGCTGACCCCCGACGCCGTCAAGGCGCTGGTGCGCGACGGCTGGGCGGTCGAGGTCCAAACGGGCGCCGGGGTGGCCTCGCACTTCCTCGACGCCGCCTACGTGGAGGCCGGCGCGAACGTCGTGGACGCCCCCCGGGGTGACGTGAATCTCCGGGTTAACCCGCCGACCCCGGCCGAGGCCGCGGCCCTGCCCGAGGGGTCGCTGCACCTCTCCTTTCTCTCCCCGCTCTTGGCCCTCGACGTCGTGAAGGTCCTCGTCGAGCGGCGCGTGACGACGCTCAGTTTTGACCTCTTGCCGCGCATCTCGCGCGCCCAGTACATGGACGCGCTCTCGAGTCAGGCCACCGTGTCGGGCTATCGCGCGGCGCTCGCCGGGGCGACCTACTTTGACCGCTTCTTCCCACTGCTCACGACGGCGGCCGGCACGATTCGCCCGGCCAAGGTGTTGGTCATGGGCGTCGGCGTGGCCGGCCTGCAGGCCATCGCGACGGCCAAGCGCCTCGGCGCCAAGGTGCGCGCCTACGACGTGCGCTCGGCCGCGAAGGAAGAGGCCGAAAGCGCCGGCGCCACCTTCGTGAAGCTCTCGGTGACGGCCGACGCGGCCGGCGGCTACGCGCGCGAGCTGAGCGACGAGGAGCGTCAGCAACAACAGCACGAACTGCTCGACGAAGTCGCCAACGCCGACGTCGTCATTACGACCGCCGCGGTGCCCGGCCGGCGTTCGCCGATTCTCGTCACGACCGCCATGGTCGACGCCATGAGCGAGGGCGCGCTGGTCATCGACATGGCCGCTGACGGGGGCGGTAACTGCGAGCTGACCAAGGCCGGCGAGGTCGTCGAGCACGGCGGCGTGCGCGTGGTCGGTCTTTCGAACCCGCCCGCGCAGATGGGCGCGCACGCGAGCTTCATGTTCGCCAACAACGTCCTAAAGCTGCTCGCGCTCTTCGGCGCCAAGGGTGAGCTCAACCCGAACTGGAACGACGAAGTCGTGATCGGTGTCACGCTCACGCGTGACGGCGCCGTCAACCACGCCCCGACGGCCGAGGCGCTCGGCGTCGCGCACGTGGCGATCACCCCGGAACTGAAGGAGAACGCCTAATGGGTAACGCCCTTTTGCAGTACGCGACGGTGTTGGTGCTGAGCATCTTCGTGGGTATTGAGATCATCGCGAAGGTGCCGAGCATCTTGCACACGCCGCTCATGAGTGGTTCGAACGCGATTCACGGGGTCATCTTGGTGGGTTCGATGCTGGTGCTCGGCGGCGCGACGACCCACCTCCAAGAGGTGCTCGGTTTTCTCGCGGTCATTCTCGCCACGTTGAACGTGGTGGGCGGCTTCGTCGTCACCGACCGCATGCTCGAAATGTTTAAGGCCAAGAAGCCCCAGGCGCCCAAGGCGAACGACGAGGTCGCCTCGTGAGTCGCGAAACGCTCATTGACCTGTTGTACCTGTTCTCGGCGACCACGTTCGTGCTCGCCCTCAAGGGCCTCGGCAGTCCCAAGCGCGCGCGCCTGGGCAATATGGTGGCGGCCTTCGGGATGATCGTGGCCGTCGGCGCGACGTTCTTTAAGTACGTGGACGGTCACGCGTTGCACCACGTCGGGCTGATCGCGCTCGCGATGGTGATTGGGTTCATCGTCGCGGTGCCCACCGCGCGCTACGTGCAGATGACCGCGATGCCCCAACTGGTGGCCATCTTTAACGGCGTCGGCGGTGGCGCGGCGTCGTTGGTGTCGATCACCGAGTTCGTGCACGTGAAGGCGACCCACCCGGCGACCTACGTGGCCCTCGAGGTGTTGCTCGGCGTCTTGATCGGTACGGTCTCGTTCTCGGGCTCGGCGATCGCCTTCGCCAAGCTCCAAGAGCTCATGACCGGCCGGCCCATCACCTACCCCGGCCAGCAGATCTTGAACGGCGTCTTTGGACTCGGCGCGCTGGCCCTCATCGTGGCGATTCTGATCCAGGGCTCGACGGCGCTGCTGTGGATCTTGTTGATCCTCGCCTTCGTCCTCGGCGTGGCCTTCGTGTTGCCCATCGGCGGCGCGGACGTGCCGGTGCTGATCTCGCTGCTCAACTCCTTTACCGGTCTCGCGGTCGCGGCGTCGGGCTTCACGCTGGGTTCGAACCTGTTGATCGTCGCCGGTACCTTGGTGGGCGCCTCGGGTATCTTGCTCACGCGTCTCATGAGTAAGGCCATGGGCCGCTCGCTCGCGAACGTGTTGTTCTCGGCCTTTGGCTCGGTCGTCAGTGCCGGTCCGGGCGCCGGCGCCGAGGAGCGCAGCGTGCGTTCTGGTTCACCCGAGGACGTCGCGGTGCTCCTCAGCTTCGCCAGTCGCGTCGTGCTGATCCCCGGCTACGGTCTCGCCGTCGCCCAGGCCCAGCACGTCTTGCGCGAGTTGGCCGAAGTACTCGAGGGCAAGGGCGTTGAGGTCTTCTACGCGATTCACCCGGTGGCGGGACGTATGCCCGGTCACATGAACGTGTTGCTCGCTGAAGCGAACGTGCCCTACGAGCAACTGAAAGAAATGGACGAGGCGAACCTGGAACTCCAGACCGCCGACGTCGCGCTCGTGGTGGGCGCCAACGACACGGTGAACCCGGCCGCGAAGGACGACCCCAGCTCGCCGATCTACGGCATGCCGATCATCAACGCGGACCTGGCCGAGAACGTCTTGTTCTTAAAGCGCTCGATGCGCCCGGGCTTCGCCGGTATAGAAAACGAGCTGCTCTACAACCCCAAGACGACCCTCGTCTTTGGCGACGCCAAGGACACCCTCACCAAGGTCGTGGCGGCCGTCAAGAGCGCCTAGGCACGACGCGCTCGGGGTTTAGGCGGACGTGAGTTCGTCGAGCCGCGCAATCACGCGCGCGTCGAGGGTGGTTGCGGCCGCGACGTTGGCGCGAATCTGCTCGCCACTCGACGCGCCGGCGATCACGGAGCGCACCTCGGGGTGACTGAGTAGCCACGAAAAGGCCAGCGTCAAGATCGGCGTGTCGATCGACGTCGCGTAGTCCAGTAGTGACCCGACCTTTTCGAGCAACGCGTCACTCCACCAGTGCGCGCGGCGCTCGGGCGCCATGGTGGCCAGTCGCGTGCCTTCGGGCGCCGCCTCGCCCGGGCGAACCTTGCCGGTTAAGAGACCGTTCGCGAGGGGGTAGAAGGGGAGAAAACCGAGATCGAGGTCGCGACAGGTCTCGAGCACGCCGTCGCGCTCGGGCTCGCGCGCGAGCAGCGAGTACTGGTTCTGCACCGAGATAAAGGCCGGTCCGTCCCCGGCGGCCGCGCGGGCCGCGCGCAGCTGCTCGGGGTTTAAGTTGGAGCAGCCAATTTCGCGCACGTAACCCGCGTCCACCAACTCGCGCAGCGCGCCCAGGGTCTCTTCGATCGGCACGGTCTCGTCGGGGTAGTGCAGTTGGTAGAGGTCGAGGTAGTCGGTACCCAGACGCCGCAGTGACGCCGCGCAGGCGCTCTTGACGTAGGCGGGCTTGGCGCCAAAGCGCGCGTCGTCGAGGGGCATGCCGAACTTGGTCGCGATGACCACCTCACTGCGGCGCGACCCGAGGGCGCGGCCGAGCAGCACCTCGCTTTGCTCGCCGCCGTAGACGTCGGCGGTGTCAAAGAAGTTCACCCCCGCGTCGAGGGCCGCGTCGACGACGCCGCGCGTCGCGGCCTCGTCGAGGCGCAGTCCGAAGTTGTTACAGCCCAGTCCCACGACCGAGACCTGAAGTGAGCCGAGAGGGCGCTGTTCCATGGAGCTCCTTTGCGTCGCCTCGAGCATAGGCAGGCGCGCTCGCGCAGGTCGCGTGGGTCGCGTCCCCACTACGATTGAGCGGTGAAGGAGGCGTGATGAAGGTCAAGGTGAACTACGACTTGTGCACGAGTAACGCGGTGTGCATGGGCCTCGCCCCGGAGATCTTCGAGGTGCGCGACGACGGTTACCTGTACGTCTTGAACGATCAGCCCGGGCCCGAGTTTGACGAGCGACTTCGCCAGGCCGTGCGGGGCTGCCCGAACGGCGCTATTTCGCTCGAGGAGTAGTTCGTGAGTGCGCCGCGCGTGCGCTTCGCGCCCTCGCCGACGGGACTCTTTCACGTCGGCTCGGCGCGCTCGGCGCTCTTCAACTGGTTTATCGCTCGTCAACACGACGACGGGGTCTTCATCCTGCGCATCGAGGACACCGACGAGAGCCGTAATCGCCAGGAGTGGGAGGACGTCATCATCGCCTCGATGGCCTGGCTAGGCCTTAACGTCGACGTCGGCCCCTATCGCCAGAGTGATCGACGCCTGGCCCACGAGGCTGCGCGCGACGCCCTGCTCGCGTCGGGCGACCTCTACTACTGCGACTGCACACCCGAGGCCCTCGCCGCGCGCAAGGGTGAGAACAAAACCCCGGGCTACGACGGCTTTTGTCGGGACCGCGGACTCGGACCGGGCGAGCGTCGCGCGCTTCGTTTTAAGCGTCCCTTGGAGGGTTCGCTCGTCGTGCGCGACGAGGTCCGCGGCGAGGTCACTTTTGAGACGCGCGCCCTCGAGGACTTCGTGGTGGCGCGCGCTAACGGCGACGTCCTCTACGCGCTCGCCAACGTGGTGGACGACCGCGACGACCGCGTCACCCACGTGATTCGCGGCGAGGAGCACTTGGCGAACGCCCCCAAGCAGATGCTGCTCTGGGAGGCGCTGAACGCCGCCACCGGTGAGGTCGTGGCCCTGCCGCGCTACGCGCACCTGCCGCTGCTGGTGAACGAGCAGCGCAAGAAGCTCTCCAAGCGTAAAGACCCCGTCGCCACCGAGCGCTACCGCGACGAGGGCTACCTGGCGAGCGCCTTCGTGAACTACCTGGCGCTCCTCGGCTGGAGCCCCCGGGGCGACGAGGAGATCGTGCCCCTCGCCGACCTGGTGGCGCAGTTTCGCCTGCGTGACGTCGTGCCCTCCCCGGCCTTCTTTGACGTGAAGAAGCTGCGCGCGATGAACGGCGCCTACCTGCGAGCGCTCTCGCCCGCGGCCTTCGTGGAGGCGGCGCGGCCCTGGGTCGCGCCGTGGTCGAGCGCGTGGACGCCGAGCACGACACCACCGTGGCGCGAAGGTGACTTCGACGAGGCGCTCTTCGCGCGCGTCGCGCCCCTGGTGCACGAGCGCGTCAACGTGCTCGGCGAGGTGCCGGCCATGGTGGGCTTTTTCTTCGTGACCCCGACCCTCGACGAGGACGCCGCGGCCAAGGTCTACCGCGACGATCCCGCGGGCCTCGCGATACTGCGCGCCCTCGAGGCGGAGTTCGCCACGTCGCCCTGGACGAGCGCGGCGCTGCACGAACTCACCTTGCGCGTGGGCGAGGCGCAGGGCCTCAACTTGCGTAAGGCGCAGGCCCCCCTGCGCTTGGCGGTGACCGGATCGTTGGTGGGGCCGCCACTCTTTGAGTCACTCGAGGTGCTCGGACGCGACGAAGTGCTCACGCGCGTGCGCGCGGTGTTGGCGGCGTACGCGTGATCTTTGGGCCGATCAAGTTGATCGTCTCGATCATCTCGACGATCCTCAGCTTCGTGGTGCTCTACTTCGCGGTCACCTTCGTGCAGATTTGGTTGACGGGCCACGAGCACGCCACCGGCTCGGCGCAGGCGATTCTCGTCTTCGGCACCACCGAGGACAACGGGGTTCCCTCACCCGAACTGACCGCGCGCCTCGACGACGCCCTCACCCTCTACCGCGCGCACCGCGCCCCCTGGGTCGTCGTGACCGGCGGGCGTGCGCCCGGTGACGTCTACACCGAGGCGGGCGTGTCGGCGACCTACCTGGCGCGCCACGGGGTGCCCATGGCCAGAATCATCGTCGGGGGCGGCGCCGACACCTGGCAGAACGTGACGAGCGTGATCGGCCAGATGCGCGCGCGACACCTGGTGACGGTCCTGAGCGTGACCGACCCCTTTCACGAGTACCGCGCGATGGCGATCGCCTCTTCCGAGGGTCTGAAACCGACCCCCGTGCCGGTCGCGGACTCACCGACCGTCAAGCACTCACTCTGGCGCTACTACCTCAAAGAGACGCTCGCGGTGGGCGTGGGACGGATCGTGGGGTACGGACGACTGAGTTCGTGGACGACGGGGGCCACCAGCGTCTTGCACGGGCGGGTGCCGTAAGCACGAATCTCGCCGATCAGCGTTGGCGCAACGTGGCCGTGGTCGCGCAGCGACGATTGACGCGGCGCTAGAGGGAGCGTTCGACGCTCTCGTCGCCCGACGACGTGAACCCCTCGCCGTCTTTGGCCTTTTTCTTCTTCTTGTTCTTCTTGGAACCCTGGTCGGACTTTTTCTTGTCCTTCTTCGACCCCTCGCCGTCAGCTGGCTTCAGTGGAGGTTGGCGGTCGCCCGACGTCGTCAACGCGTCTCCGGAGGGGCTCTCACCCGTGGGGGTTACGGACGGGACGGGACCGACGTTGACGCTCGCGAGCGTGACGCGATCGTCGCGGGGCCCTCGCGGGGGAGGCGTGGGTGCCGCCGTGCTCGAGATGACGCTCACGTCGTCGGACGTGGGCGTCTGTGCGCTAGGCACGGGTGGGGTGCCTAGATCACTATGCGTTCGTGTCGCGTAGTCGACACTCGCGAGATCGGTTCGGGGAACTTGCGTCGGTGGCAGTGGCTCGAGTGGGGCGGAGGTGACGAGACGCTCGATTCGTTGGGTCTCGTTCAGAATCGTCTGTACGGTGAGCTCGGTCGAGCGAAGGGCGAGACGACGGTCCTCAATGAAGCCAAAGAGTAGGTAGAGCAACGCGATGATGACGAGGCTGGCGAGAAAAATCTTGCCGTCTCGACTCTCGACGAAGAGTAGTGGGTACCCGACGCCCGGCACGACGCCACGTAGTTGTCCGATGACGGCGTTGAACTGGGTGTGAAAGAGGTCGGGTCCGGCGTTGTGGTCACCTTTGGTGACGTAGATCACGCCAAAGTTCGTGTGCTGCACTTGAATGATGCGGTGGACCACGCTCGCGGGAAGGCCGTAGGTCTTTTGATCAATGGTGGGCACCTTCAACGCGATGATGTCCCCGCGGTCGAGTGTCTTCACGTTGGCGTGTCGCAAGATCACGAGGTCACCGGTGCGCAGCGTGGGGAGCATCGAGGTGCCCTGGACCGCGAGCACGGGTGGATTAATCCGCTCGACGAGCGCGTAGGCGAAGTAACTCAAGGCGCACGCGGCGACGAGACTCGGGATGAGGTACCACGCGACGGCACTCAAGATTCGTCGGAGGCGCGACGGGCGTGGGCGCGTTTCCTGAACCAGCGTGGTCATGATCAGGATCCTTCGTTCTTCGTCAATATGCCGTGACGCCGGGCGATGAATCGGTTCTCGTCGCGAGAATCATCGTTCGACGTCGAAGTGTAGCCCTCGCTCACGCGACGTGACGTTATCGACGTGCGTCGACGAAGAAGC
>JAGWHY010000065.1 GCA_028873575.1 Acidobacteriota bacterium | reverse complement strand
ATCGGCCCTGGTGACCGAGATGACCGGCATCGCGCACGACGTCGTCGTGGACGTCGATTGCGCGCCCGACGGCGGCGAGACGCTGCGGGCGCTCACGGCGCGGGCCGAGGCGTTTTTCGCCCTCGCCGCCAGCGAATGGAGGACGGAACACCTGCTCGTGGTGACTCACGGCGGCACTATCCGCGCGCTGCTGTCGTTCGCGAAGAATCTTCCGCTGTTGGGCTCTCGCTGGGGCGACGTTGATAACTGCTCGCTCTGGCGCCCGAACGGACCTACGGACGCCGCTGAAACACCCACGAGTTAAAGGACTGCTCACTCCCCCACGGCGTGACGTGGAGGAGTGGCTGCTCGTGCACCAGGTGGAAATCATCGTCAACAAAATCGACCATCTCTTGGGTACTCCAACGCTGCACCGGTAGTCCCGAGCAGGTGCTTGGCCCGTCGGGGGCGAACGTCGCGAGGAGAAAGTACCCGTCGGGTTGAATCGCGCGTCGAATGACGTTCAAGTAGCGACGCTGCTGCGGGGGCTCGGTCAAGAAATGAAAAGTCGCGCGATCGCGCCACAGCGCGTACGAACGCTCGGCGTCGAACGTCGTGACGTCACTCACGATCCACGTGACGGGCGCCAGCGGACCGACCCGACGTCGCGCCTCATCCAGCGCCACCGCCGAAATGTCGAGGGCGGTCAAATCGGTGAAGCCGCGCGCTACCAGCGCGACCAACAAATCAGACGCGCCCGCGCCCACGTCAATAATCGCAGCGTCATGCTCGGGAACCAATCGCTCGATAACCTCCACGTCGAAGGGCCACTCCTGCGTCCACGAGCGCTCATCCGCAGACTTCGCGAGGTAGACGTCGTTCCAAAAGATGTCCGACATAACGCCAGCCTACGAAGGAGTGTCACCGGACGCTAAGACGCGCGATCGACTCACCCCAAGACGGGTAACGCCAGTACCACGGTCGCGAGCGTCACGGCAACGCCCAACGTCGAGAACGTGCCGAGCGAGACCTCCGCGCCTTCGCGACGCACGATCCGACGCCACAGCAGCGACGATAACGCGCCCGTGACCAGGCAACTTGGTCCTACGTCGAGTCCCAGCAGCATCGCGTAGGGGTGCGCCACGGCGTGCGCGGCGAACAGCGAGGCGGCCGGCAGATTATTGAGCGCGAGCGCACTGAGCGTCGCGACGACGGTCGTCGTCACCACGTTCGCGTGCGCCATGAATCGCGCCGGTGCCTCCCAGTGACGCGCCAGCAGACCGATCCCCACCGCGACGACGAAGAGCACCGACAGCGTCAGGGGGTTGAGAACGTCGAGGATTGAGCGCACGCGTAGGTCACAATCCCGCACGAGCATGACGCCCTCAGCTATCACGCCCACGACGATCACCACCAGCGCCGGGTGACGCACGAACAACATCGCCACCACCGCGAGAAGCGTCGCGATCACGCCCGCTCCGAAGCGGAACGCCGCACGGGTCTCACTGGTCGCGACCAATTCGCCGCGCAGCGCGGTCCAGCGCCACGCCAGCACGACGCCGACGACGACCGCGACCGCGACGCACCACGGCAGGAACATTCGCGCGCTGTAGTCCGCGGGCGAGGTTGACGTGTTGCCGATGACCAGAATGTTGGTCAGGTTGGAACCAATGAGCAGCAACGACGCCGAGTTCGACATCAAGACGGTGCCGTAGACGAAGGCCTTCTCGTCAGCGCCCTTGGCGCGCGCGGCGTGTAGGGCCACCGGCGTCATGAAGACGATGGCCGAATCGAGGTTCAGCACCGCACTCACCGCGGCCACGAGCAGCATCATCACGACGAACAGCGCCAGACCCCGCCCGGGGACTCGAGTGCCTAGTCGCCCGAGAGATTCGAAGAGGCCGTCGCGCGACGCGCAGTGTCCAATCAGCAATAGTCCCGCGACCAGAACGAATGGTTGCCACGTCGCGCTAACGGACGTGACGAGCAGGTGCACCCGACTAACTTACGCGCGTCGGTGAGGGTTCTACTTCGCCAAGGAAACGGACTCACCGGGTTGGAAGGCGACCACGTCAACGTTGGCGCCGCTCGCGTTGAGCGCGTCGCGCAACTGGTCGGGCGTACCCGCGAGAAGGGGAAACGTGCCGTAGTGAATCGGAGCGACGCGCGCGACGCCCAGCAACTTCAGCGCGTGCGCGGCCTCGCGCGGTCCCATGTTGTAGTGACCGTCGATGGGGATCAGCGCGATTTCGGGCGCGTACAACTCGCCAATGAGGGCCATGTCCCCGAAGACGTTCGTGTCGCCCGAGACGTAAAACGCGCGACCTTGACCGGCCGGCGGCGTCACGACGAAGCCCACGGGATTGCCGCCGTAGACGTTGGCGAAGCCCTCGCCGACGCCAACGCCACAGGAGTGGTCAGCGCTGACCATTGTGATCGCCAACTCCTTCACCTGCGTCGTGCCACCCTTGTTCATCTCGCTAAGGTTCGCGACGCCCTGGGTCGCGAAGTACGCCGCCATCTCCGGCACGCAGATGACCGGCGCGCCGGTCGCTTGGGCGACGACGCCGACCGACGCCATGTGGTCGAAATGTCCGTGGGTGACGGCAATGGCGTCGAGCGAGCCCAGCGCGTCGACGGCAGTCGTGAGCTTGGGGTTTTCGAGCCACGGGTCAAAGAGGACGCGCGTCCCCGCTTCGGAGACGTACAAAACGCTGGCGTGGCCCAGCCACGTGAGAGAACCGGTTTGACCGAGGGTGGTGGACGTGCTCATAGATACTCCTTCGAAGTTTTGACGGAGTCCGTTCTACCAGCGCGACGACGCCACCGGAGCAAAACTTAGGCCAGGAAGTTCCGGAACTGCCAGGGGTCGTCGGGATCGAGCCGGCGACCCGACCAACGGTCGAACCAATCGGCGCGCGTGGACAGTGGGTCCCAGTCGAGCGGACCCGACCACGTCGTACCGACGTAGGGCGTCGCGACCGCGACGACGTCACGCCACGGCAGTTCGTCGGGCACGCGCACGCCTTCGTGTGGTCGACGCAGCATCCAATCGATGGCTCCCAAAATCGACGCGGCGACCTGCACCGTGGTGGCGCTTTGGTGAGGCGCCACGCGACGCGCCTCGTCGATGGAGGTCAACATACCGGTCCACCACGATTTATACGGGTGACCCATGACCAGCACGCCGAGCTCGTCGCGGCCCGAAATAATGTCGTCGTTCAAGATTCGCTGATTCTCGGGGTAGCGATACTGGGCGCCCTCGAGTTCAACGAAGCTCGCCCACGCGGCGTCACTGGGACAGTAGGCGTAGTGCACCGTGGGTCGGTAGACGGCTCGGTCGCCTTCCCAGACCGTGAGGTAGTCGCTGATGGTGAAGGCCTCGCCGTGACGTATGACCATGCCAATGATCTCACTCGAGGGCACGCGCGAGCGAACGAGCGTCTTGTGCGCCATCTGCGCGAGACAGATTTGATTTCGCGGACCGTCACCGCCGTGCTCGAAAGCGAGGTCGGGGAGCGAACGCTCGTGCGTCCCCCAACCCATCTCCGCCGGGGCGACGCCCTCTTCGTAAAACCCGTCGACACTCCAGGTGTTGACGAACTCGCCTACCTGCTTCGGGACGTTGGTGATTTGCGTGTCACGCTCGGACACGTGAATGACTTTGACGTCCAGGGCGTGGGCCAAGTCCTGGTACCGTTCGGCCGCGAGAGCGTCCTCAAGCGCTGACGTGCGCGCGGCGCCCAAACCATCGTGAAGCAGCTGTTGGGCGATCTCCACCAGGGCCTGTTTCGTGAAGTGACTCACGAGGCCGGGATTCGCCCCGTGTTCAACGACGGCCGACGGGCCCGCGTTGTCGCCCCACGACGCCAGTTGACGACGTAACGCCATGTGACGCCAGTACAGCGTTCGTTCTTGGGGTGAAGTGAGGGCCGGATCAAGGTAGGGATCCCAAACCTCCACCGACGTGTTGAGATAGCGAACGTTGTGATCGCGGCACCACTGCAGGAGTTCACCAAGATCGATATTCCAGGCGAGGTCGATCAACAAGTCGCCACTGCCGAGGTAGGTACTCAGCGTTTCGACCAGATTCTCGGGCGTAATTTCGTGGCGAACGTAG
>JAGWHY010000026.1 GCA_028873575.1 Acidobacteriota bacterium | reverse complement strand
GCCGTCCACCACTGGACTTGACGACCGGTGCCGTCGGACTTCGAACCCTGGTCGTCGAAGCCGTGACCGATCTCGTGACCAATCACCGCGCCAATGGCGCCGAAGTTCTCGGCCGCGTCGCGGTCCTCGCCGAAGAAGGGCGGCTGCAAAATCGCGGCCGGGAACGTGATGTCGTTCTTCACCGGGTTGTAGAACGCGTTGACGGTCTGGGGCGTCGTCAACCACTCGTCACGGTCAACCGGTTCGTGTACCTTGCGCAGTTGGCGCGCTAACTCGAAGGCGTTCGCGCGACTGACGTTGCCGATGAGGTCGTCGGGAGAAATCTCGAGGTCGCTAAAGTCGCGCCACGTCTTCGGGTAGCCAATCTTCGCGTCGAAGAGCTCGAGTTTGTCGAGAGCTCGCGCGCGGGTTTCGTCGCTCATCCACTCGAGCGACGAAATGCTCTCGCGATAGGCCGCGACTAGCCAACCCACGAGCTCGTCCATCTTCGCCTTGGCGCTCGACGAAAAGTGTCGCTCGACGTACAGCTTGCCGATCGCGTCGCCGAGCACTCCCTCGACGAGCGCGACGCCGCGCTTCCAGCGCGCGCGCTGCTCGGGGGTCCCGGTGAGGGTGCGTCCGTAGAATTCGAAGTTCGCGAGCGAGAACTCGCGCGACAGGTACGGCGCGAAAGAACTGATCACGTGGTAGCGCATCCAGTCCTGCGATCGCGCGAGTTCACCTGAAGCGAGTAGGGCCCCGGCACCCTCCAAGAAGCTGGGTTGACGCACGACGACCTCGTCGAAGGATCCTTGGGGCGCGGCAAAGGCGTCACGCCACAGAGTGAGCGAGAGCGTCGGACCCGGCTGGGCGCGCGTGAACCACGCGTCCGCTTCGGCCCAGGGCATCAAGTTGTAGGTCAGTTCACGATTCCGACTCTTGACGGTGTCCCAGTGGGCCGCCGCGAGTGCCGTCTCGAAGTCCAGGACGCGCTGGGCGCGCGCGTCGGGCTCGTCGATCCCCGCCAAGGTGAACATGGTGGCCACGTGCGCGACGAACGCCTCGCGCAACCCGGCCGCGTGGTCTTCGCGGTAGTAGCTCTCGTTCGGTAGCGACAGACCGCCCTGTTCGAGGATCACCACGTTGCGGGTGGGCTCACCGGGGTCGCCCGAGACGTAGAAATCAAAGAGGCTCGCCGCGCCGTCACGTTGCAGACGAGCCAACGTCGCGATTAGTTCTTCGGTGTTGTGCAGTTCATCAATCGCGGTCAGGTATCGCCGCAGGGGCGTGGCGCCACGACGCTGCGCCGCCTCTTCATCGAGAAAACTCTGGTAGAGATCACCGCACTTGCGTTCGTCGCTGCCCGCGGGCGCGTTCGTCGCGTCCTCTAAGAGGTCGCGCACGCGCGCCTCGGAGAGATCGCGCAGCATCATGAAGGCGCCGTAGCGCGGCGTGTCACTGGGGATCTCCGTCGCCTCGATCCATTTGCCGTTGACGTGGCGAAAGAGGTCGTCCTGGGGCCGAATCTCGGGCGAGAGATCCTCGAGCGTGACGCGCTGGGGTAGCGAAAGTTCGTTCATTGCCTTGCAGGCTAATGAGCCCTCGACGCGCCCGCGCCGCAAAGATTAAAGAATGATCCGCGTTTCTCGCTCGACCTCAACGTCCCGACCGGAAGGGCCGCCGTCGAGGTCGTCGTAACCCACGCCGACGAGGGCCAGGCCCGACGCCGGCGCCGGGGCCGGTAAGTGCGCGCGCTCGTGACTCGCCAAACGACGCGTGATCTCGTCGACCTCGAGTCGACCCTGACCGATCGCGACCATCGTCGAGGTGACGCTGCGCACCATGCGGTGACAAAACGACTGGGCGCGGATGGTGAGCTTCGCGATTGGCGCGCGACCCACGCTCATCTCGAGGGCGTCGTCGTGGACCCGCCAGGCGGCGCTCGTCACCACGCGAGTGATGGGATCGTCGGGGGACTTGTCGACGGCGCGTCGACAAAAGGCTCGAAAGTCGTGCTCGCCGCAGAGCAAGGTGGCGGCCGCGTTCATTGCCGCAAGATCGAGTGGCCCCTCGACGGGCCACGCCCAGTGATCGGCGAAGGCCAGGGCCGGGAGCTTCGTCGCGAGCACGAGGTAGCGGTACTCGCGCCAGCGCGCGCTGCGTCGCGCGTCGAAGTCGTCGCGCACGACCATCGCGCGCGTCACGCGTAGTCGACCCTTGAACTGAGCGTTGAGGCCGCGAAAGACCTTACGCGCGTGCTCAGGACGCTCGAGGGAGATTGCACTCGTCGGTAGGTCCACGTGCACGACCTGGGCGAAGGCGTGCACGCCCGTGTCGGTGCGGCCGGCGCCCACCACGTAGGGGGCGTCGTCGAGACGCAGCGTGCTCGCGAGCACTTCACGCAACAGCCCGACCACGGTGACGTGATCGGGCTGGAGGGCGAAACCTTGAAACGTGGACCCGTCGTAGGCGAGGTCGAGTCGCCACCGTTGGGTGGCGTTCACGTCGATCAGACGAACTCGATGCGCGCCATGGGCGCGTTGTCACCGTGGCGCGGTCCCAACTTCAAAATGCGGGTGTAGCCGCCGGGACGATCCGCGTAACGCGGGGCGATCTCGGTGAAGAGCTTGTGCGTCATGTCCTTGTCGCGAATAAGCGCGACCACGCGACGCTGCGCGTGCACCGAGCCCTCGGGCGAGTTCTTGGCGGCCGTGACAACCTTCTCCACGACCGGACGCAGGGCCTTGGCCTTGGCCTCGGTCGTGACGATGGACTCGGCCGCGATCATCGAGGCGACGAGGTTGCCCATCATCGCCTTTTGGTGCGCCGAGGAGCCACCGAAGCGCTTGCCCTTAGTAGGAGTACCGCGCATGACTAGTCCTCCAACCGCAGCGAGAGGCCGCGCTCGTCGAGACGGTCCATCACGTCCTTCAGCGACGTCGCGCCGAAGTTCGTGATCGAGGTGAGGTCACGCTCGGTGGCGTTGACCAACTGGGCGATGGTGTTGATACCCGCGCGCTTGAGGCAGTTGCGCGAACGCTCCGTGAGGCCGAGCTCTTCAATGCGAATGTCGAGCTCGCTCGCGGCGGCCTGGGCCGTACCCACGTCACCGAGTTCGAGTGACGGCGCCTCGTCGTCAAAGCTCGCGATGAGCTCAATCAACGTGCCGAGCGTCTTACCGGCGGAGGCGAGCGCCTCGCGCGGTGAGATCGAGCCGTCGGTCTCGATGTCGATGACCAGACGGTCGAAGTCCTTGCTCTGCTCGACGCGCACGGGCTCAATTTCGAAGCTCACGCGACGCACGGGGGTGAAGATCGCGTCGAGGGGAATCACGCCGATGGTCGACGAACCCTTGTTGCCCTCGGCGCCGACGTAGCCCTTGCCGCGCTCGACGGTGAGCTCGAAGGTGAGCACACTCTTGGCGCTGGTGAGGTAGGCCAGGTGCAGATCACCGTTCAGAATCTCGACGTCCGCGGTCGTCGACAGGTCGTTCGCCGTGACGGGACCTTCGCCACGCTTTTCGAGGTGCAGCGTGACCGGCTCGTCACTGTGCACGCGAATGAGGAGGTCCTTTAAGTTCAGGCAGATGTCCTGCACGTCCTCTTTGACGCCCTCAATGACGCCGAACTCGTGCAAGACGGCGTCGAACTTGACGCGTGTGGCGGCCGCGCCGGGGATCGACGACAGCAAGGTGCGACGCAGCGAGTTGCCGAGCGTGTGACCGAAGCCGGGGTCGAGGGGCCCCACCGCGAAGCTTTGACGGTTGTTGTACTCCTCGCCGAGGGCTTCGATAGTGGGTCGTTGGATAATCAGCATGGGGACTCCTGGTGGTTACGAGGGATTACTTGGAGTACAGCTCGACGATGAGCTGCTCTTGGATGGACTCGTCAATCTGCTCGCGCTGGGGTACGACGCGAACGCTGACGGCAAAGCCGTTCTCGCTCGTCTCGAGCCAACCAGGCACGCTGCGGTCCAACACGTCGAGGTTGCGCTTGACGTTGAAGTTCTCGCGCGTGACGTTCTTCAGTCCCACGACGTCGCCGGGGCGCACGCGGTACGAAGGGATGGTGACGCGCTTGCCGTTGACGGTCACGTGACCGTGACGCACGAACTGGCGGGCCTGGGCGCGACTGGCGCCCCACCCGGCACGGTAGGCGACGTTGTCGAGGCGCAGCTCCAAGAACTGCAGCAGGTTCGTACCGGTCATGCCGGGACGACGACTCGCCTCTTCGTAGAGGTTGCGGAACTGCTTTTCGAGCAGACCGTAAATGCGACGCGCCTTTTGCTTCTCGCGCAGCTGGGTCAAGTACTCCGAGCCCTGGCGCTGACGGTCGCGACCGTGCATGCCCGGCGGGAACGCGCGCAGGCGGCGGTCCGAGTTGTCCGAGACGGGGCACTTCAAGGTGAAGCAGCGTTCACCCTTTAAGTAGAGCTTGGTGCGCTCACGGCGACAAAGCCGGCAAACGGGTCCTGTGTAACGAGCCATGATCTGTCCTTAGCCTCGACGACGCTTCTTCGGGCGACATCCGTTGTGGGGAAGTGGCGTCACGTCCTTGATCGCGACGACCTCGATACCGGCCGCGGCGATGGAACGAATCGCGGTCTCGCGACCCGAGCCCGGTCCGCGCACCAACACGTCAACCTTCTTCACGCCGTGCTCCATCGCGGCGCGCGCGCACTTTTCGGCGGCGAGCTGTGCGGCGTAGGGCGTCGACTTGCGCGACCCCTTGAAGCCGACCTGACCCGACGA
Source organism: Acidobacteriota bacterium (assembly GCA_028873575.1). Lineage (GTDB taxonomy): Bacteria > Actinomycetota > Acidimicrobiia > Acidimicrobiales > RAAP-2 > RAAP-2. The sequence continues at coordinate 15,543 of JAGWHY010000026.1, read as the reverse complement.
GGCCCACGACAAGACGTTGCCCTCGGGGTCGGTGATCGAGACGATCGTGTTGTTAAAGGAGCTCTTGATGTGCGCGACGCCAAAGGCGACGTTCTTGCGCTCCTTCTTACGGGTCTTGCGTACGGCGGTGGGCTTAGCCATTACTTCGTAACCTTCTTCTTACCGGCGACGGTGCGCTTGGGTCCCTTACGGGTGCGGGCGTTGGTGCGGGTGCGCTGGCCGTGCACGGGCAGGCCCTTGCGGTGACGGATCCCCTGGAAGCAGTTGATCTCCATCTTGCGCTTGATGTCTTGTTGCACGTCGCGGCGAAGGTCACCTTCGACAGTGACGTTCTGATCGATGTAGGCGCGCAACTTGTTCACGTCGGCCTCGGTGAGGTCCTTGACGCGCGTGGACTCGTCCACGCCCGTCGCGGCGCAAATCTGCTTGGCGATGGTCGGACCAACACCAAAGATGTAGGTCAACGAAATCACCGTCCGCTTTTCGCGGGGGATGTCGACTCCGGCAATACGGGCCATTACTTTTCCTCTCCTAGCCCTGGCGCTGCTTGTGACGCGGGTTCTCGCAAATCACGCGGACGTGACCGGCTCGGCGAATGACTTTGCACTTCTCACACATGGTCTTGACGCTGGCGCGAACCTTCATCGTTCTCTTTCGATCGCTTAGGAAACTGAGTTATTTGTAGCGGTAGGTGATGCGACCGCGGGTCATGTCGTAGGGCGTGATCTCTACTTGCACCTTGTCGCCGGGCAAAATGCGGATGCGGTGCATGCGCATTTTTCCCGAACTGTGGGCGAGTACGGTGTAACCGTTCTCCAGCTCCACGCGGAACATGGCGTTTGGTAGAGGCTCGACGACGGTCCCCTCAACGGTGAACGCGTCTTCCTTTGGCTTACTCAGGTTCTGTCTCCTTGTTACGGCACTACGGGGGCGTGCGGAGGCAAAAACCGCCGCACGGATTTGACCTCCAGAACGTGCCCAGAGGTCGGCTGACCATTCTATCGGAAATTTCTGAAAACGCAAAAAGACCGGCTCCCGGCCGCGGACGCGGAGCGCGGGACGCGTTAAGAAGTGACTCAAGACCCTAGTGGCGCGCGGGGCCCGACCGGCAAGGTGGACGTATGGATTCGCCGTCCGACGCCTCCGCCGAGGTCAAATTGAGCGAGGACGAGTGCGTCACGCTCGTGATGCTCGCCACCCGCGGGCGGGTAATCTACTCCTCGCGCGGCGTGCCGTCCGCCCGGCCCACGCAGATATCCCTGATCAAAGGGTGCATTCTCTTTCTGGGCGACGGTGACGACGCGATTCTCGAGGCCGCTCGGCGCCACGACGTGCTCTCAATCCAAGTCGACGACGCCACGGTGGAGGCGCCCACGTGGTCGGTCACCGTCACGGGGCGCTGCGCGTTCGCCGAACCCGAGCTCGCGCCGGCCTCACTGAGGGACACGTCGAAACCCGGCGCGACCGTCCTTTCGCTTCCCTTGACCCTGATCAGTGGCCGACGCAAGATTATTTAGCGCCGTGTCAGGATGAGGGTCATGGCGTACCACCGGATTCGTGACCCCGAACGACTCCACGCCCTTATTGACGCGATGTTGCTCATCGGCGCTGACGGCCAGCTCTCGACGCTGCTCGGGCGCATCGTCGAGGCCTCGTGTGACCTCGTCGGCGCGCGCTACGGCGCGCTCGGCGTGCTGAGTGCGGACGGCACGACGCTGTCGCGTTTCGTGACCCACGGCGTCGACGAAGCGACCCGTCGAGCGATTGGGCCTCTGCCCCACGGCGCGGGCGTCCTGGGCGAGGTCATTCGCACCGGCGACGTCCTTCGCGTCGACGACCTCCACGCTCACCCGAGCGCCGCCGGATGGCCCACGGCCCACCCGGCGATGACGCACTTTCTCGGCGTGCCGGTGACGACGAACGACGGCCGCGTCTTTGGCAACCTCTACCTCACGGACCGCCTGGACGGCCAGCCCTTTAGTGACGAAGACGAAGACGCGGTCGCCGCCTTCGGCCGTGCGGCCGCCCTCGTCATCGACCAGGCGACCCTGCGCCAGCAACTGCGCGAATCCACCCTCAACGAAGAGCGCGCCCGCCTCGCGCGCGAACTCCACGACACGGTCATCCAACGACTCTTCGGCGTAGGTCTCGCGCTGCAACTCACGTTAGCTGGCTCACTCGACGAGCACTCGCGCGAACACGTCAACGACGCGCTCGACGACCTCGACGTCACGATTCGCGAGATTCGCACCACCATCTTCGAGATCGACCGCGACCAAGAAGAACATCTTCCCCTCGTGACGCGCGTGCGAACGGTCTGCGACGAGGTGACCGCGCGTCTGGGCGTCGAGACGTCGGTGAGCGTCACCGACGGCGTCGACGCGGAACTCGATCGAGCGAGCGCGCGGGCCCTGCTCACCGCACTGCGCGAAGCGCTCGCGAACGTGGCGCGCCACGCGCGCGCGAGCGAGGTGCGCGTGTCGCTCGTCGTGGTCGGCGCCTCGGTCGAACTGACCGTGCGCGACAACGGCGTGGGCATCGCGCCCGGCGCCCCCGTGGGACGAGGGCTCGAGAATCTTCGCGCGCGCGCCGCGGAGTTTGACGGGACCTTCGAGGTCGTGTCGGCGCCCGGCGAGGGCACCCTGCTGCGCTGGAGCATCCCTCGCCATGAGTGACCCGATTCGTCTCGTGCTCGTCGACGACCACGAAATCGTCCGCCGCGGCCTCGCTCAACTGCTCGGCGCGAACGAGGACCTCGTCGTGGTCGGCGAAGCCGGTTCACTGGCCGACGCGTTGGCCCTTGACGTAAGCGACGTCGACGTCGCGGTGCTCGACGTCCGCCTCCCCGACGGTAGCGGCGTGGATCTCTGCCGGACGCTGCGCGAACGCTCCCCCGACCTCGCCTGCTTGATGCTGACCTCGTTCGACGACGGCGACGCGTTGAGCGCCGCCTTGCTCGCGGGCGCCAAGGGGTACGTCTTGAAGAACGTCCGTGGCGACAATCTGGTGAGCGCGATCCGTCGCGTCGCGAACGGCGAAACGCTCCTTAGTACCGAGCAGATACACGGCGCGCGTGAACGACTGCGTCGCCAAATGACTGAGGACCTGCGCCTCGAGAGCTTGAGCACCCAAGAGCACCGCATTCTCGAACTCTTAAGTGAAGGACTCTCCAATCGCGAGATCGCCGAGACGATGTTCCTCGCCGAAAAGACGGTGAAGAACTACGTGTCGAACCTGCTCGCGAAGTTGGGTTTTCAGCGGCGCACCGAAGCGGCGCTCTTCGCTCAACGCCAGTTCGAGCGTCACCATCCTGAAGCGTAGTTAGCGCGTCGTGACGACGCCGGCGTCGCGCCCGAGCCCGGGCACGACACGCACGTCGCGCGCGCTCAGCACCTCGCCACAGTGGTCGCACACCATCAGCGCGTGCGACGCGTGGTCGCACGCGCGGTGCACCATGGTGACCGGTGGTCCCTGCGGCGCAGCCCAACGGTCACCCCATTGCCGCATCGCCGTCAGCACCGGCCACAGATCACGACCCTTCTCGGTGAGGCGGTAGTCGGCGCGCGGCGGGTGCTCACTGTACGGAACCCGCTCGAAGACGCCGTGGGCGACGAGCGCGCGCAACCGGTCACGCAAGATATTGCGCGAGATCCCGAGGCGGCGTTGAAAGTCCTCGAAGCGCGTGACGCCTAAGAACGAATCACGCACGATCAACATCGACCACCACTCCCCGATCACCTCGAGACTTTGGGCGACCGAACAGTCCATCTCGGCAAAGCTCTTGCGTTCCACGCCTGCTCCTTAGTTAGTTGCATTATACAACTGTGTACGCTAGGGTGCGTTGCATGACTGAACTAACTGCCGTGCTCCCCGCGCCCGCGGCGCGGCGTTGGATCTTCGTCGTGACCGCGCTCGGTGCCTTCATGGCCTCGTTGGATCTGTCCATCGTGAACGTGGCCTTTCCCGCGCTCGAGCGCGCCTTCGCCCACGACTCGCGCGCCGCGCTGTCGTGGGTCCTGACGGGCTACTCCATTGTCTTTGGTGCACTCCTCGTCGTGTCGGGTCGCACCTCCGACCGCCTCGGCGCCAAACGCGTCTTCTTCTGGGGGCTGTTCGTGTTTTCGTTGGGTTCGCTGCTCTGCGCACTCGCGCCCAGCGTCGCGCTTCTTATTGCCGGACGTGTCGTCCAAGGCAGCGGCGCCGCACTGGTCCTGCCGGCGTCGCTGTCACTGCTGCTCGCCTCGGCCGAGTCTGAACGCCGCGCGCAGACCGTCGCGATGTGGGGAGGAATTGGGGCACTCGCCGTCGCCACTGGTCCGTCGATCGGCGCGCTCTTGATCACCGCCTTTGGTTGGCGGTCCGCCTTTTCCGTCAACCTTCCCGTGGCGCTGCTCGCCTGGCTCGTGGGACGACGCGTGCTGCGCAGCTCACCGGCCACGACGTCAACGACGTCCTCCCCGGACTTTCCAGGCGTCGCCCTTATCTCCGCGGCGCTCGCCCTCCTCGTGCTCGCCATCTCCGAGGGGCCGACGTGGGGCTGGTCGAGCGCGAGCGTGATTGGTTCGTTCGTCGCCTCCATGGTGCTACTCGGACTTTTCGTGCGCCGCTCGATCGCCCACCCCGAACCGGTTCTCGACCTCACGCTCTTTCACGCGCGTAGCTTCACCGTCGCCAACGCGGCGGTGCTGCTCTACGCCATGGGCTTTTTCGCGATGCTGCTCGGCAACATTCTCTTCTTGACGAGCGTCTGGCACTACTCCATCTTGCGCGCCGGACTCGCGGTGACGCCCGGTCCGCTCGTCGTCGCCGTCGTCTCCAGCGCGGCCGGACGTCAGGCGGCGAAACGTGGCTTCCGTCCCGTCCTCTTAACGGGCTTCGTGATCTTTAGCGCCGGTCTGCTCTGGTACGTCGCGCGCGTGGGCCTCACCCCGCACTACCTCAGTGTTTGGCTCCCGGGAACGTTGGTGGTGGGACTCGGCATCGGTCTCACGTTCCCCGTCTTAAGCGCCGCGGCGGTGTCGAGTCTCGAACCCCAGCGCTTCGCCGTGGGCAGCGCCGTCAATCAAACGGCCCGCCAAGTGGGCGGCGCGATTGGCGTCGCGATACTCGTCGTGCTGCTCGGCACCCCGACCAGCGCCGCGCGAGCCGTGACCAACTTTCACCACCTCTGGCTCTTCGCCGCGCTGATGACCGCACTCGCGGGCTGCTTGTGCGTCTTGATCGCGCCCTCACGGGGGCCGGCGACACCGAGCGCGCACGACCGCGCGCTCACCATTCTGGTCGAGGAGGTACTCGACGGGGAGTTCATCGCGCGTCAGTCACCCCATCTCGACGCGGCCGAATAATCGGTGCTACGCGAGGGTGAAGACTTCGGGTCCGTTGTCGGTGACGGCGATGGTGTGTTCGAAGTGCGCCGAGAGCGAACCGTCTTGGGTGAGCACGCTCCAGCCATCGTCCAGGGTGTAGGTCTCGGGGCCGCCGACGTTGACCATCGGTTCCACCGCGAAGACCATGCCCTCTTTCAGCGTCGGCCCCGGTGAGCCGGGCCAGTAGTTGGGCACTTGAGGACTTTCGTGCATCGCGGTACCGATGGCGTGGCCGACGTACTCGGTGACGACGCTAAAGCCCGCCCCCTCGGCCACGCGCTGCACGGCGCGACCCACTTCGTGCAGCCGATTGCCAATGGTGAGCTGCTCGACGCCGGCCCACAGCGAGCGCTCGGTCACCTCGATCAACTTCTTCGCCACGGCGCTGATCTCCCCCACCCCGGCGGTGTAGGCAGCGTCACCGTGGTAGCCCTCGATGATCGCGCCACAGTCGACCGAGATCAGGTCGCCTTCTTCGAGCACGTAGTCCCCGGGGATGCCGTGGACGATCATGTCGTTGGGGCTGGTGCAGATAACGGCCGGAAAGCCGTGGTAGTTCAAGAAGTTCGAGCGCGCGCCACGCTTCGCGATGACCTCGGCCGCGAGTTCATTCAAGTGACGCGTGGTGACTCCGGGGCGAATCGCGGCGCGGGTGACCTCGTGCATCTCGGCGACGACCTTGCCGGCCTTGCGCATCTTGTTGAGTTCCTCGGCGTTGCGCCTCACGCGAGACCTCGCTCGTGCATCGCCGCCACGATGTCGCTCGTAACCTCGTCGGGACTCTGATCGCCGTTGACGCTCACCAGCAGTCCGCGCGCGGCGTAGAAGTCGAGCAACGGCTCGGTGTCGCGTTCGTAAAACTCGAGTCGTTGACGGATCGCCTCGGGTCGGTCGTCACTGCGCTGCACGACGTGACCACCACACTTCGCGCAGACGCCGCTGATCGCGGACTCGTCGGAGTCGCGGTAGTTGGTGCCACAGTTTTGACAGACGCGACGCGACGAGAGTCGCTGGGTCACCAGGTCAATGGGGACCTCTAAGTTGACGCAGAGCTTGACGCCATTTTCCCCCAGCAGCGCCTCGAGCGCTTCGGCCTGGGCCAGCGTGCGCGGAAAGCCGTCGAGCAGTCCCCCGCGTGCGGCGTCGGGCGCCTGGTAGCGCTCTTCCACGAGACGAATGACCAACTCGTCACTCACTAAGCCACCGGCGTCCATCACGGCCTTCACCTCGAGACCGAGGGGGCTACCGGCCTTAACGGCGGCGCGAAGAATGTCGCCGGTCGAGATGTGGGCGAGTTGAAATCGCTCGGCCAGGCGCGTGCTCTGGGTGCCCTTGCCCGCGCCCTGCTTACCCAGGAGGACCAGATTGAGTTGTCCGGCCATCACTAGCGCTTCAAGAAGCCTTCGTAGTTGCGCATCATCAATTGCGAGTCAATCTGACGCATCGTCTCGAGCGCCACGCCCACCGCGATCAACAAGGTGGTGCCGTAGTACGGGAAACGGTTGATGTTCCACAGCGCCATCAAGACGCTCGGCACCACGGCGACCGACGCCAAGAACAGCGCGCCCACTACCGTCAGGCGCGAGAGCATGCGCGCGAAGTACTTCTCGGTCGGCAGTCCCGGCCGGATGCCCGGCACGAAGCCACCTTGCTGGCGCAACATCTCGGCCTGCTGGTGCGGCTCGAAGGCGATGTAGACGTAGAAGAAGGTGAAGGCCAGGATCAACACGAAGTCCGAGGCGATGTAGAAGAAGCTCGTCGGGTGCAGACTCGAGTTGACGAAGTTCTGAAAACCGGTCCAGGGCACGATGTTGCTGAGCAGCACGGGGATGTAGAGCACCGACGAGGCGAAGATGATCGGGATCACGCCCGACTGGTTCACCTTCAACGGAATATAGGTCGAGTTGCCGCCCATCTCCTTACGTCCGACGACCCGTCGCGCAAAGGTGACGGGGATGCGTCGCTGGCCGTTGTCCATGAAGACGATGAGGACCAACAGCGCGATCGAGATCACGAGAATGACGTAGAACTTGAGCGGACCGCCCTCGGCGTAGACCGCACGACCACCCGACGGCAGACCGGCAACGACGTTGGCAAAAATCAACAGACTCATGCCCTGGCCGATGCCGCGCTGGGTGATGAGCTCCGCGAGCCACATCACGAACGCGGTACCCGCGGTCAAGATACCGACCATAAAGAGACCGAGCCAGAGGTTGAACTTCGGAATCAGGTCGATGGTGAAGCCGAGCAGTGCCTGGTCGTGGCCGTGGAAGGCGTAGACCAGACCCGTCGACTGCAGCAGCGCCAAGCCAATGGTGAGGTAGCGCGTCGTCTGGGTGATCTTCTTTTGCCCGGTCGCGCCCTCGTCGCGCCACTGGGTGAGCTTCGGGATGACGGTCGTGAGGAGTTGGATCACGATGGAGCTCGTGATGTAGGGCATGACGCCCAGTCCAAAGACCGCGAGGCGCGTAAGGGCGCCGCCCGAGAAGAGGTTCAAAAAGCCGAGCACGCCCGAGGCGTTGGCCTTGCTCTGGAGCAGCTGGACCTGGGCCCAACTCACCCCAGGAATCGGCAGGTTCGCGCCGAGCTGATAGAGGCAGATAATCGCGATCGTGAAGAGGACCTTGTTACGAAGGTCGGGGACGCGAAAGATATTGCCGAGTCGCTGCAGCATGGCGCCCTAGCGGTTCTGGTGCTGGTTGCCCGCGGCGGGAGGACGAACGCTAAAGGGCTTGTCGAGCACGGTGACGGTGCCGCCGGCCGACTCGATCGCGCTCTTCGCGCTTTCGGAGAAGCCGTGCGCCGAGACGTTGATCGCGCTCGCGACCGTGCCGCGACCGAGAATCTTCACCAAGTCCTTCTTCTGCGCCAGGCCGTTCGCGACCAGGACGTCGGGGTTGACGTCACTGAGCCCGAGGGCGACCAGCGCGTCCAAATTGACCGGCGTGTAGGCCACGCGGAAGGGGTTCGTAAAGCCCTTCAACTTCGGCACGCGCTGCATCAAGGGCAGCTGGCCACCCTCGAAGCCGGCCGGAATCTGACGACGCGCCTTTTGACCCTTGGTACCACGGCCGGCGGTCTTGCCACCCTTGCCACCGATACCACGGCCGACGATCTTCTTGCGCTTGCTCGCGCCCTTGGGGGGCTGGAGTTCGTGGAGCTTCATTTAGACCTCTTCCACTTTGATCAGGTGCGGCACCCGAGCGATCATCCCGTGAATCTCGGGACGGTCGGGCAGCACGTTGGATTGGCCAATGCCGCGCAGGCCCAGCGCGCGGAGCGTTCCGCGGTGCTTGGGCTTGGTGGCGATGGCCGAACGAATTTGGGTGACTTTGAGTTGGCTCACGAGGTGGCCTCCGTTACCTTAAAGAGGTCGCCCTCACGCTGACGCTCGCGGTACGCGCGCAGCGTCCCCGAGGGGATGACCTGGTCGAGTGCCTTGTCGCGCGAGGCGGCGATCTCTTCGGGACGACGCAACTGCTTGAGCCCGTCGATGGTGGCGTGGGCCACGTTGATGCCGTTCGACGATCCGAGGGACTTCGCGATGATGTCCTTCACCCCGGCCATCTCCAAAATCGCGCGCGCCGCACCACCGGCGATCACGCCGGTACCGGGAGCGGCGGGCTTCATCAGCACGCGCCCCGCGCCCGCGGCGCCGAGAACGGGGTAGACGATGGTCGAACCGGCGAGGGGCACGTCAAAGAGGTTCTTGCGCGCCTCTTCGATGCCCTTTTGCACGGCCAGACCGGCCTCCTTGGCCTTGCCGTAGCCGAGACCCACGCGGCCGTTGCCGTCACCAATCACCATGAGGGCGGTGAAGGAGAAGCGACGACCACCCTTGACGACCTTCGACACGCGGTTCACCTTGATGGTGCGCTCTTCAAACTGCTCTACGTCACTCATTAAAACTCCAGTCCACCGGCGCGCAGTTCGTCGGCAAAGGCCGCGACCCGTCCGTGGTAGTCGAAACCGCCGCGGTCAAAGACCACGAGGGAGATGTTGGCCTCTTTGGCCCGAGCGGCCAGCAACTTCGCGACGGCCTTGGCCCCTTCGACGTTGCCGCCGGAGGTGCCCTTCAAGGTCGCCTCGACCGAGGAGGCCGCGGCCAGCGTCCGACCAGCGACGTCGTCGATGATCTGCGCCGAGATGTGCTTGTTGGTGCGCGACACCGCGACGCGCGGGCGCTCCGCGGTGCCACTCAGGCGACGGCGGATGCGCGCGTGACGGCGTTGACGCAGTTCACGGGTAGTACGAGCCATTACTTCGCTGCCTTTCCAGCCTTGCGCGCCACTCGCTCACCGAGGTAGCGCACGCCCTTACCCTTGTAGGGCTCGGGCTTGCGAATCTTGCGGATGTTGGCGGCCACCTGGCCGACCACTTCCTTGTCGGCGCCCTTGATGATCACGCGCGTCGGCGAGGGGACCTCGAAGGTCACGCCCTCGGGCGCGGTGAACTTCACCGGGTGCGAGAAACCGAGCGCGAGGTCCAAAACCCCGGGCGCGCCGGCCGCGGCGCGGTAACCCACGCCGATGATCTCGAGCTCCTTGGTCCAGCCCGTCGTCACGCCGACGACCATGTTCGACACCAGCGTGCGCGTTAGCCCGTGCAGGGCGCGCTGGGTCGTCTCGTCGTTGGCGCGCTCGACCACGAGGGTGTCACCCTCTTGGTTGAACGTGATTCCCTCGGGGACGGTGCGCGTCATGACCCCGTTGGGGCCCTTGACGGTCAGCGCGTCACCGGCGACCGAGACGCTCACGCCGGCGGGCACGGTGATGGGAGTACGCCCAATACGTGACATCAGCCAATCTCCTTCGTGTGGGGCGAGTTACCAGACATAACAGAGCACCTCGCCGCCCAACTTCGCCTTGCGGGCTTCGCGGTCGGTCATGAGACCATGGCTCGTCGACACGACGGCCACACCCACGCCCCCGAGCACCTTGGGCATCTGGTCGGACTTCTTGTAAATACGTAGCCCCGGCTTCGAGACGCGCTTGATACCAATAATGGTCTTCTTGCGGTCCTCGGCGTACTTCAGGCTGATTTCGAGTTGGCTGCCGGGCTTGCCCTCGAGCTTGGTCACGGTGTAGCCCGAAATGTAGCCCTCGCGCTGAAGAATCTTCGCGAGATTCTCCTTCAGCTTCGAGTTGGGCATCTTCACGGAGTCAAAGGCCGCGGCGTTGGCGTTGCGGATACGCGTGAGCATGTCGGCAATGGGGTCGGTCATCGTCATCGCGGTCCTCCTACCAACTTGCCTTCGTCACGCCGGGAACCTCGCCGGCGTGGACCATCTGGCGCAGGCAGATCCGGCACAGGCCGAACTTGCGGTACACCGAGCGCGGACGTCCGCAACGCTCGCAACGCGTGTAGGCACGCGTCGAGAACTTGGGCGTCTGCTGTTGCTTAATGCGAAGCGACTTCTTGGCCATTATCGATTCTCCTGCTTGAAGGGGAAGCCGTAGGCGCGCAGAAACGCGCGACCCTGCTCGTCGTTGGTCGCGGTGGTGACGATCGTGATGTCGAAACCGCGCGGCGCGTCGATCTTGTCGTAGTCGATCTCGGGGAAGATCAACTGGTCGTTCACGCCAAACGTGTAGTTCCCACGACCGTCGAAGGACTTCGGGCTCAGTCCGCGGAAGTCACGGATACGCGGAATCGCCAGCGACAACAGACGGTCGAAGAACTCCCAGGCGCGGTCCCCGCGCAGGGTGACCTTGACGCCGATGGGCTGCTCCTCGCGCAGTTTGAAGCTCGCGATGGACTTCTTCGCGCGCGTGACGACCGGCTTTTGACCAGCGATCTTCTCGAGGTCACGCTGGGCGCCCTCGAGCAGGCTCGCCTGCTGCGTGGCGCGACCCACGCCGGAGTTCAGCACGATCTTCTCCAGGCGCGGCACCTGCATGATGTTGGCCAGGCCGAGCTCGTCTTTGAGCGCTTGGCGAATCTCTTGGTCGTAACGGACCTTGAGACGAGGACGCGTGGTCGTCGTCATAGAACCTCTCCACACTTACGGCAGACGCGTACTTTGACGCCGTCCGCGATTTTGTAGCCAACTTTGGCAGGACCCTTGTGCTGCGCGCACCAGAGCGCGACGTTGCTCACGTGCAGCGGCATCAGCTTGTCGATGATGCCGGCCTGCATGGTGGCGCCGGTCTGCTTGGTGTGACGCTTGGCGATGTTGAGACCGTCCAGCACCACTTTGTTGGTGCCGGGTAGGGCCTCTTCCACCTTGGCGCGCTCGCCGCGGAACTTGCCCGCGAGCACCATCACGTCGTCACCCTTACGGATCTTCATTACAACACCTCCGGGGCCAGCGAGATAATGCGCATGAACTTCTTGTCGCGCAGTTCGCGACCGACCGGCCCAAAGATGCGCGTGCCGCGCGGCTGGAGCTGGTCGTTGATCAACACGGCCGCGTTCTCGTCGAACTTGATGTAGGAACCGTCGGGACGACGCTTCTCCTTGGCGGTGCGCACGACGACGCAGCGCACCACGTCACCCTTCTTCACCGCGGCGCCGGGGATGGCGTCTTTCACCGTGGCGATGAAGACGTCACCGATCGACGCGTAGCGTCGGCGCGACCCGCCGAGCACGCGAATACACAGCACCTCTTTGGCGCCGGAGTTGTCGGCCACCTTGAGTCGGGACTCTTGTTGAATCATCGAGCACGCTCCACAATCTCGGTCAGGCGCCAACGCTTGAGCTTCGACAACGGACGCGTCTCTTGGACGCGCACGCGGTCGCCGACCTTGGCCTCGTTCTTCTCGTCGTGCACGTAGAGCTTCTTGGTGCGCTGCACGGTCTTGCCGTAGCGCGCGTGGCTGACGCGCTCGTTCACGGCGACGACCAACGTCGAGTTCATCTTGTCCGACACGACGATGCCCTCACGGACCTTGCGAGGGTTCTCGCGCGTGGTGTTCGTTACGTCCGTCATGACTGCTCACTTTCCAGGGCCTCGGCTGCGGCGATCTCGCGCTCGCGCGCGAACGTCGACAGACGGGCGATGTCCTTTTTCACCAGCGCCAAGCGCGCGGTGTTGTCGAGCTGGCCGGTGGCCAGCTGGAAGCGCAGGTTGAAGAGCTCGCGGCGCGCCTCGCTGAGGCGTCCGAGCAACTCCGCGTCACCCAGGTTGCGCAGTTCCGCGACGTGTTCTGAAGTCTTCGCCATTAGATCGTCACCTCCGGAGTGCCGTGCGTGCCGGGACGCACGACGAACTTCGCCTTGATGGGCAGCTTTTGGATGGCGCGCTCCATGGCGGCGCGCGCCAGGGTCTCGTCGACACCACCGAGCTCGAACATGATGCGGCCGGGCTTGACGACGGCGACCCAGAACTCGGGGTTACCCTTACCCGAACCCATGCGCGTTTCGGCGGGCTTTTGGGTCACGGGCTTGTCCGGAAAGACGCGAATCCACACCTTGCCACCACGCTTGACGTGACGGGTCATGGCGATACGCGCGGCTTCGATCTGGCGCGCGGTGATCCAGCCGGCCTCGAGGGCCTGAATGCCGAAGTCACCAAAGTTCAGCTCGACGCCGCCCTTGGCGTTACCGGTCATCCGGCCGCGCTGCTGCTTACGGTGCTTGACCTTGCGGGGCATCAACATAGTTACTCAGCGTCCTTTCGAAAGTGCGGCGTGTCGGTGTGCTCCTGGGCCGTACGACGCTCGATCTCTTCTTCGACGCTCAACTGGGCCTCGACCTCGGGGGTGGAGGCGATCAGGTCGACCGGCGCGACGTCGGTCGCCTCAACGACCTCGGTCTCCACGACGTCCACCGGCGCGTCCTCGACGCGGCGGCGTCCGCCACCGGCGCGCACGACGCCCTTGGGCGCGGCGGGCGTGGCCCCGACGGGCACCGCGTCACCGGCGGCCATGGCCGCTTCGCGCACGATCTTCTCGTCGTTGGTGAGCTGGTAGGGCAAGATGTCGCCCTTGTAGATCCAGACCTTGACGCCGATGCGACCGGTCGAGGTCCGCGCCTCGCGGAAGCCGTAGTCAATGTCGGCGCGCAGGGTGTGCAGCGGCACGCGACCCTCGCGGTAGGACTCGCGACGCGACATTTCCGCGCCGCCCAAACGGCCCGAGGCCTGAATTCGCACGCCGAGCGCGCCGGCCTTTTGCACCGTCTGGATACCGCGCTTCATCGCGCGGCGAAAGGCCACGCGACGCAGCAACTGGTCGCAGATACCCTGAGCGATCAACGCGGCGTCGAGCTCGGGCTGCTTGATCTCTTGGATGTTGAGCGAAATCTTGTTCTTTTGACCGGTGATCTTCTCGAGGTCCTTCTTCAGACGCTCGGCCTCGGCGCCGCGACGACCAATGACGATGCCCGGGCGCGCGGTGTGAATGTCGATGCGGATGCGGTCGGAGTTACGCTCGATCTCGACGCGGCTCACCGCGGCGCTCTCGAGCTGCTTGGTGAGGTAGTCGCGAATCTTCCAGTCCTCGATGACGAGGTCCTTGTAGCCGCGCTCCTTGAACCAGCGCGACTTCCAGTCGGTCGTAATGCCGAGACGGAAACCGTAGGGGTTGACCTTCTGACCCATTAGTTCGTCTCCTCAGTCGTAACGTCCACGTTCTCTTCCTTCGCGGTCTCGTCGGCCGCGACGTCGTCGACGGCCTCACTGTCGTGCATGACGCCACCGAACTCTTCCTCGGTCGTCGTGGTCTGGGCGACGTCGACGCCGTCGTCGCCCGCCGTGGCCTCAATCGCCTCGTTCGCCTCGGCGGCCTCCAGGGCCGCTTCGGCGGCGGCCTCGCGGCGGTTCACGCTGGCGGTCTGGTCGGCGCGGCGGCGACTCGACGAGACGCGACGCGCGCGACTGGCCGCGGCCTGGGCGCTGCGCGCGACGCGAAACAGCGCCAGACGCTCATCGTCCATGCGCGACACGATCACGGTGATGTGGGTCGAGCGCTTCAAGATCTTGCCGGCGCGACCGCGCGCGCGCGGCGTGAAGCGCTTCATGGTGACGCCCTCGTCGGCGTAGGCCGCCGAGACGTAGAGCTCGTCGGCGACCATGCCGTCGTTGTTGACGGCGTTGGCGACGGCCGACGCGAGGACCTTGCCGATCACGTCGGCGGCCTCGCGGGTCGTGCCGGCGAGAATCTCGCGCGCGGTCGTGACGTCCTCGCCGCGAATGAGGTTCAACACGACGCGGGCCTTACTGGCCGACATCGGAAAGCCACGCAGCGAGGCGCGCGTGCCGGGGCGTTCGTTGGTCTTAGGACCGGTCATTAGCGCCTACCCGTCTTCTCTTGTCCGGCGTGGAACTTAAAGGTGCGCGTCGGCGAGAACTCGCCGAGCTTGTGGCCCACCATGGACTCGTTCACGAAGACCGGCACGTGACGGCGACCGTCGTGCACGGCGAAGGTGTGACCGACCATGTCGGGGATGATCGTCGAACGACGGCTCCAGGTCTTGATGACCTTCTTCTCGTTGGCCGCGTTCATGGCGTCCACCTTCTTCAGAAGGTGCGCGTCGATGAAGGGACCCTTTTTGAGACTGCGTGACATGTTCTACCTACCTCCGGGAGCCGCGACCACGGCGGCGACGAATAATGAGCGCGTCCGACGCCTTGGGCAGACGCGTGCGACCTTCGGGCTGACCCCAGGGCGAGACCGGGTGACGACCACCCGAGGTCTTACCCTCACCACCACCGAGGGGGTGGTCGACCGGGTTCATGGCCACACCGCGGGTCTGGGGGCGAACGCCCTTCCAGCGGTTGCGACCGGCCTTACCGATCTTGATGAGTTCGTGCTCGGAGTTCCCCACCGTGCCGAGCGTGGCGCGACAGTCAATCGGCACGCGGCGCATTTCGGTCGAGGGCAGACGCAAGGTGGCGAACCCGCCGTCCTTCGCCACGAGCTGCACGCTCATGCCGGCGCTGCGGGCCATCTTGCCGCCACCGCCGGGGCGCACCTCAACGTTGTGGACGGTCGAACCCGTCGGGATAAAGCGCATGGGCAGCGCGTTGCCGGTGCGGATGTCGGCCTTGGGGCCGGACTCGACGACGTCGCCAACCTTCAGGTTGGCCGGCGCGAGGATGTAGCGCTTCTCGCCGTCGGCGTAGTGCAACAGCGCGATGCGACACGAGCGGTTCGGGTCGTACTCAATGGTGGCGACCTTGGCGGGCACGCCGTCCTTGTTGCGCTTGAAGTCGATCACGCGGTACTGCTGCTTG
>JAGWHY010000025.1 GCA_028873575.1 Acidobacteriota bacterium | reverse complement strand
TACGAGCGTGCCGGTTCGCCCAAGTCGGGCGCCCCGCGACGAGGACCGGGTGCCCCGCGCCCCGACCGATTCGACGACGATCGTCGCCCACGCCGTGACGACACTGCGGGCGCGCGCCGCGAGACGCCCGCTCGAGCTCGCGCCTCCTCGAAATACACCGCGCGCCCTCTCTCACCTGAGCAGCTCGCTCGTCAGCGAAGCGAGCGTGCAGCGAAGGACAAGGGGTGGGGATCGGTCGCGCGCAAGGGTGCGATGCATTTGGAGAGCACCGGCGCGGAGATGGATCAAGGTGAGCGCCGCTCGCGCGCTCCTGAGCCCATCGCGGACTGGGAGCTCGTCGCGAGTCCCGCGCCGGTCGCCAAGGCCAAGGGCACGAAGAGCCGCGCGCCCTACGCCTTGCCGGGTGACGTCGCCGCCGAAGTTCGACGAGCGTTCTTAGGAAGTGCTTACCAGCGCGAAAAGATTGTGCACACCTTGACCAAGGCGGCCGAGGCCTATGACCGGCACCGCTACGACGAGGCGCTTCGCCTAGGGCGGACAGTCTGCGACGCGGTGCCGGGCGTCGGATCCGTTCGTGAACTTACGGGACTCGCTGCCTACCGCGCCGACCGATGGGCCATGGCCAAGATTCACCTGCGCGCGCATTTCACTATCTCGGGCAACCCCGAGCACCTTCCGCTGGTGATGGACTGCGAGCGAGCGGTGCGTCACTTCCGGAGTGTCGAAAAGATATTCACCGAACTCCTCGAGAGCGAGCCCACCGCCGAGGTCCTGGCCGAGGGGCGCATCGTCATGGCTGAAGCCTGGGCCGATCAGCGCAACTTTGAACCAGCGATTGATCTCTTGACGAAGGCCGGCGCGACGAAGATACTGCGCAACCCCGGTTACCGTCACGTGCGACTGTGGTACACGATGGGCGACGTGTTGGACCGCGCGGGCGACCTCGTGGGAGCGCGCGAAATGTTCGCGCGCGTGGTTCTCGCCGAGCCCGACGCCTACGACGCCAAGGATCGACTCGTGGAACTGGGCGCGACGCCGCCGCGAAAGAATCGAAAGCGGCGCACGACGCCGGTGTCGAAGAAGCGGCTCGACTAACTCAGCGCCGCCATGACGGCGGTCGTGATGAACTCCATGCCACGAAGGTCCCCGATTAGGCCAACTTCCATCTTGTTCATCATGTAGGCGACACTTAGTTCAAGATCTTGGTCCGTCACGATGACCGAGCCACCGTACCCACCCCAAAAGGCACTGCGGGGTCCGAGGGGGATGGTCGCGCTGGCGAGGCCGTAGCCGAGTCCGAAGTTTAAATCGACTCCCAACACGTAGTCGAGACCACAGGACTGCACTTCGAAGACCCGATCGGCGGTAGCGCTGGAAAAGAATCGATGACCGTTCGCCTCACCCCTGTTCGCGATGATCTGTTGAATTATCGCCACCGAACGCGCGTTGCCGTGGCCGTTGGCCGCCGGGATTTCCGCCGCTCGCCACCAGCGCTGGTTGGGGTAGAGCGCGTCGAGCGAAGGTGACGTGAGCGTACGGTACGCGATGGAATCGCGCTCCAGGGCGTCGAGGCCGAGATCGGTGCGCGACGTGACAGGAGCGACGCGAGCGTCGTCTTCGTCGCGCAGACCGACGCGGAAGTCCGCGTCGAGGACTTGGGCGACCTCACGGTGAAAAAATGCCGCGAAGCTTTCTCCCGTCACGCGGCGGACGATCTCGCCGAGGAGATACCCCTGGGTCAACGCGTGATAGCCCGGTCGCGTCCGATCCGTCCACCAGGGCTCTTGCGCGGCGAGCGCGTCGACGCAGTACTGCCAATCGGCGAGAGTTTCCGGTGTCAGTGGAATCTGCCATCCCGAGAGCCCCGAACTATGAGCGAGGACGTGACGAACTTCGACGTCATCTTTGCCGCTGGCGGCGAATTCGGGCCAGTAGTGCGCGACGCGCTCATTGACGTCAAGCAGGCCCTGGTCGACGAGCATGAGAATGACCACGAAGGTCATCGTCTTCGTCGTGGACCAGACGTTGACGATGGTGTCGCGGTCCCAGGCACGGGTCCGTTCGACGTCGCGGTAGCCACCCCACAGGTCACAGACCAACTCGCCGTGGTGCACCACGGCGACGGACGCGCCGAGGTCGCGCCCCTGGTCGAGGTTCTGTTCGAGTTGAGCGCGTAGCGGCGCGAAGCGCTCCCGCACGAATCCTTCGACACCAGCCATCTACGCCCCCGATTCGACTCGCGAAATACTCTACGAGGTCATTCCGGTTAAGCCAACGAGGGCGCGCGCGTGTTCAATTTCGCCCATGTGACGTAGGGCGTGTTGATAGACCCAGCTCTCCAGAGCGTCACTGCGCGTGATGCCAACTTCGCCGGCGACGCGTGCGGAGAACGTATTGGCGACGGCCGGTGGGTAGGGCCACGGAACGATGACGTCAAGGAGCGTCGAAGGATCTACCGCGGCGACGTAGTCCTCCGTCGCGCGAAAGACCTGCGCCTGTAGTTCGCAAAACGCTTCGTAATTGCCCAGCCGTTGGTGCATCATCTCCTCGACGCGGCGCTCCTTGCCGTCGTCCACCACGCCTAAGTCGAGCCGTGACGCCCATTCGTCGTTGAAGAGCGGGGGAGATCCCCCGAGAAAGACGAGTGTGCCGTCTTCTATTAACAACTGGTGTACCAGGGAGAACGCAATGGGTAGGGCGCTCGGATGCACGACTTGATTGACCTGCTCGAGGGTCATCGTCGCGCACGCGTCGACGTACAACGAGTGCACGGCCCGTAGTCGACGAAGCAGCGACCATCGATAGTCGGCGTCCATGGGTTCACCCTAGTTAGTCTTCGTCGGCCCCAAATTTGACAAATGCCGCCTTGGTAGGCTGACGGCATGGACATCGCCGCACTGCTGGGTGACGAGGCTTCGTCACTGCTCAACCACCAAAGCACCGCCATTTCCAGGGACCAGCTGACGCTGCCGGGACCCAATTTTCTTGACGACGTCTTTAGCGCCAGTGACCGTTCCGCGACGGTGTTGCGAAACCTGGGCACCCTCTATAACCACGGTCGTCTTGGGGGCACGGGCTATCTCTCGATCTTGCCGGTCGACCAGGGCGTGGAACACTCCGCCGCGGCCAGCTTCGCGCCGAATCCTGAGTACTTCGATCCCAAGCGGTTGCTGGATTTGGCGATCGCCGCGGACTGCAACGCGGTGGCCACCACGCTCGGCACCCTGGGGATAATGGCGCGGCGCTACGTCCATCGCGTGCCCTTCATCGTCAAGATCAACCACAATGACCTGCTGCGTTACCCCAACGTGCCCGATCAGCGACTCTTCGCGTCAGTGCGCCAGGCCGCGGATTTGGGCGCAATCGGCGTGGGCGCGACAATCTACTTCGGATCCGAAGGTTCAATCCGTCAGATTGAAGAGATCTCCGCGGCGTTCGCTCAGGCCCACGAACTCGGTCTGTTCACCGTTCTTTGGACCTATCTGCGCAACGACGCGTTCAAGACAGGTGGTGTTGACTATCACGTAAGTGCGGACTTAACCGGTCAGGCGAACTATCTGGGCGTGACTATTGAAGCCGACATCATCAAGCAAAAGCAGCCCGAAAATAACGGCGGCTTTAACGCCGTGGGCGTCGGTAAGACCAACGCCCTCGTCTACGACGAGTTGACCACGGATCACCCGATTGACCTGACGCGTTGGCAGGTAGTCAACTGCTACGCCGGACGGATCGGGCTGATTAACTCCGGTGGCGAAGCCAAGGGTTCTGACGACCTCGCGAGCGCGGTGCGTACCGCGGTCATCAATAAGCGAGCTGGGGGACAGGGTCTCATTCTCGGTCGGAAGGCCTTTCAACGGCCACTCGACGAGGGTGCCGCGTTGGTGAACGCGGTGCAAGACGTCTTCCTTGACGAGTCGATCACCATCGCCTAAATCGTGGCCTACCTGTCAGGCCAGCTTGAGGCGGATCGAGGGTTGTGGACGTGGGCAAATCTCGTCACCGTTATTCGCCTCGGACTCATCCCCGTGTTTTTCTGGCTCTTGTTCGGGACCGGTCATCGAGCTCTCGCCGCCTGGTTATTGGGCGTGCTCGGCGCGACGGATTGGATAGACGGCTTTCTCGCGCGACGGTTGCGCCAAGTGTCGAACGTAGGCAAGATTCTCGACCCGGTCGCGGATCGTGTGTTGGTAATTTCTGGACTTCTCGGTGTGGCGGCGGCCGGCGGGGTGCCGTGGTGGTTTGCGGCGGCCACGTTGACGCGAGAGGTGCTGGTATCGGGACTGACTCTCCTGCTCGCGGCCCTCGGCGCCGCGCGGATTGACGTCCTGTGGTGGGGCAAAGTTTCGACGTTTGCCCTGATGGCGACGTTCCCTCTCTTCTTATTGACGACCAACGATCACCACGTCGCCTTACGGGCCTGGCAACACGTGTGCCGCGACGCAACCTGGGGCCTTGGCACCGTGGGACTCACGCTCTCGTGGTTAGTGCTGGTGGGTTACGTCGCTCCCGCGCGGCGCGCCCTTCACGATGGGCGCGCGGCGCGGCGCGTCTTGTAAGTTGTCTCGCATGTTGATTCCCGAAGACCGCAAATACTCATCCGACCACGAATGGGCGCACGTCGACGGCGCGATCGTTCGCGTGGGTATCACGGACTACGCCCAAGACGCCCTCGGGGACGTGGTCTTCGTTGATCTGCCGAAGGTGGGCGCGTCGGTAACCGCGGGTGGGGTCATCGGCGAAGTCGAATCAACCAAGAGCGTTTCGGAGATCTACGCGCCGGTCTCGGGAACGATCAGCGCCGTGAACGACGCGTTGGCGACCTCGCCGGAATCCGTCAATACCGATCCCTACGGTCAAGGTTGGATCTGCGAAATTTCTATTGTCGACACCGCGCAGCTAGACGCGCTCTTGGACGCCAACGGCTACGGGGCGTTGACCTCAAAGTAGCCCCGGCGGCGAATTTCAAAGTTCACTAGTGTGAGGTCGTGAACTGCCGCCGTTGTGGGGAAATCCTGAACGCCAACGCCAATTTTTGCTGGTCGTGTGGCGCCCCGCAGTTGACTGCTCCCTCACCCGAAACCATCGCGGTGCCGGTCGTGAGTACGCCCGAGTCGATTCACCCCGACGCGAATCGCGGACCGCTGGGCACGCACCACGATGAGCTGGTCGTCGCCTCAGGTCCAAGTGCCGGATCACGTATCACGCTCAAAAACGACGTGACTTCGGCGGGTCGACACGAATCAAGCGCGATTCTGCTCGACGACGTTTCGGTATCGCGTCACCACGCGATTTTCACGCGCACCGCCAGTGGTCGCGTGACGCTGCGCGATCTCAACTCATTGAATGGCACCTACGTCAATGGCGCGCGCGTCGAAGAGACCACGTTGCACTCGGCCGATGAGGTGCAGATTGGGAAGTTCAAGTTGATTTTCTGGGAGGCCTCCGAATGAGCAGTACGACTGGCGTACTCCGCATTGGCGAAGTTCACGCACAACTTCGTCGAGAATTTCCCGATATTGAACTTTCCAAAATTCGCTACTACGAAGAAAAAGGCCTGGTGCAACCGGCTCGTTCACGCAAGGGCTACCGCCTCTACTCTGAACGCGACGTCGCCTGTTTGCGAGAGGCAATTCGCCTCGCCCAAGAGGAGTTCGTGCCGCTCAAGGTCGTGCGCCTGCGCCTCATTGACCAGGGACTGCTGCGTGAAGATGGGCGTGGTCCTCTGGCGAACGCGCCTCGACGCGCGGCGCGCGAAGTCGCGGGTGCCGTCGTGTCACGTCCCGCCCCCGCGTCCCCCGCGTCCAACGGGTCACCGCGACCCGACCTGCACGTCGTAGCACCGAGCAACGCGAGTGAACACGCGCCAGCGGCTCAGGAGTTTTTTAGTGCGAATGAGGTCATGTCGCTTACCGGACTGGCGCCGGAGCACTTCAACTTGCTCGTGTCGATGGGAATCGTCGAACCGCGACAGTTGGCCAGCGGCACCGTCTTTCGCGCGATTGACGTGCGGGTCTGCGCGCAATCGCGCGCGCTGCTTGAACGAGGCGTCGACCCTCGCTTCTTGGGTTCGTTACGTCGAGTCGTTGAACGCGAGGTCGGCGTGATTGAGGACATGACGGCCTCGCTGATTAGCCCCGGATCAGGCGTGAGCGCCGACAAAGCCCGCGCCATTGGTGAAGACGTCGCGCGCGACGTAGGCGCGTTGCGCGCCGTTCTGAGCGAACGCGCCCTAGGCGACTATTTCGGCGAGTAGCCGTAAAGCGATCGACGCTCCAGGTCTAGGCTGGCGTCGTGATTGAAGTCGTGCTCCGAGCCGTGCGCGTCGACGTGGGCTCGTCAACGCCGCTCTTACTGCTCGAAGAGGTGCAAGGTTCGCGCGTGTTGCCCATCTACGTCGGCGCCCCCGAGGCGGCGGCCATCGCGTACGCACTCCAGGGCGTCAGCGCGCCACGACCCATGACACACGATCTACTGGGTAACGTCATCACGTCGCTCGACGCGCGACTCTTCTCGGTCGAGATCACCGACCTCGTGGACAACACCTTCTTCGCGACGTTGCGACTCTTGCGCGATCAACGCGAGATCTTGATAAGTGCGCGACCGAGTGACGCGGTGGCACTCGCGCTGCGCGTCGGCGCGCCAATACTGGTCGTGGACGAACTGATGGCTCGTGAGGGCAAGATTCTTGAGTTGTCGTACGAAGACGACGACGAGAGCGAAGGACTCGAGCCCTTCGACGCGACGAGCGAGGCCGAATTGGTCGCGCAATTCGAGGAGTTTCTGGACCAAGTCAAACCCGAGGACTTTGACGCGTGAGGCGACTGGCGACCACGGTGATCGTGCTAGCGCTCGCGGTCGGTGCCTTTTACGCCGGTCGTCACTTCACCAGCACCACCACGACCACGTCCACGACGTCAACGACGGTCGCGCCGACGACCACCACCACTTCGGGCAATCTGGCGACGGACTGCAGCCCACGCGATTTTTCCGGCGCCTTCGTGCAAGGTCAAGGAGCGGCCGGGACGATCTTCGCGAGCGTCACGCTGACGAAGACGACGAGTGGCACGTGCACGATGAAGGGTTGGCCTTTGCTGACGCTGCAGGACAAGTTGGGCGCGGTTCTCGCGTCGCGCGCGATTGACGTGCCGACCAACAAAGATGGTTTTTCGTTCCCAACCGCGGCCGCCGACGCGATGCCCGCGACTCTGCGTCTAGCGCAAGGCTCCATCACTGATTTTTCTCTGGCCTACAGCGACGTTCCAACCGGCGCCACCGCCTGTCCGAACGCCGGCACGTTAAGCGTGCAGTTCGCGCCGAACGGCGCGGCGGTCACCGTGACGCCGTCGTACCCTCTCCAGATCTGCAACAACGGGCAGTACTGGGTCAGTCCGTTCTACTAATTCGCGCCTAGATCGACGAGCACTCGACCGCGGTGATGTCCCGCGCGCACGGACTCAATGGCCTCGAACAACGTCTCGAGTGGCGTGGTGTGGTCTATGAGGTCCTCGTAGTTGATGCTTGGCGCGACTTCGCCGAGCGCCCGCCAGACGCGCGCGCGTGTAGGCGCCCCCACCTCGACGCTGTCCACGCCGAGGAGGGCCACGCCGCGGGTAATGAAGGGATAGACGTTGGTCGTGAGATCGGCACTCGCGACCAATCCACTCGCCGCGACGGCGGCGCCGTAGCGTAGCGAGCGAAGAATCTGATGAAGCGTGTCGCCCCCGACGCAGTCGATGGCGCCGTCCCAGGTTTCAGTCGCCAAGACTCGATCTGGTTTGTCGGCCACCTCAGCTCGGGCGATCACGTCGACGGCGCCCCGGGCGCGGAGCCACGGCGCCTCGTCGAGGCTGCCGGTTGAGGCGACGGGGGCGTAGCCCCGCGCCGCCAGGTAGGTCAGCGACTGCGAGCCAACGCCTCCGGTGGCGCCCGTCACGAGGACGCGCGCGCCGACGGCGATCCCGTGATCTTCCAGCGCGAGCACGCTCTGCATCGCGGTGAAGCCGGCCGTGCCGATCACCATGGCGTCGCGAGTGGAAATACTCTCCGGTAGCGGCGAGACGTTGGTTGGTGACGCGTAAATGAACTCGGCGAAACCACCGTCGCGCGCCACGCCGACCACGCCGCCGTGGACGGCGACGCGCGCGCCGACGGGGAGATCGGCGTGTGTCGATTCCGTCACGACGCCCGCCGCGTCCACGCCACCTACTAAGACGGGCTGTCGTCGCACCCGGCTCTTCGCCTGGGCGACCAGGGCGTCCTTAAAGTTGACCCCCGAGTACTCGACGCGCACGAGTACGTCGGTAGGGTCGAGCGCTCGCGCGGTCACCTCGCGAACGGAGACGGAAAACTCGGCAGATTCATCAATAACGAGGGCGCGCACCCCACAAGGTTAGAAGGAGGAGAGGTTCACCCCTACGATTGAGCGGTGGCGTACGTCGAGCTTCGGGGGCATCCAACCTGGTACCAACCGGCAAAGGGTCGCGGCAAGTCCGTCGTCCTGCTGCACGGTGGGCTGTCGAGTTCGACCTCGCTGTGGCACTCGATCGGCCCCGGGCTCCGCAAGCACTTTCGAGTAAGTGCGTTCGATCGGCGCGGACACGGTCGCAGTGCCGACACGGATCAGCCCTTTTCCATCGACGCGATGGCCGAAGAGACGGTGGCGTTTCTCGAACACCTCGGTACGCGTTCCCACCTGGTGGGCCACAGTGACGGCGCGAACGTGGCGCTCGCCGTAGCGATGCGCCGACCCGACCTGGTGCGCCGGGTCGTGGCCGTGGGTGGCAACTTTCACTACTCGGGTCTCATGGCGATGGAGCCCTTCACGCCTCAGAGCCCGGGATTCGGCGACTTCGCGCAGGACTTCGCGGCCAAGTCCCCGGACGGTCTGGCGCACGCGGCGCTCGTGGTGGAAAAGACGCGCGTCCTCATTGAAAACGAGCCCAACTGGACGGTGGACGACTTGGCGACGATATCGCGACCGGTGTTGGTCATGGCGGGCGACGACGACGTCACGACAATCGCGCACGTCGGCGCGATGTTCGAAGCGATCCCGAACGCGCAACTCGCGATACTCCCCGGCGCCTCGCACGGCGTCTTAAAGGAACACACCCAAGTCGCGACCTCAATGATCGTGCACTTTTTGAAAAGTACGTTGCCGCCCGTGACGCGCGCGCCGATTCGTCGAAAGGTAGCTGGCGAGTGAGCCAGCAGACGCTCGCCGAACCACGGCTCAAGAGCGTGGGTCAACTACGTACGTACGAGCCGATACGTCGCGCGTGGTCGTCACTGAGCTCCTTGGGTCAAGACGGTGTGCTCTACGTCGGTGCCGGTCTCTTTGCGTGGTTACTGGGTGTCTTTTCGAGCCAACCGGCCCAGTGGCAGTGGGGCTACCTCAGCGTCGGTCCGTATTGTGTCGCGGGACTTCTCGCGTTGGTGATGACCTGGCGTCGTCCGCGTCGTCCGCGTCGTGAGTTCGTCGTGCGGGTGTTGTTGTTATTCGTCGTCTTGCTCGGCGCGGTCGCGGTGCCCCTGGGTCTCGAAGCGCGGTGGCGCCAGCTCGACCCGGGTAAGCAATTCGCGCAACCGGAAGTTTCGGTTATCGAACGTTCGGGGGCCGCTTTGAGCAAGGGAGAGGACCCGTACCGTTCGTACTTGAAAAATGGACGAGTGGTTAATGAAGTGCCGGGGGAGCCGGCCTTTGAGTCGTTCTTTCCTTATTTTCCCCTGATGGGTGTCTTTGGCCTTCCCTCGGCGGAAACGAAGAAAGGGCGGGGTTTAACCGACGCGCGCATCGTGATGACGCTGATGACGCTGATGGTGAGCGCCGCGGCGCTGCGAATGCTGCGCGCGAGTCGAGAAGACAAGTTGCGCGTGGCTCAAGTGCTCCTCGCACTCCCCACCGGGGCACTCTTTCTCTCGACGGGTGGTGACGACATGCCCATCCTCGCGCTCTCACTGCTCGGGGTGGTTGCCCTGCAGCGACGAAAAACCAATCTGGCCGGCATTTCTTTGGGCGTGGCCGCCGCGATGAAGCTCACGGCGTGGCCCCTCGCCGCAGGATCGTTGTTAGTCGCGCGCAGTGATCGAGGTCGTCCCGTGTGGTGGCGAGTGCTGTTGTGGATCGCCACGATTGTGCTCGTGACCGTCGTACCCTTCGCCTGGCGATCGCCGCACGCCTTCGTGGCCAACGTCTTCGCGTTCCCGCTGGGCCTGGCTGGCGTGAGCTCTCCCGCCGCCAGTGCGTTACCCGGTCACGTACTTACGACTTGGATGCCCTTTCTGGGGCACGTATTGACGCCCGCCGCGCTGGTGGTGGGTGGCTACTTCGCGACGCGCTACGCGCGACGAGTTTGGCCACTGTCACTCTCACAGTTGCTCGGTCTTATGAGTATCGCGTTCTTGATTTTGATTTGCGTTGCCTCGGCGACGCGCGTGGGCTACGTCATCTACCCGTTGAACTTCGCGCTCTGGGCGAGTGTGTGTCGTCGACGTGAGGAATCGGTGCTCGTCGCCTAGCGACGAGACCATTCTGCGCCCCTAAATCGTCTCGGAGTTTTGGTAGAGGCGTAACTTCCACGACGTGGACGTCGCGCCGTGACCGGTCACCGTCACGCCGATGATCCAGTAGAAGCCGTCGGAACCGGCTTTTTGAAACAGCGACTGTGGCGCGCCGGACGAGGTGCCCTGGGAAAAGAGACTCCAGCCCCGGGTCGTCAGTTGGCCTTCGTAGAAGCCCAAGATCGCCGAGGGGCTCGCGTGAGACGTCGAGAACGGTTCGACGCAGTCGAAATCGCCCGCGCCTTGGTTGATGATCAACCCACCGCGGCGGACCACCGAGTTGACGGGATTCACGAGGCCCGAGAGAACGTTGGCCGGAATCGACTCGGTCGCGTTACAGAGTTGACGCGCCGGGCTCGTGGGCGAGAGCGCGAGTCCGCCGACCACGACGGCGACGGTCGTCGGGGTTCGCTGCACGCGAGGACTCGCGATGACATTCACGAGCATGAAGCCGACCAAAACGACAAGAGCGAGCCCGAGAACGGCGCCGGCGGGCCAAAGGCTCGTCGTGGTCGTCAGTGGCGGGCGCAGGTCCTCACTCACTGCTCCATCCTAAGTGGTCGATAGGTCCGTGACCCCGGCCGAGCCGCCACTCACGCGCCCCTTCGAGGGCCGCGTAGACGAAGGACTTCGCGTCGCGCGTGGCTTCGGTGACGTCACGGCCGAGCGCGAGGCCCGCGGTGACGGCCGACGCGAGGGAACAACCGGTGCCGTGATCATTTCGCGTCACGACGCGCGGTGATTCAAGAACGACGAGACCGTCTGGTCCGAGCAAGACGTCACTGGCGTGCGTCGTGTCGTCGGCGCCCGCGAGGGCGTGGCCGCCCTTGACGAGGGCGTAGCGCGCGCCCATCGCCCGAAAGACGTGGGCCAGATCGATCAGGTCCGTCACGGTTTTGAGATCGCCGAGTTCGACGCCGCCAAGCAACGCCGCTTCGCGCAGATTGGGCGTGACTAGATCGCACAGAGGAATGAGCGCCTCGCGGTAGGCCGCGACGCCGCCGTCGCGCATGAGTTCGTGACCGCTCGTGGAGACGAGCACGGGATCGACCACGAGCGGCCCGAAAAGCCCCGCGCGTTTTAAATCCGCGACACGTTCGACGGTCACCGGTTGCGCGAGCATGCCAGTCTTCACGGCCCTCACCTCAAAGTCCTCGATGACCGAACGTACTTGGGCTTCGACGTCGTCGACGGGTACGAGGTGGACCGCGGTCACGCCGAGCGTGTTTTGGGCGGTGACGGCAGTGAGGGCGGAAGTACCGTGGACGCCGAAGGCGCTGAAGGTCCGCAGGTCGGCCTGAATCCCGGCTCCACCTCCGGAGTCGGAGCCCGCAATGGTGAGGGCGACGACTGGTTGCACCGAACCAACCTAGTTCTCCCTCTGAGTACGATGATTGGCGTGAACGACACCTTGGACGTCGGTTCGATGTCGACGACGTCACGCCTCGTCATGGGCACCGGTGGCGGATTTCGCTCCATGGCGTTGCTGCGCGAGGCGCTGGTGACGGCTGAAGCGACGATCGCGACGGTGGCGTTACGTCGGGTGGACCACACGGTGCCCGGATCGATCTACGACCTTTTGGCCGAGCTTGGTGTCGCGCTACTACCCAACACGGCGGGATGCTATAGCGCCCCCGAGGCAATCAAAATTGCGGAGATGGCGCGCGAGGCCTTCGAGACCAATCTCGTAAAACTCGAGGTTATCGGTGACGACGTGACGCTGCTCCCCGACACGACCGAGACGCTGGTGGCGGCGCACGAGCTCGTGCGCCGGGGCTTCGAGGTTTGGGCCTACACCTCCGACGACCTAATCGTCGCCGAACGATTGGAACAGGCGGGCTGCGTGGCGGTGATGCCCCTGGGTTCACCCATCGGTTCGGGTCTGGGTATTCGTAACCCACACGCCATTGCGCTGATCACTGAACGGCTCCAGGTGCCGGTGCTGTTGGACGCGGGCGTGGGCACCGCCTCCGACGCGGCGCTCGCGATGGAGTTAGGGTGCGCGGGCGTGCTGGCCGCGTCGGCCATTAATCGTGCACTGGACCCGGTCCTCATGGCCGGCGCCTTGCGCGACGCGGTACGCGCCGGCCGCGCGGCGCACTTGGCCGGCCGAATCCCCCCGCGTCGTTACGCCGAGGCGTCGACGAGCGCCTTAGGGCGACCGGACCTCTTTACTGCCTAGGTCGCGGCCCGCGCGTGGCGCCAAATTTCTAACTACACGCGTGTAATTGAACGGGTAGTCTGGGGAGGCCTCGGTCGGGAGGGAGTACCTAATGACGGATTCGAGTTCAAAGGGGTTTAGTGGCCCCACGGTGTGTCGCTTGACCAACGTGACCTATCGCCAGTTGGATTACTGGGCGCGTACGGGACTGGTCACGCCCTCCATTACACCCGCGACGGGCAGTGGCTCGAAGCGTTCGTACTCCTACGCCGACGTACTGGAAGTCAAAGTCATCAAGTCGCTCCTCAACGCCGGCGTGTCCTTAGCGCGAGCGCGTCAGGCCGTCGAATGCCTTCGCGGCTCCCTGGGCGCGGACCTCGCCTCGAGCTCACTCGTTTTGAGCGACGCCGGTTCGGTTCTCGCGCACGACGACGGTGAACTCGTCGATCTGATGCGTGGCGGTCAGGGCGTCTTTAACATCGTTCCACTCGCTGGCGTGGTCGCCGAACTTTCGACCACCCTGCGTCTGCACCACCCTTCGTCGGAGGGGGAGGCCGCCACGGCGTGAGCGCCCCCAACACCGATGTCGCCGCCGCGCGACGTCACCCCAGTTCGTTGCGCTCACGCCCGGACGCCTTCGCCCACCCGAGTGAGGAGCTCTTTGCGCGCCTCTTGACGCTCTACGGTCACGAGTGGTTATACGAACCCCTCGAGTTCCCACTCGCTTGGGACGAGTTCGGTCGGGCGACCAAGGGCTTTCGCCCTGATTTTTTCCTGCCCGCGCAGGGACTTTTCATTGAGTTAACGGTGCTCGAACAACGCCTCGTTACCAAAAAGAACCGCAAGATTCGTGAATTTCGAGCGCTCTATCCTGAATTTCGATTGGTCGTCGTTTACCAGAGTGACTTTTTAGAACTGGTCGCGAAACATCAACTTCCCTTTGATCACCCTCGAGCCGCCTAGGAGCATCGTGGAAAACCGTCGGCCCTTCCTCTACGACCTCCACGTCGAACTCGGCGCCAAGATCGTTCCCTTTGGGGGATGGGAGATGCCCCTGCAGTACGCCACGGGTACCGTGAATGAACACCTCACCTGTCGACGTGACGCCGTGGTCTTTGACGTCAGTCACCTCGGCACGGTGCGCTGCGACGGACCGGGCATGTTCGACGCGTTGCAGCGTACGTTGACTAACGATCTGTCCAAGATCGGGCCTGGTCGCGCGCAGTACACGCACTTGTTGAACGACGAAGGATTCGTGGTCGACGACATCATTGTCTGGTGGGTGGACGACGAGACCTTTGACGTCATGCCGAACGCCTCAAACACTGCCGGCGTGACTTCCGCGTTACCGGGGGTGGACGTCACGAGTGAGCGATGCGTGCTCGCCGTTCAAGGACCGCGCGCGCGTGAAAAGGCTGCGCGAGTCGACGCGCGCTTCGGGGAGGTGGGACGATTCCGCGTCGCGCGCTTCGACTTCGCCGGTGTCGAGGTTCGCGTCGCGGGGACCGGCTACACCGGGGAAGCCGGCCTCGAAATCGCGGCCCCCAACGAGGTCGCCGAGGAGATCGCGCGCCGACTCCTCGAGGCCGACGTTGCCCCAGCCGGTCTGGGCGCGCGCGACACGTTGCGACTCGAGGCGGCCCTGCCGCTGTACGGACACGAATTGACACGGGACTCGACGACGCTGGAGGCGTCGCTGGGCTGGGTGCTGGGCTGGGGAAAAGACACGTTTCGAGGCCGTGAGGCCGTTCTCGCCGAACGCGCGCGTGGCGTGGCGCGTCACCTGACGGGGATCCAAACAACCAGTCGCCAGCCACTTCGTGACGGCGCGGAGGTGTACGTCTCGGGGGAGTTGCTCGGCGCGTTGACCTCGGGAAACTTTTCGCCTTCACTGGGCGTGGGCGTGGGCCTGGGTCTTCTCAGTCGGGTGGTGGAACCAGGAACGCCAGTCAACGTGCGGCTGCGGGGGCGCGACGTCGAGGCGACGGTCGTTACGCTACCTTTCGTTCGAAAGGAGGCCTGAGTGGCCGATTACCTTCCTCACACCGAGGACGAAGTTGCGAGCATGCTCGCGTTCTTGGGAATGTCCTCCTTCGAAGATCTTTTCGCGCACATTCCGGCCGCCGTGCGCTTAGCCGGTGGATTTGACCTTCCGCCAGGCGTGAGCGAGCCCGACGTCGCGGCGCGGTTCGCGCGCTACACGAGCGCCAACGCCGCGACGTTGGCGAAGCTCTCGTGTTTCGCGGGCGGCGGCGCCTACGACCACGAGGTGCCGCCGGTAGTGCGCGCGCTCGGGAGTCGCTCCGAGTTCGTGACCGCCTACACCCCCTATCAACCCGAAGTCGCCCAGGGGGTACTGCAGGCGATCTATGAGTACCAAACGTTGGTCGCGCGCCTTAGTGGACTACCCATCCCTAACGCGTCGCTCTACGACGCCGCGACGGGACTCGTTGAAGCGCTCAACATGGCCGGTGGGGCCACCGGTCGCACCAAAATGGTGATTTCCGCGGGCGTTCATCCGCATTGGCGCGCGGTCGCGGCGACCTTCGCCAAGGGCACCGGTCACGAGCTGGTGATCGCTCCGCTGCGTGACGGCGAGACGGATTGGGGCGCCGTGGACGCGAGTGGCGCCGCCGCGGTCGTCGCGGCCTACCCGAACTACCTCGGCGTGATTGAAGATCTCTCTATTGCGAAGGCGCTGGCCGTGCGTGAAGGTGCTCTCTTCGTGGTGGGCGCCGATCCCGTCGCCGCCGGCGTGTTAAAGACCGCGGGTCAGTGGGGCGCGGACGTCTTCATTGGCGAAGGTCAGCCCTTTGGCACCGCGCTCTCCTTTGGCGGACCGTACCTCGGACTCTTCGCCTGCACCGAAGAGCAGGTCCGCCGCCTCCCGGGACGAATCGTCGGCGAGACGCTCGACGCCGAAGGTCGACGAGCCTTCGTCACGACCTTGCGAGCCCGCGAGCAGGACATCCGTCGGGAGAAAGCGACCTCGAATATTTGTTCGAACCAGACGTTGATGGCCGTCACGGCGGCGATTCAACTGGGTTGGCTGGGCACGCAAGGTCTGCGAGAGATTGCGACACGCTGTGCGCAAGGTGCGCACTTCCTCTACGACGAACTCTTGACCATTAATGGCGTCCACGCGGTTTCGTCACGACCGTTTTTTCGAGAGTTCGCGATTAGCCTGCCGACGAACGCGTCAGAGACGCTGCTGGCCATGGCCGACGAAGGTGTGCTCGGCGGTCTCGCGATCTCGGCCCTCACCGGTGGCGACGACCCGTCACTCGAGCTCGACGTCGACCGTGTCTTGTTGGTCACGGTGACGGAGCGTCGAACGCTCGAAGAGATTGAGCACTACGTCAACGTGATGCGAAAGGTGGTGCACTCATGACGTTCGCGGGTGGACGCGCGGCCTCGGCGCCCTTGATGGGACGCGAGAGTGAACCGACGCTCTTTGAGCTTTCGGTTCCGGGTCGGAGAGCATTTCAATTACGCACGACGGGCGTGCCGGAAAGGTCACTGCACGAGTTGATTCCCGTTGAGCACCTCAACGACGAAGTGGTCGACGTCGCCGAAGTCTCCGAGCGCGATCTCGTGGCGCACTTCACGCGACTCTCGCACCGCCAGTTCTCCGTTGACCTTGGGATGTACCCGCTGGGATCGTGCACGATGAAGTACAACCCGAAGTTCTGCGACGCTGTCGCGGCCGATCCGGGACTTAACGGCGTGCACCCAGGTACGCCGGCGACCCTCTGTCAGGGGTGGCTGGCGCTGCTCGCGACGCTCGAAGAGCGCCTCTGCGCCATTACCGGCATGAGCGCCGCCACGTTGCAGCCGGCCGCGGGCGCGGCCGGTGAGTTGACTGGACTCTTGCTCATGCGCGCGTATCACGAGTCGCGCGGTGACGTGCGCACGCGTGTACTGATTCCGGACTCGGCGCACGGGACGAACCCGGCCTCCGTCACGCTCGGTGGCTACGAGGTCACCACAATCCCGTCGAACGATCGTGGTCTCGTCGACCTCGCGGCGTTGAAGAGTGCGCTGGGTCCTGACGTCGCGGGCATTATGTTGACGAATCCCAACACCGTAGGTCTCTTCGAAGAAGAGATCACGGAGATCGCTACGGCCGTGCACGACGTCGGCGGACTGCTTTACTACGACGGCGCGAACCTCAACGCGATTGTCGGCGTCGTGCGACCCGGCGACATGGGTTTTGACATCGTGCACATGAACCTGCATAAGACCTTCGCGACGCCCCACGGCGGTGGCGGCCCCGGCGCGGGTCCCGTGGCGGTCGCCGCGCGCTTAGCCCCCTTTCTGCCGGGTCCGAAAGCGACGCGTGTCGACGGACGTTACGACTGGGTCACGCCCGAGCACTCCATTGGTCGCGTGCACGGCTGGCACGGTAACGCTATGGTGCTCGCCCGGGCCCTTGCCTACATTGAGGTCCACGGCGGCGACGGTCTGACCAGGGTGGCCCAGCACGCGGTCTTGAACGCCAACTGGTTGCGCCATCGCCTGCGCGACCTGTTACCCGCGGCCTACGACCGGGTCAATATGCACGAGTGCACGTTGAGTGCGTCGAACCTTAAAGCTGCTTACGGCGTGAAGGGCCTCGACGTCGCGAAAGCGCTGCTCGAGGAGGGCTTTCATGCTCCCACGGTCTACTTCCCACTGATCGTGGATGAGGCACTAATGTTCGAGCCCACGGAGACCGAAAGCCTGCAGACCCTCGAGGCGTTGGCGCAAGCGTTGGAGCGCATCGTCGAGCGCGCCCACGTCGATCCCGAGGGCCTGCGTCAGGCGCCAAAGACCACGCCGGTGTCGCGCGTTGACGAAGCACTCGCGGCTCGGCGGCTGCGACCGACCGCCGACGCGCGCTAGCTGGTACCTCAATCACGCCCCGCTCCTACTGGGTCAGTCCAAGAGTCGGGGTCGGAGTAAATGGCGTCGCGTGGGCATCTCGTCGTTAGTCGTTACGCGATTGAAGGGCCGCCCGCAGTGAGGTGGCGAGAGGGCGTAGGGCGCTCGCGCGCGGCAGACTAATTTTGGCCAGCCCACTAAAGCGTCGGTGCGCGTGCAGCGCGTCCGCGAGAGCGCCCACGAAGCGTTCGTCTGCGCGGGGGTCGAAGTCGGCTTCCCACCAAAGATTGAGCACTCGTAGCGTCTCAGACGCTCGATGCGCCCGTGGCTCGATCCGACCCACGAGTTGATCGCCGTAGAGAATTGGTAGGACGTAGTAACCCCAGCGTCGCTTGGCCTCGGGCACGTAGACCTCCCAGACGTAGTCAAAGCCGAAGCACTGACGAAGAAAGTCGCGGTCCCAGACGAAGGGATCGAGTGGCGCGAGAAAACTCACTCGTGGCGTTTGACCGCCGGGTTCAACACCGTGCTCAACTTCCGCGAGCGCGCGCTCGAGGAGCGGAAGTTCGTCACGCAGGACGTAGCGCGTTCGCCGTAGTCCCTCGACGGTGACGGGCATCAAGGCGCCTTCGTCGAGTAGTTCGTTGAGCAGTTGCTGGCGCCCCACGGCGCCGAGGGCGAGTTCGCCGTCGAGTTCGGGGCCCTGCGCGACGCGCGGTGACGTTCCGTGCCAGAGTTCAGCCGAACCGCTGGCGCCCAACAGGCCGTGGGCGCGATAACGCGACAGTAACTTGTGGCGAAACTGGTCGCGTACCGGGAGACGCGTCGCGAGCAGCTCTGCGGGAAAGAGTCGCTCGGCGAGGTCGTAGACGCGGCGATTGCCGTCGCGTCGCGAGAGACCGAGCACGCCCGCTTCCGCGAGCGCCTCGAGGAGGGCGCGTACCTGATTGGTTGGTCGCCAGTACCAGTCAATGGCCGCCCGGGCAGGTATGTCACTCGGGACCAGGGGGCCGTTGGCGCGTACGCGATTCAAAAGTTCATCAACGAGGGTCGCGTGCTCGCGAAACGACGTTTCGTCGTGGCGAGCCCGCGCGCGGTCCCAAGTGACCCGGTGCAACGGCAGTTCGGCCGTGGGCAAAATCGAGAGCCCCTTGTTGTACGCCTCGAAAAGAGTGCGCGTCACGTAAAGATGCTCGTCAGTCCAGGCGCGCTGATAGCCCTCGATTCTCGCGAGCAGCGTAAGGTCGTGGTTTCGGCCGGCGACGTCGAGTGGATCGAACTGAAGCGAGCCGAGTCGTTCGATGACCGTCAAAACACTCGACGGCTCGCTCGGCAGGGATCGTGGGGGTACGAGGAGATGGTGGTGGACGAGAAATCGCCGCGCGGTCGCGCGCGAGATTTCCGTCGTCGCCTCGGCGCGCGTCACGCTCGGCCTCCCGCGATGATCAAACGTCGTTGACGCGTTCGAGGACCAGTCGCAGCAAGCGAGCCAACTCGCGTTGCTCACTCAAGCTCAGACCAGAGACGACGAGTGATTCGTGTTGATTGAACTCTGGAAAGAGCTGTTCAATGAGTCGCTCGCCGGCTTTGGTCAACGTGATGAGGGCTCTTCGGCCGTCCTCGCGGTGAGGACGGCGACGAATGAGTTTTCGTGCCTGAAGGGTCTTAATCACGCCGGTCAGTGTCCCCTTGGTGACGCCAGCTTCGTCGGCCACGTGACCAGTCTCTTGCTCGCCCCAAATCCACAGGACCCACAGCACCGTGAAGGCGACCCAGCTCAGTTCATACTCCGCGAGGAGGGTTCGCTCCATGTGATTACGCACGGCCGAACCCGATCGGTAGATATTCGACACCGCACTCATGGCGGTGAAATCGAGTTCGTGGCCCTTGAGGCGTTGACGAATATCGCGTTCGGCCTGGGTGACGACGGTGGCGTGAGGGCTGGCAATTCTTCGAGACACGACTACGACTCTAGGGTGCGTCCACCGTTAAACGTTGTGCCGACACTGCGGAAGTAGCCCGCGAGAATTTCGCGTGGCGCCAGTGAGCTCAGTTCCTCGCTGGGCGAGTCGAAGAGTTCGAGCGTTGCGCTCCCGCGAAACGCTGGTCCGAGTTCAACGTTGACGCCCGACATAGTCACGACGTCGGCGAGGGCGTCACGGCCGTCGAGTTCGATCATCGGGAACCAACGATGGTGCACCATCGGGTGGGCGTTGACGAAGCCGTTGGTGGCACTCGCCCCTTCGAGGGTGACGGTGGCCTGGGCCAGACGTCGATCACTGGCCGCAAGGGTCATGCCAAATCGACCACCCGGCGCGAGTCGGGGGCCGGCTTCACCGTAGAGGACTGGACGTGTTTGATGGATCGAACCCATCTTTTTCGGGTAGCCCTGGAGCTGCCCGCGCACGAGCGCGAAATCCTTGTCGACCCAGATGAAGACGCAGCGACTGTAGAGCGCGCCCTGGTAGCGACAGCGTACGACGACGAAGGCTTCCTTGTACTGCGCGCGTACGGGATCAAGAAGCTCGTCGTGACTGGGCCCGCAGCTCTGCCAATCGGCCCAGATGAACGCGACGGCGCCCGGGTCCTCGTCCTCGTGCGCGAGGCTCACCCCCGGTGGCAGTAGCGCCGCGACGGCTGAGGGGTCGGTGCGGTACTCAACGGTCAGTAGGTCGCCCGAGTAGTGCCACGGCAGGGGCGGCAAGAGTGACGCTTGCCCGGAGGTGGTACGGGGGTAGGGGAGTCCCTGGAGATTCACGACGCCACCTGCGTCCACCCGGCAGCAGGACGATCG
>JAGWHY010000064.1 GCA_028873575.1 Acidobacteriota bacterium | reverse complement strand
ACGGATTCGTGAGCGCGATAGCTGTAGGCGAGCATGCAGGCCGAGACGAATAAGAAGGCGTCACGCGAGAAGTGGGTCAGCGTCAAGAGCGCGCCCGCCGTGAATGAGGTTGACAGCGGCGAAAAAAAGATCAGCGCGTGCGTGGAGATAACGGCGGACTGCTTGATGGGGCGCATGGCGTCAACGTGGTCGAGTCGTTGTCGCGTGCCACTCGGCGCTACCTCGGGGGTCGTACTCATTTCGTTCCTTGGCGCAACCGTAGGTCGATCGTTCTAAAGATGCTCAACGCGCACGACCCGAACGTCGCCACTTCGCACGAGTCCCTTACGCACCTTGCCCGTCGCGGCGGTCGGAATTTCCTCCACAATTTTGAGCAGCGCGGGTCGATACGCCTTCGTCAGCTGCGACGTCAACGCGCCGCGTAGCGAACTCAGCACGGCGTCAAGTTCCAGGTCGTCGCGCACGACGTCCGCGGGGACCTCCACGTACGCCACGGGCACCTGACCGAACACGTCGTCAGCTTCGCCGATTACGACGACGCGCTCAACGCCGCGCACCCCGGTCAGCACGTTCTCGATCTCTTGGGGATAGACCTTTTCACCACCACGATTGATGACGTCGTCACTGCGACCAACCAAAAAGAGGAAACCGTCCTCGTCGAAATAGCCCACGTCGCCCGTACGCAGCCATCCGTGGTCGTCAAAACGGTCGTCGTAGCCGGGGCTCTCGTAGTTCGTGATAACCGTGGGACCCTTAATCTCGACCAGACCCACTTCGACGCCGTCGAACCCCGTGGCGACGTCGTCGGGCGGACGCACGACGCGAACGTCGACCCCGACCGGACGGCCCACGGAACCAATGACGCGCGCGCCGCCGGCGGGATTCGCGCAGATTTGACTCGCGGCCTCGGTCATGCCGTACGACTCAATGACGTCGACCCCCGTCGCGGCCTCGAAAGCCTGTAGGAGACGGGGGGCTAACGGCGCCGAGGCGGAGCGTACGAAACGTAGGGAGTCCGGAACACGTTCACCGTCGTGCAGTGGCAAGAGGCGCGCAATCATGGCGGGCACCGCGTTGATCCACGTGACCTCGTGGTCGCGAACCACGTCCCAGAACTTGGTCCGGTGAAAACGCTCGTCCACCACCAAGGTCGCTCCGGCGCACAACGTCGCGAGGAAGCCCACGACTTCGGCGTTCACGTGCCACCACGGGAGGGCGTTAAATCCGCGGTCGCGTCGCGTGAACTCGTGGTTCCTCGCGATAAGTCGCGCGTTGGTGAGGAGCTGGAACTTGCTTAACGCCATCACTTTGGGCGTCCCGGTGGATCCCGAGGACGCGAGCAAGACGCCACCGCCAACTTCCTCATTCGCCAACGAGGCCGCGACGTCACTCGACGGCGCACGCCACCATCGCGTCGCGCTGTGGCGTGGGCCCGGGAGATCGCTCACGATCGCGTTCAGTGACAACGCGTGCGCGCGATGATCGGTGGCTTCGGGAGAATTGGTCGCGTTCGTCGGGTCGAGGGGCGCCACCCAGAGACCCGCGTGTAGTCCCGCGAGGAACCAACCGACGAACGAGAAGGGCGAGGCGAACAGCAGTCCGACACGGTCACCGGGACCGAGACCCCACGCCTCAAACTGCGCGCGTCGCGAGGCGAGCACGCCCGCCAATTCACCGTAGTGAAGGCTCAGATCCCGCCGGGCGTCGCGCACGTAGGTCGCGTTCGGCGCGTCGCCGTGCGCTTCGAAAAAAACGCTAAGGCTCGCGACGTCGGAGGATTCGTCGACGGAAACCATTGGAGGAACTAGTACATCATCCGGTGATCGGGATAGTGCTTGAACTCCAAGAGGTTGTCGGATGGATCACGCAACACGAACGTGGAGTGCACTTCCACGCGACCTTCGAAGCGAAGGCGCACGTCACTGTAGAAGGTGAGCCCACGTTGACGACATAGTTCGTAGAGCTGATCGAAGTCGGCGCGCTCGCGAAAGGTCACGCCAAAGTGTCGCGGGTACATCGCGAGTTCCTCAACCGGCGTGCGCGGCGTGGGCGCGGGCGTGAGGTGACAGACCAGTTGATCGCCGAAGAAATCAAGGGTGATGCGGTCGTCGTAGCGCCGGGCGAGTTTGCAACCCAACTGGGTCACGTAAAAGTGCTGCGCCTCGTCGAGGTCGTAGGCGGGGATGGCTAAGTGAAAAACGTCTCGAGTCTCTCGCACGACAACCTCAAATGAACTCGGGTACGCCCGCCTCGAAGGCGAGCAACGTTTCGCTGCGCAGTCCGAGACGAATGGTTTCCAGTCCGACGATGTCATCCATCGAGATGTTGCCCAAGTTCACCTGGGGTCCGAGCCGACGAACAAAGTAGTTCTGCAGGTCAGTCGACGGTGCCTCGAACAAGAGCGAACCCGGCTCAATGCCCGAGGTCAGAATTTCTTCCACGAGACCGAAGCGAAGTTCACCGTTGGGCCGACAAATGCCACCGCGTCCACTCTCGCGCGTTTCGAGCGTGACGAGCACGGCCCCGGCGCCGAGGTCGGCACGGATGTACTCCACCCAACGGTTCGGCGCCATGTTCTCGGAGCGCTCCTGATTCTTGGAGCCAACCTCCGAGATGACCAAAAAGTCATCGGAAAGGCGCTTAACGAAATCGACCTTTTCCGAGTCCGTGAGATCAATCGTGCCGTTCGAGACTTCGACGTACTCGGCGCCGTAACTCGCGCAAAGGGCGCGAAAGTCATCGAAGCGATCTTGGTGCAGATACTTTTCGAACAGCGTTCCGCCCAAGTAGAACTTGACCCCCGCCGATTTCACGACGTCAAGTTTGCGCGCGAAATTTGGGGTCACCACGGAGGTCCCCCAGCCGAACTTGATGAAGTCGACCAATTCACCCTGACTCTCCACCACGTCGGTGAAGCGACCGAGCGGCACGCCATTATCGATAACCATCGTGAGACCCGTCGCGCGGGGCTTCAACGGGCGATCCGGCAATAAGAGCGACATAAGAAAATGCTAACGAAGGCTCTGGTCCGGTATTTCGCGGAAACGACGTCAAAGCGGACGCGGCGAGGTGAACCAGCCTCAGATTTCAAGCGCGATAAGGCTTCTCGCGCTTCTTTGGAAATCCATGAGAATTACCGTGGCCCGGTCGCGTACTCACTAGCCTGAGCGCCGTGTCCCTGCGCCCTTTCGTTGAGTGCCTCTTCATGCGCCACGGGGAGACGGACTGGAATCGCCACGCGCTCGTGCAGGGTCACGAAGATCAGTCACGGTTGACTCCCGAGGGGCGCGCGCACGTCGCGCGCGTCGCGCGGTCATTGATCGACGAAGGCGTCACGTTGATCGTCGCCAGTGATCTCCATCGAGCGCAAGAAAGCGCCGAGATTGTGGCCCACCAACTCGGGCGGCCCGTCGTCACGTGCCCGCTTCTTCGCGAGCGAAGCTTCGGCGTGCTCGAAGGAGGACCTCGATCGGCCCTGGTGACCGAGATGACCGGCATCGCGCACGACGTCGTCGTGGACGTCGATTGCGCGCCCGACGGCGGCGAGACGCTGCGGGCGCTCACGGCGCGGGCCGAGGCGTTTTTCGCCCTCGCCGCCAGCGAATGGAGGACTGAACACCTGCTCGTGGTGACTCACGGCGGCACTATCCGTGCGCTGCTGTCGGTCGCGAACAATCGTCCGCTGCTGGGCTCTCGCTGGGGCGACGTTGACAACTGCTCGCTCTGGCGCGCGAACGGGCCTAGGGACGCCGCTGAAACACCCACGAGTTAAAGGACTGCTCACTCCCCCACGGCGTGACGTGGAGGAGTGGCTGCTCGTGCACCAGGTGGAAATCGTCGTCAACGAAATCGACCATTTCTTGAGTGCCCCAACGCTGCACCGGTAGTCCCGAGCAGGTACTCGGCCCGTCGGGGGCGAACGTCGCGAGGAGAAAGTACCCGTCGGGTTGAATCGCGCGTCGAATGACGTTCAGGTAGCGACGCTGCTGCGAGGACTCGGTCAAGAAATGAAAGGTCGCGCGATCGCGCCACAACGCGTACGAACGCTCGGCGTCGAACGTCGTGACGTCACTCACGATCCACGTGACGGGCGCCAGCGGACCGACCCGACGTCGCGCCTCATCCAGCGCCACCGCCGAAATGTCGAGGGCGGT
>JAGWHY010000024.1 GCA_028873575.1 Acidobacteriota bacterium | reverse complement strand
ACCAGATCAGCGAGGGTGCCGTCGTTGAGCCAGTCACGGCGGATGTTGTCAATCCAGGGACTCTGTCCGAATTCGTCGTAGAGATCACTGAGCTTGGTCACGCGGATTCTTCCAATCGTTCGACGACGTAGTTCACCACGGTCTCCGGCACAATACCCAGGTACTCGAAGACGA
This sequence comes from Acidobacteriota bacterium, assembly GCA_028873575.1. Taxonomy (GTDB): domain Bacteria; phylum Actinomycetota; class Acidimicrobiia; order Acidimicrobiales; family RAAP-2; genus RAAP-2. The sequence goes on along the minus strand of JAGWHY010000024.1, from coordinate 21,153 downwards.
ATTTTCCTGGCGCGCTCATGCCAAAGGTGTCGATACCAATCGCGTGATCGACGTAGCGATACCAGCCGAGTGTGGCGCCGGCCTCGATACTCACCGACGGCACGTCACGACGAAGGACGGCCTCGCGGTAGTCCGTCGACTGTTCATCAAAGCACCGCCAGCACGGCAGAGCGACGACTCTCGTCGCGACGCCTCGACGCGCGAGCTCGTTACTCGCGCGCAGACATAACGCCACCTCAGAACCGCTCGCGACGAGGCTGAAACGAGCAGCGGCGTCTTCGCGAACGACGTAACCACCGCGCGGAGCACCGTTCAGCGACGCGAGACGCTCGGACTCTTCGAACACGTCGACGTCTTGACGTGACAGCACCAACGCCGTGGGCGCCATCTGCGGGTCACGCAACAAGTCACGCACCAGTTCCACCGTCTCGTTGGCGTCCGAAGGGCGAACGACATGCAGTCGCGGCACCGCGCGCAAGGCCATCAAGTGCTCGACGGGTTGGTGCGTCGGGCCATCTTCTCCCACGCCCACTGAGTCGTGGGTGTAAACAAAAAGGGCGGGGGCGTGACTGAGCGCCGCGAGACGAAGCGCGGGCTTGGCGTAGTCACTAAAGACGAAAAAGGTAGAACCAATCGGTCGAACACCACCGTGGAGCGCTTGACCCACCAGAATCGCGCTCATCGCGAATTCACGAATCCCGTAGTGGATCTGCCGACCGCCCGGTGCGCCGACACCATTCGGGTCGCCCCCCTTGAGAATCACGCCGGTGTTGTCGGTCAAGTCGGCTGAGCCGGCGGTCAAACCTGGCGTCAGCGGCGCGAACGTGTCCATGGCGCGTTGGAGGGCCTTGCGCGTCGCGACCGCGCTGCCGGGTGGGAAGAGCTCCGCCTCGCCCAATGCTTTGGCCGCGCCGTTGGTGGCGAGTTGCTCAAGCAGGCGAGCGCCACGTTCGCCGGCCTCCAGAACGCGACTCTCCCAGGCCGCGCGCTCGCCGCGCTGATACTCAAGGGACGTGACCAGCGCGCCGGGTAGTGCGTCGTCGAAGCTAAAGGGCTCGTCCTTCACGCCCAGCGCCGCCTTCGCCGCGGTGATAACGGGCGCGCTGAAGGGATTGCCGTGCGCCTCGCGGCGGTCCATCATCTCCCTGGCCGGAAAGCCAATGTGCGAGCGTACGATAATCAGCGACGGTCGCGTCGTGTCGCCCATTGCTTCACGCGCCGCAACCTCGAGGGCGTTCAGGTCGTTCGCCCGTTCTCCTACCTCGATGACCTGCCAGCCGTAGGCCCGGAACCGCGCGGCAGTGTCGTCACGAAGGGCGAGCTCCGTCGGGCCATCAATGGTGATGTGGTTGTCGTCGTAGAAAATCGTCAAGCGGTCGAGCCCGAGCGATCCAGCTAACGAGGCGGCCTCGTGACTAACGCCCTCTTCCAAACAACCGTCTCCCGCGATGACCCACGTGCGGTGACTCACTAAATCGTCACCGAACTGGGCGCGCAGAACCCGTTCGGCGAGTGCCATGCCCACCCCGTTGGCGACGCCCTGACCTAGAGGACCCGTCGTCACTTCCACCGTCGGCGTCACGCCGTTTTCGGGGTGACCCGGCGTACGCGAGTGGGCTTGGCGAAATTGGCGAAGATCGTCGACCGAAACGTCGTAACCGAAGGTGTGCGCGAGTCCGTACTGGAGAATGGACGCGTGGCCACAACTGAGGATGAATCGGTCTCGGTCCGGCCACTGCGCGTTGGTCGGATCATGGCGCAGCAATCGCGAATACAGCATGACGCCGAGCGGCGCGAGGGCCATCGCGGTGCCACTGTGGCCCGAGTTGGCGGCCGCCGGGGCGTCCATGGCTACGGCCACGATCTCACGAATAGCTCGGCCCTCGAGCTCGCTCGCGCCGGGATAGAGAGTGTCGGTCACGCACAAAGCGTAGTGACTGGTTCTGTGGCGAACTCGCAGGCGACGACTAGCCTTTCGCCGTGGCGCTCCAGATTCCGCCGAACTGCGATCTGACCCTCGGTCTGGTGTGCGTCGATAAGGCGACCCCGGGCGTCTCCACGTGGCAGATGCGCGCCGACGAGCGCTTCGCGAACCCCGCCGGATTCGTGCAAGGGGGCTTTGTCGCGGCCGCGCTCGACTCGGCTATGGGGGCCTCCGCGGTAAGTGCGCAAGCCGGTCGTCGCGTTTTCGTAGCCAACACTGAGATGAAGGTCTCCTTCGTTCGACCCGCGCGGGTCGGCAGCACGCTGCGCGTCATCGCCACCGTGCTCAAATCGGGCAAGGTCATCTGTTTCGTGGAGGCCAAGGTCTTTGACGACGCGCAGGAACTCATCGCCACCGCCAGTTCTACGTACCTCGTACGAGAGCGACGGTAGGCTGACGTCGTGAAGACCTCGTCGTGGCGCCGATTTCTCCGGGGAGCCACCATGCGTCGCGACGTCGACGAATTAAAGAAGCTCTTCGTGCGCTACGTCAAAGACGAAACGATCCAACCGCTCAAGGACCTGGGTCGTTTCGTGCTGTGGGGTGTCGCCGGTAGCGTGTTCGTGGCCTTTGGCGCGGTGCTTCTGCTGCTGGGCTCGTTGCGCTTTCTCCAGGAGCAGTTTCCGGTGCTCAACGGCACGCTCTCGTGGCTCCCGTACCTGATTGTCGCGGTCTTGTGCCTCGGGGTGCTCGCGCTGACGACCTGGCGCGTCGTGAGTGGCGCGGCGAAGCGTCGTTTAAAGACCAGCAAATGAATGAACAGTCGCAAGCCCGGCGCGATCTCGAGACGTCGCTTCGCTCACTCTTGCCGCGCTCAACGAAGATCTCATCGTCCATGAACGACGCCCGCAGCTCGGTGGCCGCCGCCGGCGTAGGCGGTCTCTTCACTGGGTACCTCTATGGGCGCTGGCAGGCACGACGGGCCCGTCGCCGAAAGAGGTCCGCGTGAGGCGTCTCTTTCGCGTTATTACCGCGGCGCTCCTCGGGCGAGCGTGGGCGCAGAAATCGACAAAGTGGTTGAAGGTCGCGGCACTCTTTAGTCTTTTTCGTCTCATCACTCGTACCAGCGCGCGCCGCTCCAAAAAGCACTCGTGAGCGCGTCCACGCTACGCGCCGGTGAGCGGGTAATGCTGATCGACGCCAAGGAGCGTCAGTATCTGATCACGCTGAAGGCTGGGGGAGAGTTTCACACGCACGCGGGCATCGTCGCGCACGACGACGTCATCGGACTCGACGAGGGTTCGTTCCTCAACGGCAGTACCGATCGTCAGTTTCTTGTGCTGCGCCCAAGTCTCTCCGACGTCGTCGTCAAAATGCCGCGAGGTGCGCAGGTCATCTACCCCAAAGATCTCGGCGCGATTCTTCTCCAGGCCGACGTCGGCCCCGGGATGCGTGTTCTTGAGGCCGGTGTCGGATCCGGCGCGCTGTCGATGACGCTCTTACGCGCGGGCGCTCTCATTACGGCCTACGAGATTCGCGAGGATTTCGCGGAGACGGCGAAGAAGAACGTCACCGCCTTTTTGGGCTCGGACGTCGCCTACGACGTGAAGATACGTGACGTAACTGAGGGCATCGACGAAACGGACCTCGATCGCGTCATCTTGGACATGCCCGAGCCGTGGAACGTCGTGGCGCACGCCGAGAAGGCGCTTCGGCCCGGGGGCATTTTTCTCACGTACCTGCCGACGATCAATCAGACCCAATTAGTCCGCGAGAAGCTTCGTCAGCACGCCTTTGGCCTCGAAGAGACGGTTGAGATATTGCGACGAACCTGGCACGTTGACGGACGTTCCGTGCGGCCCGATCACCGAATGGTCGCGCACACCGGTTTTTTGACGTCAGCCCGGCGCGTGGTGCGCCCATCCAACGCGACGTTGAACTAGTCGCGCTCGATAAAGATGCACTCGCCGGGGCACTCTTCTGAGGCCTCGCGTACGGCGTCTTCGAACTCCGCGGGCACGTCGGCGAGCCCGGCAGCGCCACCGGGGCTACTCAGGACTTTGTCGCCCATCTTCACGTAGGCGAGGCCGTCGTCGAGCAACGTAAAGACCGAGGGACAGATCTCCTCACAGAGACCGTCGCCGGTACAGAGATCCTGGTCGATCCACACCTTCATTTAGCTGCCCTCCGTGGACTAATTCGTCTGGCCACTCTAGCGGGGTCCGCCGTCTTCTCGTGACCTTAGCCAACGTGCGTATCTCCCCTAGGGTGGCGATATGGAGCCATTTGAGAGCCAGACGCCCGATCCGCGAGAAGCCATTCCGGTGAACGCCCCACGCGATTTCACGTTGAACGACCTCGACCAGGCGAATCATCGAATTGAGGTGCTCGAAGAGAAATTGCTCGAGGCCCGAGGCCAGCTCGCGCAAACGCGGTCGAACAACGAGAAGTTAGCGGTCACGATTCAACAGACCCGAGATCAAATCGCGGCGTTACGCGACGAAGTCGAGAAACTGACCCAGCCGCCCGCCGTCTACGGCACGTTCACGGGTTTCAACGACGACGGGACTGTCGACATCTTCGCCTCGGGGCGAAAGATGCGCGTCGCGTTGCACCCCGGTATCGACCCGGGTCAAATCGCGCGCGGCGACGAAGTCGTTCTCAATGAGTCCTTCACAGTCATTGGCGTGCGCGACGCCGACGGCCAGGGTGAGGTCGTCAGTGTGAAAGAGGTCCTCGACGAACGTCGAGTCTTGGTCTACGGGCGCGCGGACGAAGAACGCGTCGTCGAACTGGCCGAAGCCTTAAAGGACGTCAAGCTCCGCAGTGGCGACGCGCTCTTGCTAGATCTTCGTTCCAATCTGCTCACGGAAAAGCTCCCGCGTCAGGAAGCCGAGGAATTAATTCTCGAAGAAGTGCCCGACATCAGCTACGCCGACGTCGGTGGACTCGACGAACAGATTGAAGCGATTACCGACGCGGTGGAGTTGCCGTACCTGCACCGAGCGCTGTTCAATGATTACGACCTTCCCGCTCCCAAGGGAATCTTGTTGTACGGGCCCCCGGGTTGCGGAAAAACCTTGATCGCGAAGGCCGTCGCGAACTCGCTCTCACAAAAAGTGGCGGAGCTCACGGGAAATCGCAACGTACGTTCATATTTCTTGAACATTAAGGGTCCCGAGCTGTTGAACAAGTACGTCGGAGAGACGGAGCGTCAGATTCGTCTCGTCTTTCAGCGAGCTCGCGAAAAGGCGGAAGAGGGCGTTCCGGTCATCGTCTTCTTTGACGAGATGGATTCGCTGTTTCGTACCCGCGGCACCGGCATCAGTTCGGATATGGAGTCAACCATCGTCCCTCAACTACTGGCCGAAATTGACGGCGTCGAGTCACTGCGCGACGTCATCGTCATTGGCGCGACGAACCGCGAAGATCTCATTGATCCGGCAATTCTTCGACCGGGTCGACTCGACGTCAAGATCAAGATTGAGCGGCCCGATGGTGAAGCGGCTGCACAGATTTTCCAGCGCTACCTCCACCCACAATTGCCGATCGACCCCACCAGCGTGCAAGAGCTCGGCGGCGGCGACGTCCAAAAGGCCCTGCAGTCAATGATCGAAGAGACCGTCGCGCACATGTACCGCATCGACGACGACAATCGTTTCCTCGAGGTGACCTACCAAGGGGGTGACAAGGAAATCCTCTACTTCAAGGACTTCGCCTCGGGTGCCATGATCGAAAACATCGTGCGTCGCGCGAAGAAGATGGCCGTCAAACGCGAAATCGCCCAGGCCGGTCGAGGGCTTCGTCTCGACGACCTGCTGGCCTCCATTCGCCAAGAGTTCCGCGAAAACGAAGACCTGCCGAACACGACGAACCCCGACGATTGGGCACGCATTTCGGGCAAGAAGGGGGAGCGCATCGTGTTCATCCGTACCCTCATCAATCGCGACGAGACCGACGTCAAAGGTGGCCGCTCCATTCAGCACGTGGGCACGGGGCAGTACCTCTAATACATGGCGATCGCGAAGGTCCTCGGGATCGAAACCGAGTATGGCGTCACGGGTGGACCCGATCACGATCCCATAAGCGCCTCGAGCGTTATCGTGAACGCCTACGCCCAGCAGGGTCGAACGCGCATCAATTGGGACTTTGAGGGTGAGACGCCCGACATGGACGCGCGTGGGCGCGTCGATCTCACGGCGTTCGCGCCGGTGGTTGAGACGCACCTCGCCAACACGGTGCTCACCAACGGCGCTCGCCTCTACGTCGATCACGCCCACCCCGAGTACTCCTCGCCGGAGTGTCGCAGCCCCCTAGAGGCGACGCTCTACGACGTGGCGGGCGAGGAGGTGATGCGCCGCGCCTTAGAGATCGCCAACGCGAGTCTCGGCGACGCGCACGCCATCACCCTCTACAAAAACAACTCGGACGGCAAAGGCAATTCATACGGGACGCACGAGAACTACCTCGTCAAACGCGAAGTGGAGTTCTCGCACTTAGTACGCGCCATGGTGCCGCATCTCATTTCGCGTCAAATCATCGTCGGCGCGGGCAAAGTGGGTGTCGAGACCGAATGGCCCCTCGACTTCACACCGGACTATCAGTTGTCCTCGCGCGCGGAGTTCTTTGAAGAAGTCATTGGACTCGAAACGACGCTGAAGCGCCCGATCGTGAACACGCGCGACGAGCCCCACAGTGACGCCGAGCGGTTCCGACGCCTCCACGTCATTATCGGCGACGCCAACATGAGCCAGTACGCGACCTTCGTCAAATTGGGCTCGACCGCTCTGTTATTGGGCGCGCTCGAGGAGTTTGGCGCGGCCACGTTCCCCGAGCCCCCGCGACGCCCCGTGCACGCCCTTCGTGTGTACGCCCAAGACCCCACGCTGCGCGCCGTCGCCGACACCGTGGACGATCGCTCACGCAGCGCGTGGGACTACCAAGACGAGCTCTGGCATCTTGCCCAACGCTTCGTCTCGACGACGGGCGGTTCGGCCGTCGGCTCGCCCGACGAAGTCGCGCTGATCTTGCGACAGTGGCGGGAAATGCTCGACGGCGTGCGCGACGACCCTGAGGCCGTCGCCGATCGCGTCGATTGGGTCGCGAAGTGGCGGGTCGTGCGGGGTTTTCAAGAACGTCACGCGCTGAGCCCCACCGACGCCAAACTGCGCGCCATTGATCTGCAGTATCACGATCTGCGCCCGGAGCGTTCGCTGTCGGCCCGCGTGGGACTACGTCAGTTGCACGACGTGGCCGCCATTCGTGAAGCGGTTCACAATCCACCACCAACGACGCGCGCGTACTTTCGCGGGCAGTGCGTCGCGCGTTACCCCGACGAAATCGTCTCGGCGAATTGGGATTCGGTCGTGTTTGACGTCGGCGAGGGGCCACTGCAGCGCGTGCCGATGCTCGATCCACTTCGGGGTACCCAATCCCTCACGCAAGACTTGCTAGAAACAAGTACAACGGCCGCCGACCTCTTGGCGGCCCTAGACAGGTAGAACAGAAGTATGAGTGAACAAGAGCGAATCCAAAAACGATCCAGCGAGCGGGCGAGTAAAGAGACCGCCGAGGTCACCGTGGACGCCACGAAAGGCGACCAACTCAAAGCGGACCTCGACGATCTGCTGGACGAGATTGACGAGGTTCTCGAAGAGAACGCGGAGGAGTTTGTCCGCAATTACGTGCAAAAGGGTGGTCAATAGATGGGGTTGCCGCTCTTTCGGGCCCACGATGACCCCGGCCCCTCCTTCGTAGCCTTCGCCGAACGTCAGGGGCTAGTGCGTACCGGCGAGGCCGCCGACGTGGACGTGCACGCCACGACCGTCGTCGCGCTGCGCTACGCCAGCGGCGTGGTTATGGTCGGCGACCGTCAAGCAACCGGCAACTACATCGCCAGTCGAGACGTGCGCAAGATCGAGGCCGCCGACCACTTCACCGGGCTCGCGATTTCTGGAAGTGCGGCGCGCGGCATTGAACTTCTGCGCCTCACCCAGCTTTCTTTCGAGCACTACGAGAAGATGACCGACAGTTCGCTAAGTCTCGAGGGAAAGGCCAACTACCTTTCACCAATCATTCAGCGCAACAACCTTTCATCCCCACTCTTAGTGTTGCCACTCCTCGCGGGTTGGGATCACAACGCCGAACAGGGACGGGTCTTTGAGTACGACGGCGCCGGTGGGTGCTACGAGCGTAGTGACTTCGCGACGATCGGCTCAGGATCGCCCTTCGCGGACGGCGCGCTGCGCTTGGGCTATCGCGCGGACCTCGATCTCGAGAGTGCCTTAGAACTCGGCGCCCTGGCGTTGTACGAAGCGGGGGACAACGATCCGGCGACCGGCGGCCCCGATTTCGTTCGTCGTATTTTTCCGATGATGGTCGTCATCGACGCGGGTGGCTTTCGCGAACTCTCCTCCGACGAGGTCGAACGCCGCTTTCAGGTCATATCGGAACGACGCGCGGAGTCGAGGGGCGTGGCGGGGGGTTCGTTGCGATGAGCAACTACTTCTACGTGTCACCCGAACAACTCACCAAGGACCGCGCCGAATTTGCCCAGAAGGGAATCGCCCGGGGTCGCTCCATCGTCGGTGCCATTTTCGACAAGGGTGTCGTGCTCGTCGCGGAAAATCCCAGCGCGTCACTCAACAAGATTTCCGAGGTCTACGACCGAATTGCCTTCGCGGGCGTCGGCAAGTACAACGAGTTCGACCGACTTCGCGAAGCCGGCATTCGCTGGGCCGACGGTACCGGTTACACCTACTCACGCGATGACGTCGACGCGCGAGCGCTAGCGAACTACTACGCGCAGTACTTGGGCGACATGTTCACGGAGGGTCAAAAGCCTCTGGAAGTCGAAATATTAATCGCCCAGTTGGGCGGCAAGTTGCGCCCGACCAAGCTCTACCGCATTGCCTACGAGGGCACCATCTCTGACGAGCCCCATTTCGTAGTGCTCGGTGGAGACGCCGAGACGATTAAGGAGCGTTTCGCGGCCTCCGCGCCGGAACTCGAATCGCTCGCCGCCACGCTTCGCCACGCCGTCGCGGCACTGGCCGGTCCCGAACGGACTATTCCCGTCAGTGAGCTCGAAGTTGGCGTGCTGGAAGATCGTGGAGCGCGTCGCACCTTTCGTCGGCTACGCGACGACGAGGTGAGCGGACTGCTGGGTTAATTGACGATGCTGCGGCGAATCTTTGGCGTCGAAACCGAGTACGGCGTGACGTTCTCACTGCGGGGCCAGCGTCGCCTGAGCCCCGACGAGGTGTCGCGCTTCTTGTTCCGCAAAGTCGTGGCCTGGGGTCGATCGTCGAACGTCTTCCTGGAAAATGGTTGTCGGCTCTATCTCGACGTGGGCTCACACCCCGAGTACGCGACCGCCGAGTGCGACAACCTAGGCGACCTGGTCGCCCAAGATAAGGCGGGCGAGTCCATTCTGCGTGAGTTAGTGGGCTACGCCCAACAACAGTTGAGCGAGGAGGGCGTCCGCGGTGACATCTTTTTGTTCAAGAACAACACGGACTCGTCGGGCAACTCCTACGGCTGTCACGAGAACTACTGCATCGAGCGCATTGACGACCTGACGCGTCTCGAACAAGTTTTTATCCCCTTTCTCATCAGCCGCCAGATTTTTACGGGTGCGGGGAAGGTCGTCACAAACGCTCGCGGTACGGCCTACTCGATGAGTCAACGCGCTGAGCACATCTGGGAGTCGATCTCTTCGGCAACCACGCGTTCACGTCCGATCATCAACACGCGTGACGAACCCCACGCCGATCCTGAGAAGTATCGCCGTCTTCACGTCATCGTGGGCGACTCCAACATGAGTGAGTTCGCGACGTACCTCAAAGTGGGAACCTCGGCCGTGGTGCTCGCGATGATCGAAGACAAGACCACCGTCTTACGTGACTACTCGATGGCGTCGCCAATCAACGCGCTGCGTGATATCTCCTACGACCTTTGGAGCAAAGAGCCCGTTAAGTTGACCAACGGTCGTGACCTCACCGCCCTCGAGATTCAAGAAGATCTCTGCGAGCGCGCGGAAAGCTTCCTTCAGAGTCATCAACTTCCGAGTGACCAGGTCCACGCCGTCAAACTTTGGCGAGAGGTCATTGAGCAGTACCGCAGCGATCCGATGCTGTTAGCCGACCGCGTCGACTGGATTACCAAACTCCAAATCATCGAACGCGAGCGCGAGCGTACCGGCGTCGACCTCAACGACCCCAAGATTGCGCTGATTGACCTGCTTTACCACGACACGAACTACGAACGTGGGCTCTACTACCGGCGCCAAGCCAAGGGTCACGTGCGACGGGTCGTGACCGACGAAGAGATTGCTACGGCCACCCACACGCCACCCGCGACCACTCGCGCGCACATGCGGGGAACCTTCATTCAGGCCGCCAAGAAGTGGCGCCGCGACTACACCGTGGACTGGGTGCATTTGAAGCTCAACGACGAGATGCAGCGCACGGTCTTGTTGAAGGATCCGTTTAAGAGCAGCGACGAACGTTTCCAGAAGCTCCTACTCTCGCTCGAACGTCACAACTAGGCCGACTAACCTTCATTCGTGTCCGACGTGCCCCCAATGACTAGCGACGTCACGTCGGCTGCGCCCTCGGCGCGCGTGACGCGTGCACGGCGAGGCGGTCGCGCGCTCCTCGAGTGGGTGGTCATCTTGCTTGTGGCGATCGGGGTCTCGTTCGTCGTGCGCGCGTACGCGTTTCAGACTTTCTTCATCCCCTCGGGCTCCATGGAGCCCACGTTGCTGGTCGGCGACCGCATCGTCGTCGACAAACTCAGTGTCGACTTTGGCGCCATTCACCGCGGTGACATCCTGGTCTTCAAAGCCCCGCCCACGGAAAACTGTGGTGGTCCCCCCGTTACTGACCTCGTCAAGCGCGTCATCGGACTTCCCGGCGACGTTTTGACGTCCAAGGGCAACACCATCTACGTCAACGGCAAGCCGCTTGCCGAGAACTGGCCGCACACGGAGCCACTCGGACCGGCCATTGGCCGCGTCGTCGTGCCGGCCAATCACTATTTCATGATGGGGGACCATCACGACGACTCCTGCGACTCGCGCAGCTGGGGACCGATTACGCGCTCGGAGATCATTGGCAAGGCCTTCTTGCGCATCTGGCCGCTTAATCGGGTAGGGAGCCTCTAAGAATCGCCGTACACGACCCCTAGTATGGAGGTCGTGTTTAGTTTGAGCCCCATCAAGATCATGGTCATCGTGGCGGTGATATTGCTCCTGTTGGGCCCGGACAAGTTGCCCGAAGTTGCCCAAAAATTGGGAAGTTGGTGGCGCACGATCAAGAATCTCCAAGAACGTGTGGAGTCTGAAGTGCGTCAAGCGATTCCCGATCTGCCGAGTAGTGGCGATTTGGCGCGTCTCGCGCGCAGTCCCGTGAATCTCTTAAACCAGTTAGCCGATCGCGTCGACGCGAAAGAAGCTGAGGATTCGCCCGTTGACGAATCCCTCACGGACGAAACACCCCTCATTGTTCGCCCGGCCCCCGCGCCCTCGACACCGCGAGAATCAGACGCGTCGACGCCGCCCGATCCCTCGATGAACTAAGCGTCGTGTCGAAATTTCGCAAAGCCGCCACCGGCATGACGCTGGCCGAGCACTTGGCCGAACTGCGTCGCCGGTTCCTCGTCTCCGCGGTTGCCGTCTCACTTTTCGGGATTCTGGCGTTCATCTTTTACCCCAGCATCTTGAAGGTTCTCCAGCACCCGTACTGCGCGGCTATTCCAAACCACTGCTCGTTCCTGGTCACCAATCCACTCGACGGGCTTACGCTGCGCGTCAAGATTGGCTTCTTCGGTGGCTTCTTGCTGGCCACGCCGATTCTGCTCTTCCAAGCCTGGCGCTTCATCACGCCCGGCCTTAAGGCGCGAGAGCGTCGCTACGCGTTGCCCTTCGTACTGGCCTCCATGCTGTTTTTCAGCGGTGGCGTGCTGCTCGCGTACTTTAGTTTCGGTCACGCGCTGCAGTTCCTAAAGTCCATTGGCGGCTCGTCACTCGTAACCGCTTACAACCCCAATCAGTACCTGACGCTTTTCTTACTGATGATGTTCATCTTCGGTCTCACGTTCCTTTTCCCCGTCATCTTGGTCGCACTCGAATTGGCCAACCTCGTCACGCCGGCCCAACTTCTGCACAGTTGGCGCTACGCCGTCATTGGCATCACCATCGCCTCGGCGACCTTCACCCCGAGCGGTGACCCCTTGTCAATGATGGCTCTCGCGGTGCCGCTCGTCGTCTTTTACTTTCTCGCCATCGCCGTCGGCAAGCTGCTCAAGCGGTGAGTTCACCGCACTACCGCCAGCACTTCGTCGACGCCCAGGGCTTCGGACTCGACGATTTCCAACTCGACGCGATTGACGCGGTCGACGAGGGTGTCAACGTCCTCGTGTCGGCGCCGACGGGGTCGGGCAAGACGTTGATCGCCAACTACGCCATCGGGCGCGCCATCGAACGTGAGCAGCGAGCCTTCTACACCACGCCACTCAAAGCCCTCTCCAATCAGAAATACCACGAGCTCTGCGCACTGTACGGCGCCGGCCGCGTGGGTCTTTTAACGGGCGACACGTCGATTAACCGCCTCGCGCCCGTCGTCGTGATGACGACGGAGGTTCTGCGCAACATGCTCTTGACCGAGTCAGACCAAATACGCGACCTGGGACTCGTGGTCCTTGACGAGGTCCACTACCTCCAAGACCCCTTCCGCGGCGGCGTCTGGGAAGAAGTACTGATTCTGACGCCCAAGACCGTACGATTCGTCGCCCTTTCGGCCACCATCGGCAACGCCGGATTTTTGGGCGAGTGGTTCGAGAACGTGCGCGGGACGACGAAGGTAGTGGTTGAGTCGACCCGGCCCATCGAACTGCACAACCACGTGGCGGTGGTGCCACGAAGTACGAGTCAGGTCGAGATCATGGATTTGCTGGACGGACCACGGCTTTCGGACCCGGCGCGACGCGTCGACAATTTGATGAAGGCCGGGCGAAAATTTAGGCCCGGTCCGAAGTGGCACGGTCCGAAGTCGTCGGCGCCACCACCGGCCTTTCGCGCACCTCGACGAAGTGAACTGCTTCGTGCCGCGGCCGACGCCGATCTACTGCCCGTGATCGTGTTCATTTTCTCCCGCGCCGCCTGTGACGACGCCGTCCAGCAGTGTCGCCGAGACGGCCTGTTGTTTACGACCCCCGACGAACGACGCCTCATCGAATCCATCGCCGACGAACGGGTAAAGGACTTCACCGCCGACGACCTGGTCGCGCTCGAGTACGACCCCTTCATCGACGCGCTGCGACGCGGTTTAGCCGCGCACCACGCGGGCATGGTGCCCGCCTTTCGTGAAATCGTCGAACAGTGTTTTGAGGAAAACCTGCTCGCGGTCGTCTTCGCGACGGAGACGTTGGCGCTCGGCGTCAACATGCCCGCGCGCTCGGTCGCCCTTGAGCGCTTCACGAAGTACTCAGACGCCGGTCGACAGTTTCTCACGAGTGGTGAATTCGCGCAGATGACCGGTCGTGCCGGACGGCGTGGTCTCGACGACGAGGGCCACGCCCTCGTCTGCTTCACGCCCGATCTCGCGCTCCAGGACGTCGCGCGCGTGGCGCTGGCCCCGCCCACTGAGTTGCACTCCTCGTTTCGTCCGACCTACAACCTGACCGCCAACCTGATCAATCACGTCGAGTTTGAGACGGCGCTTGAAATCGTGCAGCAGTCCTTTGCTCAGTTCGAGGCCGACCGTCGACCCCGCGGCGTTCGTCGCCCACTCAGTGAACAGCTTCTGGCACGCCATCGCGTACTCGAGGATCTCGGGTACGCCGAAGGGTGGCGCCTCACGAACCAGGGCCAGCTTCTACGGTCGATCTATCACGAGTGCGACCTCTTGATTGCGGAGTCCCTGGAACTCGGCGTCTTCGACGATCTCGAGCCCGCCGAACTCGCCGGACTTTTGTCCACGTTTGTCTTTGAGTCCAAGCGCGGCGCGAAACCAAGCGCCGCGAAGCAAGTGACGACCAAGAAGCGACGAGCCATCAATGATCGACTGGGCCCGCAGCGTCGCGGCACGCTCAGCGAACGACAGAGCGAGATTGCCGCGCTGGCGGTCAGTGTCGGCGAGGTGGAAGCACGCCATCAAGTTCCCCACGTCCGCGAGCCCGACGGCCGTTTCGCGACCACTATTGCGGCGTGGGCCAGGGGAGCGACCCTCGCCACCGTGCTGGACCTCGCCGAACTAGAGATTGGCTTGACCTCGCCGGGCGATTTCGTGCGCCAGGCCAAACAGGTCGTTGACCTGTGTGAACAGTTTTCGCGCCTCGACCACCGACGCGGCGTCGCCGAGATCGCCGGACAAGCCCGTGACCTGGTACTTCGCAGCGTCGTCGCCGGCGCGAGCAGCGTCCACCCGCACCGCTAGATTCGCCTCTAATCTCGTAACTCCATGCATCCCTACGCGGCCGAAGAGTTCACCGACGCCGAATCCTCCATTCTTCGGCGCTACTTCACCAATCTCGAGGGTCCCGTATTCGCCCTGGTGAACCTGCCCGAAGTCGTGAAGGGGGCGCTCTTCGCGCGCTACTCGCGCTCGTCAAAGAGCCTCCGTCGACTATTTCTCGATGAGTTTGTGGGTGATTTAGACCTCTCGGGTGACGCCGGGCTGGACGCCACCATCGGCCTAGACCGCGCCGACGAGCTCTACCAGCGAATCTTCTACGAGTACGGTGACGATTCCGTCGCCCAACTCGGCGGTGTCCACTTAGCGTGCGAGCAGTCGAGCAACCTCTTGACCAAAGTTCTCGAACGCGGTCGGTTGATGAGCTATCTCGAGCAGTCCACGAGATACCTCGGTTACGACAAGCGTCTCGCGAGCGGCCACTACCGCTTCTACCGAGATCACGATCTCCTAGAGTCTCGATTCGGCGCGCGTTACGTCGGCGAGATGGACCGAATGTTCGACACCTACGCCGCTTTGCTACCTCGACTGACCGAGTTCATCACCATGAAGTACCCCAAGACGTCCGAGGACACCGACTTCGTCTATCGACAGGCCACTCGCGCCAAGGCGCTCGACGCTGTACGAGGGCTGCTTCCCGCGAGTGCGCTCTCGAATCTCGGCATCTACGCCTCGGGACAGGCCTACGAGGGGCTCTTACTGCGTATGCGCGCCCACCCGTTACCCGAGGTGCGCACCTACGCCGACATGATGTTCGACGAACTCAACAAGGTCATTCCGTCCTTTCTAAAGCGCCTCAATGTTCCCGAACGTGGTGGCGCCTGGACTGAGTACCTTTCCGCCACCCGCAGCGCGACCCAGCAGTTGATGCGCGAACTCTGGCGCGACGACGAGGCGTCACCGGGGGAGTCCGTTCGTCTCGTGGACTTCGACCCTGACGGTGAGTCACGCGTTCTCGAGGCCATCATCTTCGCTAACGACACCGTCTCACACGACGAAGCCGCGCGTCGCGTCGCGTCGCTCAGCACCGAGGATCGTCAACGCGTCCTCAACGCCTACGTCGGCGAACGCCGCAATCGCCGCCACCGGCCCGGACGCGCCCTTGAACGTACGGACTATCGATTCGAACTGGTGACCGATTACGGCGCGTTCCGCGACCTGCAACGCCACCGTATGTTGAGCATCGAGTGGCAGCCACTCACCGTTGAGTTGGGTTTCGACGTTCCCGATCTCGTGCACGAGGCCGGCCTCGCGGACGAGTTCGAATCGTCCCTCGAGCGCTCCGCTGAGCTCTACCACGATCTTCGCGAGGACTTTCCCGACCAGGCGCAGTACGCCGTGGCCCTCGCGTTTCGAATTCGCTACGTCATGCAGATGAACGCCCGCGAAGCCATGCACCTCATAGAACTGCGTTCAGGACCGCAGGGGCACCCCAATTACCGCCGAGTAGCGCACGAAATGGCCCGACTCATCGACTCCCAGGCGGGCCACCACGCACTCGCCAACGCCATGCGTTTTGTTGATTTCTCCGACACGGATCTCGAACGTTTAGCGGCGGAACGGGCCGCTGAACGGGCTCGCGCGCTGCGCCAGTAGAGTCTCTCATTCGACTTTCGGCGGAAATACCCGCCGACCGCGCAAAAAGGCTCTACACTGCCAGCGCTACAGAAGAGGAATTCATGGTTGGAAATTCAGAAAACGACGAAGTTTTCGACGAGGAGGAGCTCGCCGAGGGCTTTGACGAAGAGATTGTCGGTGACGACCTCGAGGATGAGGACGGTGCGGACGTGGTCGACCTCGAAGATGACGTCGAAGACGCCCTCGTGGTCGACGAGGTTCTCGACGATGACGTAGCCGACGAGGTTGGCGACGACGACGACGACGAGACTAAGAGCGTCGTCGTGGTGGATGATGACGACGTTATTGACGACGCCGACGTTGAGCTGGCGCTCGACGAAGTACTCGCGGAAACGATTCTTCGGACCACGATTACCGACGAGGATGACGATGGTCCGGTCGAACTCGATCCCACCATTGAAAGCACCGAAACGATCTTGCCCAAGCAGGACGACGAGTTTCGTTGCAAATCGTGTCGTCTCTTGAAAAAGACGAGTCAGCTGGCCGACAAAGCCAAAATGCTCTGTCGCGACTGCGTGTAAACATGCGTCGTTGGCTCGCGTCAGGCGCGACGTGAGTGTGGTCGTCGAGCGAGCCTTCGCGATCGACGAAGAGTTACGGGGCGTCTTTCATGACGCGCTCAAAAGCGCTGGGCGCCACCGAGGGGGACGTGCGTATCTCGACTCCTTCGGCGTCGACGAACGTGCGCTCGACGCGCTCGTCGACGAGGAGAGTCTCTGGGTCGCTCGTGACGGCGAGGTCGTCGGCTTCGGCGTGTGTAGTGGTGGCGTCATTATGGGGCTCTACGTGATACCGACTCGCCGTCGGGGAGGAATCGCGCGCGCCCTGGTGTCCGAGATCATCGCCACGATGAACCCAAAGGACGCCCACGCGCTGCCGGGTGATCGCGCGATGAAATCCCTCTACGAATCCTTCGGTTGGAAGGCTCGTTTACTTACGATGCGCGCCGACTAGGCGTACGTCGAGTACGCGTGGGCGGCGGGGGAGGGGGAACCTTCATCCCGAGCAACTTGGCCAACTCCGGAATAGCTCCGGCGTTGTGCACCGCGACCGCGCGACTGGCTTCACTATTAGGTATGCCCGCCGGCTTGATGTTGCGGCGAATCGAGGTGTCTACCGCCAACTCCACCAATTCGTTCCACGCTGCCGGTTCGAGATCGGCGTTGAGCGTCTCCGAGACCAGTGCGACGACCCGGGCAGCCACGTCGGCGGTGACGCGCGTGGAAATGTCCGGTGGTCGAGCGACTAGTTCCAGAGCTTCGCGAACCTTGCGAGCATTAATGGCGCCCTCAAGTCGTTCGGCCCACTGCGTGCGAAGGTGTTCCAGTCGGGACGTCAGCGCGGTTTGCAGTTCCTTTAACTGCGCGCGGGCCTCGTCGTCCAGCGTCACGGTCTTCGCCGACGTCACGACGGCACGAAGATCACGGAGGCGAAGCTCACGCCCCGCGCCAATCGCGCCACCGGCACGGTCCTTCCACATGGCGAGGTTGGTCCGTCCGAGCAGATCCTCCGCGATGCGATCAATCGTAAGCGGATCAACCGTCGGACGTCCTTGGCTGGTCGCGTTCTTATTCTGCTGTTCGACCGCGGCACGAACGGCGGGCATACCGCCGCGCAGAAGTTGTTCAGCGACGGGCAGCTGCTCGGGGGAGAGTGTCGCCAACAGCGCGTTGCGATGCGTCGTTGTTAGCGGTGGCTGTCCGTTGCTCGCGCCGCGTGCGGGCCGTCCCGTTCGCGCTCCGTCACGAGGCGGACGCGATTCGCGCTCACCCGTACGAGGGGCGCGCGCGGGGCGCTCACCCTCGCGCCGAGGTGCCCGTTCGCGACTCTCCTCGCCGGGTTTGGCGTCACCGCGCTCGCGCGGCGCACGACTGTCACGACGTTCACCGGGGCGCTTCGCGCCATCACGGCGCTCACCCTCACGGCGTTCGCCGTCGCGGCGTGTCCCGCGGCCCTTGGGCGCGTACGTCACGATGACGTCCGGCCCCTTGGCGGGCGTCGGCTTCAGTTCGAGGCGCTCATTACGTGGATCGAGTGGGGACGCGGCCTTCGGCAGCGCGACGGAGAGAATCTCAATACCCTCCATGTACTGCTCAACGTCCGCACGGTACACGTGACCCACGACGGGGCCCCCGGGTACCAACGCGGCTTGGAGCACGCCCTTGGGGAGTTTGGCGCCGGCGGCACGCCACGTGGCGACCTCACCGTTCAAACTCGTGATTTCGATGTCGATGCGCCGAGACATAGGGTTCCTAATCTAGTCGGCGCGAACTCAGCAAACATTTCAATGACTTTTAGCCTGCATTTACGAAGTGGTGCCTAGCATGGTCAGCGTGAACGAGACTCCCTTCGACGACCTACCCGAAGCCGAAACTGACGCCGCGCCGGTCACGACGCCGCCCGTCTTCGCGTCTCCGCTCGAGAACACGTCTAATACGCCCGGTGGCGTCGAATCCACGAGCCAGGTGGCCGGCGAACCGACACCTCGCGAGACAACGACCGATTGGAGTAGCGGAGCGAGCACTGCCAGCGAATCCTCGTCTCCGGCGGTCAACGCCGTACCACTCGCGTCACAAACCCGTCCAACGAGGGGATTGTGGTCCTCACGAATCTCGTTGTTACTCGTCGCGGCCCTCGTTGGTGGGCTCGCGGGACACTTTGCCTCGAACTCGTCGACGGGACCCGGTGGGGTCACCATCAAACAGGTCACGAATAGCCCGGGCGCCGCCCTCTTGCCAAACGGTAAGAGCATCCCCGCGTTGGTGGCCAAGGTCTTGCCGTCGGTGGTCAGCATCGACGTCGTCGGTCAGGGCCAAGAAGACCAGGGCACGGGCATGATCATCTCCTCGAACGGACTGGTCGTCACGAACAACCACGTCATCGCGGCGGCCGTCAACGGCGGGACCATCAAGGTCGTCTACTCCGGCTCAACGAAGGCGATTCCCGCGACACTCATCGGCACTAATCCGATCGACGACGTCGCCCTTATCCAGATCAACGGCGCCAAGAACCTGCCGGCCGTTACCTTCGGTAACTCCAGTGCGCTCGTGGCCGGTGACGCCGTCGTCGCAATTGGTAACGCCCTCGGTCTTGCGGCGGGGACCCCCACCGTGACCTCGGGAATTGTCTCGGCACTCGGACGAACGGTTACCGCCGGAACTAGCACCTCCTCTGAGACACTCAACAACATGATTCAAACCGACGCCGCCATCAATCCCGGTAACTCCGGTGGTCCGCTGCTCGACGCCAACGGTGACGTGATCGGGATGAACACCGCCGTCGCGGGCACGTTGCCCGACGGTGAAAGTGCCCAAAACATTGGCTTCGCGATACCCGTTGCCACCATTGAGTCACTGCTCAAGCAGCTGCGTGCGGGGGAAAGTGTCGTCAACCACGGCGCGTTCATTGGCGTTGAAATTGAGTCCATGACCCCATCGCTCCAGGCGCAGTACGGCTTCTCGGTCTCATCGGGTGCCGTCGTGATGTCGGTGATTTCCGGCACGGGCGCCGCGGCCGCGGGCGTGAAGCAAGGTGACGTCATCGTCGGGATCAACTCCTCCACAATTCAAAGTGCCCAAGACGTCTCGAGCGTCATCTCATCACTGCGCCCCGGCGACGTCATTGCCCTCAAAATCGTGCGTGGGACGAAGCACGTCACGCTGCACGTCACGCTCGGTCGCCAGCCGGCGCACTAGGCCAACGTCGCGATACCCCCGTCGACGGGCAAAATGGCGCCCGTAATGTAGTTGGCGGCCTCCGAGGCCAAAAAGATAGCCGCGCCCGCCATGTCCGACGGCTTGCCAATGCGCTTCAGCGGCGCCGCGGCCGCGATTTCGTCACCGAAGGCTTCGAGGGTGGCGTGCATCATCTTGGATTCGAAGGGACCCGGCGCGATCGCGTTCACGGTAACGAGGGGAGCGAGTGCTTTGGCCAGGTGGCGAGTGAGTTGGTGCACGGCGGCCTTGGAGGCGGAGTACGCGTAGGTCTCCATTGCGGGCACGTGAATGCCGTCAATCGAGCCGATATTGATGACGTGAGAAGGGTTGTCGGAAGTGGCGCGCGCTTCGAGTAGCGAGCGGGCGAACTTGGTGACGTGAAACACACCTTTCACGTTGAGCGCTAACACGCGCTCAAAGGCCACCTCGTCGTACTCCTTCATCGGCGCGCCCCACGTCGCGCCGGCGTTGTTAATCAACACGTCAAGGTGATCCTCTCGGGCCGTCACCTCACTGATTAGTCGTGCGCACTCGGACTCTTTGGACAGGTCCGCCGGAATGGAGACACAGGTACCACGGGCACTCAACTCGGCGGCGAGCACGGCACCCGCCTCGGCCTTACGTGATGAGACGTACACCTTCGCGCCGGCCGCGACGAAGCCGCGCGCGATCATTTCTCCAATACCCCTGGTACCACCGGTAATAAGAACGACTTTTCCCGAAACGTCGAAGAGAGAGCTCATGGCCGAAGTGTAGGCGAGCGCCCGTCAACGACGAAGACGGCGGCTCAGCGCTCATCGCGACCAGGTCGCCGGCTCGCTCGGTTCTCGACCACGCCCAACATCACTCGATCTAAAGCGCCGAAGGTTTAGCGAGCACCCGCGTTCGGTGCCGAAGCGGCGTCGAGCTAGTTAGAAACCCGCAGGCGCGTCACCGATGACACGGTCACGTCGGTCTTAGGGGCTGACTGGAACTGGGCCTTGACGGTCCACACACCCGGGTCGGGGAAAGTGAAGGCGCACTCGACCTGGTTCTGCTTGACTTCTTGAAAGGGGCAGATCATGTTGGCGTCGTTCGTGTTATCCGGCGCTATCGCGATCAATCGAACTAGGCCACCCGTGTGTTCGGGCAAGACGTCCACGATGATGTTGAAGGCTCCGTTTGACGCTGAGGCCGGCGCGTCATTGTCACTAAAGTCATACGAAAGCCGGATTTGACTGGCGTCCGTGGAACTGCCGTCGGCGAGAGCTGGCAACCCGAAAACTCCTACCGAGGTCACTCCAAGAAGCAATGCCACTAACGCCCGACGCATACAGAAAGTGTAGCAGTCTCCCCCTACTTGTGCGCCGATAATGTTCGTTATGTAAAGTTACAGAGAATCCCGTCCACGGTGAACGGAACC
>JAGWHY010000023.1 GCA_028873575.1 Acidobacteriota bacterium | reverse complement strand
GAGCTCGCGGAGCGACACGAGGGCAGTGTGTGGATTTCGGCGCGAACGGGTGAAAACCTCGAAGAATTAGTGCGGACGATTGGTGATCGTTTGCGCACGAATGACCGCGTCGTGACCCTCGCGCTGCCCCTCGATCGCGGTGACCTTTTGGCGGCGGCTCATCGCGAAGGTGACGTACTAGACACCGCAGTGACCGAGGATCGAGTCGTCATCCACGTGGTGCTCGACGACGTTGGCGCGTCTCGTTTCCGAGAGTGGCGGGTGTCGGCGTGAGTTTTTCCCCTCCGGCGTATCCCTACGATCGACTCGACAAGCTTAAGGAACTCGCGAGCACCTTTGAGGGTGGCCCCGTGGACTGCTCAATTGGCACGCCCGTCGACGCGCCGCCGGCGTTCGTGGTCGAGGAGTTGGCGCGCGCGAGTGGCGCGCGGGGCTACCCACCATCGGCCGGCACCTCCGCGTTTCGCGACGCGGCGCGTGACTGGCTCGCCCGGCGCGTGGGCGTCGAGGTATCGGCGAACGCGCTCGCGGCGTGTGTGGGCACGAAGGAGTTCGTTGGCACGCTCGCGGGGTACTTACGGCTACGCCAACCCGAGCGCGACACGGTGCTCTACCCCGAGATCAGTTATCCCACGTACGCAATGGGCGCGACGCTCGCCGGGCTGCGATCGGTCGCGGTGCCCATCCGTGACGGACGCCTCGACCTGTCGCGCGTCGCGCCCGACGACGCCGCTCGCGCGTTGGTGCTGTGGAGCAACTCGCCGTCGAATCCCACTGGTGCGCTGGACGACCTAGGCGCCGTCGCGGAATGGGGGCGCCGTCACGACGTTCTGGTGGCGAGTGACGAGTGTTACGCCGAATTCACGTGGTCGAGACGGCCTCGCTCCATACTCGAAGAGGGGACCGAGGGCGTGCTGGCGGTGCATTCGATTTCTAAGCGGTCAAATCTCGCCGGATTACGCGCGGGGTTTTACGCGGGTGACGCGAAAATCGTCGACTACTTGAAGGCGGTGCGTCAACACGCGGGATTCATGGTGCCCGGGCCCGTGCAGGCGGCAGTGGCGCTGGCCTACCAAGACGACGAGCACGTTGAGCGCCAACGCGAGCGCTATCGCTACCGTCTCGAGGTACTCGCCGACGCGTTGAGATCAGCGGGAGTGGACGCGCCGATGCCGGACGGTACGTTCTATTTGTGGTGCCGACGCGAGGAAATGGACGGTTGGGCGCTGGCCGAGTTCCTCGCGAAGACCGCCGGCCTCGTGGTGAGTCCGGGCGAACTCTACGGTCCGACCGGCTCGAACTTTGTGCGCGTCGCCCTCGTGCAACCCGACGATCGCGTTGAATTGATCGCCCAACGTCTTCGATCCTGAGGTTCGCCTCGGTACGATTGCGGCATGGATCTCGAAGCGCGTATAGGTAACTGGTTCTCCCACCTCGCGGAGATGGGTCCAGATCACGTCGAGGCCCGACGTGACGTCGAACTCGTGATCACGAAACTTGACGACGGCCAGCTACGCGTCGCCGACATTGACGCCACGGGCTCCGTCGTCGTGCACGAGTGGGTCAAGCAGGCGATTCTCCTGCTCTTTCGTCTGCGCGGCCTGGAGCGACACGAAGTAGGACCGTTCGAGTACGTCGACAAGCTCGATCTCAAGACCGACTACGAACGTCGCGGCGTGCGCGTCGTGCCTGGCGCGTCGGCTCGGCGAGGTAGCTATCTCAGCCCCGGCGTGATTTTGATGCCCAGCTACGTCAACATTGGCGCGTGGGTTGGCGCGAACACGATGGTCGACACGTGGGCGACGGTAGGTAGCTGCGCACAGATTGGCGCCAACGTGCACCTGGCGGGCGGCGTCGGTATCGGAGGCGTGTTGGAGCCGGCCAACGCGGTGCCCGTCGTCATCGAAGACGACGCCTTTATCGGAAGTCGCTGCATGGTGGTCGAAGGCGCGCGGGTTGGCCGTGGATCGGTCTTGGGCGCGGGCACGATCTTGAACCCCTCGATTCCGGTAATCGACGCCGCGACCGGAGAAGAGGTGTCGCGAGGCTACGTCCCTGATTACTGCGTCGCGGTGATGGCCCAGCGTCGGCGTGAGTTCGCCGGTGGTGAGTTCTTCTTGCCGTGCGTCTTGATAATTCAGCGATTGAGTGAGGGGGAGCGGCACAACAAAGTCGCGCTCAACGAGATTTTGCGTGATCACGGCGTGGCGACGTGAGTCGCCTTCAACGCGCTCTCGAGCTCGTGCGGATCTCGTCGGTGTCACGAAATGAAGGCGAGTTAGCGCACTTTGTTGCGGAAGCGTTGCGGCGCGTCACCCAACTCGACGTGGAGCGAGTGGGTGACAACGTCGTGGCGCGCTCGACGGGTCACCACGCCACCCGCGTAATCGTTGCCGGGCACCTCGACACCGTCCCTGGCGACGCGAGCGCCGCGCGCCTCGACGGTGACGCGCTTTACGGGGTCGGGGCGTGCGACATGAAGGGTTCACTGGCCGTCATGCTGGAGTTGGCGAGTAGCGACACGCCGCGGAAGTGTGAAGTGACGTGGGTCTTTTACGCGCGCGAGGAGATTGCTCGCGGTGAGTCCGGGCTCCGTGAGCTCTTCGAGCTGCGCCCTGACCTTCTGGTCGGCGACGTGGCGATTCTCGCCGAACCGACCGGCGGCGCTGTCGAGGCTGGTTGCCAGGGGTCGATGCGCGTCGAAATCGTGCTGCGCGGGCGACGAGCCCATACCGCGCGACCGTTCACCGGCGTGAACGCGATTCACCGTGCCGGCGCGTTGATTGAGCGAGTGGCCCGTTACGAACCGCGCAACGTCGAGATTGACGGCGTCAATTACGTGGAGCAACTGCAGGTCGTCGAAGTGAGTGGTGGCGTCGCCGCCAACGTGGTGCCCGACGAGGCACGCGTGGTGTTAAACCACCGCGTCGCGCCCGATCGTGACGAGGCGACGACACTGGCCGCGTTACGCGCCCTGCTCGAAGAACTCCTTGGTGAAGAAGACGATTTTCGGGTGGTCGACTTCGCGCCACCCGCGCCACCTTCGCTCAACGACACGCGCCTCCAAGCGTTGGTGAGCTTGTCGGGTGGCGCGACGCGTGGCAAGGTTGGTTGGACTGACGTCGCGACCTTTTATGAACGTGGTGTGCCAGCGACGAACTTTGGCGCCGGTGACCCCCTCCTGGCCCACCGCAGTGATGAGTTCGTCACCGGCGAGGAGCTCGACGAGTTCGCGCGTGTCTTAGGCGCCTGGCTTTCTTAGGGCGCGCCGAGGGCGACGATTGCGGCCCCGGTCCACGCGAGAGTACGAACCCAATGCCACCGCAGAAGTAAATCGACGTCATGACCGTCGTGGCGACGTTCAAGTCGAGCGTGGAGTGGCACCGCGCGCAATACGGTCAGTAGTACTGCCGCGCCCACGAAACCAAGATGGAGTAACGCCGTGCCTTGGCGCGGTCCTCGGAGAAACCACCATATGGCGGTGGCACCCTGGAGAGTCCACGCGGGTGCCACGGCGAAGGTCACGTTTCGAGAGTGGCGGTGATGAAACGTCGCCCATTGCGCGTTGCCGACGAGGCGAAACGAAGGGTAGACGACCAGCGCGACGGTGATCGAGAGGCCGACGAGATACCAGTCACTCGCCAAAAGGAGATTTCGCATCGAGCGAGTGTAGGAGACGTCGCTTAGTAGCGGCGCAGTACGGAAATCACTCGACCGAAAATCGTGACGTCCGCGGCGTCGAACTCCATGGGTTCGAGGGTCTGATTTTCGGGCTTTAAGACCACCCGCGCGCCTTGGGGAAAGTATCGCTTGATCGTGGCCTCGTCCCCGGGGATGCCGGCGACGACAATTTCACCAGTGTTGGCGGTGGACTGACGCTGGGCCACGACGTAGTCACCCGACAAAATGCCGGCGTCAACCATGGAATCACCTCGAACCTTTAAGACGAAACTTTCGCCCCGTCCCGCGAACTCTTCGGGAAGGTCGATGGTCTCGAAAGTGCTCTCCCCGGCGAGAACGCCCGTGCCGGCCGCCACGTCACCAACGAAGGGCACTGCGCGAATAGAGTCTCGAGTAATTGAGGGTGTCGGGTCGAGGCGTACCGTCAAGGTGCGCGGCTGCTGCGCGTTCTTCGCGATGTAGCCGGCATCTTTTAGGACCTTGATGTGGTTCGCCACGGTGGCCGACGACGAGAGGCCCACGTGCTCGCCGATCTCACGAATGGTCGGTGGGAAGCTCCGCTCGCGTTGGCAGGTCACGATGAACTCCAATATTTGACGCCTCATGGGGGTAAGTACCTCAGCCATTGCCGCTCCTTCGTTACCGAACAATTGTTCGTAGATTATCGCTGGTGACGAGAGTAATCAAACACCTGTTCGCTTTTTATCGCGACATCCTGCACATTTTCGTCATTTTTGCCCTGCTACTGTGCAGAAATGACCAAATAGGTCTAATCCCCACCAAAACCTTTTACGTGATCTTTAGGTGGCGTGTAAGCGAACTCGGTGGGCGAGTTTGAAACACAGTTGAGGAAGGACGAGCTAGATGAAGCTTCGTTTGAACAAGACGGTGGCTGCGGTGGCTTCGAGTGCCCTGCTGTTGATGGTGGTACCGGCTGTCGGTATTGCGTCAACGTCAGGAGCGGCGTCGAAGCCCACCTACACCATCGGTTACGAAGGCCCCCTTTCGGGTGGTAACCAGCAACTCGGCTTGAACATGGTCTTTGCCGTGCAGTTGGCGATCAATCAGGCCAACGCGTCGGGCAAATTGCCTTTCAAGTTGACGTTGAGGACGTACGACGACCAGGGTGACCCGACGATTTCACCGACGCAGGCGCAAGCCGCGGTCGCGAACAAGAAGCTCGTGGCCATTGTTGGTCCCGCGTTCTCTGGCGCGACGGCTGCAGCGGAGCCCTTCTACAGTGCGGCCCACGTCGCGACGGTGAGTCCTTCGGCGACGCGCGTTTCTTTGGCGACGGGCGGATGGCACAACTTCTTCCGCGTCGTGGCCGATGACGGAGTGCAGGGTCCTGCCGACGCCGACTACTTGGTCAAGAAGCTCAAGCTGAACTCGGTCTACGTGGTCGATGACGGTACGTCGTACGGTGCCGGCCTCGCCGGCGCAGTCGCGGCTCAGGCCAAGAGCGACGGCGCGACCGTGAGTACGGCGACGGTGCCCGGCACTTCCCAGTGCCAGAACGGAACCGCGTCGGCGACGGAGTACTCCGCTGCCGCGACGCAGGCGGTCGCGAGTGGCGCGAAGGCGCTGTTCTACGGCGGCTACTACTGCGACCTCGGTCTGTTCCTTGGCGCGTTGAGCTCGGCCGGTTACACCGGCACGGTGATGTCGGGTGACGGTTCGCTGTCCCCGGCGCTGATTCAGGGCACAACGCCGGCTTCGGCCGCCAACGGCACCCTTTTGACCTGTGCTTGCGCGACGTCGACGAACAAGAAGTTCAACTCGGCGTACCAGGCGCTGGCGCACTTCAGCGCGGCTAACGCTACGTACGCTCCCGAGTCTTACGACGCCGCGAACGCCATTATTAACGCGATGAAGCACCTCAAGAAGGTGACCAGGGCGGGTATCGTGGCCGAGCTGCACAAGTTGGCCTACAAGGGCATGACCAAGTTGGTGAAGTTCCAGTCGGACGGCAACATTGCTGGATCGGCGATTTTCGTCAACAAGGTTGAGAATGGCAAGATCGTTCAGTTGGGCCTTGAATAACTAAGGCTTCGCGAATACAGAAGGGGCCGGGGGCGTTGAGCCCCCGGCCCCTTCAGTTTGATTACACTCTTGCCAATTGAATTAAGGGGAGACTTTGGGCGCCTTCGGCCACTACCTATCAGGTCATTTCGCGACGTTTCGCTTGGAGTTCTGGAGTCTCTTTGTCGGTGGTGTGGCGAACGGGTTTCTCTACGGAATGATCGCGGTGGGGTACACCCTCGTTTATGGTGTCCTGCGCCTCATTAACTTCGCGCACTCCGAAATTTTCATGTCCGGAGGTTTCGCAGGCTATTTCGTGATGAAGGCGTTAATTGGTAACTCGGTGCCCAGCGGCGCTGCGACCATTTTCCTTATCGTGCTGGGCATCGTGGTTGGTGGGACCGCGGGCGCGCTGGTCGCGACCTTGCTCGAGCGAGTTGCGTATCGTCCGCTGCGACGCCGGAACGCGCCCAAATTGGCCTACCTCATTAGCGCCATTGGCGCCTCGTATTTCCTTTTCAATCTGGCGGGCAAAGAGTTCGGTCGTTACTCGATCTCGATGCCCCAGCCGTACATAAATCACCCGGTCTTTCACGTTTTCGGCGCGGGCGTGCAGCTGTATTACGTGGTGATTTTCGTCGCGGGCGTTGTGATGCTCTTCGCTCTCGACCGCGTCGTGGCGACGACGAAACTCGGCCGCAGTATCCGGGCCGTCGCCCAAGACGCCGAAACGGCGTCGTTGATGGGTGTGAATATTGACCGGACGATCGCTCTGACTTTCATCGTCGGAGGCGCGTTGGGCGGCGCCGCGGGATTCCTCTTTGGCTTGGGCACGGGAGTCGTCTACACGATGGGATTCGTCCCCGCACTTAAGGCGTTTACCGCGGCGGTCCTCGGTGGCATCGGTAACCTGCGAGGCGCGATGATTGGCGGACTTCTCTTGGGCGTGGTCGAGAGCTTGTCTGTCGTTTTCGTGCAGGCGGCCTATATCGACGTCGTCGCTTTTGGGATTTTGGTCGCGGTTCTCTTGTTTCGCCCTACGGGTATTTTGGGCGAGCGCTTGGGCAGGGCTGCGTGATGCGCGCGTTTTTTCGCAATCCGTTCGTACGACGATTCTCTCTGTGCTTTTTGGTGGTCGAGCTTGTCGCGTTAATGACGGGTCCGCCGGGCAGCACGCAGGCACCGACAGCGGGATTCCGTGGGTCATTCTTTGAGGCCTCCTCTTTTTACGGTCTCTTCCGTACGCAACGCTGGGTCGTTTTCTTCGCTCTCGCGATCATCATGTTTCTCGTCTGGTCGGGGTGGCTCAACAAGGGAGCGTCGATCCGCAGCACCGCCACGAAGGCGTTGGCGGTACCGCGCGCCGTGACGCAACGTCGGCCGGTGCGTTGGAGCCTGATCGGCGTCGCACTGATTGTCGCCTTGTTGCTGCCGCGCATCGTGAATGACGCTTTTTGGCATTCGGCGATGACCGAACAGATTGGCGTGTTCGTCTTGCTGGCCACGGGCCTCAACGTTGTAGTTGGTTTCGCGGGACTCCTGGACTTGGGTTACGTCGCGTTCTACGCGATTGGGGCGTACACGACGGCGTGGATGACGGGATCTTTGCCAACGCCGGCTCCATTTCACGGACATTTCGACCCCTTCGTGGCGATCCCGGTCGCCATCGTCATCGTCATGGTGGCGGGCATTTTGCTGGGTGCGCCGACGTTGCGACTTCGGGGTGACTACCTCGCGATCGTCACGCTGGGCTTCGGCGAAATCGTCACGATTTTCGCGAACAATCTGTACGGCATCACGGGCGGATCGCAGGGTTCGGGTCCGATTCCTCACCCGGTGTTGCATATTGGCCCGCTGCACTACGTGTGGTCATTGAAACCGGTGCCGTACTACTACCTTCTTCTTGTCTTCCTCGTCATTTTCTTGGTCGCGTTCTCGCTCTTGGAACACTCGCGAATTGGTCGGGCGTGGACCGCGATTCGTGAGGATGAAGTAGCGGCGGAGTCCGTTGGAATCAACCCGTTGAAGTACAAGGTCATGGCCTTCGCGATTGGGGCCTCAACCGCGGGATTTGCGGGCGTGGTCACCGCGAGCCAGTCCAACAACGTATTTCCCTCGAGTTTCACGCTGCAGTCGTCAATCAATATTTTGGTGCTCGTCATTTTCGGTGGCATGGGTTCGATTTTTGGCGTCGTCGTCGGCGCGATCATTATTCAGGTTGCGTACAGCTATCTTCTCCACACGCCTCCTCAGGGCTATCAATCGGCAGACCTTTACATGTATCTCGGCGCCCTCCTCGTCGTCATGATGATCTTTCGTCCATCGGGACTCATACCGTCGAGGCGGCGTAAACGCGAGATCGTGCTTTCTGAAGCGGGCGAAGGTCACATGGATGAAGTGCTGACGGGAGACACGCCGTGAGTGACTTGATTTTCAACGTGGACAACGTGACGCTGCGGTTCGGTGGCGTCGTGTCGTTAAACAACGTCAGTCTCCATCAAAAGCGTGGCGAGATTTTGGCCGTCATTGGACCAAATGGCGCGGGAAAGACGTCGCTCTTCAATTCGTTGACTGGCGTGTACCAGCCCCAGGAAGGTTCAATATCTTTCACTGATCGCGAGGGCAAAGTCATCTCCATTATTGGGAAAAAGGCCCATCGCGTGGCGTCGGCGGGAGTCGCGCGTACCTTTCAGGCGTCGAGAATGTTTAGTGCGCTGACGACCTACGAAAACGTGAAGATTGGTGCGGAGTCGCACCGTGGTATTGGCGTTATTGGGGCGATGGTGAAGGGTCCGCGGACTCGGCGTGGTGAGCGTCGCTCCGATCAGCGCACCGAGGAGCTGCTCAAATTTGTGGGACTTTACGACAAGGCGAACGTCATTTCGTCGTCACTTTCCTACGGCGATCGGCGACGACTGGAGATTGCCCGTGGTCTCGCGACGGATCCTCAGGTCCTGCTCCTTGACGAACCCGCGGCGGGGACGAATCCTGCTGAAAAAATTCAATTGACGTCCCTGATCCGAAAAGTCCGCGACGAAATGGGCGTGTCGATTTTGCTGATTGAACACGACATGAAGTTGGTAATGGCCCTGGCCGAGCGCCTGTACGTTTTGAACTTCGGGAGCGTCATTGCCGAAGGCTCACCTGACGCCATTCGGTCGAATCCCGTCGTGATTGAGGCCTACTTGGGCTCGAGCGATGACGAAAGTGAGAAGTCGCCCTCATGATGCTGGACGTCCAAGAAGCGACCGTGCGCTACGGCGCCATTACCGCGCTCCACGGCATATCCTTCCAGATCGCCGAGGGCGAAATTGTCACGCTTCTGGGAGCCAACGGTGCCGGCAAGACCACGACGCTGCGAATGCTCTCGGGACTGCACGCGCCGTCGAGCGGTTCAATCCAATTTGAAGGATCGGAGATCACTCAGGTAAAGGCCCACGACTTCAGCGCCATGGGCATTAGCCACGTACCTGAAGGTCGACGAATCTTCCCGCAAATGACCGTCGAAGAGAACCTGGAGATGGGGGCGTTCAAGCGCAACGGCGGTTACCACGACGACATGGGGCGAATGTACGAAACGTTTCCAATCTTGAAGGAACGGCGCAAGCAGTTGGGCGCCAATCTCTCCGGTGGTGAACAGCAGATGTTAGCCATTGCTCGCGCGCTGATGGCGCAGCCACGACTTTTGCTGTTGGACGAGCCCTCGATGGGCCTCGCGCCGATGATCGTGGACACGATTTTTCGGATTATCGCGGACATTCGCAAACAAGGAACGACCGTCTTCGTGGTGGAGCAGAACGCCGCGCAGGCGCTGCGACTGGCCGACCGCGGTTACGTCATGGAAAACGGCCGGATCGTGTTTGGCGACACCGCGCAGAACTTGTTGCACGACGAGCGCGTGCGCGCGGTGTACCTCGGCGAATCGGTAGAGGGCTGACGTCGCTAGTCGTCCATACGTCAACGTCACAATGTGCATGACGGGCCGCGTCAGGCTCCTTAGTCGTTAACGAAAGACCAGAGTGCGCACTCGGGTGGCCGTTTAACCGCGTCGGGGCACGGCGCGCTCTCCGTACGTGATCCGACAAGACCTCTGGGCACTCGAAGCGTTTTGTCACGACTATCCGTACGTGAAGTCGATCGACGTCCTCCCACACGCGCGGTCGCGGCACGTTGTGGCTGACCGAGTGCGCGACCGTTGGGTGACCCAACGAAGGGAGAGACGTGGACAACGACGGGCAGTCGGACTGCTGGCAGGACTTCAACGACGTGATCAGGGCGGGGATTCAGCGCGTGTTGCTGTACGGACCACCGGGAACGGGAAAGACGTTTGCCGCACTTCACGTAGGGGACTCTCGTGCCGAAAGATTGATTTGCACGGAGGATCTTACGGCCGGCGAGATCACGGGCACGTGGATGCCCACGCGGGAGGGGACCTTCACGTGGCGTGAGGGCCCGGCGATTCGAGCCTGGCGGGGCGACGCCGGACGCGGCAGTCGATTAGTGCTTGACGAGGTGGATCGAGCCTCGGGTGACGCTCTCGCGACGTTGCTGGCCGTCACCGACAGCACCGAATCAGCGCGTTGGCGTAATCCCGAAACGCTCGAATGGGTAACGCCCGGTCCCGAGTTTTCAGTCGTCATCACGACGAACGTCGACTCCCTCGAGGAAATTCCGACGTCGCTTCTGGATCGATTCCCGGTTCGCGTTCGTGTGGATCGCCCTCCCCGGGACGCGCTGTCGCGCTTGAGTGAAGATCTGCGTGAACCCGCGCGCCGCGGGGCGCTCGGACCGAGTTCGCGGCGGGTTTCGCTGCGTAGTTTTTACGCCTTTGATGAACTTCGTAGCGCCCTCGGCGCGGCCAAGGCTGCCCGCCTGGTCTTTGGCGAATCGGCCGAAGGAATTCTCGACGCCTTGCGCGTTGGCGCGTTGTCGTGAACGGGTCCACGATTTTTCCGGAGCTCGTGACGGGTCGACTCGACGCTGAAGAGCTCATCGCGTGGACCGTCAAAGAAGGTTCGACGTCGCGCGGCGGCGCCTCTTGTGACCTCTCGCGGCGGATCTTGGAGGTGCCCCTCGACTCGAGCGAGGTGGCGAGGGTGGTGCGGGCGCACGAGTTGCTGCACGCGCGCGTGAGTCCTCGGGTGGAGCATTTCGCGGTGGCCCTCGAGGAGGTCACTTCTCGCGCCCTTGAGTGCGCGGAAGAGTTACGCGTGAATACGTTGGCGGCGCGTATCGGCTTCGACGTGGCGCTCCTGGCTGACGGTAGCGAGCGGGAGGGTGGCCGTCACGTCGCCGAACGTGGTGACTGGGGCGAGGCGCTGTGTTTCATGGTGGCGGTTCTGGGCACCGGCGGTGAGGGGCCATTTCTGCGCGCCGTACGCAAGGCGCGGCCGGAGTGGCGACTCGGTCTGGGGGCGGTAGCCCAACACGTGCGTCGATCTATCAGTCGGACGTCGACCGCGTACCTCAGCGACACCGCCATCGTCGACGGCCTACCACTCGGGTTCGCGCGCACTACTTTGGTCGTGGCTCGCCTCTTGACGAAAGCGATCGGCGCGGCACCGCCTTTGGACGCGCCGAGCCTGAGGGTGTTTCGTCGCTCCCTGGAACCGGGTGGCCGTCGTGCCCCCAGTGGTCGATTCGCGACCTTACAACTCGACGAAGACGCGGCGCTGCGCGCGACTGCGCGTCGGGGGCCGACGCGTAGCTGGCGTCCCGCGACAAGTGGGACGACGTTGCGCTACCCCGAGCGGCTCCTCATCGATGACCAGCACCGGTTGTACGCCCGATCGCGCCCGACGAAGGGCGGCGTGGTGGTGATCGATCAGTCGGGATCGATGGATCTCACCCTTGAGGACCTACAGGATCTACTGCGGGTCGCGCCCGGCGCTTTGGTGGTTGGCTACAGCCACCGTCCCGGCGACGTCACCGGATCCGCGAACGCCTGGCTCCTCGCGCGTCACGGGTTAGTTCATCCCTCACCTCCCTCGGGTCAAGTGGGCAATGGCGTTGACGGTCCCGTCGTGCGATGGGCCGTACAGGCTGCTCGGCCGGGGGAGACGGTGGTGTGGGTCACGGACGGTCAGGTCACCGACTCCAATGATCATCCGTGCTCGGCGTTAACAAAGGAGTGCGCTGAACTCGTGCGACGTCACCGCGTACGACTAGCGCGCGACGTTCGTGAGGCCCGTCAACTCTTACGGCAGCACGGCTCAATTGGTGGCACCCGGTGGGACCAATTCGGCCGACTTGGACGTGAAATGACCCTTAATCAGGTATATTAGATCTACGTCCTGTCGAGAAGTCACCCTTGTAACGAACACTTGTTCGCTCTATACTTACGAACAAGTGTTCGTCTAAGGAGTGTCGGCAATGGCGGCTGTGGAGATTGAAGAGACTTACTGGGTGTCGGAGCGTCAGTCTCCGGAACTTCGACTAGTTCCGGTCGGGGTCCGTCGCCGACCGACGTTGAGCGAACGGCGCTCGTTGAGGACGCGTCGGCTTCGTCGTCGAAATCGGTTTCTCGCTGGCGCCGCTCTCCTTGTCGCTGTCACCGTCCTCGCCCTCCCGGGGACCTCATTTGGTGGCGTGACCGACACGGGTCTTCCAACCGACGTGGCGACGAGTGCCGTCCTGGCTTCTGGAACCGTGTACCTGGTCCAGCCAGGCGACAGTGTGAATTCAATTGCTCAGCAAGTGAATCCGCTCAACGTGGCCAAGGCGCGCGTCGCCCTGATTCGCGAATTGGGCTCCGACGTCGTTGTTCCCGGCGAGCACGTGCTTATTCCCTGAAATTATTAGGGTTTTCGGTGTATCGTGAGGCTATGCGTTGTCCATTTTGCACGGCGGACGACGACCGAGTCGTCGATTCACGGCTCGCCGAGGACGGCGTGGCGATCCGTCGCCGGCGCGAGTGCGCGGCCTGCGGCCAGCGGTTTACGACGTACGAACGCATAGAAGAAGCCGGACTCTTCATCGTCAAGCGATCGGGCGAACGCGAACCCTTCGATCGGGTCAAGATTTTAAACGGCGTGCGCGCCGCCGCGAAGAACCGTCCGGTGGACGACGAGGCCCTCGCGCAGTTGGTGGTCAAAGTGGAAGAGTCGATGCGGTTACTCGGACGCGACGTGACGAGCGAAGAGGTTGGCGTGGCGACACTGGACGCGCTGCGTGACGTTGACGACGTGGCCTACGTTCGTTTTGCCTCGGTGTATAAGGGCTTTGAAGGTACCGATGACTTCGCGCGCGAGATAGGCATGCTGGTAAAGACGACAGCCCCTAAACACCGGAATTAGACGTGCGCGTGCTTCGCCTTACGCCGCGAACCGTGCTCGCCGTGTACGCGCACCCCGACGACGCGGACGTTGCCGCTGGCGGCGCGCTTGCGCAGTGGGCCAGCGAGGGCTGTGACGTGCACCTGATCGTTCTGTGTGACGGCGCCAAGGGTTCCCACGCGCCGGTATCGGATACCACGTCGCTGCGCGACCGTCGACGCGAAGAACTCGCCGTCGCGGCGGACCTGTTGGGGGCGAGAAGTGCGATCAGTTTGGAGTACCCCGACGGGTCCTTGAGTAATAATGAATCGTTGCGCGAGGCACTCGTAGGTCACGTTCGCCGCTTGCGACCTGAAGTGGTCCTCGGTCCCGATCCGACCGCTACATTCTTCGGTGGGGTCTACGTTAATCATCGCGATCATCGAGAAGCCGGTTGGGCTTTGCTCGACGCGGTTGCGCCGGCTGCGGCCATGCCTCTTTATTTTCCGGACGCCGGAGCGGCCCACCGGGTCGAGCTCCTCTTGCTAAGTGGCACCCACGAGCCGGACGTGGTGATCGACGTCACCGGCACCATCGACACCAAGGTGAAAGCCGTGCTGGCGCACGCGTCGCAACTCGCCGACGACGCGGAGGCCATTCGCGCCATCGTCTACGACCGAGCCGAGCAGGCCGGACGTCCGGTGGGGGTCGACTTCGGCGAAGCGTTCCGAAGTGTCGAACTCGGCTTCTAGGGGCCCGAGCGTCCTCGACGCGCCCGTCGCGCACGTCGATTTGGACGCGTTCTTTGCTTCGGTGGAGATTCTCGATGACCCCTCGCTCATGGGTAAAGCAGTCGCGGTGGGTGGCGGTGGTGAGCGTGGGGTCGTCGCGTCCGCCAGTTACGAGGCGCGACGTTTTGGCGTACGGAGCGCGATGCCCAGTGTGGTCGCGCGACGACTGTGTCCGGACCTTATT
Source organism: Acidobacteriota bacterium (assembly GCA_028873575.1). Classification (GTDB taxonomy): domain Bacteria; phylum Actinomycetota; class Acidimicrobiia; order Acidimicrobiales; family RAAP-2; genus RAAP-2. Next base: position 7,808 of record JAGWHY010000023.1, on the reverse strand, counting down.
ATTTTGCCCGGAAGATTTGACCGTTACGAGGAGTACTCGCGACGTTTCCACGCGTTAATCCGCGACGTGACACCCGACTACGAACCCGTGGGTCTCGACGAGGTGTTCGCGGATCTGCGCTCACTACGCCGACTCAACGTCGACCCACTCGCGGCGGCCCGTCAGTTGCGCCAGCGGGTGGCCGACGAGCTGTCGCTTCGCTGTGGCGTGGGACTTGGGCGGAACAAACTTTTCGCGAAGTTAGCCTCGCGTCGCGCGAAGCCGCGTGTCGAGAACGGTCGACTGGTCGAAGGGCCCGGCGTGTTGTGGGTGTCGCCTGAGATCGAAGCGCGATGGCTGAGCGAGCTCGAGGTGCGTGCGCTGTGGGGCGTGGGGCCCGCCACCGCCGCGAAACTCGATCAACTGGGCCTGCGCTACGTGCGTGACCTGGCGCGCGTGAGTGAGGCGGACCTCGTGCATCGTTTCGGTCCGGCGCTCGGCGCCACGCTGGCGGCTTACGCGAAGGGCGAGGACCCGCGCGAAGTCGTCAGTAACCGTGCGAACAAGTCGGTCGGACACGAGGAGACGTTCGCGAAATCTCTTTCCTCGCGGGCGGAGCTGAACTCGGTCGTGGAGCGCCACGCGGACGTGGTCGCGCGCGCCCTTCGCGCCCAAGGCCTGGTCGCGCGTACCGTCACGCTGATCGTACGTTTTGACGATCTGACCAGCGTGTCGCGATCGCAGACCCTCGCCTTTGGACTTGATGACGAGGACGCCGTCGCGACCGTGGCGCAGGCGCTTTTGACGACCGTCGCGCTGGACGGTGCCGTACGCCTTCTCGGGATTCACGCTTCGAGTCTTCGTCAACGAGACGACAATCAACTTCAACTTAGTTTTGGCTTTGAGGGACTCGCCCACGATCCGCGCGCCGAGGCCGTCGAGAGTTCGCGTCGTCGTCAAGTCGCGAACGAAGCGTTACGTGACGTCGTTGATGAGATACGCGAGCGATTCGGCAGTCACGCGGTAGCGAGCGCGCGCGACCTCGGCGATCGGGGAGTGGAGCTCGCGACCCAGCGAGGCCGCCACGCCTTTGGTCCGGAAACTACGAGCGAACCGTGACCAGAGTGCCGATTGGGGTGAAGGGCCAGACCACCTTGGCGGCGGCGTAGGGCATTTCGACACAGCCCAGGCTCTGTGGCCATCCGTAAGAGGCGCGGAGGAAGCCGTGCAGCGCGTCGCCTCCATTGAAGTAGCTCACCCAGGGGATACCCGGGTCCGAGTAGTGCGACCCGTCAGGGTTCGTTCCCGACATTGTTTGACTGGTGTAGCGCAGGTACACGGGATACGTACCAGTGGCGGTCGGCGCGACCGAGATGCCCGTGTTGACGAGTGTGTGAAAGGTGGCTTGGCCGTTGACGTAGAGCGTCAGGCTCTCGGGTGACGACTCGGCGACGTCCACGTAGTCGTAGGGACGCGTGTTGACCTGACCGGCGTTCGCGGCGGCGATTAAACGGTTCCAGGTGACCACGTCGGCGACGCCCGTCGTGGGGAGATTCTGCGTGCTTTGAAAGTTCATGAGGGCCCCACGAAGCACGACGTTGTCAACGCCGACTTGCCACTGGGCGAATAGCTGAGAGGGAAGTGAAGGGAATGACCATGAGTAGGTTCCAGAAACTTGGGTCGAGGGCGTAAGCGCCGTCGACGTGGGGGTGAAGTTAAGCGGTAGATAGTGCAACTGCGCAAGTAATTGGTCTTCCCAGGCGACGTTCGTGGCGACGCTCGCGACGTGCGGTCGCAACGCCTGAAAGACGCAACGCGCCGCGCAGGCGAGGCTTGAGGGTGTCGCGAAGTGATACTGCACCGCTGGACGTAACGTACTCAGGGCGACGGCTTGGACGTCGCGCGGACCGATCTGCTGCCACTTCGTCGCCAGCGCGGGTTCGACGCGCAGGGCCGGTAAAGAACTGGCGTTCACGCGAGCACTGAAATGCAGGCGTACGAGAGGAAGCGAGGCGGAGAGCGAGGCGGGTAACGAAGCACTCACGCGAATCGGCGCGACCGCGTTCGCCTGGGCGACGGGGAGCGCGAACGTCGCGCTCGCGACCGCCAAACTCGCCAAGATTTGTGTACGTCGCACGTCTCTAGGTTACGAGGTCGGTCCGGACCGCACGCGGCGAGAAGTCGTGAGGGGGCTGTGAATTTGGCGCGCGTCACGTGCGGACGGCGTCGGTGCCTGGGCCCCCAGCCACTAGGATTGTCTCTTCTGGCGGCGTGGCCGAGTGGTTAGGCAGGGGCCTGCAAAGCCCCGTACTCCGGTTCGAATCCGGACGCCGCCTCCAGAAAAGTGTCGCCGACGACGTCTGGGGAAGTTGACCCAATCGAGGAGGCGTCGTACGTCACGAGACGGCACCCGGGGTGCTTCGCTGCGTGAACCCCTAGGTTCTACGGAGGAGGTGGCCATGACTACTGCACTGATTACGGGAGCCTCGAGTGGGATCGGCCGCGAGTTTGCCCGGCTCTTGCGCGCCGACGGCCACCAGGTGGTCCTCGTCGCGCGACGTGAGGCGGCCCTACGCGCACTCGCCGAAGAGCTCGGCGGCGCGACGGTCATTGCGCTCGACCTTTCGCAGCGCGACGCCGTGGCGCGCCTCACGGCCCAGGTACCCAACGTGGATGTACTGATCAATAACGCTGGATTCGGCGACGTCGGACCTTTCGCCGAGGCCGACGCCGATCGTCAACTCGAGATGATCGACTTGAACGTGCGCTGCGTGAGTGAACTGACGAAGGCGTACCTGCCAGGAATGGTCCAACGGCGATTCGGGCGCGTCTTAAACGTCGCCTCGACGGCAGCTTTCCAACCGGGACCCTTTATGGCGACCTACTTCGCGTCGAAGGCGTTCGTCTTGTCTTTTTCAGAAGCCCTAGCCGAAGAGTTACGGGGCACGGGCGTTACGGTGACGGCGCTGTGCCCCGGCGTCACCGAGTCGGAGTTTCACGCGGTCGCCGGACTCGGCGAGACGAAGGTTGCTCACGTCAAAATGCCCTCCTCGGCGTCCGTCGCGGCGCAGGGCTACGAAGCATTGCTGGCCGGCACGACAGTCGTGGTGACGGGTACGTTGAACAAACTCGGGACCATTGGCGTGCGTTTTCTTCCGCGAACGGTCGTGCGAAAGCTCGTCAAGTTAGTTCTTAAGCGTTCACGCTGACGCGTCGCGCACCTGGTCGCTGACTTGATTACGCCATCGGCGAGTGCATGTGAAACATGTCACGCGAAAAGTGTTTATGAGCGCTTGGGCGCGCACCTCAACATATAAGGTGGAAAGGCAAGTGATTCCCGTCACGAAACGCAGTTAGCGATTCGACACTCTCGGGTTTTAGGAAGCGACGTTCTATGTCCACTAACCCCCGAAGTTTTTTTGGCACGCACCTGCGCGCCCGTCCACTCGTGGCGTTCGCCTCTGCGAGTTCGTTGCTAGGCGCCGCTATTTTCTTTAGTGCGTTTAGTTCCGCGGCCTCGGCCGCGACGTCAACGGTAAATCTTGGTTCATCCAGTACCTTCGCGATTCTCGCGGGGTCGACCATTACTAACACCGGATCCTCCGTGATTTCCGGCAACATCGGCCTCTCGCCCGGAACGTCCATTACGGGCTTCCCACCGGGGATCGAATCGACCGGCACGACGTCGGTGGCCAATCCCACCGCGGTGCAAGCCCAGACGGATCTCGTCACGGCGTACAACGACGCGGCCGGACGCACGCCAGCCACGACGGAACCCTCAGAGTTAGGTGGCCTGACGCTCGCCGCGGGGGTCTACACCGTGGCCTCGTCGGCAACTCTGACGGGAACGCTGACACTTAATGGCGCCAACGACGCGACTTCGACGTTCATCATCCAAATTCCCGCCGGATTAACGACGGCGTCGGCGAGTTCCATCGTGCTCGAAAATGGGGCGCAAGCCTGCAACGTTTTCTGGCAGGTCACGTCCTCAGCCACCTTGGGCACGGGCAGCTCGTTCGCGGGCACTTTGATGGCGTTAAGTTCCATTACCGCGACCACCGGAGCCAAGGTTTCGGGTCGACTGCTCGCGCGTAACGGTGCGGTCACGCTGGATACGAACTCGGTCACCGTACCCACATGCGCCGCGGTGACACCGACCACCACCACAACGTTGCCGACCACAACGACTACTTTGCCGACCACAACGACTACTTCGCCGACCACGACCACGACGGCGCCTGTGTCAACCACCACGACGCCGATCATCCCCGTAGGCGCGCCGCAGACGGGCTTTGGTGGCACCGCGGGTGGCGCGTCAAACACACCGGCGCTTGTCGGATTTGCGGCGCTCGCCGCATTGCTGGGTACTGGTCTCGCTGGTTACGGTGTTCGCCGCCGCCGTATCGCGTCTTCGGGTAGCCCCGACGAGCCCCGTGAGGGCTGAACGAGTCACGTCACGATTTCGTAACGCGTCCCTCGCGACCACCGCTGTAGCGGTGGTCGCGACGGGACTCTTACTCGGAGCGCGAGCGAGTTCTACGCCCTCGCCTGCCAAGGCGTTAGTGGTCGCAGCCGCCGTACCTCACGCACGAATGCTCGTCGCACGTTCTCGACCTATTCAGGTTTTAATCCCCGCTTTAGACGTGAGCGCGCCGCTGGTCGAACTCGGACTCGCCGCCAATCGGCAGGTCGAGGTGCCAAAGACCACCACGGTGGTCGGTTGGTTCGGACTCGGTCCTACTCCTGGACAGCTCGGCTCGGCGGTGCTCTTAGGTCACGTCGATTCACTGACGGGTCCCGGGGTGTTCTTTCGACTGAAGGAACTGATGCCTGGCGATCTGGTTCGCGTGAAGCTCGCTGACGGCGTCGTTACGCGCTTCGTGGTTGAACGCGTTGTTCAATACACCAAGACGAGTTTCCCCGATCGACTGGTGTACGGCTCGCGCGGAAATCAGTCGCTCAATTTAGTGACCTGCGGGGGAGCCTTTGATCACGCGACCGGTCACTATCTCGCGAACATCGTGGTCTTTACGAAGTTCGTCTCCGCGACGAAGCGCCCGACCTGAACCGTCGGCTTCAGTAGCGAGACTTGATTGAGGGCGGGTGTTGAGGTTCAAGCGAGTCCAGCCGTAGTGGTAGGATGGTTCCTCCACGGGGCCGTTGGCGCAGTCTGGTAGCGCACTTGCATGACACGCAAGGGGTCACAGGTTCAAGTCCTGTACGGCCCACCATTGAAATCTGTCAGGACATCGTGAACAGCTGAACCTGTGCAGGCTATCTAAAGCCCGCACCTTTCGGTTGGTAGTCGCGGTTGGGGTCGATTTTCGTTTCGCCAATGAATTCGCCGTTTGCGGTCGCGAAGGTGACCACGCCATCGAGTGAAATCTGTCAGGACATCGCGAACACCTGAAACTCTTCGCGCCCTCCGTTCACTTAGGCGTCACGGGTTGCACCACTGACACCGAGCGGGATCTGCCGTTGCGGGCTTTGTCTTTCGGTCTTCGATCCACCTACACGACGGACAGGCCCATCGTTGGGCGAAGGTCTCATCTGTGGGGTGTCCGCAGTCTCGGCACGGCAAACCAGGAATGGTTCCTTGATCACCGAATCCTGGCTCACCACATTTCGGGCAGTACTGCGTCATTCTGACCATGAGATCTCTGGCGGCGTTCGCGATGATTCGTTGACGGGAGGGGCACAAATGAGCGCGGAAGTCCGTTTGAACCACGAGGGAAGTGTCGCGGCGCGCGAGGCGTCGACATACGTTCACGACGTCCCGCTTGGTTGCCAGTGCGCCAATGCTCGGGCCGCGGTGGTCGGCCGTGCCGACGAGTAAACGATGACGAGGCAAGTCGGCTCGAGCACATTGTCGAATGATTTCATCCTCCGAGGTTGTGCGGTCCACTCGAAAACTCACGGCGTGAAGGGCGTGGCTCATTGCCCTGCCGGTAACCATCGTTCCCGTCCCCCGGGGAACTAGCGCGACAATTTCTATTCCCTCAACGAGACCAGTGAACGAAGTTCGAATCGTTCCTTCGGAAGCGACGAGCCACGGCGCGTCGGTATGGTGAGTGCCGAGCAGTGCTTTGAGACGTACAGTTTCGATTGGCGACTGGCGCCGCGGAATATCGCCGCTGAAGGTGCCGAGTTGGTCAGTGTCGGCCCATACGGTTTCAAGGCTCCACCCGAACTCGTCGAATATGGGGCCGATGATTTCTTCCTTGTGGTGCTTGGAGATAAGCGACGCTCGTCGTTCCATCAGCCCACCGCTTGACGTTCGTCCGTAGGATTAACGGCGAGCGACCAATGAAAACTTCTTCCAGTTCCACCTCGACGCACAAGCCTGACTGGACGTTTCTCACCAACCACGCCCACGTTCTCATTTGCGTCCATCGAGATCCAACCATACGAACGCGTGACATCGCCCAGGCCGTAGGCATTACGGAACGCGCCACCCAGGGGATTATCGCGGACCTTGTGGCGGAGGGCTACCTGACCCGGGAGCGTGACGGCCGTCGCAACGTCTACACGGTGATGAAGGCGGCTCGACTTCGCCATCCGGTGGAAGCGCAACACACTGTGGGCGATCTCCTGTGGATGCTCGACCGACCGAGCGTAAGTCCGAAAATCGGTACACGAGGCAGAATTCGGTAATACCATTACGCGTAAAGTAACACACGAAATAGAATTCGTGTATACTGAGTACCGTGAACGTCTTCGCTCTAACCGCAGTACTCGCTCCGCTTCTTGGTGCCACCGGAGTACTAATGCCCGGTGCTCGGTTACCCCGGCGAGCCATTGCCACTGCGTCGTTAATTGTCGCGCTTGGCTCAGTGGTGGCGTCGACGTCACGGACGTCATTCGTGGGTCCGTGGGCGGGTGACCGTTTAGGTTCGCTGCTGGCGATCGCGTCACTCTTCGTTGGGTTGTGCGTGTGCCAGTTCGTCGCTCGTCAGTTCGAGGGCGAGTCGCGGCGCCGCCGCATTCTGGCCGCCTCCCTGGCCACAATCGGCGGCGTCGTCGCGACGGATCTAGCTCAGTCACTCAGCGTGCTCGTCGCGTGCTGGATGATCACCTCGGCCCTTACGGTGACTCTGTTACGCGTGAGTCAGGTGACTCGTACGGCCGGCTCGTCCGCGCGAAATGCGGCGTTGACCTTCGTGACGGGAGACTCGGTTCTACTACTCGCCACGGTGAGCACGTACGCCCTGCACGGTGGACCGACACTTACCGCAAATTCTTTCACCCCCGTCCATGGCGTCAGTGGCATCCTTTTGTTGATGGCCGGTACGTTGGCCGCGGTCGCGAGGGCGGGCCTGACGGTTCGAAGCTCCTGGGTGACGGCCACGATCAACGCGCCAACGTCGACCTCGGCTCTGCTCCACGCCGGCGTGGTGAACGCGGGCGCCTTATTGCTTTGGCGTCTCCACGAGATGGCGGGTGGCGTGGCCGCGATCGACGCCGCCCTCGCCATTTTCTGCGGCGCCGTACTAGTAGCTTTGGCTCCGAAGATTCACGCGCGCGTCGATCTCAAGGGCCAGCTGGCCACCTCCACGGTGTCGCAAATGGCGTTCATGCTGCTGGCGATGGCCCTCGGGTTCCCGGTACTCGCGATATCGCACTTGATTGGTCACGGCGTCTATAAAGCCAGTCGCTTCATGTCCGCCGGCGGCGCGATCGAGCAACGCGCGCGTTTGCGCCGGCGACTCGACAGGGGCCGGAGGCTCGAGATTTTCTCGCGCGGTGTCGGTGCGGTCGGCCTGCTGGGCGTCGCTCTGCTCGTGGGAACACGTGTGCATCCAGAGGGGCTCGCGGCCATGGGCGTCTTT
>JAGWHY010000063.1 GCA_028873575.1 Acidobacteriota bacterium | reverse complement strand
CGACGCGCCCGAGGAAGGTGACGGGCGCGCCGAGGCGCGCCGCGAGTCGTTCGAGTCGCGCGCGGTCGCGGCCCGAGCCGCCCACGTAGATTCGCAGGTTCGGGAATCGCGACGTGAGACGCGCGCTGGCGCGAATCAGCGTGTCGAAGCCCTTGCGCGGCACCAGTCGGGAGTACGAGAGCACCACCTGCTCCTCGTCGCGCAGGCCCAACGCCTCGCGACAACGAGCGCGCGCGTCGTCGTTGAGGGGCGTGAACCTCGTCACGTCAACGCCCGGCGGCGCCTGGATGACCGGTGGGTGCTCGTCGGCCGCGACCCGACGGGTCTGCGCTTCGGGGTACGCGCCGGCGGCGATCACGACGGCCGCGTGTCGCAGTACTCGTCGCAGACTCGCCGCGACGAAGGGTAGGTGACCGGGGATAGTGACCTCGGCGCCGTGCACGACGACGCCGTAAGGAACAGGCAGAAAGCGACCCAGGAGTCCGAGCGGCCAGGCCGGATCGAATAAGACGAGATCAGGTTGGTGGCGCGCGATGGCCGCACGAATCTCACGCAGGGCGCGCGGCGTGGGAAGAAACAACGTAGAGGTTGCCACGCGTTCGACGACCAATCCACTGCGTTCGTCAAAGTCCAACGCGTCCTCGTGTGAACTCGCCGTTAGGACCACGGCGCGACCGGGCTCGAATCGTCGCCAGAGCTCGTAGAGGTAACTCTGAATGCCACCTACTTTGGGCGGAAAATCGTTCGTCACGAGGAGGTGGCGGGCCACGCCTCCACGCTAGCGAGGCTTAACGAGCCTCCCGGGCGCGGTAGCGCAGACTCGGTACCAAGCCCTCGTTGGAGAAAAGGGCGAGCACTTTCGCCTCGTCGTGCGTCAGCGTCAACTCGTCGGGCGTCTCACCCAGCACGAAACTCACCAAACAGTCCGCACAGTCCGGCGTTGATCGACGCACGCACGATTCACAACTAATCGATACTTCCAACTCGTCCGACACGAGGTCTCCTTTCGACCCCGTCACCTTGCCCGAGGGCTGTGACATCTAGCGCCGCGCGAGGTGGCCAACTTCTTCCATGATCTGCTCCGCGTCAAAGACGACGCCTTCAAAGATGACCTCGGCGCACGTCGGGTCAATCACCAGATACGCCGGCGGCCAGCGAACCTCGAGCGTCGCGAGCGTGGCCGCGCTCACCCGTAACAAGCGCGGCGCGTCGCTCGCCAGGGCCAACTCCTCGTCGACGAGGTACCAGACGTTAAAGCCCTCAAAGCCCCGCGCGTCGTGCGCCAAGAGTTCTTCGCAGGCCTGGCAGTTGGGCTTTACCACGATGAGCAAGGTGAGCTCTTCTAAGTTGACTTCGCGTTCACCACCGTGCGCGTCTCGGCCCCGCAGGACGAGCGGCGCGGGTCGCCGTCGCGGTGGATCAATCGAGCGCACGCGCTAGGCCTCGTCGGTGAGAACCTCGACCTCGCGGCCGTGCCCGCACCAACGACAACTCACCGATTCGATGTTGCGCGCGATAATTTCGGGCTCTTCAATAGCCAGTTCACCACCCACGGTGTAGTGATGAAAAGCCCGTACGGACGTGGTCTCCACGACGTCGAAACGCGTCAGATTTCCACACGCGTTACAGCGGTACCGAGTCGTCACCCTTTCACCGTACTGGAAATCTTCGCCGCGTCAGTCGTTCCCGGTGAGCCGCGGCGAGCCGGGACGAGGGGGAATCCACTGACTACGGGACTCGTCGAAACCAAAGATCGTGTCGTAAGGCACGGCCGGCTCGACGTGACTTCGCTCGGCGTCGATCAAACGACAGAGCGCTTCGGGGTGGCGCACGCGACGCGTGACGATTGGCCCAAGGCCGGTTTCGAGCACGACGACGCCACGACGGGCGAGGCGCTCACCGATACCTTGATCGACCCGAGTCGCGAGCACGTCGCGAAGTTCAACGAACGTCCGCCAGTGGCGTAACACGCCGCCCTCGAGGATCACGCGTTGTGTCGTCACGTGCACCTTGTGCGAGCGCCAGCGCCAGGTGCGCGTCAGCAACACCACCACGATTGGCCCCACGAACACGAGGGCGAACGACGACTCGTGCGCGCGCACGAACGGCACGTGGGACGCGCCCTCAACGATCGCCGTAACCAAAAGGATGAGGGTGAGAACCGGTCTCGCGAGTCGGTCGGCGACGGGCGTCACGGAGATAACCACTATCTCGTCGTCGCGCCACTTGATCGCCATTCTCCCAGCGTAAGGAGCGCCACCGGCGCGCGACGTGCACTCGACCGTGATTTTTGGTGACGTTCACCGCCGCAATCTGGTGACCAATGCAGGTGACGCCGGGCTAGACGTTGCGAAGTTGGTGGGCGGCCATCGTGAAATAGTTCAATAGCTCGTCATACTGCTCGCCACTCAGCACGTCGCGTGATGAATCAAGGGCCCCGGTCATGGCGGCCAACCACGCGTCGCGAGCACGTTTCGTCACGCGAAAGGGGGCGTGTCGCTGACGGAGCCGAGGATGACCGCGCTCGACCTCGTAGGTGCGCGGGCCACCCCAATACTGGATGAGAAAAAGCTCTAGGTGCCGCTTCGCGTCGGTGAGATCGCTCGGGTACATCGGGCGCAGAAGTTCGTCAGCTTCGACGGCCTCGTAGAAGCGCTCCACCAAAGCGGTGAAAAACGGCTCTCCCCCCACTTGGTCGTAGAGCGACTGGTCCACCACGCCACGCTAACGGAGTGGCGTAGAATGGCGGTTCGCGTAACTGCGGGTGTAGCTCAATGGCTAGAGCTCCAGCCTTCCAAGCTGGCTATGCGGGTTCGATTCCCGTCACCCGCTCCAACTGGGCTGGGTCCAAGATTGTGGACCAGGTCTTTGTGACCTTGCGAGCACTCTTGGGTGACCGCGCGTGATCACTGGGAAGCGCTGTATGGTGCCCAAGTTGTCACGCGAGGTGCCCAAAGGTACCCAAAAGAGACGCGAAGAAACATGACGTTGGTCGAGGGACTAGGTTCGTGGTCCGGGCGCGCCAAAGATCTCGATGAGAATCTTGATTGCTCGACCTTTGATTGGATTGTCCTCATAGAAGTGTTCGAAATGCGAAACGGTGTCTTCGTAGTTATCGATCCCCACCTCGGCGAGTAGGAACCGTAGGTCATCGATATCCTGGCGCCCGCGACTCGCGTGAATCTTCATGGCCAATAGCAACTCGGCCGACGCGATGGAAACCCGCACTCGTCCAGTCGAGATAAAGAGTCGTGGATTTGGATCATCGGGCCAGGGTGGCACGTACATCGCGGCCGCTGAATTCAACCAGTCGTCCGTGAGGTTTCTTCGACGGGCAACTTCCGCCACGATCGGCATGATCTCCGTGCGAGGGGTTATGACGGCCTCGATGTCTCTGGTGGCGTCACGGACTCCATAACCCAGCATGAGTGCGGCCCCGCCCACGATGTAGATGTCCGACTTATGACCGAGTCGCTCGAGCTCTTCGACGAGTTCTTGCAGTGCTGCCTCAGCCTCTTCTCGAGTGAGCCTTAGGCGCGCGACAACTCGTCTTCGAGAATGAAGATACCGTGGCGACGAAATATTGGGGGCGTCTCTCGGTCAGCGTCCTCGTGGAGGGATTCGACCTCCGTGAGGTACCACTTCTCAACCGATCGAGTTGGCTCGTAGACCCATGGCGGCGTAGGGGCAGCGTTGCTGACACAAGCACTCTCGACGATGGCGGCGATCAAGGCGTCGTAGCGAGCGTCACCCGTCAAGGACGGCGCCTCTCTCGTGAGTTGCGCGAGGCGATAGGGCGTGACTGCATTGAGGTCGTCAATCAGTTCGAGACAGATTCGAAAGGCAACCTCCTCTTTGTGGTCTCGAATCGCACTAGTGACTCGACGCGAACTCGTTGCCGCACTAACTCGAGCATCATTCCAACGGCCATCAATGGTCGCAGGAACGACTTCCACCGAGAGCTTCGAGCCGCTCGCTTCCACGAGGCGTTCCAAGGTTGACAGGCGAGGCTCCTTGATTCCAAGTTCGTAATTGGAAAGGGTCGCCGACGACGTGCCGGCACGCTCGGCGAGAGTACGCAGGGTGAGCCCACTCTCCTTTCGAAGTTTGAGGATCAGAGAACTAACGGTCGTCACATTGCTATCTTAACAGATAGCAGTCATATTCCAGACGACATACGAGACGGACCGCACTGGGCCCCAAAAAGACTGAATCAGGTCGGCGTTGTTGGGATTGCGCCAATACAGACTCCCTGACACACGGCAACGACGCGCAGCCGCCAAGAACCACCCTCACGGCAACGAGGCTACGCAGACGTTCTGATGTGACGCCAGCGTTCGACTCCCTGGGCTAAGCGGCATTATCCGATCGTCAGCAATTCGCGAGCCCAATTGCGCGACAACACAAAGGGCTTGGTGCATATACGACAGTCGTACCCAGCGATTTACCTCGCTCGTGACTTGAAGTGGTGATGGACATTGTCAGTGGACC
>JAGWHY010000022.1 GCA_028873575.1 Acidobacteriota bacterium | reverse complement strand
GGCTCTCCCCGTAGTGTTGAGATTTCTCACCTAACCGTACCCCAACGATCCCCACCCAGGAGTCTCGTGAAGTCACTCGCCCGTTTCGCCGTCCGTCGTCGATGGATCGTCCTCGCCTTTTGGGTTCTCCTCTTCTTAGGCATCAACGTCGCCTCCCAAAGCGCCGGTTCGGCCTACTCCAACTCCTTCTCCCTGCCCGGCACGAACTCGACGGAGGCGCAGAACCTCTTGACGAAAGCGTTCACGGGTCAGTCGGGTGACAGCGACCAGATCGTCTTTCAAGCCACGTCGGGTTCACTGGTCGCGCAGAGCGCCGCGATTAACAACATCCTCACGAAAGTCGCCACGCTCCCCCAGGTCGCGAGCGTGATTTCGCCGTACTGCACGGGCCCCTTCGCCGCCGAGGTGTTGAACGGCAAGTGTCTCGGAAGCCACTTCGTCGCGAAGGACGGCACTATCGCCTACGCCGTCGTGCACTTCTCGGAACCGGCCTTCAAACTCGACACCAAGAACATCAAAAACGTCGAAACGGTGGCGAGTACGGCGCGTTCGCGTTCGTTAAACGTACAGTTCGGGGGCAACGCCTTTGGCCAGCTCGACAGCCCGCACGGCTCGAAGGGTGAGATTTTCGGCCTCATCGCGACGGCCATTGTCTTGACCCTCGCCTTCGGATCACTCTTCGCGATGCTGCTACCCCTCGGTGTCGCGCTCTTCGCCCTCGGCATCGCGACCGCGGCGACGACGTTGCTGAGTCACGGTCTCGCCATTGCCGACTTCGCCCCGATCTTGGGATCACTGATTGGGCTGGGCGTCGGCATTGACTACGCCCTCTTCATCGTGACGCGCGTGCGTCAAGAGCTGAAGCGCGGTAACGCCATCGAAGACGCGGTCGTCACCGCCGTCAACACGTCTGGTCGCGCCGTACTCTTCGCCGGGTCCACGGTCGTGATTGCGTTGCTCGGCATGTTGATCCTTCGCTTTTCGGTACTGAACGGCGTCGCGATCTCGGCCGCCTTGACCGTGCTCATTACCGTGCTGGCCTCACTGACCTTGCTGCCCTCCTTGCTCGGTTTTTGGAAGGGGAAGGTGCTTAGTCGCCGCGAGCGCAAATCGTTGGCCCAACACGGTCCCGAGCCCCTGGTCGTCGAGGGACCGTGGCAGCGTTGGGCCGCCTTCGTGTCGCGTCGCCCTCGTATCCTTTCCGCGGGCGCACTCGCGATCATCCTCCTCATCTCCCTACCGGTCTTTTCGCTCCACCTCGGGAGCTCCGATCAGGGATCCAACCCCCCGAACACGACCACGCGGCAGGCCTACGACCTCTTAGCGAAGGGCTTTGGTCCGGGTTTTAACGGACCCTTGGCCGTGGTCGGCCAATTGCGCAGCGCCGCGGACCTCGCGGCCATGCAGTCCCTGGCCACCTCGCTCGCGCACGCCCCGGGCGTCGCCGTAGTCGAACCACTCCTCGTCAGTCCGAGCCACACCGTGGCGGTGTTGAACGTTGTCCCGACGACGAGCCCCCAAGACGCGAAGACGACCGACTTGATTAATCGAATTCGTGACACCTTCATCCCTCAAGCCACCACGAACTCGCACACCCCAATCTTCGTGGGGGGCCTGACCGCCATCTTCGCCGACTTCGCGTCGGTGCTCGGTGGGCGTATTCCGCTCTTCCTTGGGGTCATCGTGCTGCTCGGCTGCCTGTTGCTCATGGTCGCGTTTCGCAGTGTGGTCGTTCCACTCGTCGCGGCCGTGATGAATCTGCTCGCGGTGGCCGCGTCATTCGGGCTCGTCGTCGCCGTCTTTCAGTTCGGTTGGGGAAGTTCGATTATCGGTGCCGGTACCGGACCCGTGGAGTCCTTTCTCCCAATCATCATGATCGCGATTCTCTTCGGTCTTTCGATGGACTACCAGGTCTTCTTGGTCTCGCGCATGCACGAAGAGTGGGTGAACACCCACGACAACGAACTCGCGATCACCCGCGGCCAGGCGAACACCGGACGCGTGATCACCGCGGCCGCGCTCATCATGATCTGCGTCTTCTTCTCCTTCGCCTTTGGTGGTCAGCGCATCATCGCGGAGTTCGGGATCGGGCTTGGCGGCGCGGTACTTATGGACGCCTTCATCTTGCGCACCGTGCTGGTGCCCGCGCTCATGCACTTTCTCGGCAAGGCCAACTGGTGGATGCCGACGTGGCTCGAGCGCGTCATTCCTCACGTGGCGGTTGAGGCCTCGGCGTAACGCTCAACCAGGAGTCTGCACCAACGCGCCGCGGGCGTTCTTCAGCGCCTTCACGCGGTTCGACCGCCGCGCTCAACCGCTGCGGGACTCGCCCAACCTTCCGTCTCCGGCGGTGGGTGACAATCCGCGCGATCAGAGGAGAACGCGTCTGAATGGCGGGCAGCGACTCGCGAAGGGGAACCCACTCGTTCGGGTAAACCTGTCCGTAAGGAACCTCACGTGCACGGACGCACTGGCTTGGCGTCGCGACGACGTCTTGAGTACGCGGCGCGCCCGATGAGTGTCATCTAGTCAATAGAAAAGGGGTCGGGCAATAGCCCGACCCCTTTTCGCGACTACGTCCGAAAAATCGGACTACATCATTCCGCCCATGCCCCCCATGTCGCCGCCACCCATGGGGGCGGCGCCGGCGGGCTCGGGCTTGTCGGCCACGATGGCTTCGGTGGTGAGCAGCAACGCCGCGATCGAGGCCGCGTTCTGCAGCGCCGAGCGGGTCACCTTGGCGGGGTCAATGACGCCCGCCGCGACGAGGTCGACCAGTTCACCGGTCGCCGCGTTGAGGCCAATGGAGCCCTTCGCGTCGGCCACTTCACGCACCTTGACGGCGCCCTCGTACCCGGCGTTGGCGGCGATGTGGCGAAGCGGCGCGTCGAGCGCCGAGGCCACGATCTTGGCACCCGTCTGTTCGTCACCCGTGAGCGTCGCGATCAACGCCTCGACGTCGGCGCGACTGCGCACGAGCGCGGTGCCACCACCGGCGACGATGCCCTCGTCAATCGCGGCACGCGTCGCGCTAAGCGCGTCTTCGATGCGGTGCTTCTTCTCCTTGAGCTCCACTTCGGTGGCGGCGCCAACCTTGACGACGGCCACGCCGCCGGCCAGCTTGGCCAGACGCTCCTGGAGCTTCTCGCGGTCCCAGTCCGAATCCGTCTCGTCGATCTCGCGCTTAATCTGCGCGACCCGCCCGGCGACGTCGTCCTTAGAACCCTCGCCGTCCACAATCGTGGTGGCGTCCTTGGTGACGACGACGCGACGCGCGCGACCCAACAGGTCCACGGTCGCCGAGTCGAGCTTGAGGCCGATCTCTTCCGAGATCACCGTACCGCCGGTCAAGATCGCCATGTCCTGGAGCATGGCCTTGCGGCGTTCACCAAAACCCGGCGCCTTCACGGCGACGGACGTGAAGGTGCCACGAATCTTGTTCACGACCAAGGTCGCGAGGGCTTCGCCCTCGACGTCTTCGGCAATGATGAGCAGCGCCTTGCCGGACTGCATAACTTTCTCCAGTACCGGCACCAGGTCGTGCACGGCCGAGATCTTGCCGCTCGTGAAGAGGATGAACGCGTCTTCGAGAACCGCCTCTTGACGCTCGGGGTCAGTCACGAAGTACGGCGAGAGGTAGCCCTTGTCGAACTGCATACCCTCGGTGAGCTCGAGCTCAATGCCGAAGGTGTTCGACTCTTCGACCGTGACGGTACCGTCCTTGCCAACCTTGTCGATGGCGTCGGCGATGACCGCCCCCACCGAGGCGTCGGCCGCCGAGATTGTGGCGACCTGGGCGATCTGATCCTTACCGGATACTTCCTGCGCCTGATTGGCGATCGAGGCCACGGCCGCCTTGACGGCCGCTTCGATGCCCTTCTTCAGGCCAGCCGGATTGGCGCCGGCCGCGACGTTGCGTAGGCCCTCTTTGATGAGGGCCTGGGCCAACACGGTCGCGGTCGTCGTGCCGTCACCGGCGACGTCGTTGGTCTTGGTGGCGACTTCCTTCACCAACTGAGCGCCCATGTTCTCGAAGGGGTCTTCGAGTTCCACTTCGCGCGCGATGGAGACACCGTCGTTCGTGATCGTCGGCGCGCCGAACTTCTTGCCCAACACGACGTTACGGCCCTTGGGCCCCAAGGTCACCTTGACGGCGTCGGCGAGCTTGTCCACGCCCGCCTCGAGACCGCGACGCGCGTCCTCGTCAAACTTCAACATCTTTGACATCTTTAGTCCTTAACTGTGAGAGACGACCGGAGTCGTGGGTGACTACTTAGAGATGGTGGCGAGCACGTCGCGGCCGGAGAGGATTAACAGGTCCTCGCCGTCCACGGTGATCTCGGTGCCGCCGTACTTGGAGTAGACGACGGTGTCACCGACCGACACGCCGGTCGGGATGATCTCGCCGGTGGCGTCAGCGCGCCGGCCGGGGCCAGTCGCGAGGACCTCACCCTGCTGGGGCTTCTCCTTGGCGGTGTCGGGAATCACCAGTCCCGAGGCGGTCGTCGCCTCGGCCAGGTTGGGCCGGACCACGATGCGGTCTTCTAGTGGGTGCAACTTCATTCTCTTTGCCTCCTGAGCGGTTAGCACTCGAAACTTGCGACTGCCAATTTAGCAGCCAGCGCCCGCGAGTGCCAACTTTGACCTCGAGGGCCGTCTTTCTATGCTGAAGTGCGGAGGGCGAATGTCGAGCGAGGACCCCGCAGTGCGCGACGTGCCCTACGCGGGCGCACTACGACGCGACGTCAATCTGCTCGCGATCTTTCGCGGCGTCTCTTTTTTGGGCGACGCCCTAGCCCTCGTCGCGCTCTACCTACGCGTCGCGCCCCGGGGCCACGCCTGGGCCGTGGCCGCCCTGGGGGTCGCGAGCGCGCTACCCCTGGTGCTCTTCGCGCCCGTCGCGGGGCTGGTCGTGGACCGCGTGCGCGCGAAGCCCCTCTTAATCTCCCTCGGGGCTGGCGAGACGTTGGTCTGCGCCGGACTGGGTTACTGGCACTCGGTGCCGGCCACCATCGCCCTCATATTCGCGCTCAACGCCGTCGTGGCCTTCTCGATGCCCGGCTACTCGGCGTTAGTCGTCGCCATCACCGGGACCGAACACGTCACCCGCGCCCAGGGAGTGCTCCAGGGCACCCAGGGTGCGGCCTCGGTACTCGGACCCGTGCTGGGCGGGCTGCTGGTTGGCGCGACCGGTCAAAGCTGGCCACTCTACGTCGACGCGATCAGCTTCGCCCTGGGGACCGTCGGGACGATGCTCATTACCCACGACCGTCGTCCCGACCCCTCGACGCGTGGCGGCGTGCGCGAGGACATGATGGCCGGGGTGCGCTTGATCGCCCGCGACGAAGTGCTTCGGCCGGTCACGCTCAACGTCTGCTTCTTTCTCCTGGCCCTGGGCATGGTGAACGTCGCTGAGGTCTTCTACGTCACGGTGAGCTTTCACGGCTCGGCGCTGGCCTACGGCGCCCTCGGCGCCACCTTCGGCCTCGGCACCATCGTGGGCGCGATCTACGCCAGTCGTTGGAAGAAGAGCGAGGATTTTCTCGCCCGCGCCCTCGGGGGCGCGATCGTGCTCGTGGGCCTGTTCATTACCGCGATTGGTTTCGTCGCCAATGTGGGGCAGATCTACCCCTTCATGATCGCGACCGGCGTCGCGGTGGGCGTCGCGAACGTCGCGGCGACGACGCTTTTCGCGTTGCGCTCCCCCGAGGCGGTGCGCGGGCGCGTCTTCGCCGCGCTGAGTGCCGGCACCACCAGCGCGCAGGTCGGCGCCACGGTGATCGGCGGCGCGGTGCTCGCCGTCATCACGCCACGCGACGTGTACCGAGTCGGTGGCGGGCTCGCCACGCTGTCGGCGCTGGTCTTTGGCTACCTGGCGCTGCGCGCACGGCGCCGCCTCGTGGCGTTCGCTCAGGGCGACTGACGAAAGCGTCGCCAGCCGTCGCCCTCGGGTTCGTACGAGACGCGGTCGTGGAGGCGATCCTGGCGATGTTGCCAGAACTCGAAACGGTCGGGCGTGAGTTGGTACCCACCCCAGTAGGGGGGCCGGGGCACGTCGCGGCCGGCGAAGGCGGCCTCGACCTCGACCACCTTTTCCTCGAGCTGCGCGCGACTGGTGATCTCCGCACTCTGGGCGCTCGCGTGCGCGCCCAGTTGATGGCCCCGGGGGCGTGAGGCGAAGTAGGCGTCGCTGGCCGCCTCCGACATCTTTTCGACGCGGCCCTCAATACGAATCTGACGGCCCAAGGGCTCGCAGTACCAGAGCAGGGCGGCGAAGGAGTTTTCGCTGAGTTCGCGACCCTTGCGCGAGTCGTAGTTGGTGTACCACCCGAACGTCGTCTCGTCCACGTGGCGAAGTAGCACCATTCGCGCGCTCGGTCGACCCTGCGCGTTGGCGGTCGCCAGGGTGATTGCCTCGCGTTCACGCACGAACTCACTGGCCTCGTCGAACCAGTGACGGAATTGGACGAAGGGGCTGTCGTCACAGGCCGCGACGTCGAGGGGAACCCAGCGCTCCACTTAGACCTCGCTCAAGAGCCAGTTCGGCTCGGCCGAAAGATCGAAGCTACTCGGGCCACTTACCTCAATGCGCGCGAGCCCCGCCGCCGCGATCATCGCCGCGTTATCCGTGCACATGGCGCGCGAGGGCAGGTAACAGGCCAGGCCGTACTCGCGCGCGAGTCCCTCGACGCCGGCGCGCAGCGCCGAGTTCGCCGCGACGCCCCCGGCGAGCGCCACGGCGCGCACCTCGTGAGTAGTGACGGCCTGGGTGAGCTTTCGCAGGAGCTGTTCGCAGACCGCGCTCTGGAACGAGGCGGCGACGTCGGCCAGCGCGATCTCGTGATTCTTCTCGGTCGCGCGCACGACGGCGGTCTTGAGACCGGAGAACGAAACGTCGAGGGAGTCGCCGACCATCGAGACCGGCAGACGCAACGCCTGGGCGTTGCCTTCACGGGCCAGACGGTCCATTTCGGGGCCACCGGGGTAGCCCAAGCCGAGCCAGCGCGCCACTTTGTCGTAGGCCTCGCCGGCGGCGTCGTCGATCGTTTCGCCGAGGACCTGATGATCGGTAGGGCTTCGTTGCCACACGATCATCGAGTGCCCCCCCGAGACGAGCAGCGTCATGAGTGGCCACTCCAGCGCGGGCGCCTCGAGCAGCGGCGCGAAGAGGTGACCCTCGAGGTGATTAACCCCCACGAAGGGCACGCCCCAGGCGAGCGCGTAGGCCTTCGCGGCGGACAGGCCGACCAGGAGCGATCCGATTAACCCGGGGCCACTGGTGACCGCGACGGCGTCAATCGCCGGCGCGCGCGGGTCCAGGCCGGCCTCGTCGAGGGCGCGCGCCACGACGGGGCCGATCGTCGCGACGTGGGCGCGCCCGGCCAATTCCGGCACGACGCCGCCGAAGGGTCGGTGCTGATCGAGTGAGGACTCGACGACACTTGAGCGCACCGCGAACGTTGCGTCGACGACCGCGGCGGCCGTTTCGTCACAGCTAGTTTCGATCCCGAGTACGACACGCACGCCTCCCAGCGTAGGACGCCACGCGACGACACGTTCGCGACGTTAGGACGTGATCCGCGAGTCGAGATACCGGTTCAACGCGTTGAGGGTGGCGCGCGCGGCCGACCAAATCTCGTCGGGGGCGTGCGCGATGCCCATTAACTCAGCGCGACTGGCGTTCGAGCGCAGCACCACGATCACCGGCCACGAGTTCGACAGTGGCACCGCCGAGGCACTCATCAACGAGTACGGCACTTCCATGCCTAAGTCACGCAGCGCGTCCAACGTCGCCTGCGCGCCGCCAATGAGCGGACCGCTGCCGGCACGACCGGTGCCCGTGGCGCCGTTGCACGTGAGGCGAACTTCGGCGCCGGCGTCACCCGCCGTCACGTCGGCGCGTTCGATGATGACGCGCGGCGGTCGGTGATTCATCTGCGCGGCGAGCGCAATGGGCTCAATAATTAACTTCGCCTGGGGGTAGTAGAAGCTCAAAACCTGGCGCGCCAGCGTCTCGGTGCGCGCCAGTTGCGTGCCCGCGTCGTGCAGCGTCACCACGTTGGCCGCGCCCAACTCGTCGCGCTCGACCGACACCGCGACCACGCTCGGAATCGAGCGCAGTTCGAGTTCGAAGTCCTCGTCGCTGCGCGAGTTCATCGAATACCGCGTTCGGCGCGTTCGCGAAGTCGTTGCTCGGCCGTCTGCATGATCTCCTCCGCCGAGGTCGCGTCGCGCGGCGAGGCCGCGGTCCCGTAAAAGAAATCGGCGTCGGGGCACTCGCGCCGCCAAGCCACGCGCACGCGCTCGACGAAACTCCAAAACTCGCCCCACTCGACGGCCTGGAGAATCACCGCGAAGCGCGACTCGCCCAGGCGCGCGACTAGGTCGCCGCGACGAACGCTCTCGTTCAGGGTGGCCGCGAATCGCCGCAACACGTACGGCGGTGGCGTTCCCGTCTCCCCGGCGCGGTCGTCGAGCGCGTGGACGTCAAAGAGCAACAAGGTGAAGGCCCAGCCGTAGCGCGCGCTGCGCGCGGCCGCCCCCTCGAGGGAGCCGCGAAAGCTCGTTTCGTTCGCGACCAACGACTCGACGTCGCGGTCGCGTCCGTAGAGCGCCACGTGGGTGGCGAGCGCTAATTGACAGGCCAGATAGGTCGATTCGCGCACCTCGTCGGGCAGCGAAAGGTCGGCGTAGAGTCCGGGAACGAGATCGCCCGTGACGAGCGCACTCTCCTCCACACTCAGGCCCCCTCGACGAAAAATCTGCGTGCCGAGTTCGTCGTTCGCGACGACCACGACGACGTCGGCGAGCTCGTAGCGCGCGCTCAGTTCCTCGAGCACGTCGTAGAGCACACCCAGACCGCGTTCCTGGCGGGCCAGTCCCTCGAAGAGCAGGTTGATGAGCCAGCGCGTCGACGCGTCTTGCGCCAGTGTCTCGAGGGAGGACGCGTCCTCCGCGCTCAGGCTCATGAGCGTATGATCGCCGGCTCGCGCGTCTGGTCGACTCTCTTCGCGCGAAGCGCGGCGAGCGAGACGCCACCCGAGCGCAGGAACGCCGCGAGGTCGTCGGCGCGGACGGGACGAGCCAGGTAGTAGCCCTGACCACGCGTACACCCGAGCGCCAACATCTCTTCGAGAATATCGAGCGACTCGACGCCCTCGCAGACAATGTCCAGATTCAGCGCGCCACCGAGTCGAATGATGGACTCCACGATGGCGCGGTCGTAGGGGTCGCGGTTGACCCCCTTCACGAAGGAGGTGTCAATCTTCAAAACGTCGACGGGCAGGCGCTTGAGCTCGGTCATCGACGCCGAGCCGGTCCCGAAATCGTCGAGGGCAATCGTCACCCCGAGTCCGCGGAAACGCTCGAGCAGGTTCGCGATTCGCTCCGAATCGGTGAACATCGCGTGCTCGGTGACCTCGATACAGAGACGATTTCCCGGCAACTGGTTCGTGCGCAGGCACTCTTCAAAGAAGAACACCACGTCGTCGAGTACGAACTCCGTGGGCGACATGTTGACGCGCAGCACGAAGTCGAGCACCGGGTAGACCCGTACCCACTCGGCCATCTGGCGCGTCGCTTCGGCGAAGACCCAACGACCCAACTCGACCACGAGCCCCGACTCCTCGGCGACCTTGATGAACGAGGCGGCCGGTAGGGCGCCCTTTGTGGGGTGCTCCCAGTAGACCAGCGCCTCCACGCCAAGTAAGCGGCCGGTCGCGAGGTCGAACTCTGGTTGGTAGCGCAGGCGCAGCTCACCCCGGCTGATCGCCTCACGCAGTTCGATTTCGGTCTCGAGGTGTTGACTGACCCGCGCGCGCAGCACTTCGTCGAAGAGGACCAGCTGTCCGCCGCCGCGCTTCTTGGCTTCGTACATCGCGGTGTCGGCCATGGTGACCAAATCTTCGCTCAAGAATCCGTGGTCGTCCGAGACCGCGATGCCGATGCTCGCCGAGTGACTGAAGTGATGCCCCGCTAGTTCGACGGGCTGGTTGATGACGCGCAGTAGTCGCTCGGCCGCGGCGAAGAGCACGAACTCATCGACGTCGCCCGAGCACAGAAAGACGAACTCGTCACCGCCGAAGCGCGCGACGTAGTCGTCGCTGCGGATACTCGTACGAATGCGGTCGGCCATGGTCATCAAGATGTGGTCGCCAATGGTGTGACCCATGTAGTCGTTCAAGATCTTGAAGCGATCGATGTCGATGATCATCATCGCCACGCGCTGTTTGGCGTCGACGCGACGTTGGAGCTCTTCTACGAAGGCACGCCGGTTCGGCAGGCCCGTCAAGAAGTCGTGGTAGGCGTTGTACGTCGTGTTCTCTTCGGCGACGAGGCGCGCCTGGTACTGGACAATGAGCGAGGCCACCACCTGGAGCGCTTGAATCTCGGACTTAATCCAGGCGTGGCGTTCGAAGTGAATAAACCCGAGAACCCCCCAGGTGGCGTCGTCGGTCACGAGCGGCACCGCCGCCCCGCCCACCGGCACGAGGTCGGGTTCGTAGGTGTCGCCCGCGGCGTCGTTAATGCGCTCGAGGTATTCGTCGTTCACGTCAGGCAGGCCCATCAGGTACGGCGTACGCATCTCGCGCGTGGCCATAAAGACCGGGTCCGAATCGAAGCGCACCTCACCGAGGGGATCGGGGTCGGGCACGTTCTCGCGTACCGGCCACTCGGCCTCGAGGACACTCACCTCACGCTCGAGGTCGTTACGGCGAAGAAAGGCGACGTCGGCGCCGGTGAAGACCGCCAGTTCGCGCGTAATCCAGTCCAGTACCTCTTGACGGTTCTTCGACGAGGCGGACATCAAGCGCTCCGACACGCGCGTGACCAACTCGTCGAGTTGGCGCTGGCGCAACAGTTCATCCTCGCGCGCCGACAGCGTGGCGACGTGACTAATGAGCGCGGCGAATCCCTGGGCGAGTGAGCGTTCGTAGGCCGACCAGGTGCGCCCGTGTCGACCGATCATGAGCGCCCCCACTTCGGCCCCGTCGTGCAACGTGATCGGCTCAATCAAGAGCCCCCAGTCGACGTGTTTGACGGCGCGCACGATCGGGCGGCCCGCGGCGCGCTCGGCGAGCAACGCCGCCACGTCGGCGCGGAACTCTTCGAAGGCCGTTTCGGCCCCCGGGTTGAGGAGAGGCGCGACGCTCACCGCGGCCGGCACCGAGGTCGCGAGGGGCACCACCGCCACGAACTCCGCGCCCAAAATGGCGTGTTGGAGCGTCATGAGGGTGACGCGGGTCTCACTCCCGGCGTTAATCCACGCGTTCGTCGTCAATTGACCCACCTAAATCCTCGCTCCAGTTCGGCTTTGGCGATTGCCTCATCGTACCTGGTTCAAGGTGAAAAACCAAGGGGAAATCTGCCCAGTCGCCTCGTCAGTGACGTGGCGAGGGGGCTCGGTACTAGCCGCGCGGGGACTCTCCGCGGTCGTCGCGACTGTAGACGCGATCGAGCGGCAGGCGAACGCTGCGCGCGCGGGGCTCGTTCGAGCGGTGCAGGCGCAGCACCATCACCATGGCCTCGCCGTCGTCGAAGCTAAAGCAAGCGCGAAAACGCTCCGAGAGCGCGTACAGCTCCTCCACTCGACGCTCGCCGCCCAGTTCGAGCAGGTCGGCCTCGTCGGTCGCGTAGAGAAAAACGGGCGAAGCGGGTTGGGCCCCCACGCCGTGGACTTCGGCCTCGATCCACAGTCGCTCGAGCGCCACGCCCCCTCGTACGTACCACTTCGGGTCAGGTCGCGGCACCGTCACGACGGCGAGGGCCGCACTCATCGACAGCGCCGCCTGGGTGCGCAGCCCGAGGGCCTGTCCACCACGGGTGTCGCGCAAGACCGCCATCACGTCCTCGCGACCCAAGAGGTCGAGCGCAGCGTACCCGAAGGCGTCCAACTCCAGGGTCCGCACGTCGAGACCTTCGTCGAGGGCGTCACGACCGGGCCAACGAAGTTCCCCCGTCATCTCACGGTGCAATTCGGGAATCAAGAAACGCAACCGGTCGGCCTCACCGATGATGGCGGCGGCTTGCGCGATTTGGGCGCGATCGGTCAGGAGGTGCAACTTGGCGCCCTCTCGTTCGACACCGCGACGAAACACGGCGTAGACCTCGTCCTCGATGGGCGCCGAAGGCTGGAGACGGCGATTGGTCGTGCGCGCGTAAAGCGCCTCACGCAGCGGCGCGAGGTCGACGTCGCGCTGATCGCCCAGCTGCAACGTCGCGACGTGACGCGACAAGAGCCCCTCGGGGAAGAGTGAGATCGGACCCAGAACGCCGAGCGCCGACGCCTCGACGCGCGCGTTAAAGAGTGCCGCCCCAATGGCGACGTAACTGCCGCGGTACGCCACGTCCATGAGCGTCGTCTTTTCGGGCACCAGGTAAAAACGCACCTCTTGGTCGCTCGCCTCGAAGCGCCAGGGTTGCACGTTGCCGCCCGAGGGAGCGCGCCGCGCCGCGTCGGCGACGCGATTAACGGGGTCGCCCCCGACGAGCGGTGGGTCTTCGGGGAGCGGTGTTCGTAAGAACTCGAGCTTGTCGTCCAGGGCGACCGGAGCAATCTCCTCCAAGATCACGTCGACGTCGACGCGTACTCGCCCGGATTTAAGTTCCTCGCCCAATCCAAAGCGACGTACCGCGACGGCCAACGTGGCCGCGCCGAGCGTCACCTCGCTCGCGAGCTGCGGCCACGCGGTGAGGGACTGGCCGAGTTCGAACATCGAGGCCGCCGCGCGCGCCGAGACCTGACCGGCGCCGAGAATGCGTAGCGCGATGGGGCTCTTTTCTTGCGTGGTGAGATTGCGCAACTGTTCGTACTTGAGATCACCCAGTAAGCCGTGAAAGAGCGGGCGATCGGGCTCGAGATCGAAGCGCTCAACGTCGAGGACGCCGCGGTCACTGGTCTCCATAAAGACCGGCACGCGTCGACGCCGCGCGGCTTCGCGCACCAAGACCTTCATGTCGAGCGAGTCACACTCCTCGATCACGAGATCCAGGTCCTCCATGAAGTGGTCGAGGTTCTCCTCGGTCACGCCCTCGTTGAACGCGACGACCTTCACGTACGGGTCGATCTCGGCAACGCGCCGCGCGGCGACGACGGCCTTATTCACGCCGAGGTCGAGCACGCTCGCCGGCAAGCGATTGAGGTTCGAGAGCTCCACCTCGTCGAAGTCGGCGACGCGAATCTCCCCGGCCAGACCCTCCATCGCGAGTACGTGGGCGACCGAGTGCCCCGCACTCATGCCCACCACGCCAATACGCAACGTGCGTAGTCGTCCCTGCTCGTCACGCGTGAGCTTGTTGCGGTTGCGGTCAAGGCGCAGGCGCGCGTAGGGGCGCGGCGCGAGTAAGCGCACCATCGCGCGGCGCCACGGGAAGTAGGCCCAGCGCGGCGTTTCGCGCGTTAAAGACTCTTCCGGCGCAGGCAGGAGGGCGAGCAACTGACGTTGTTGGTCGTCGAGACGATCAATGATCTGCAGGGCGTCGTCTTCGCGCAGGGCGCGCACGATCTCCCGGTGCGCGCGCTTCTCGACGTCCAAAATCAACGGCCGCCACGATTGGGTGCGTACCGAATGGAGCTCTTCGATACTGCCCTCGCGCAGCGGACCACGCGAAAGTTGCTCGGCCTCGACGCGCATCGCCTGTTGGTGTTTGGGCGAGGAGAGGTCGTAGGCCTGGGCCCGGCGCCACGACACCGCGATGGTCTCGAAACGCTCGTCGGGGAAGGGTACCGCTTCGGTGCCCACCTGCTCGGACCCCGCCGAAGCGCCGACGCGAAAGAGCCGTTTCGAGGCGGTCGCGATCGCGACCTCGGCCCCGAGCCAGTTCATGGCGTGCGTCGTTGAGCGTGACAAGGTGAGGACGGTGCGGTGTCCGGCGGCACTCTTGGACCACGCGCCCTTCACCTCGATGACGCCGTTAGCGATGTCCGCGTCGATGTACTTGGTGATTAAGTCGATTTCGGAAGAATTGGCCATCTCTTCGAGAATGGCCGCTTCGTGACTGCCCTCCAATGGTCCGTGAAAGCGCACGCCCGCGACGGGATTGTTGTCAGCGTCAAAGGCCAGAAAAAACAGTGAGACGTTGTGGCCGTCTTCGAGCTCGCGCCGACGCATGGTGCCCTCCACGCCACGGCTGCGGTACTTGCCCTCACCCTCCTCGAGGTAGATCTGCCAAAGATCAGGACGCTCTAAGGGGTGGTGCCCCTCGAAGCGCAGGCCCGAAGGATCAACGAAACTCGACCCGTAGCGGTACCGACGCCCGGCTGCTTTGGCTGACAAAAGAGCTCCTCCTCACCGGGTCCCTCGAGCACGACGCCGACGAGCGGTTGATTGCTGACTCGACTTTAGTTTGCGCCTCTCTCAATTCGACGCACCCTTCACCCGCCTACAGATCGGCCCACAAGACCAGCGCGTCTTCACCGGTGCGCTCGTAGTAACGACGCCGCACGCCGACCGGTCGAAAGCCGAAGCGGTAGTAGAGCGCCTGCGCGCGCTCATTCGACACGGCGACCTCCAACGTCGCGCGAGTAATCGAGCGTTCCTTCGCTACCGCGAGACCGTCTTCGAGGAGCGTCGTGGCGATACCGCGCCCTTCGTAACCGGGCAGCGTACCGATGGTGTTGACGTGCACCTCGTCGAGCACGAACATCAAGCCCAAGTAACCCACGATGCGCGACTCATCGAGCGCGACGGTGTAGCGACGGGTCTCACGATTCTCGATTTCGTCGAGCAACATGCCCTTGGTCCACGGTTCGGGGAACTGCGCGACTTCGAGCTTCACGAGATCGTTCACGTCGCGTCGCTCGGCCGCGCGAATGGTCCAGTCGCCGCTCACGGACGTTCGCGCGTCGCGAAGTTGACGACCGCGTCCGCGTCGCGCAAGTACAGCGGCGTGATCGTGTGGACGCGGGCGCGCGTCGGGCCGACCCGCAGCGCCTCGAGCACCGGCGGCACCGTGAGATCGCGGAGCACGCGCCCGGCCAAGGGCGCGAGGACCTCGTCGTAGCGCGCCAGTCCGTCGCCACCAAACGCGTCGGCGCTCGCGAGCTCGTCGAGCGCGAGGAGCTCCTCGGGTCGCGTCACGCGCGGCTCGTCGAGCGGGCGACATTCGGCGTCGAGGAGAAATCGCTGCGCGAAGAGTTCACCGCGACGCGCGTCAACGACCGCGCAAAACACCCCGCGCGCGCCGGCGCGCCACGCGCCGAGGGCTAAGAGTTCGAGCGAACTCAACTCCACTAGTTCGGCGCCGACCCCCTGGGCGAACGCGATGCCCGTCGCGACCCCCACGCGCAGGCCGGTGAACAGGCCGGGTCCGTGATCGACCACCACCAGATCAATTTGTTGCGGGCGCAACTTCGCTTGGCCGAGGAGGTCGGCCAGCGTCGCCACTAACACTTCGTTGTGGTGTCGCGGTCCCGCCATCACGCGCGTCAGTTCAAGTCCCGTCGTCGTCGCGACGCCCACCGCGCAGGCCGACGTCGCCGTCTCGACCGCCACGACGTTCATCGCGCCCACGCGTCAAGCTCCTCACGGCGATCCTCCGCCAACGCGCCGTCCACGCGCAGCGTACGCCCGTCCGCGTCGTCACTCGCGAACGTCACCTGCAGAACGTCGCGGCCAAAGAGCGACGCCGCGAGCTCACCCCACTCCACGAGCGCCACGCCGGACTCTTCGACCAGTTCACCGAGCGCGAGATCGAGCACCTCCCCCAGACTGGTCACGCGGTAGACGTCGCAGTGGTGCAGCGTCTCGACGCCGCGCTCGTTGTGGCACTGGTGCTGGCGCACCATCGTGAAGGTCGGGCTGGTGACGCGTTCGCGCACGCCCAGTCCGCGCGCCACGCCCTGGGTGAAGGTCGTCTTGCCCGCGCCGAGCGTGCCCGTCAAGAGCACGACGTCACCGCGGCGCAACAGTTGGGCGAAATCGACGCCGGCCGCCTGTGTGGCGTCGGCGTCCGCGCAGTAGCGACGCCAACTCACGCGCCCACCACCAGCGGTCGCAACACTCGCAGATCCTCGCGCATCATGGCCACCACGCTAGAGCCCCCGCGCAACGCCGCGGCCGGGTGATAGGTGACGACCCCGCGCGCACGCGCACTCGATAAGAGTCGTCCACGCGCGTGCGCCAGCGGTCCCGTGTAGTCAAAGACCGCGCGCCCGGCGACGTTGCCGACCGCGAGAACTACGGCGCCGGCGGCGACGCGCAGTTGCTCGTCGAGCCACGGGCGACAGGTCGCGATTTCGTCGCGGCGCGGCGGACGATTCTGCGGCGGACGACACTTCACGGTGTTGGTAATGAAGTAGGCCTCGCGCCCGAGTCCGAGTTCCTCTTCGATGACGCGCACCAGCAACTGACCGCTGCGACCCACGAACGGCTGGCCACCTTCATCCTCGAAACGACCGGGCGCCTCACCAACGACCACGAGGCGCGCGTTCGTTGGTCCCGACCCGACGACTACCCGCTGACGTGTCGCGGCGAGCGCGCAACGCGCGCACGTTGGCAGTTCCGAAAGATCGACGCGACTCACGCCACGACGACGCGCGGCACGCGAGCGCCGACGCCACAGAGAATCTCCCAACTGATGGTCGCGCCACGACGGGCCCACTCGTCGGCCGTGATCGCCTCGTCGCCCTGCGTGCCCAGTAAGACCACCTCGGTGCCGACGTGTACCTCGTCGTCACCGAGGTCAATCAAGAGTTGATCCATGGTGACGGTCCCGGCCAGGGGGTAACGCCGCGCGTTAATTAAGACCTCCGCGCCCGCCTCAAAGAGTCGACGCGGGTAGCCGTCGGCGTAACCGAAGGGCACCGTCGCGATCCACGAATCGGCCCCGAGTGCGCGACGACGTCCGTAGCTTGGGGCTTCTCCCGCGCGCACCCGCCGCACCGCCGAGACCTGCGCGCGCAACGTCAGCGCGGGACGAAGCTCGACGCCGTGTTCTTCGAGCGCGCCGCCCAGCCAGGCGCTCGGTAAGTAGCCGTACAACGCCAGACCCACGCGCGCCGCGTCGCGGCGGGCATTTGGGTACCCGAGTGCGCCGGCGCTGTTGGCGAGGTGCACCACGCGGGGACGCACGTCGCGCGCCGCCAAGGTCGTGAGCACGTCGTCCAGGCCGTCAATCTGGGATCGGGTGAAGGTCCGGTCCGCCCCACTCGCGCCGTCGGCCACGCTGAAGTGGGTGTAGACGCCCTCGAGGTCAATCGCCGTCGAGGCGACAAGCACGTCGACGACCCCCTCAACCTCGCCGGGCGCGACGCCCATGCGGTGCATGCCGGTGTCGACCTTGAGGTGCACGGGGTGGGTTCCCCCGTGGCGCGTGGCGCCCGCCACGGCCGCGCGCGCGCCCTCGAGTGAACCAATCGTCAACGTCAAGGAGTACGCCAGCGCGTCGGCGATCGTGTCGGGCGGCGTCTCGGCCAGGAGCAAAATCGGCGCCGTCACGCCCGCCTCGCGCAACTCCACGCCCTCGTCGACCAGGGCCACCGCAAGGGAGTGCGCACCACCGTCGAGGGCCGCGCGCGCCGCGTTGACGACCCCGTGGCCGTAGCCGTTGGCCTTCACGACCGCGATCAACTTGGTCGACCCCAGCACGGTCGATAGCGCCCGGGCGTTGTGGGCGATCGCGCCGGCGGAAATTTCGGCGCGCGCGGGGCGACGCCAGCCCTCAGCGCTCATCGCGTACCTCGGAGGTGGCGACGACCACCGCCGCGGCGGAGATCGCCGTGTGGGTGAGCGAGATCTCGAACGTGGCGAGACCGAGCGCGGTCGCGAGTTGCGCGGCGCGCCCCGTCAAGTGCAGTGACGGCGCGCCGCTCGGCAGTTTGCGTACCTCAATGTCGTGCCACGCCGCCCCACCCAAGCCCACTTTCAAGGTCTTGAGCGTCGCCTCCTTCGCGGCGAAGCGAGCGGCCAGACGTTCGGGTTTGAGCTTGGTGTCGCGACGTTCACGCTCGGTAAAGAGTCGCTCCACGATGCGCGGGCGTCGCGCCATGACCCGGGCGAAGCGCTCCACGTCACAGACGTCGATGCCCACCGAGAGCGCCACTACTCGACCGTGACCGTCTTGGCGAGATTGCGTGGCCGATCGACGTTGCGACCTAGTCCGCGCGCCATCGCGTAGGCGAAGAGTTGCAGCGGCACGACGTCAATCATCGGGGTGAACATCGGCTCGCTGACCGGCACGCGCAGCACGTAGTCGGCCACCGCGGCGATCTTTTCGTCGTCGTCGTTCGCCACCGCCACCACCGTCGCGCCGCGAGCCTTGACCTCGGCCAGGTTCGACAGGAGTTTCTCGTGCATCGCTGGATCGGTCGCCACCGCGACGACGACCACGCCCGGTTCAATCAAGGCTAAGGGTCCGTGCTTCAACTCGCCGGCCGGGTAGCCCTCCGCGTGGAGGTAGGAGAGCTCCTTTAACTTGAGCGCGCCCTCGAGCGCCGTCGGGAATCCGACGTGACGACCCAAAAAGAAGAAATCCTTGACCTCGAGGAGTTGTTTGGCGACGTCCTCGACGGTGGGCGCGCGCTCGAGCACTTGGGCCACCTGCGCACTCACGTGGTTTAGGCCCAGGAACAACGCGTCGACGTCCGAAGGGCTCAGGGTTTCGCGCAGCTGAGCGAGGCGCAACGCGAAGACCTCGAGGGCCGCGACCTGGGCGACAAAGGCCTTGGTGGACGCGACCGAAACTTCGAGGCCGGCGCGGGTGTAGATCACGGCGTCGCTCTCGCGCGCGAGCGAGGAGTCCACGATGTTCGAGATCGCCACCACCCGAGCCCCGCGGCGACGGGCTTCGCGAATGGCCTGAATCGTGTCGATGGTCTCACCACTCTGGGAGACGCCGATGACCAGGGTGCCGATTTCGACGATGGGGTCGCGGTAACGGTACTCGCTCGCGATATCGACCTCGACGCTCACGCGAGCCCAGCGCTCAATCGCGTACTTCGCCACCAGCGCGGCGTGGTGCGACGTGCCGGCCGCAACCAGCACGACGCGCTTGACGTCGCGCAGCTCGTCGTCGCTGACGCGCATCTCGTCGAAAGTGATCGTGCCGTCCTTGCGGCGTCGATCGAGCAGCGTGGCGCGAATCGCGTCGGGCTGCTCACCGATCTCCTTACTTAAGAAGTCGTCGTGACCGCCCTTTTCGGCCGTCTCTAAATCCCAGTCGATGGCGAGTTGTTTGAGGCGCACCGGCGCGCCTTCGAGGTCGATGGCGCGAAAGCCCTCGGGGCCGAGACGCACGATCTCGTCGTCGTTCACCGCGTAAAAGGCCGTCGCGCGATCGAGAATTGCCGGGACGTCACTGGCCAGGTAGGTCGCCCCCGGCGCCGTGCCCACGACGAGGGGCGAGATACGTCGCGCGGCGACGATCACGTCTGGCTCGGTCGCGTCCATCGCGGCGACTGCGAAGGCGCCGCGCACGACGAGGAGTGACACCCTCACCGCCTCCATCAGTTCGAGTCCGCGACCACGCGCCTCTTCCACCAGGTGCGCGAGGACTTCGGAGTCGGTGCGCGAGGAAAAAACGTGGCCGCGCGCCTCGAGTTCGGCGCGAATCTCCGAGTGGTTCTCGATGATCCCGTTGTGAATAATCGCGACGTGACCCGAACAGTCGAGGTGCGGGTGGGCGTTGACGGCTTCGGGCGCGCCGTGGGTCGCCCAGCGCGTGTGGCCAATGCCCGAGGTGAAGCCCGTGGGCGCCTGTTGGCATTCAATTTTGAGCGCGCTCACTGATTCGGTGCCGGCGGCCGTACGGGCCCGCCAGGTCTGGCCCTGACGCACCAGCGCCACGCCGGCCGAGTCGTACCCTCGATACTCCAAGCGCGTGAGGCCCTCGAGAAGCGTGTCGAGCGTGTCAGCGGATCCTACGACCCCGATGATGCCGCACATGGACCCAGCCTACTCGGTGCCCTTTTTTAACTTCGTGGCCTAGAGGAGCGTAAAGCGCGCGCCCAAGGCGTCAATGAAGTTCGTCACGAAGTCCTGGCTAAGTGATTCCACCATCACGCGCACCACCGGCTCGGTCCCCGACGGTCGTACGACCAATCGCACGTCGGCGTCACGAAAAGCAAACGGCGCGCGCACCTCGTCGAAAATCGCGCGCACGACGTCGTCGTCAAAGTCAGCGACCGCGACGTTCACCATCTCTTGGGGCACGCGCGTCCACGCGGCGTTCGCTTGGTCAGCCAGCGCACCGCGACGGCACACGAGGTCGCACAGCACGAGTCCCGTCAAGAGACCGTCACCTGTCGAGGCGAGGTCGCGAAAGATGACGTGGCCCGACTGCTCACCGCCGAGCAGCCAGTCGCGCTCTTCGAGCGCGACCAGCACGTTGCGGTCGCCCACGTCAGTTTCGACGACGTCCACGCCAAGATCTTCGAGCGCGCGACGAACGCCGAGGTTGCTCATCGTGGTGAGCGCCACCCCGCCGCCGAGCGTTCCTTGCGCCAGACGGTCGCTCGCGAACAGCACCATGAGATCGTCACCGTTGCGCACTTGGCCCGTGTGGTCAACCGCGATCAAGCGATCGGCGTCACCGTCGAGCGCGAGGCCGAGATCGGCGCCTGTCTCGCGCACGCACGCGACCAGGCGCGCGACGTCCGTCGAACCGGCTTCGAAATTGATGTTCAGCCCGTCGGGCGACGCGTGCAAGATCGTGACGTCGGCGCCCGTTAAGGAGAAGAGCTCGGGCGCGACGTGTGAGGCCGCGCCGTGCGCGCAGTCAACTACCAGTCGCAACGAGGAGAAGTCCGCGCTCACCAGTTCGCGCAGACGCGCGACGTAACTGGTCTCGGCGTCGGCGTCGATCGCGGCGAGCGTGAAATCGAGTGACGGGGGTCGCGGCGCGCTCGACAACGCCGCTTCGAGTTCGAGTTCGCGCGCGCGCTCTAACTTCGCGCCCCCGACTCCAAGAACCTTTAGACCGTTGTCGAAGTAGGGGTTGTGCGACGCCGACACGACGACGCCCGCGCCGCCGCGGCTCTGGGCCACGTAGGCGACCCCGGGGGTCGTAAAGAAGCCGAGGTGCACCCCGGTCGCGCCGCCGTCACGCAGTCCCGCCAGCACCGCGGCGGCCAACGCCGGCGAGCTTTCGCGCGTGTCGTAACCCACGTAGGTGGTGGCGCGCAACACGCGCGCGACGGCCCACCCGAGTTGGTAGGACAGTTCGAGAGTGACCTCTTCGTCGACTCGCCCGCGTATGCCGTCCGTACCAAAGCGCACGGCCACGACGATTAACGCTTCGAGTACTGAGGCGCCTTACGAGCCTTCTTGAGGCCGTACTTCTTCGTTTCCTTCTTACGCGCGTCACGCGTCAAAAGGCCGGCCTTCTTCAGGGCCGGACGAACGGACTCGTCGAGTTCGAGCAACGAGCGCGCGATGCCGAGTCGCAGCGCCCCGGCCTGGCCCGCGACGCCGCCACCTTCGATGGTGACGTCAATGTCGTAGGTCTGTTGCGCGTCGAGCAGGCGCAACGGCTCCATCACCATCTGGCGGTGCGTGGCCGAGGTGAAGTAGTTGTCAAAGGCGCGCGCGTTGATCGTAATCGTGCCGGTGCCGGGGCGCAGGCGCACGCGGGCAACGGCCTCTTTACGACGACCAGTGGTTTGAGTCAGGGGCGTAGTCACGGTACTCCTTAAGCGCGGCGAATGGCCGAGGTGTCGTAGGGCTGGGGCTGCTGAGCCGCGTGCTTGTGCTCGGGGCCGGCGTACACGAAGAGCTTGTCCATCTGCGCGCGACCCAAACGGTTCTTCGGGACCATGCCCTTAATGGCGTCGTAGACCAACTTGGCCGGGTCCTCGTTCATCAACGTCTGCCACGACGTCGCGCGCAGACCACCCGGGTAGCCCGAGTGGCGGTACGCGAAATTCTGACTCGCCTTGTTGGCGGTAACCACAACCTTGTCGGCGTTCACGATGACGATGAAGTCACCGGTGTCGACGTGCGGGGCGAAGTAGGGGCGGTGCTTACCGCGCAGCAGCGACGCGGCGACCGTCGCGAGACGCCCGAGGACCAGGCCCTCGGCGTCGATGAGGTGCCACTCGCGCGTGATCTCGTTGACCTTGGGTGAATAGGTGCGCACAACTCTTCCTTCAGCGAAAACC
>JAGWHY010000021.1 GCA_028873575.1 Acidobacteriota bacterium | reverse complement strand
GAGTCCGCGCTCGAAGAAGCCCGCGGTTCGTTGCAGCGCGCGACGGCCTCGTTGGCGCAGTTGAGCGCGCGCGCTGAGCGCCTCGTGGCTGACGCCACGCGACTCGCGCGCGAGAACGAGAGCTTCGTCGAGCGCGTGCGCGTCTCGTCGTTGGAAGTGGAGGAACTCGAGACCTCGCTCGCCCTGCGCGAGGCCGAAGTCGACGCTCGGCGCGACGAACTACCGAGCCTCGAGGCGGCGCTCGCCAACGCCACGCGTCAACGCCTCGCGCGCGACGAGGCACGTCGCGTTCTCGACGCCCAGCGCGAAAGTGTCGGCGCGCTCGCGACTGCCCTGTCGCGTTCGGAGGCCGAGTTGGCCGAACGACGACGACTCATTGAACAGCGCCAGCGAGAGATTGAGTCACGTCTCGAAGGCCGCACGGGCGAACGTCGTGAGGCGGCCGAACGCCGGGTCGCGCTGGAGTTTGATCTGTCGGCACTGGCGCGATTAGCCGCGTTGGTGGAGCGGGCGAACGACGACGTGCGCGTCGCGCAAGAGGCCCTAGATTCGTCGTACCGAGAGCAGCTCGAGGCCACGCGCGCGAGCGGCGAGCGACTCGAAGAGGCGCGCCAGGCCCGTCGCGAGGCCGACGCGCGACTGAGCGCCCTCGCCGAGGCGACGCGGGCGAGCGAAATCGAACAGGCCGAGCTCACGGTGAAGTTGGCCAACCTGGGTGACGCGATTCGCCGCGATCTCGGTGTGGAGCCCGCCGACCTGGGCGACGCCCCCGAGGTGCCCCTCGCCGAGGGCGTTTCGTTGGAGCATCGGGTCGGTGAACTCGAAGCGCGCGTGAGCTCGCTGGGTCCCATTAATCCCCTCGCCCTCGAGGAACTGGCCGCGCTCGAAGAGCGCTACCGCGAACTCGACGCGCAGGTCAGTGACGTGCGCCACGCGCGTCGCGAGCTTCAAGAGGTGCTGCGCACGCTCGACGAAGAAATCATGACGACGTTCATGAGTGCCTACGCCGACGTGAACGAGCACTTCTCGGCGCTGATCTCCATGCTCTTCCCGGGTGGTCAGGGTCGACTCAATCTTTCGGAGCCGGACGACCCCTTGAACACCGGGGTCGAGATTGAGGTCCGTCCCATGGGTCGCAACGTGCGACGCATTTCGCTGCTGAGCGGTGGTGAGCGTTCGATGGCGGCGCTGGCCTTTCTCTTCGCGGTCTTTCGTTCGCGACCGTCGCCCTTCTACCTCATGGACGAGGTCGAGGCGGCCCTCGACGACGTCAACCTGCAGCGCTTCTTGAGCCTGGTCGACGAGTTCCGCGACGAGGCGCAACTGCTCATCGTCACGCACCAAAAGCGCACGATGGAAGCGGCCGACGCGCTCTACGGCGTCACGATGGTGCCGGGCGCCTCCTCGAAGGTCGTCAGTCAACGCGTCAACCGTCCCCGTGAGGTGGAGCCGGCGTGAGCGCCACGCTGATTGTTCTTCTCGTTGTCGCGGTGGTCGTCGCCGGTGGGGTGGTGGTGCGCGCGCGACGCCGCCGCACGCGCCCGACGCTCGAGGCGCCACGCGCCCCCATGCCGAGTGTGCTCGTCAGTGAACTGGACGAACGGCCGGTACTCGAATCGCCCGCGACGCTGTCGTCGCGCCTGCACGCGTCGCGCGGGGTCTTTGACCGTGTTCGGGCGCTCGCCACGACCGCGAGCGTGAGCGCCGAGGAGCTCGACGTCGTCGAAGAGGTGCTCCTTCGCAGTGACGTCGGCGTCACCACGACGCAAGAAGTCCTCGCGCGACTGCGCGTCGACGGCGCCCCCCAGGGAATCGTCGCGGCGCTGCGTGAGGAACTCTTAGCGTCGTTCAAGGCGGAGCGTGGCGTCACGCTCGACGCCGAAAGTGGTCGCGTGGGCGTGTGGCTCTTCGTGGGCGTGAACGGCGTGGGTAAGACGACGTCCATCGCGAAACTGGCCTCGCGCTTCGTGGGTGAGGGTCGCCACGTGGTCCTGGCCGCGGGCGACACCTTTCGCGCGGCCGCGGCCGACCAGCTCCAGGCCTGGGCCGAGCGCACCGGCGCGGATCTCGTGCGCGCGCACGAAGGCGCCGACCCCGGTTCGGTAATTCACGACGCCCTCGGGCGCGCGCAGGCGCGCGGCGCGGATCTCGTCCTGGCGGACACCGCCGGGCGACGGGCGAACTCGACGAACTTGCTCGACGAACTGGCGAAGGTGCGCCGGGTCGCGGACCGCGCGCCGGGACAGGTGCTCGAAACTCTCATGGTGCTCGACGCCACGACCGGTCAGAACGCGCTGAGCCAGGCGCGAGAGTTTTTGAAGGCGGCGCAAGTCAGCGGGATCATTTTGACCAAGCTTGACGGCACCGCTCGCGGCGGGGTCGTGGTGGCGATTGAGCGCGAGCTGGGCATTCCGGTCAAGTTCATTGGCGTGGGCGAAGGCGTCGAGGACCTCGTGGTCTTCGATCCCGAGGCCTTCGTGGATTCACTCCTCGCGAGCTGACGGTAGCCTCAAGGCCATGTTCGACGGGTTAAGTGAGCGCCTCGAGCGCCTCGGCGCGTCGCTGCGCTCGAAGGGGCGCCTGAGCGACGCCGACCTCGACGCCGCCCTCAGCGACGTTCGTTCGGCCCTGCTCGAGGCCGACGTTGAGCTGACGGTGGTGCGCGCCTTCGTCGACGCGGTGCGCGAACGCCTGGCGGGCGTCGCCCTCAGCCAGAGTCTCTCCCCGGGTCAACAGGTCATCAAGGCCGTGCACGAACAACTCATTGAGGTGCTCGGTGCCGAACCCCTCAAGGTGACCTTCGCGCCGAAGCCCCCCACCGTCGTCCTGCTCGCCGGTCTGCAAGGGGCCGGTAAGACAACGACGGCCGCGAAGCTGGCCAACTGGTTTAAGCAGCAGGGTCGCCAGCCCTACCTCGTCGCGGCGGACCTTCAGCGCCCCGCGGCGGTCGCGCAGTTGCGCGTCCTCGGTGAACAGATCGGCGTCGATGTTTACAGCGACCCCTCCACGCCGGTCGAGGTCGCCCGCCACGGACTCGACGAGGCCCGTCGGCTCGGTCGCGACGTCGTCATCATCGACACGGCGGGTCGCTTGGCGATTGACGAGGCCCTGATGGACGAGGTGCGCGCGATCGCCGACGCGACCCAGCCGCACTACACCTTCTTGGTGATCGACGCGGTCACCGGCCAAGACGCGGTCGTGACCGCGCGACGTTTCCACGACCGTCTGACGCTGAGTGGACTGATCGTGACCAAGCTCGACTACGACGCGCGAGGTGGTGCCGTGCTGAGCGCGCGTGGCGTGGTGGGCCGTCCGGTGGTCTTCGCCTCGCAGGGCGAGAAGATCGCCGACTTTGACCTGTTTTACCCCGAACGGATGGCTTCGCGCATCCTCGGGATGGGCGACGTGTTGAGTCTGATCGAACAGGCCGAGCGCACCATGGACGCCGACGTGGTGGCCGAGTCGGCCGGTCGTTTGATGAGCGGGACCTTCACCTTCGACGACTTCTTGGCGCAGCTCAATCAAGTGAAGAAAATGGGCTCACTCGGGGGGCTCATGAAATTGATGCCCGGCGTGACTAAGGAGATGCGCCAAGCGGCGTCCAACCTCGACGGCGGCGAGATTACGCGCGTCGAGGCCATGATTCGCTCGATGACGCCCGGTGAGCGTCGCGATCCCTCCATCATCGACGGGTCGCGACGCACGCGCATCGCCCACGGCTCCGGGGCCAGCGTGGCGGCCGTTAACCAACTGATCAAGCAGTTCGCCGAGATGAAAAAGATGATGCGCCAGATGAGCGGTCCCGGTGCGTCTCTGCCAGGTGGACTCGGCAAAATGGCGCCCGCCCTGGCTCGCGCGCAGGCGAGTGGTCAGCTCCCGGCCGGCTTCGAGGCGCTCGAGGCGGGGCGTCACGCGGCGTCGGTGGCGCCGCGCGGGTCGTCGGGTAAGGGCAAGAAGAAAAAGGGCGGTCGGGTCACCCCACCCAAACAACGCTAAACTCTGTCGCTCGGGTATATCGCCCAGCTGAGATGTCTTCGGACCCCCAGTTCGAGAGGAATAGTTCGTCGTGGCAGTGAAACTTCGTTTAGTACGCATGGGTAAGAAGAAGCAACCCACCTATCGCGTCGTGGCCGCCGAGAGCCGCCGAGCTCGTTCGGGCGCCTTTTTAGAGATCGTCGGCACCTATCAGCCCCGGGGTCTCTCGGTCGCCGAGCCCGAAACTGTGATCAACATTGACAACGACAAGGTCGTCGCGTGGCTGCGTCAAGGCGCCCAGCCGACCGAGCGCGTGTCGAAGCTCTTGAAGATGAGTGGCGCGCTGGACGCGTTCGCGGCTTCGAAGAGCGGGGCCGTGACGCCCGCGGCGTCCGCGCCCGAGGCGAGCGCCCCGGTCGCCGCGACCGTGCACGCGACTATCGACGACGACGGCGACGAGGCCGCGGCCGACGACGCCGGCGAATCGTGAGCGACGTGAGCGACGAGTACGTCGCCGGTGACGTCAACACGATTGACGACGATTTTGACGACGACGACGTCAACGTCGACGAACGCGCCCTCAGCGCGACCAACGTACTGACCTACATCGCCCAGGCGCTGGCCGAAGACCCGAGTGCCGTCTCGGTCGACGTCAGCGAGCGTTCGGGCAAGGTGATTTTGTCCCTGCAGGTGGGGCCGAATGACATGGGTCGCGTCATTGGGCGTCGCGGACGCACCGCGCAGGCCATCCGTGCCCTCGTGGGTGCCGCCGGCGCGCGCGACGGCGTCACGACGTCGGTCGACATCGTCGATTAGGCCGTGACGCGCGACACACTCGAGGTGGGTCGCATCGTCAAACCGCACGGACTCAAGGGCCACGTGCTCGTGGACCTGTGGAGTGATCGCGAGGAACGTCTCGATCAGGGCGCGACCTTACAGAGCGAACGAGGTCCCTTAGTCGTCGAGAGCGCGGCGCGCCACCAAGACCGCTTCCTCGTGAAGTTTGACCGTATCTCCTCACGTGAAGAGTCGGAACGTTGGCGCGGCGTGGTGCTGAGTGGACCGCGACTGAACGTGCCCGACGCGCTGTGGATCGACGAACTCTTCGACTGCGAGGTCGTTGACCAGCACGGCGTGCGACGGGGCCGCGTGCGCGAGGTGGAGGCCAATCCGGCGAGCGACCTTCTGGTGCTCGACTCCGGCGCCCTCGTGCCGCTGACCTTCGTCGTGCGCGTCGAGGCCAACGTTCTCGTGGAGATTGACGCGCCCGAGGGGCTCTTCGAATGACGCTGCGGGTGGACGTGGTGACGCTCTTTCCCGAGGCCGTGAACGCCTACGCGACGACGTCGGTGCTCGGGCGCGCGCGCGAACGCGAGGTCTGGGAACTGCGCACCTTCGACCTGCGCGACGCCAGCGACGAACCACACCGGCGCGTCGACGACACGCCCTTTGGCGGGGGGGCGGGCATGGTGTTGCGCGCGGAACCGATACTGCGCACCGTCGAGCGTCACGACCTCGCGCGACCCCTGATCGCCCTGACGCCGTCGGGGCGGGTCTTCACCCAAGAGGTGGCGCGCGAACTCGCGGCGCACGCGGGCTTTACGCTGCTCTGCGGTCGTTACGAAGGGTTTGACCAACGGGCCCTCGATCTCGTGGTGGACGAGGAGCTCTCGGTGGGGGATTTCGTGCTCGCGGGGGGTGAACTGGCCGCGCTGTGCGTCATCGAATCGGTCGTGCGACTGTTACCGGGGGCCCTCGGTAACGACGAGTCGGCCCTCGAGGAGTCCTTTGACGACGGGCTCCTCGAGTACCCGCACTACACCAAGCCGGCCCTGGTGGCGGGCCTCGCGGTGCCCGAGGTCCTGCGCTCGGGGGACCACGAGCGGGTGCGCCGGTGGCGGCGCGCGCAGGCCCTGCGGCGCACCATGGCCCGTCGGCCCGACCTGATGGCGCGACGCGGACCCCTGAGCGACGCGGACGAGCGGATTCTCGCCGAATTCAGCGAAGTGCGAGACGAACCTCCGAGAGGCTAAACTTCTCTAGCCCGTGATCCGAAAGGGACCGCACCCATGAATCCGACTGATCTGATTGACCGCGACTCGCTTCGCGACGACGTTCCCTCGTTTCGCCCCGGCGACACCTTGAAGGTCCACGTACGCGTGGTCGAAGGGACCCGCGAACGTGTCCAGATTTTCCAAGGCGTCGTCATCCGTCGCCAGGGATCGGGTCTCCAGGAGACCTTCACCGTGCGCAAGGTGAGCTTCGGCGTTGGCGTCGAGCGTACTTTTCCGGTCCACACGCCCACCATCGCCAAGATTGAGGTCGAGTCCTACGGTGACGTGCGTCGCGCCAAGCTCTACTACCTGCGCGACCTGCGCGGTAAGGCCGCCAAGATCAAGGAACTGCGCGTCACCGAGCGCGCCTAAGCCTTGGGCGACGAAGAGCTTGACGACTTCGAGTCGACGCTAGAACTCGCCCTGGTTCACGAGTACAAGGCGGTCGTTGGCACCTTCGACTACGCCGTCGAAACCGACCGGCGCTTCTACCTGGCGAACGAAGTTTCCGTCGAGGTGCGCTCCAACGCGACGCCTACGTTGCTCGAGGTCACCCTGCACGACGCGTGGGTCTGGGACATGTACCGCAGCGCGCGCTTCGTGCCGTCGGTGCGAATTTTGACGTTTCGTGATGTCAACATCGAACGTCTCGCTAAAGAAGAGCTGCGACCCTAGCTCATGGCGCTACGCCGCCTCGTCGCGAGTCTCGACGCGCGCGACGACGTCGCGCCAGTGCTGCGCGCGGGCGACCTTCTGCAGATTCGCCACGGTGACGCCGCGATGGTCGCGGCGGCGTGGGCGGAGACGTGGGTGCCGGGCGTCGGTCTTTGGATGCTGGTCGACGACGAGCATCCTGCTTCCCTGGTCGCGCGCGACGTGGCGACGCTGTCGTACCTGGTGGACCTGGGACCGCTCGTGATTGAGGCGAGCCGTCGCGCGACGGCCCACGCGCAAATCGTGCGCGCACTACTCACGAACGACGAGGTCAACTTCGCGAACGACGTGGCGACCCTCGTCGCGGCCTACAACCGGCCCG
Source organism: Acidobacteriota bacterium (assembly GCA_028873575.1). Taxonomy (GTDB): domain Bacteria; phylum Actinomycetota; class Acidimicrobiia; order Acidimicrobiales; family RAAP-2; genus RAAP-2. The sequence goes on along the minus strand of JAGWHY010000021.1, from coordinate 15,484 downwards.
CGCCGCGCGTGGCGCTACGGGTGGGCAGTTGCGAGCGCGACGTCGTTACCCTCGACGACGAGCGCCTGGCGCTACGAACGCGCGCCCCGCTCGGCGAGCGTGACGCTGAGGTGTGGACCTACGGCGATTAGGCCGGTTGTTGGGCGATGCGATCGGGGCGGATGCGCACCGTCACGCGCACTTCGCCCTCGCGACGCAAGGGGTAGGAGTCGACGCCCATGTACTTTTTCGCCAACTGGTCGATGACCTCGTCGGCCCCCTCCGTCGTGAAGCCAACCACGGTGCCGCGCACGGCGATCACTGTGTAGGGATTGTCCGGGTCGGTGAGGGAGATCGCGACGCGGGCGTCGCTGGCGAGATTCTTCGCCTTGGCGCGCCCCAGGGCCGTGTTGATGACGATCTCGTCTCCGTCGAGCAGACACCACACTGGGGTGACGTTGGGCGAACCGTCACTTTCGAGGGTCGCGACGTGCGCGAAGACGTTCTTCGCGAAGAGGGCTCGTGAGGCGTCGGTGAAGGTGTCGGCCATGAGGACTTCCTTTTTCGGGGTCGGGTGCGGGAACTAGGTTTAGCGTAGTGAATATTGGTGCGCACGTACGCGGGGGCGGCAAGCTCGTCCCCTCCCTCGAGGCCGGGGTCGAGATTGGCGCGACCTCGATTCAAGTCTTCGTTCAAAGTCCACGAATGTGGAAGCCCTCCCAGTACGCACCTGAGGTCCTGGCCGCGTACCGCGAGGCGCAGGCCGCGCACCCGAGTGTGCGCCAGACCTTCTGTCACGCGACGTACCTCATCAATCTGGCCTCGGCCGACCGCGAGCTTTACGAAAAGTCGGTGGCCTGCTTGACCAGCAATCTTTCGGTGGCGCGAGGGATGGCCGCGTCAGGGGTCGTGCTGCACGTGGGTTCGCATAAGGGCGCCGGTTTCGACGAGGTCATAAAGCAAATCGCCGAGGCCTTTGAACGAGCGCTAGAGGACGCCACCCCCACACCCGACGGGTGGCCGGACTGCCCAATCCTCATTGAAAACGCGGCGGGGGCCGGTGGAACTGTGGGACGCAGTCTCGAAGAGATCGCCGCCCTGATTGACGCGTGCGGCGGTGACGAACGTCTCGGGCTCTGTATTGACACCCAACACCTGTGGGCGAGTGGGGTTGACTACTCGAGCGTGGTGGGAACGCAGTCGTTGATGGACGACGTCGCCTCGAGTGTTGGGGTGGAGCGATTGGCCTGTCTACACCTCAACGATTCCAAGATTGAGTTAGGCGGCAATCGCGATCGCCACGCCAATATCGGTGAGGGGACCATTGGACCTCAGGGACTCGCGCCCCTGGTGGGTCACCCCCTCATTCGCGAACTGCCGCTCTTGCTCGAAGTGCCCGGCGACGGCGACGGTCCGCGCGCGCGCGACGTCATCGCCGCGCGCCAAGTGGTCGCCACGGGCGTGGCGCTGTACGAGGGCGTGGCAAGTCCGACCTCAGTACGTAAGGTCGTGAGAGCGGTGAAAGTGACGACGGCGACCAAGGTGGCGGCGACCACGAAGGCAACCAAGGCAACCAAGGCGACCAAGGTCGCGGCAACGACGAAGGTCAATAAGAGCGCGACAACGACGAAGTCAACCCCAGCAAAGAAAGCGAAGAAGTCGTAACAATGAGTGACGTACGTATTGAATCTGACACGATGGGCGCGATTGAGGTCCCTGCGGCGCATTACTGGGGCGCGCAGACCGAGCGAAGCCTGCACCACTTCGCGATCTCCCACGAGACAATGCCCCCGGCCCTCATTCGAGCCTTCGGCGTCCTGAAGTTGGCGTCTGCGCAGGCCAACCATGACCTGGGCAAGCTCTCGGCCGAGAAGGCGGAACTTATCGAGCGCGCGGCCCAAGAAGTCGTTGACGGGACGCTGGCGGGGGAGTTTCCGCTCCGCGTGTGGCAGACCGGCTCGGGCACGCAGACCAACATGAACGTCAACGAGGTCATCTCGAACCGAGCGATCGAACTCGCCGGAGGCGTCATGGGCTCCAAAGTGCCGGTGCACCCCAACGACGACGTCAACATGTCGCAGTCGTCGAATGACACGTTTCCGACAGCGATGCACATTGCCGCCGTGATGGAAATTTCTGATCGACTCATTCCCTCGGTGTCGCGTCTGCGCGACGCGCTCGACGAGAAGGCCCGGGCCTACGACGGCGTGACGAAAATTGGCCGCACGCACCTCATGGACGCCGTCCCGCTCACGCTGGGCCAAGAGTTCTCGGGCTACGTCGCGCAACTCGACGCGGACCTCGTACGACTGCAGCAGGTACTCGGCGCGCTCTACGAACTAGCCGCCGGCGGCACCGCCGTCGGCACGGGACTTAACACGCATCCCGAATTTGGCGATCGGGTGGCGTCGCGCATCGCGTCACTGACGGGTCAGCCCTTCGTCACCGCGCCCAATAAGTTCGCCGCCTTGGCCGCCCACGACGCGCTGATTTTCGCGCACGGCGCCGTCAAAACTCTCGCCGCGAGTCTCTCGAAGATTGCCGACGACTTGCGGTGGTTGGGGTCGGGCCCGCGATCGGGTCTCGGTGAGTTGAAGTTGCCCGAGAACGAACCCGGGAGCTCAATTATGCCGGGCAAGGTCAATCCCACCCAGAGCGAGGCGATGATCATGGTCGCGATTCAGGTCTACGGCAACGACGCGGCGATCTCGATCGCGGGATCACGCGGCAACCTCGAACTCAACGTCTGTAAGCCCGTCATGATTCATAACTTCTGCAACTCCATTGACCTACTGAGTGACGCTTGCGATCGTTTCCGCGAGTTCTGCGTTGAGGGCCTCGAGCCCGACTACGACCAGATTCAGCGCCACCTTGAGAACTCACTCATGCTGGTCACTGCGCTCAACCCGATTATTGGCTACGACAAGGCCGCGCAGGTCGCGAAGAAGGCGCACAAGGAACGCACCACGCTACGCGAATCGGCGTTGGCCCTCGGCTTTTTGACCGGCGAGGAGTTCGACGCCGCGGTCGTGCCTGAAGATATGACCCACCCGTAGAACGCTCAACTCACGGGGAGGTTCCACAGCGCCATCCAGCGCGAGAGATCCTTTTCAATCGGCAGGTCCGTACCTAAAAACGATCGAACGCGAAGTTCGAGTTCGTTGTCGCGCGCGTCGGGACCCGTCGGCGCGAAGGGATAAAAGGTGCCCTGCTTGAGCAGGTACACCAGGCGAACCGAACCTTCCCCCGGCGGCGTGGCGGGCTTGAAGCCAAAGACCGCGCAGAGCAGACGTGGCCCGAGCCCGTGCTCCACCATGGAAGAATTGGCCGCGTGCAGTCGGGTGACTTGGCTGTCGAGGTCGGGGTCGGTAATTACCAGCCAGCGAAAGCCCAAGTCGTCGGTCGTGAGGGTCACCGACGTGTTCGTCGGATCGAAGTCGAGGAGTGCCTTGATGTCGTCGTCGGTCTCGAGGGTCGACTCGCCACTGCTCGCCTTAAAGCACAGGCCGGCCTGACCCGAGGTGACGAGGTCGAGCTCGCTTTGCAGGGTGATCGCGGCGTTGGGCAACGCGAAGAGGTTGTCGAGCTTCGGCGCGACCTGTTTCGTGCGTCCAAAGAGCGCGTCGCGAAGACCCACTAGCCGTTGAGTTCCTTCTCGAGTTTGCTCAACTGATCCAGTCGCTTTTCGAGTGAGGGATGCGTGGAAAATAGGGTGGCAGCGGTCCCGCCCGCAAGGGCCGGCACGAAGAAGAAGGCGTTCATGCCCTCAGCCTTGCGCAGGTCGGTGCGCGGTATTCGTCCCATGTCACCGGTAATGTGCACGAGCGCGCTGGCGAGCACGCTCGGCTTGCCAATGAGGATGGCGCCCGATCGATCGGCCGCGAGCTCGCGGTAACGCGAGAGCGCCATCGTGAGTAAGAAGGCGATCACGTAGACGATCATCGAGACCAGCCAGGTCACCATTTCGAGTAGCACGAGGTTCTCGCCGTCCTTCGATCGGCCCCCGCCCGAGAGCATGGCGCCCCACATCGCCATTCGGCTGATGAGACCCGCGAGCATGCCGACGCCCGACGCAATGGTCATCACCGCGACGTCGCGGTGCGCGACGTGGCTGAGCTCGTGGCTCAGCACCGCCTCAACCTCTTCGTCGCTCAGTCGCGCCATCAGACCGCGCGTGGTGCAGATCACCGCCGCCTTGGGGCTTCGTCCGGTCGCGAAGGCGTTGGGAATGTCCATGTCCGAAATCCCCACGCGGGGCTTGGGCATGTTGGCCAAGAGACAGAGCCGATCGACGATCTCGTGCAAACGAGGCTCTTGTTGCGGCGTGACCTCGTGGGCGCGCATCGAGAACATCGCGATCTTGTCCGAGAAGTAGTACTGGCTAAATAACAGGGCCGCGCCGATGACGACGACGGCGAGCGTCGACACGCCGAGGTTGAGCAGGACCGTGACGAGAATCGCGTACAGCAGTACGAGGGACAGACCCGTGATGAACATGCGGACGTTGAGTCCGTGGTCGCTTTCAATTTTGGTTTTGGCCATCGTTACTTCTCCTCGCTCGCGGGCAGTTCGCCGGCCGCGGTGGGGCTCGCGATCTGACTCTTCAGGGCGGCCAGCTGCGCGTCGATGTCGGCGTTGGCGCTCGCGCGGTCGAGTTGGGCCTGGATATCGTCGGTCGCGGTACCGGTCAGGTCCGTGAGGGCGCCTGAACTCATGAGTTCGTCGAGCGCGCCGCTGCGCGCCTGCATCTCGGCGACCTTGTCCTGGGCGCGCTGCATCGCGGCGCCGGCGTCACCCATGGAGGTGGAGATGCCGCTGATGGCCTCCGAGACGTGCGCCGACGCCTCGGCGGCCGTGTAAGTCGCCTTAATGGTCTCCTTCTTGGTACGAAAGGCCTCGACCTGAGTCTGGAGCTTGGTGGCGGTGTCCTCGAGCTTGTGCTGTTGTTCCTCAACTTGGGCGTGTTGGGTTTCGAGATCCTTCAACTGCGCGACGAGCGCCTCACGACGCGTGAGGGCCTCGCGAGCGAGGGGCTCGTTGCCTTGGGCGAGCGCGGCCTTGGCCTGGTCCGCCAGCTTGTCGCCCTGCGACTTGATCTGCTCGGCCTGGATTTCGACGCGCTTGCGCGCCGTCGCGACGTCGGCGACCGCGCGCTTCACTTTGGTCAGGTTTTCGAGCTGCTGTTCGTACGACAGGTCGAGCGTCTCGCGCGGATCCTCCGCCTTATTGAGCGCCGTGTTGGCCTTGGCTTGGAAGATGGTGGAGATTCGCTTCATGACACCCACGAGGGCCTCCTTTGGTTTGAGTCCAGACTAGGGCGCGCGGCGTCGGGTAATGCCAGGCGCCAACGCGATTTTAAGAAGGAATTACCTCTTCGCGGGGGAGTTTCGCGTCTTGCTCGCGGGCTAAATCACCGAGGCGCAGGCGAAACTCCTCCAGGGCGCCGCCGAGCCCTTCGTCGTCGACACCTAAGACGCGTACGGCGAGAAGTCCCGCGTTGGCGGCACCGTTGACCGCGACCGTCGCGACCGGCACGCCCCGGGGCATTTGAACGATGGAAAGCAGTGAGTCCAGTCCGTCGAGACGCGCCAGGGCGATGGGGACGCCGATGACCGGCAACGTCGTCATCGAGGCGATCATTCCCGGGAGGTGCGCGGCACCACCCGCGCCGGCGATGATGACGCGTAGTCCCCGCTCACGCGCGGTCCTGGCGTAATCGAGCATGGCTTCAGGGGTGCGGTGCGCGGACAGCACGTGCGTTTCGTAGGGAACGTGAAAGTCGCGCAAGACCGTGGTGGCGTCATTCATCACGTCGTGGTCCGAGGCGCTGCCCATAACAACACTGACGAGTGGGCGATCCATTACGTCTCCTTCGCCGCGGTGCCGTAGGCGACCGCACTCTTCCATGCTCGCACGTGCGTGCTCGCGAGGTCGTCACCGAGAGCCGTCACGTGGCCGAGTTTTCGCCCCGGTCGCCAGGCCTTGGCGTAATCGTGGACGAAGACCCCCGCGACGTCGCGTGCGCGCTGTGGCGAACCCTCTCGTGACGCGCCCACCACGTTCACCATGACCGCGGCGGGTTTGGTCAGCGCTATGGGCGCCAGTTCTTGGCCGCTCACGGCGCGAAGGTGCTCGGAGAACTGGCTGGCCGTGGCGCCTTCAATAGTCCAGTGCCCGCTGTTGTGGGGACGCAACGCGAGTTCGTTGACGAGTAGTCCCGCGTCGGTCAAGAAGTATTCGACGGCCATGACGCCGACGGGTTCGACTAACTGCGCTAGTTGGGTGGTCAATTCGTTCGCGCGCCGGACGAGATCGTTGGAGAGTTCACTGGGGAAGCGCACCTCGACGCACATTCCCTCGGACTGCACGGTCGCCACGAGGGGGAAGAGTTCGAAGGCGCCGTCGACGCCGCGCACCACCTGCTGGGCGAATTCGCCGCGCAGGGCCAGTCGCTCTTCTAACAGGACGTCCCCGTTGACGCGTAATCGATCGAAGATTTCGATGGTCTCGACGCGCGAGGTGGGAAAGTACACGCCCCGACCGTCGTAGCCGCCCCGGGGGGCCTTGACGACGGGTTCTCCGCGCAGATTGGCGAGGAAGGCTCTCGCGGTCTCGAGCGTGACGTCGCTCGTGACCACGAAGCGGGGCACGGGAAGCTTGGCCTCGGCGAGTGCTTGACGCTGAAAGGCCTTGTCGACCGAAAAGCGAAGAGCCCGAGGACTGGGGCGAAAGACGACGCCGTCGTTTTCGAGGGACGTGAGAACCTCCAGATCGACGAGCTCGTGGTCGAAGGTAATGACGTCAACCCCGGCGGCGAGTTCGCGCAGCGCCGCGTCCTCGTGGGGCGAGCCCACGATCACGCGGGGGATGGTCGTCGAGGCAGGATCGTGGGGCGATTCGGCGAGCACGGTCAATTCGACGCCCGCCGCCGCCGCCGCCTCGCCCATCATGAGGGCCAACTGACCTCCGCCGACGACGCCCACCCTGGGTAAGACGGCGCGCGATGGATTCACGAGCATGACGATAGTTGGCGTGTCCACGTCGCGACGCGAAACGGCGTTTCGCAAACTCGAGGACTTCGACGCGATCATGGGGTCCATTTCGGTGGGGAGCGTTTTCTCAATCGGCGCGGCCCCACCGGAAGCTCGACGTCGAAGGGTTGAGTAGATTTGAGGGGCACAAAGGAGCCCCGTTGCTAGTCGTCGCCAGTCTTATCTCACTCGCGCTGTTCCTCACCTTTTTCTCGATTGGGATTCAGCGCGTGGTCTTTAGCCCCCACGCGTCGGCTCAGGCTGGTCGCCTGGAAATCACCAAGCGGAACTACCGGCTCCAGGGCGCCGTCGAAGTCGTCGCGGGGGCGCTACTGGTGGTGGGACTTAAGGGCACCGGCGCGTCCACCCTCGCGATTGTCAACGACGCCGCCGCAGTGTTGTTGTTAGCGCTCACCGCCTGGACGGCGCGACGCGTGGCGCGCAACGAGCAGTCCACCAGAGCGTTCGTGCCGTGGGTCGCGCTCGCGCTCGTCTGCTTGCTGGAATTGGTCTTTCGACTTTTCGCCTAAGCGTTAAAACGGCACCTTGGTGTGCTTGAACTCATTGAGGTCCATCTCGCTACTCATGAGCGTGACCAGTGAGTCCAAGAGCTTGGCGGAGGCTTGGCCATTGCCACTCGGTGCTTGCATGTACCGGACGAATGTCGCGTCACCGTCGACGACGAACGTCGGCACGCCAAAGGCCTCGTAGTTCTCAAATTCGCGGAACGTCGCCCCAATGACCTCGTGGGGCCGTCGTGCGTTCACGTCGCGACGTACTGCTGCCAAGTCAACCTTCGTCGCGGCGAGTGCCGTTTCGACGTCGGCCCAACTCTTGAGCGCGAGGCCCCTTTCGTGACGTCCGCGAAAGAGTGCCTCGTGCGCGTCGAGGAAGTGCGCGCTTTGCTGATCGCGAATGGAGACACTTACCGCGAGAGCGAGCAGGTCCGCGTCCTTCGCCGGGTCGACCCAGACGTCGGGGGCGCCGGCGTCGCGGTACCCCTGGCTCATGGTCCAGGGCGAGAATTCAATCGAAAAATCGGCGCCGGCGCGCAGCGCGGCGATCGCGTGTAGGTGGATGTTTTTGGCGAAGGGGCAGCGGTAGTCGTAGGAAAGTTTGAACGATTTCACCGCGCCAGTTTAAGGACTAGCGGATCACGACGGGCACGCCGGCCGCGCGACACCGCTCTTGATACGCGCAGAACCGACAGGCGCGCGCTGAGGGCGTCGCCGGAAAGTCGCCGTCGTCGTAATAAGTAGTGATACGCGACCACGCCTGCTGGGCACTCTGGACGCGGGCTCGCACGACCACGTCACTCACGCGGCGTTCCATGGTGGTGCCCTTGGCGACGTACAGCAGGCGGATGGCCGCGGGTCGTTCACCGAAGTGCGACTCGCACAGCGCGGCGTAGAGCTCGGTGTTCGCGAAGGTCAAGGAGTCGTAGCGACGGTCGGGGACTGATCCGGTCTTGTAGTCGACGATGACCAAATTCCCCTCGTCGTCGCGGTCGAGTCGATCGAGGATGCCGAGTAACGGCGTACCTGCTACTTCCACATTTAGCCGCAGCTCGACGCCCTCGGGGTGAACGTGCCGGGGGTCTTCCATCACGAAGTAGACGTCCAAAATCTCCTCGCTCTCGGCGCGCAGTCGTTCGAGCATCGTCGCGTCGAGCTCGAGATCGGCGCGCACCTCGTCGGTCAGGACAGTCGCCTCGGCCTCGTCGCGAAGAGCGCTCGCGCGCTCGCGGGTACGTTGCGCGGCGTCGAGGGCGAAGAGCAGTTCCAAGATCGCGTGGACGTAGCGACCTTTAGTACTGGCGTAGGAGGCGGGCTGGGGTATGCGATCGACCGACGCGTGCTGGTAGCGCCGCGGACAGGACTGAAAGTCACTCAGCCGCGAGGGGGAGAGGGCGACGGGGAGCGGTTGCGCAAAGACCATGGTCGTACGCTAGGTCGGGCCTGTGACGTTGGAAAGACGGTGTCGGTCAGAATAGAGAGGTGAGTAAACCTTCTGCCGCCGCCGCCGACGCGCGCGTGCGTCGCGTCGAGTCGTGGCGCGGTTTGCGTCGAGGAGACCCGGTGGCGGTCAACGTCGAGCGCGAGTACCGCGGCCAGTGGTCCTTCGTCGCCTTTGCGCGTAACGAGGTGACGGGTGAAGAGTGGGTTGAGGTGCGCGGCGGCCGCGCGGGCGAGTCGAAGGGCCGCGCGTTTCGTCCGGAGGTGATCTTTCCGGTGAACGCGCGCCGAGGGTCGCGCTTCGTCGGCCCGTCGTACGTGGACGCGCCGCAACTAGCCCTCGAAGAGCGCGCGCCACGCCGACGTCGTTAGCCCGCCGCGACGTGAAAGTTGTCGCCTCGTCGAGCCTTGCTAAATGACAGTGGGATGACAATTGTCCTCCTGGGGCTCTTTGCGCGCACTTTCGCAGACTTCTCTCACGATGGTCTGAGACATTTCTAAAACTCGGTGGCCAGACTCTCTCCGTGGCTCAACTGAGTACACAGAAAGAAGGCAAGACCATGAACGCTTCACGAAACATGAAAGCCGTACGCGTGGCGACCTCGTCCCTTGTTGGTTTGGCGCTTACCGTCGGCGGCACCAGCGTCGCGTTTGCGCACGACGCGAATCACCACGGTCAAAAGGGTCACGACGGCCTGCACGCGAGCGGCACGATTAGCGCCATCTCGGCCACCACGCCCGAGTCGCTGACGGTGACGCTCAAGAACGGCACGAGCGTGACCTACGCCACGACCGCGGCGACCACCTACTTCGAGGGTCGCACCGCGGCGAGTGCCACGGCGCTGGCCGTGGGCGAGCGCGTTGACCTCTCGCTCAGCGCGACCACCCCGAACACGGTGACCAACGTCCGCGTGGACCTGGTGAAGTTTGAGGGCAAGATCACGGCCATCAGCGGCACCGCGACCGCCGGCGTGCTCACGATCACCGGTCCTAACAACACGACGCGCACGGTTGACGTGACGGCGACGACCATCTTCACGATGAAGGGTCAAGTCGCGACGTTCGCCACCCTCGCCGTTGGCCAGGAGATCGGGGCCATGGGTCTGACTAGCACGAATGACACGCTGATCGCGACGTCGGTGCTGGTGAAGGGCGCGCCTCACAAGCCCGCGACCTCGAAGATCGACGTTCGTTCGTAAACTTCGAGGGAAGAAAGAACCCCACCCTCCTCACCTCTCGGTGAGGAGGGTGGGGTTCTTTGTATTCGCGAGTCGTCGCCTCTCAATCACGAATTCTCGCGCCGCAGGCGCCGCACGCGTCGAACTGTCGTCGAGCGCCCCGCGAGGGCGCCCCCGTGCCGCACGCTTTGTACCATGAAGAGGTGCGCGAACCTTCATCCACAGTGGCGGCCCTTTTGCTCTGTGGTGGCGAGAGTCGCCGGATGGGTCGAGACAAGCTTCGCCTGGTGATCGACGGCGGCGGTCTCACGTTGGCGGAACGAAACGGGCGGCTCCTGAGCCGTGTCGTTGAGACGGCCCTGGAAGTTGGTCCCGGCGTGTCCGGCTTGGCGTCGATCATGGAAGAGCCTCGCGGTCAGGGCCCTCTCGTCGCAATCGCGGCCGGGTGCCAGGCCCTGCAACGTCGGGGCCACGACGGCCCCGCCCTGGTGATCGCGGGTGACCTGGCGTTACTTACCGAAGAACTCTTGGCACTCTTGCGCGACTGGGAAGGGCCTGGTTCCGTCGTACCCGTCGTCAATGGTCGACTCCAGCCGTTGTGCGCGAAATGGTGTGCGCATGACCTGCGTGACGCTGAGGAGCACGTGAAACGTGGCGTTCGGTCACTGCGCTACCTCGCCACTCAGCCCCGCGTGACCCTGCTCGATGAGTCGGCGTGGGGGCAGGTCGCGACGGCGACGAACTTCGCGGACGTGGACAGCCCCGCCGACCTCGATCGATTGGGCCTCGTCACGTGACCGGTGAGGACGTTGAGCGTGCGCGCGATGGCGCGGCGACCAATCCTGGAAAACGATTCGACCCACGTCACGCGTCGGCCTGGTTTTCAGCGTTCGTCGTCGGATTCTGAGGTGGGGGGAATAGTAAGCGCGAGACGGAGCGCGTCGTGCGCGTTGAGATTCGACGTCGCGGCTAACCAACACGCGAGTGGAGCCGCCGTCCGCTGCGACGCGTGCGCGGCCGTTCCCGCGAGCGCGAGGATGGCGTCGCGAAGGTCGTCGTCGGGTGGCTCCACGCCGAGTTGCTCGGCGAAGGCGCTAATCCACCGCGATTCGGGAGTGGTCACGCCACGAACTCTACTGTTCGTTGGCCGAGAGACGAACGCGGCACCGTAGGCGAGTATCGGCGTTTCGTGATCGTGGGTATCGTTTCTGACAGGACGTGGGGACCTGTTCTCGGTGTCCGGAACACCGAGCTTTCGTGTCCTCGCGCGTTCGTCGTCGCAGGCCAGAGGAGTTGACGTGAGTCGTGTATCGCCCCAGCGATCGGTAGTGCGCGTGACGGTGGGTGGCGCGGCGCGCCGGGAGCGCGACGTCCTCGCGGGCGAAGAGCCCTTGGAACTTCGCGTTAATGGGCGCTCCCTCGCGGTGACCATGAGGACGCCGGGCAATGATTTTGATTTAGCCGCCGGGTTTTTGGTGAGTGAAGGCGTCATTTCGAACGTGCGCGAACTTCGCGCGATGCGTTACTGCGTCGGAACGGACGTTGCCGAGGTGAATCAGTTCAACATTCTTGAATTGAACCTCGCCGAGGGCGTGGCTGCTCCGAGCGACGACGTGGCTCGGGCGTTTTTTACTACGAGTTCGTGCGGACTCTGCGGCAAGGCGTCAATTGACGCCGTGCGCACGCGCTCAAAATTCAACGTCAGCGACGACCCAATGCTCGTCAGTGCCGCGTTCCTGTCCACCTTGCCCGATCGCCTGCGCGAGGCTCAATCCGTGTTTGATAAGACCGGTGGGCTGCACGCGGCGGCACTCTTTCGCGCGACCGGAGAGCTTCTCGCTGTGCGCGAGGACGTCGGACGCCATAACGCGGTCGACAAGGTCGTGGGCTGGGCGCTCCGCGAGGGACAGTTGCCACTGCGATCGTCGATACTGCTGGTGTCGGGTCGCGCGTCGTTCGAACTCGTGCAAAAGGCGATTATGGCGGGCGTGGGAATGCTCTGCGCGGTTTCGGCGCCGTCGTCACTCGCCGTTGACTTGGCCCAGGAAGCGGGTCTGACCCTCGTGGGTTTTCTCCGTGGGCCCTCGATGGTTGTGTACGCCGGCGCCGAGCGGGTCAGTGAGGCGGCCCAGGCGTAGACGTGGCGTTCACGCGTCGTCAGGACGCGGGTTCAATCCGTATCACGATCGATTTGGACGTTGGCGTGTTACTCCCGATCGCGGTGGAGTCGAGGGGCACCAAGACGTTGACTTCGGGAAAGTAGGCCGCCGCGCAGCCCTTGGGCGTGGGATAGGCCACGGCGCGAAATCCCCGAGCATAGCGTTCGCCGTCGGACCACACACTCACCAGATCCACGACGTCGCCGTCGCGCAGACCGCGCTCGGCGAGGTCTGCTTCGTTGACAAAGACCACCCGACGACCACCTTTAATACCGCGGTAGCGATCGTCGAGTCCGTACACGGTGGTGTTGAATTGGTCGTGGGATCGGACGCTTTGTAAAAGCAAGTGGCCCTCGGGCACGCTCACGGTGTCGACGAGGTTGCGGGTGAAGCGGGCCTTGCCCGTCGCGGTGGCGAAGGTACGCGAGTCGTGGGGACCGCGAGGGAGCACGAAGCCGCCGGCCTCGCCGACGCGTTCTTCGTAGTCTTCGAAACCGGGAATCACGTTTTCAATGTGAGCGCGAATTTTACGGTAGTCGCGACCCATTTCTCGCCAGCCAACGTCCTCGCCAAAGAGGGCGTCGCCGAGTCCGGCGATGATGGCGACTTCGCTACGCAACTCCTCGGAACCCGGTTCGAGCCTTCCCTTGGACGAGTGCACCATTGCCATGGAGTCTTCGACCGTCACGAACTGTTCGCCGCTTGGTTGAACGTCTCGCTCCGAACGGCTCAAACACGGCAGCAGCAAGGCTTCACGTCCGTGCCAGAGGTGCGAGCGATTGAGTTTCGTGGCCACGTGAACCGTCAATTGACACGCCGCCATCGCGCTTTGCGTGACGTCGGTATCGGGGGTCGCGGCGACGAAGTTACCGCCGAGAGCAAAGAAGACGTCGACCCGTCCGTCACGCATGGCACGAATGGCGTTGACCGTGTCGAAGCCGTGGCGACGAGGTGGCTCGAAGTGGAATTCGTCGCGCAAACGATCTAAGAACTCGTCGGGCATCTTCTCCCAGACGCCCATCGTCCGGTCTCCTTGGACGTTACTGTGGCCCCGAATGGGTGAGGGTCCCGCGCCCGGGCGTCCAATATTGCCGCGAAGTAGCAAGAAATTAACGATTTCGCGAATGGTGGCGACCGCGTTTCGGTGCTGGGTGATACCCATGGCCCAGCAGACCACGACGCGCTCGGCGGCGACCACGTCGGCGGCGAACGCCTCAAATTCGTCTCGCGCAAGGCCACTCGCGAGTTCGAGGTCCGTCCAATTGAGATCGCGCCATCCCTGTATGGCCTCGTCAAGTCCGTCACAGTACCGATCGAGAAACGCGTGGTCGAAGACGGTACCGGGCGACGCCTCTTCGCGAGCCAACAACGCCTTGTTAACGCCCGCGAACAGTGCGAGGTCGCCGTTCACTCGCACCGCTAAGTAGCGATCGGTCAGAGTCGTTCCTCGACCAATGAGTCCTCGGGCCTTTTGTGGATTCTTGAATCGCACCAGTCCCGCCTCGGGCAGCGGGTTCACCGCGACGATGCGCGCGCCGCGCCGCTTGGCGGTCTCGAGGGCGCTGAGCATTCGCGGGTGATTCGTCCCCGGATTCTGTCCAACAATCACGATGAGGTCAGCGTGATCAGTGATGTCCTGCAGACTGACGGTACCTTTGCCAACGCCGATGGTCTCACTCAGTGCCGCTCCACTTGACTCGTGACACATGTTCGAACAATCGGGCAGATTATTGGTGCCCAGGCGTCGCGCCAAGAGTTGGTAGAGAAAGGCCGCCTCGTTACTGGCCCGACCACTCGTGTAAAAGACGGCACGGTTCGCGTCGGGCAGCGCCCGCAGGCGAGCGGCGCACAACGCCAGTGCGTCGTCCCACGAGATGGGTGTGTAGTGCGTCGCGCCCGGCGCGAGGTACATGGGCTCGGTGAGGCGGCCGTGATGCTCGAGGGAGTAGTCGTCCGCGCGGCGAAGTTCGTCGACGGAGTGCGTCGCAAAGAACTCTCGGTCGACGCGGCTTCTCGTGGCCTCCCACGCCACGGCCTTGGCGCCGTTTTCGCAGAATTCCGCGTGGCTGCGCTCGCCAGGCGCCTGGTCCGGCCATGCGCAACTGGGACAGTCGAAACCCTTGACTTGGTTCAGCGAACTCAGCGTGATGGCGGTGCGCTTCACTCCCATTTCATTGAACGCGAGCTGCATTGAATGACGTACGGCGGGCAGGCCGACCGCGACCGTTTTGGGAGCCGAAACGTGGAGTTCCTCATCGATGTTCTCGGCCACATCGCACCGCCCTTCGAAGGAATGCGTCACTACACAATTTCAAGAGTTATGCATAGCACTGGTCAACAATCCGAGGTTAGCGGCGCCCGGTGTTTGAGTCGCTGCGGGGACCCCGATTCGTGCGCCACTTGGACCACTTAACGGGGTTCAGCCCAGTTGGAGCGGGTGACGGGAATCGAACCCGCATAGCCGGCTTGGAAGGTTGGCGGCGTCAAAATATTGAGTGAGAAAAATCACTGTTAAAGCGACATTTTTATTGGACCCTGTTTCATGCATTAGTCGTTTGGGCATAATTCGGGCATTAAGTCAATGCGGACAATTGGTCATGTGGGGCGCGGGTATTCTTCCGAGAACCGACGCGAACCCTCACAAACTGACTGTTATCTTGACGCCAATCAAGCTGGTCACAGCCCCTTGCCGCTGCTACCTGGAGGACACTTGCCCTCAAGTGACAGCGCCCAGACGGTGATCCCTGGCGGAATGCCGAGCGTGGTCTTTTTGTATCGAGCTGAAATTACGGAGATTTTGATGACGGTACACGCAGGATTGGGCGCCCGATAGGTCGCGGCGGCGTGGAGCATGAATTCGTGCTGACGCACGCTCCAGGCCCGCCAGAGCGACCGTGGCGCGTTGGTTGGCGGCTGCGTGGGATACGTCGACGCACTGGGCGACTGCGAGGTCGGTGACACTCCAGAGACGAGTGCCCTCGACGCCGCGCGAATCACAGGCGTCGCACACAGCGGTGGGGTCGCTCCTTGCACCATGGTGCACAGCGCGGCGATCAGATAGTTCGCGGTCCCATCTACCGCTTGGGCGACGGGACTCGACGCGACACTGAGGTCTCGTCCGATGTCGGTGAGCGTGAGACCCTCAAGTACCGAGGGGGACGCGCTGGCGCCGAGTGTGACGT
>JAGWHY010000020.1 GCA_028873575.1 Acidobacteriota bacterium | reverse complement strand
AGCCCCACCACGTACGGTGGCGCGCTGGCGTAGGCGAGAGCGACGCTCTCGCGTTGACGAGCCCCCCCGGACTCCACGTAAGTGACCAGGCGCGCCAGCGCCGTGCGCGAACCTTCCTTCGCCTGGGCGAACAGTGCGCGGGGTTCGCGGTCGATCACGCGACGCGCTCGACGTTCGCGCCCAGGTCGCGCAGGCGCGTCGCGAAGTGGTCGTAACCGCGGTCGAGGTGTTCGAGTCCCGACACCGTGGTGGCGCCCTCCGCCACGAGCCCGGCCAGTACTAGGGCCGCTCCGGCGCGAATATCGGTCGCGCGTACCGAGGTACCCACCAGTCCCGCGACGCCCCGCACGACCGCGTGATGGCCCTCAGTCGTGATGGACGCGCCGAGTCGTATGAGCTCGTCCACGTAGCGAAAGCGCCCCACGAAGAGGTTCTCCGTGACGACCGAGACGCCTTCGGCGACACTCAAGGTGGCCGTGAGGAGGGGTTTGTAGTCGGTGGCGACGCCGGGGTACGGCAGGGTCGCCACGTCACAGGCGCGCAGGTGCGCTGGCCCCTGCACGGCCACGCCCGCACCCGACGTGTCCACTCGTGCGCCCATCGCGCTCAACTTGCGTAACAGCATCTCCATGTGCTCGGCGCGCGCGTCGAGGACCCGCACGTGCCCACCCGTGATCAGACCGGCCGCCAGGTAGGTGGCGCTCACGACCCGGTCGCTCACGACCTCGTGGGTCGTGGCGCGCAACTCCGCGACGCCGTCGATCGTCAGGCGCGACGTGCCGAGCCCCTCAATGCGCGCCCCCATCGCCACCAGTTGACGACCCAGATCTTCGACCTCGGGTTCGCGCGCCGCGTTGTCGATGACGCTGCGACCCTCCGCCAGTACCGCGGCCATCATCAAGTTGTCAGTGGCGGTGTGGCTCGGGTACTCCAGCGTGGTACGCGTCGCACGCAGGCGCGCGCGCGCCACCGCGGCGTGAATCGACGTGCGGTCGTTCTGGAAGGTGGCGCCCATCGCGCTCAAACCGTCGGTGTGAAAGTTGATGGGTCGCTGGCCGAAGTCGTCACCACCGGGCAACGCCATGTTCGCTTCGCCGCAACGCGCGAGAAGCGGACCGAGCACCACAATGGAGGCGCGCATGGCCTCGAAGAGGTGCGCCGGCGCGACCGGGTGGAGGTCCTCGCGCGGCGGGACCTCAATAGTGATCTCGTTGGCCACGACCGCCGAGACCGAACAGCCCAGCGCCTCGAGCAACTCACTCATGATGGCCACGTCGGTGATTTCGGGGACGTTGCGCAGTCGGTGCGTGCCACTAGCGAGCAGGCAGGCGGCCATCTGCTTGAGCACGGCGTTCTTCGCCCCGAGGGCCACGACCTCACCACTGAGCGCGCCAACGGGCTTTACCACGAGAGAACTCACCTCTTAAGTATTGCCGCCCCGGGCCTCTTCTCCTGGTGGGGGCGAGGGCCCGGAGTACGCTGGGGGCGTGCAGCCACCGTCGCGGCCGGATCGCAACATCGCCCTAGAACTCATTCGCGTCACCGAAGCCGCGGCGATCGCGGCGGCCCGCTGGGCCGGACGCGGTGACAAGAACGCCGCCGACGGCGCCGCGGTCGACGCGATGCGTTTCGTACTCGGCGCGGTCGCCATGGACGGCGTGGTCGTGATCGGCGAAGGAGAAAAAGACGAAGCCCCGATGCTCTACAACGGCGAGCGCATCGGCGACGGGCGACCCCCCCAAGTGGACGTCGCGGTCGATCCCATTGACGGCACGACGCTGACCGCGATGGGACGAAACGGCGCGCTCTCGGTAATCGCGCTCTCTGAAGCCGGGACGATGTTCGACCCGGGCCCCTGTTTTTACATGAAGAAGGTCGCGGTCGGGCCGCGCGGTCGTGGCAGTGTCGACGTCAACGCCAGCGCCACCGACAATCTCAACGAACTCGCGAAGCGACTGAAAAAGCCAGTCCAGGAGTTGGGCGTCGTCATTTTGGATCGGCCGCGTCACGACGACCTCGTCGCCGAAGTGCGCGAAGCGGGCGCGCGCGTGCTCTCCATTACCGACGGCGACGTCGCCGGGGCGATCGCGACCGGCTGGCCAAACTCGGGCGCCGACGTGCTCTTTGGCGTCGGCGGTACGCCCGAAGGCGTGATCGCGGCGGCGGCGCTCAAGGGACTTGGTGGCGAGATTCAAGGGGTGCTCCACGCCACGACACCCGAGGAACGCCGCACGGCCGAGGCGCTCGGTTACGACTTCACTAAAGTGCTCACCACCGACGACCTCGTGGCGAGTGACAACTGCTTTTTCTCCGCGACCGCAATCACCGACGGCGACTTTTTACGCGGCGTGCGCTTCCACGATTTCGGCGCCACGACCCAGTCCTTAGTGGTGCGCTCACGGTCCGGCACCGTGCGCACGATTGAGACGTTCCATCGCCACGACAAGCTCCAGGAGTTCACGACCGCGGGCTTTTGAGACCTTGTGCGCAGGCACACAAGGTGCCTCTTGCCCCGCGCGCGAGCCCGCCGTAGTCTCGGGCCAGAGTCCCACGTTCTCGCGGGATCAGGGAAGGGGTCGAGATGCACGTAGCCAATCTCCTCGCCAGTAAGGGCCACGAGGTGGCCACGGTGGCACCCAGCCAGAGCGTGAGCGAGGCGGTCGCGCTCTTAAAGGAGCGCGGCATCGGCGCGCTCGTAGTGACCGGATCAACCCCACCGCTCGTGGGTATCTTCTCCGAGCGTGACGTCGTGCGCGCCCTCGCCAGTCGGGGGGCGTCGGTGCTGAACGACACCGTGGCCGACCTGATGAGTACGGACGTCACGACGTGTGACGAATCGACGCTCGTGAACGAGCTTATGACGATGATGACCGATCGTCGCATCCGCCACGTGCCGGTCGTCGATCACGGCGTCTTGACGGGCATGATTTCGATTGGTGACGTCGTGAAGGCTCGACTCGAAGAACTTGAGCACGAAAAAAAGGACCTGCTCGACTACGTCAGCGCTCGCTAGAGCGCGTCGCCGCCCTGGTGTGGCGCGAGCCACCCGACGGCGTCGCTCGCGCCACGACGCGCCTCCGCGAGATTGGCGTACGTTCGCGTTGAGTAATACGTCAGTGGCGTCCACACGCCTCGATCTTCCGGGTCACGGCGAAACTCTTCGAAACCGAACGTACCGTCAGATCTTTCAAACAGGTCAACGCAGCGATTACCTTCCGCGTTCTCCAGGCTCTCGCGCACCCGCCACTCTCGATCGGGGCGTGACGACATGAGCCAACCCTAACGAGGCACCCGTCCCCTTACGAGGCAGATTCGTCGCGTCGTGGCAAATCGCGGCAGCAACAGTCCGGCCTTGAACACGCGAACACGCGCAATCCACGCTCCACGACGCAGTCACAGTCCGCGCAACGGTACTCCACACCTAACTCAGTTTCGTGGTCTTCACGCCGCCGAGAGCGAGTCGAAGTTCGGCGCGTTGCAGGGCCTGTTCGAGGACGAGTTGGGCGCCCGCGTCGTGCGCGTCACCGCGCGCGATCGCGGCGAGCTGCGCCTCGGCCGCGTCCTTGGCGACCTGCGCGCGGGCGAGGTCAATCTCGTCGGTTCGCTCGGCCACGCCGGCCAGCACCGTCGCGAGGGTCACGCCGGGCTCGTCACCCGGACCGACCTGAAAGTACCCACCGTGCACGGCGAAGTCAATCTCTCCCTCGGGGGTCAGTACCTTCACGCGACCCGGCACCACGTCACCCACGAGGGGCGTGTGGTGGTCGAGGATCGTAAAGTCACCGGCCGACGAGCGCGCGACCAGCGCCGTCGCCAGGCCCGACCACAGCGCCGCCTCGGGCGAAACGATCTCTACGCGCAACGCCATTAGTTCTTGCTCAACTCCGCGGCCTTGCGCTCCACGTCCGCCGCGCCACCGACGTTCAAGAACGCCTGCTCGGGGAAGTGGTCGAGGTCGCCCTTTACCAAGTGCTCGAAGGACTCAATCGTCTCGGCGACCGGCACGTTGATGCCGTCGATACCGGTGAAGATCTTCGAAACGAACATCGGCTGGGACAAGAAACGCTGAATCTTTCGCGCGCGGTCCACCGTGATGCGGTCGACCTCGGAGAGTTCGTCGAGACCCAAGATCGCGATGATGTCTTGGAGTTCCTTGTAACGCTGGAGAATCTGCTGGACCTGACGCGCCACCGCGTAGTGACGGTCACCGACGATCTCCGGCGCCAAGATATTGGACGTCGAGGTGAGCGGGTCGACCGCCGGGTAGATACCCAGGGCGGCAATCTGACGACTCAACTCGGTGGTGGCGTCGAGGTGGGTAAAGGTCGTGAACGGCGCCGGGTCGGTGTAGTCGTCCGCCGGCACGTAGACGGCCTGCAGCGAGGTGATCGAGTGACCGCGCGTCGAGGTGATGCGCTCTTGGAGTTCGCCCATCTCGTCGGCCAGCGTGGGCTGATAACCCACCGCCGACGGCATGCGACCGAGCAGCGTCGAAACCTCGGAGCCGGCCTGCACGAATCGGAAGATGTTGTCCACGAAGAGCAGCACGTCTTGGTTCTTCACGTCGCGGAAGTACTCGGCCATCGTGAGCGCGGCGAGGGCCACGCGCAAGCGCACCCCCGGTGGTTCGTCCATCTGGCCGTAGACGAGCGCCGTCTTTTCAATAACGCCCGACTCGCGCATTTCGAGCAGGAGGTCAGTACCTTCACGAGTGCGCTCGCCCACGCCGGCGAAGACCGACACGCCGTCGTGCTGTTCGGCCACGCGACGGATCATCTCCATAATGAGCACGGTTTTGCCCACGCCGGCGCCCCCGAAGAGGCCGATCTTGCCACCCTGCACGTAGGGCGCGAGCAGGTCAATGACCTTGATACCCGTTTCGAACATCGTGGCGCGCGGCTCGAGCTGGTCGAAGGCCGGAGCGCTGCGGTGAATCTCCCAGTGGTCCTCGACCGGTCCGATGTCGTCGGTGTCGAGGGACTGGCCAATGACGTTAAAGACGTGACCCAACACGGCGTCACCGACCGGCACGGAGATACCCCGTCCGCTCTGGCGCACCACGGCGCCACGTACCAGGCCGTCGGTGGGCTTCATGCACACGCAGCGCACGCGCCCCTCACCAATCTGCTGGGCGACCTCAGCCACGACGGTAATGGTCTCGCCGTCGAGCTCGATGTCCATCTCCACGGCGTGATTGATCTCCGGCAGACTCTGCGGCGGGAACTCGACGTCCACCACGGGACCGGCGATCGCGACGACGCGACCGGTCTCGAGGCTGGTCTTCTCAGGGGCGATGGTCATTTCATTCTCACTTTCCCGAGCGGAGCGCTTCGGCGCCGCTCACGATTTCCATAATTTCGGTGGTGATCGAGTCCTGACGGGCTCGGTTCATCACGCGGGTCAAGGTCTGTCCGAGTTCGTCGGCGTTGTCCGTCGCGGCCGCCATCGCGCGCTGCTGACTGGTGTGAAACGCCGCGGCGCCCTCTAAGAGCGCCGAGAAAATCTCGCTTTCGAGCGCGCGCGGCGCGAGGAAGGCCAACAACTGCTCCACCTCGGGTTCAAACTCGGTGTAGCCCTTCAAGGCGGTGGAGGCCTCAACGACGGGCATTTCGGGCACCGTCAGGGGCAGGAGTTGCGTCGTGTCGACGAACTGTGAGGAGGCCG
This sequence comes from Acidobacteriota bacterium, assembly GCA_028873575.1. Classification (GTDB taxonomy): domain Bacteria; phylum Actinomycetota; class Acidimicrobiia; order Acidimicrobiales; family RAAP-2; genus RAAP-2. The sequence goes on along the minus strand of JAGWHY010000020.1, from coordinate 17,871 downwards.
AGGCGAAGCGCGTGGACACCAGCATGACCTGCTGAGCCTCACCGTCCACGTAGGGCGCGACCACCTTGGCGGCGACCACTCGAGCGTCGGCGAAGGTCGGTCGGTCCGCGAAGCCCACGAAACTCTCTTCGACCTCGACGCCGCGGAAGCGGAAGTAGCTCGGCGCCTTTTTGCCGACCGTGAAGAGACGCACCTGCGTACCTTGCGCCTGCAAGGAGCGAATCAGGCGTTCCGTCGCGCGCAGGGTCGAGGAGTTGTAGGCCCCCGAGAGCCCGCGATCGCCCACGATCGCGACGACGACGCACGTCTCGACGCGTTCGGGTGTCGCGAGCAACTTGGCCGCGCCCGCCGGGTCGGCCAGGGCCGCCTCCACGATGACGCGACGCATGCCGTCGCGGTAGGGGCGATTCGCCACGATGCGCGCCTGCGACTTAGGGATCTGTGACGCGGCGATGAGTTCCATGGCCTTAGTGATCTTGCGCGTCGCTTGCACCGACTTAATACGGCGTCGTAGTACTCGTTCCTGTCCGCCAGCCATGGTTCCTCCTCTCCTCGATCGATCGGCTAGTTACTCGACGCGAATCCGTCGAGGAACGAGCGCAGCGCGCCGTCCAGCGCGTCGGTGTCGGGCAGGGTGCCCTGGTCGCGAATCTGCGCCAGGAACTCGGGGTGCTTCGCGCGAAAGTTGATCAACAGTTCGGTTTCGAAGCGTCGCACGTCGGCGACCGGTACGTTGTCGAGCCAACCGCGCGTACCGGCGTAGACGACGAGAACCTGCTCTTCGACCGGCATGGGCGAGTTAAGGCCCTGCTTGAGCAGTTCGGTCAGTCGGTAGCCGCGATCGAGCTGCTGCTGGGAGGTCTTGTCGAGTTCCGAGCCGAACGTCGCGAACGACTCAAGGTCGCGGAACTGCGCCAGGTCAATCTTGAGCGAACCGGCGACCGACTTCATCGCCTTGATTTGCGCGGCACCACCCACGCGCGACACGGAGTTACCCACGTCAATGGCCGGACGCATACCCGAGTAGAAGAGGTCGGCCTGCAAGAAGACCTGTCCGTCGGTGATCGAGATGACGTTGGTCGGGATGTAGGCCGAGATGTCGCCGGCCTTCGTCTCAATGATGGGCAGCGCGGTCAGCGACCCGCCACCCTTTTCGTCGCTCAACTTGGCGGCGCGCTCGAGGAGGCGGCTGTGCAGGTAGAACACGTCGCCGGGGTAGGCCTCGCGGCCCGGCGGACGACGCAGCAACAACGAAATCTGGCGGTAGGCCTCGGCCTGCTTCGAAAGGTCGTCGTAGACCACGAGCGCGTGCTGGCCGTTGTCCATCCACTCCTGGCCAATCGCGCAGCCGGCGTAGGGGGCGAGGAACTTAAAGGGCGCGGGGTCGCCGGCCGACGCGACGACCACGACGGTGTACTCCATCGCGCCGAAGTCCTCGAGCGTCTTGACGGTCTGGGCCACCGACGAGTTCTTCTGGCCGACCGCGACGTAGATGCACTTCACGCCGGCGCCCTTTTGGTTCAAGATCGTGTCGATCGCGACCGTCGTCTTACCGGTTTTACGGTCGCCGATGATCAGCTCGCGCTGACCACGACCGATCGGGGTCATCGCGTCGATGGCCTTGATGCCCGTCTGGAGGGGTTCGCCGACCGGCTGACGTCCGGTGATGCCGGGCGCCTGGATCTCCATACGACGAATGGTGGGGTTCACGAGCGGGCCCTTGCCGTCGATCGGTTCACCGAGCGCGTTCACGACGCGACCCAAGAGCGCGTCGCCAACCGGCATCGAAAGAATACGGCCGGTCGCGCGAACGACCTGCTCTTCTTCGATTCCGTCGACCGAACCGAGTACGACCGCGCCGATCGTCTCTTCGTCGAGGTTCATCGCGAGGCCCACCGTGCCGTCTTCGAACTCCAAGAGCTCGTTGACCTTCGCGGAGGGCAGGCCGGAAACGCGCGCGATGCCGTCGCCTACTTCGACGACGCGTCCTACCTGCTCGGCGGCGATAGTGGGGTTGAAGTCAGAGACGTGCTTGCGCAGCGCTTCGGTAATTTCACTGGCGCTAATCGTGAGCTCGGTCATCACAGGTTCCTTTGGCTAGTCGTTTCGAGTTAAAGCGGATTCGTAGAAGTGCGAAGAGTTCACACTCTCGCGCAGTGCGCCTAGTCGGCCACGCGTGGTCGCGTCGAGGCGAAGATCACCGATTTCGACCAACACGCCACCCAGGAGTTGGGCGTCCTGGTCGACCTGGAGCTCCACGGACTTACCCGTGAGCGCGGTCAGCGAGGTGACGAGTTGTTCGCGCGACGTGGCGTCGAGTTCGCGCGCGCTGTGCACGCGCGCCACGCGCCAGTCACGGGCCGCGGCGACGTAGTTCACGAGCGCGTCGAGGGTGCCCACGACGTCGCGGGGCCGCCCACCTTCAATCACGAAGAGGGCGAGTTGCAGGGTCGTCGCGTTGACGCGTGACCCCAAGAGTTCTTGCGTCGTGCCACGACGCACCGCCAACGGCGCGTCACGGTCGAGCAGCAGGCGGCGCAGGTCGTCGTTACTCTCGACGGCCCGGGCCCAGGCGTTGAGCTCGTTCTCCACGTCGGCAAATTTGGCGACGTCGAGGTCCTCGAGCACCGCGTCGGCGTACCCGTTTACTCGACGCCGAGCCTCGAGCAAACTCAAGTTGACGAAGACGTCCGTGCCCGCTTCGCTGGCCACTCGCGCGAAGTGCGCGAGCGCCCCGAGGGTCGTGACGACCTCGGGCGCGGGCACGTGTTGCGCGGCGTAGGTCACCACGCGCGACGTGGTGGCGCGAACCTTGTCCGCCAGGAGTTCCGACAAGATCAACGCGCGCGTCACGCCGTTGATCGACGTGTCGCTCAAAAAGGCGCGCAACTCGGGGGTCGACAAGACGCTGCGCTCCAGCGCCGCGAGCTCCACGCCCACGGCCTCGAGCGCCGCCGCGTCGAGCGCGGCGAACTGGGCGTAGGCGTAACCTTCGAGCTGGGCCAACATGACTAGCGGTCCGTACCCTTCGCCGCCTCGGCCCGTAGGGCGCTCACCGCTTCGCGGACCAGGTCCTCGTGCGCGCTCTGGTCGACCTCGCGGCCCACAATCTTGGTCACCAAGTCAAAGACAATCTCACCCACGCGCGCCGACGCCTCGTCGATGGCCTGCTGACGAGCACCGGCAACTTCGGCGTGCGCGTTACTCAGAATGCGGTCGTACTCGACCTGCGCGCGCCCGCCGGCTTCGGCCTTCAGCTGGTCCGACGTCGCCTGCGCGTTCTCGACGATTTGACGAGCCTGGTCGCGCGCCTCGGCGAGCAGACGAGCGCGCTCGTCGCCGGCCGACGCCACTTCCGCGCGGGCCGCCTCGGCCGCCTCGAGGGCGTGACGGATCTTCGCTTGACGACCTTCCATGGCCTGGTTGAGGGGCGGCAGGATGTACTTCGTCACGAGAAACAAAATCACCAACACGACCAACAGTTCCACGACGAACGTGCCGTTGGGAATGAGGAAGACCGACGTCGCAATCATCTCGAGAGACCTACTTTCTGACTAAGGGTTCGACGGGCCACGAGGCCCGCCGAAGAACTACTGCGCCTTGAAGACGTAGACGAAGACGACCATGAACAACAGGTTGATGAAGTACATGGCCTCCACCAGACCAACGGTCAAGAAGAAGTACTGACGCGCCTTGTTCTCGATCTCGGGCTGACGGGCAATCGCCGCGATGGTCTGGCTACCGGCCAGGCCGTCACCAATCGCCGCACCGATGGCGCCGCCACCGAGGGCGAGACCGCCACCGACGAGGGCACCGGCGATGCGTACGGCGCTCGCCACTGAGTCTGTTGTTGCCATTTTCTATTCCTCCTGGGTTGGATTTAGTGAGAGGTCTCGACGAGCTCGTGGTGGTGATGCTCTTCGGCACCTTCGTGACTCGTCGCGAAGGCGAAGTAGAGAATCGTGAGCAGCATGAAAATGTAGGCCTGGATCGCGCCGATCACGAGGTCGAAGGGCTTCCAGAGAATTTCGCCGAAGGGAATAACGAAGATCGGTAGCAGCGTCGTCATGACCGCGATCATGAGTCCACCCGAGAAGAGGTTGCCGAAGAGACGGAAGGTCAGCGTGATGGGTTTGGTGATCTCTTCAATGATGTTGATGGGCGCGAGCGCCGTGTAGGGCTGCTTGTAGTGCTTGAAGTAGCCGCCCACGCCCCGCGCGCGCAGCGACTCCACGTGCACCCACAAAATCACGATGATGGCCATCGCGAAGGGCAGATTCACGTCACTCGTGGGGGCCGGCAAAATCTCCGCCGACACGCCGGGGTGCATCGCCGAGGGGATGAAGCCGATCCAGTTGCAGATCAAAATAAAGAGAAAGAGCGTCACGCCGATAGGTACGTAGCGACGGCCCTTGGGCCCCATCGCCGAGGTCGCGAGTTCGTCCACCTGCTCAACGAGCACTTCCCAAAAGAGTTGTAACTTGCCGGGCACGCCGTCGGTCACGCGCGCGCGCATACGAAAGCCGAGGAAGAGCAAAATGGCCGCCGCCAGCAAGGTCGAGGTGACGATGTCGGTGTCGACGCGAAGCCCAAAAAGTGACGCCGTGGGGTGTTCGCCCACGTGGATCACCTTCAGCGCTAAGAGCGTCTTCACTCTGGTCCTCCTTGACCCGCCACGACCCGCAGAACGTTCATGACAAAGACGATTTGATAAAGCACAAGCCCCGACACAATACCGATTCCTAGAGGGGGGCTCAGCCACACCACGCCGAGGATGACGACGGTGACGACGGCGAGACGTCCGGTGGTCTGTCCACCGAGCTGGCGACGGACCGCCTTTGAACTCTGTTCACCCCGAAGTTCGACGCGCGCGGCTTGACGGTCGAGGAACCGCAGGTTCAAAATCGCCAGACCCACGCCGACGACGACGCCCAGCGCCGCGAGCACCGGCGCGATGAGCGTGGCCACGACGAAGCCCACGAAGCCCACAATGATGGCCGAGACGGTGGTTCGACGGAGAAGGCGCGGAAGGGTGTTGGCGGGAAGGTTTTCTAACACGGACGATCGATTTTAGAGGAAGCGCCGAACCTGGCGTAAAACGCTCAGAACCGCCGCGACCGCCCCCAACACTATCCCGATTAAAAGACCACCCGGGGCGAAGCCCGTGACGTGGTCGAACCACAGCCCGGCGCCGACGCCGACGCCGACGCACGCGGCGATCGTCGAGCCCATCGCCGCGAACGCCGCCAGACCGGGCAACTGGGACACGGTTGATTTCTCCTGGTCATCCGGGTCCGACGGTTGGCTCACCGACGTGATCCGACCTCCTCGCGCTGCGGATCGGCCTCCGCCTCACCGTTCCATCGTCGCCAGCGATTCCAGAGTGGACTGAACCACGTCACGAGCGCAATCACGAGGACGGCCACCCCGAGGGGGATGAAGACGTTCGCTCGGTTGTCGAACAGGGGCACGAGCACGAACCCGCAGAGCAACGCGGTCCAGGCCCAGAGCAAGACCACGGTGCGACGATGACCGTGTCCGAGGCGCATCAGGCGGTGGTGAATGTGGTTCTTGTCGGGGGTGTGGAACCCCTGGCCCGAGGCGGTGCGTCGCACGAAGGCCCAGACGGCGTCGGCCAGCGGGACGCCCAAGATGAAGACGGGAATGAGCAGCGGCGCGAAGAAGAAGAACGTGACACCACTCGCCGGCGGCGTGCGACCCCCGATGACCATGGTCGACGCGCTCATTAAGAGTCCGAGCATGAGCGCGCCCGCGTCGCCCATGAAGAGTTTGGCGGGATGGAAGTTGTCACGCAAAAAGCCGAGGCAGACGCCACAGGTCAACGCGGCGATCAAGGGGCCGACGTTGGTGATCGGCAACAGACCCAAATCTTCGAGTCGCAACCCGTAGACGCACAACGTCGCCGAGGCGATGGCCACGATTCCGGCCGCGAGCCCGTCGAGGCCGTCGATCAGGTTCACCGCGTTCGACAGCGCCACGACCCACACCGCGGTGATGACGGGCAGGATGGACGGTCCGAGCACGATGAAGCCCGCGAAGGGCAATTTCAGCTGGTACATCGTGGCACCGCTGAAGTAGAGAATCGACGCGGCGAGGAACTGTCCGGCCACCTTGGCCGGCGCGCTCATCTCACGAAAGTCGTCGATGACGCCAATCACGAAAATCACGGCGGCCGCGAGCAAGACGCCGAGCATCTCGTGCGACGAGGAGATCACCGCGCGCGTTGAGGGAATGAGCTCGGCGACGATGAGCGACACGCACAGTCCAACGAACATCGCCCCCCCGCCGCCGTAGGGCGTGACGTGGTCGTGGACCTTGCGTTCGTCGGGTTGGGCCGTGTAACCGACCTTAAGTGAGATCAGGCGCGCCGGTCGATTGACGAGCACCGTGACCGCCGCCGCGACCACGGCGAGCGCCAGGTACGTGGCGAGATTGCCCACGCGTTAGCTCACGAAGGACGCGTAGGGATTAAACGACGCGCACAAGGTCGCCACGTCCGCGCGCACCTGCGCCACCGTCTTCTCGTCGTCGCGCCCGCGAAGCGCGCGCGCCATCAACGACGCGATCTGCGCGAACTCCCCTTCGCGCATGCCGGCCGTCGTCTCCGCGGCCGTTCCCACGCGCAGACCCGACGTGACGAAGGGGCTTCGTGGGTCGTCGGGGATCTGGTTTCGATTCGTCGTGATGCCGGCGCGGTCGAGCACCTCTTGGGCAACTTTGCCGGTGAGTTCGGCGTCGAACTCGCGCAGGTCGAGTAGCACCATGTGATTTTCCGTGCCCCCCGAGACCAGGCGAAACCCCTCGCTCGCGAGTGCCGTGGCGAACGCTTTGGCGTTGGCCACGATCTGATCGGTGTAGACCGAGAAGCTCGGCTGCGCCGCTTCCTTGAAGGCGACGGCCTTCGCGGCGATGGAGTGCTCCAGGGGTCCGCCCTGTTGTCCCGGGAAGACGGCCATGTCGATCTTCTTCGCGTGTTCCTCACGACAGACAATGGCGCCACCTCGTGGACCCCGCAACGTCTTGTGCGTCGTGAAGGCCACGACGTCGGCGTAGGGCACGGGGTTCGGGTGCGAGCCACCGGCGATGAGTCCCGCGACGTGCGCCGAGTCGAAGAACAACAACGCGCCCACCTCGTCGGCGATTTCGCGAAAGGGGGCCGGATCGATCCGTCGTGCGTAGGCGGTCGCGCCCGCGACGATCATTCGCGGACGGTGCTCGAGCGCGAGCGCGCGCACGTTGTCAAAGTCGATGAGTTCACCCGGGTGTTCGGGGTCGTCCGAGCGCGGCGTCACCCCGTAGGAGACGAAGTTCCACACCTTCGAGGTCATCGACGCGGGAGAGCCGTGCGTGAGGTGACCACCTTGATCGAGACGCATCGCAAGAATCGTGTCACCCGCCTCGAGGAGCGCCTGGTACACGGCGACGTTGGCGTTGGCCCCGCTGTGGGGTTGCACGTTGGCGTGATCGGCGCCGAGTAGGGCCGTCAAGCGACGACGCGCGAGGTCCTCCACCTCGTCCACGACCTGGTTGCCGCCGTAGTAGCGACGTCCGGGATAGCCCTCGGAGTACTTATTCGTCAAAATTGAGCCAGTGGCGGCCATTACCGCGGGCGACGCGAAATTCTCGCTCGCGATGAGCTGCAGTGTGGTCGTCTGACGTTCCCACTCACGGCTAAGTAACGTCGTGACCTCTTCGTCGTGACGAATCCACTGATCTATTGGCGATGGTGCCACTACTTACCTTTCGTCGTTGCCCGGCGCTTCGAGCGCGTGCAGCTTGTCGATTCTCGTTTGGTGCCGGGATTCGGGCGTGGCGTCGAGCCACGCGCGCAAAGACTCCAGCGCGACCGTCGTACCGATGAGGCGCGCGCCGAGCGCCAGCACGTTGGCGTGGTTGTGCTCACGCGCCAGTCGCGCGGAGGTGACGTCGTGGGCGAGCGCGCATCGTACGCCGTTGACTTTGTTGGCCGCGATGGAGACGCCGATCCCCGATCCGCAGCACACTACGCCCAACTCGCAGTCACCACGGGCGACGCGGTGGGCGACGGCACTGGCGAAATCGGGGTAATCCACCGAGTTCGTGGCGCTGTCGGTCCCGAGGTCCACCGTTTCGTGGCCCCACGAACGCAACGACTCGCCCACTAACTGCTTGAGGTCAAAGCCCGCGTGATCAGAGCCCAGAGCGATGCGCATCCACTTAACCCTACTGGTCGCTTCTCGCCCGTCGTGAGGCTCGCGCCATACTTCCTAGGTGACTCTTGATCCGCGGACCCCCGTGCTCGTGGGCGTCGGCCAGGTGACGACGCGCCCCAGCGCGGGTGCCCGCTTCGCCGACGCGCCCACGCCCCTCGACCTGATGACCGAGGCGCTCGAACTCGCGAGCGCGGACGCCCACGCCACGACGTCGCTGCTCGCGCAACTTGATGAACTCATCGCGATTGGCTCGTTCACCTGGCACCCTCGTGATCCGGCCGCGCTCGTCGCCGAACGACTCGCTCTTCGCCCGCACGCGACGAGCTTGACACCGACCGGCGGCAACCTCCCCCAAAAGATCGTCCACGCGACCGCGCGGCGCGTCGCGTCCGGCGACGTGGCGTGCGTCGCGGTGGTCGGGAGTGAGGCGATGCACGCGCACGCACTCGCTCGTCGTGAGGGCGTCGCGCTCGACTGGCCCACCCAAAGTGACGACGTCCCTCGACCCACCATGGTCGAAGAAGAGCGCATTCCTTTCACCGCCGAAGAGTACGAGCAGGGCTTGCACCTCCCCGTTGACGTCTACCCCCTCTTCGAAAACGCGCGACGATTCGCGCGCGGCTGGAACGTGAGCGAACATCGCGAGCGCCTCGGACGTCTTTGGCAACACTTCGCGCGCGTCGCCGCCGAGAATCCCTACGCCTGGTTGCGTGACGCCCCCGACGCCGCGACGATCACCACCCCGAGCGCGGCGAATCGCATGGTCGCCTTTCCCTACACCAAGCTGCTGGTCGCGAACCTTCCGGTCGACATGGGCGCGGCCTTCATCATGACCAGCTACGAGTTCGCGCGCGCGCACGGTGTCCCCCAGGATCGGATGATCTTTCCCCAGGCCGGCGCTGAAGCGAACGATCACTGGTTCGTCTCCGAACGTCCCCGCCTCGACGACTCGCCGGCCATGCGCGCCATCTGGGACGCGCTGCGCAGTAACGGCGCGCACGCCGACGACTTCGCGCACGTCGATCTCTACAGTTGTTTTCCGACCGTCGTGCAGTGCGCGAGCGACGTGCTCGGCCTCGACCCTCTCGACCCCTCCCGTGTGCCGACAGTGACCGGAGGTCTCACGTTCTTCGGCGGGCCGGGCAACAACTACGTCACGCACTCCATCGCCTCGATGGTGGAGCGCCTGCGCGAGGACCCGACGAGCCAGGGCCTCGTGAGCGCGTTGGGGTGGTTCTCCACGAAACACGCCTGGGGAACCTACGCCGCCACGCCACCGCCTCAGGGTTTCTTCTGGCGATCGGTCCAAGACGTGGTTGACCGACAGCCCACCTGCGTGACGGTCACGACCAACGCGTCCGTGACCGTCGAGTCCTACACGGTGACCCACGGGCGCGACGGCGCGCCCAAACGACTCATCGTCGCCGGGCGTCTCGACGACGAACGACGTCTCTGGGGCCACAGCGAAGACGCCACGCTGATGGCGACGGCCGAAACGGACGAACTCATTGGTCGACGCGGCGACGTGCGCGACGGTACCTTTACGCTCTAAGCGAGAATTTCGGCGATTCGTTCTTCGCTGATGGCCCCGTGGCGCAAGATTCGCCACGGCGACCGACGCAGGTCCACCACGCTCGACACCGCGCCGCGGCGCTCACCCGCGTCGTAAACGCCCGCCCAACCCGATCGCGCGCCGAAGACTCGCAAGATCTCCTCGGCGTTCGTGCAGGGCGCCCCGCCGTGCTCGTTGGCGCTGGTCACCGCCAAGGGCCCCACCGCGCGCACCAGCGAGAGCACCACTTCGTCGTTGGGGACGCGAAGTCCCACGCTGGCGTCACTGGCGCCGAGTGTCCGCGCGAGGGCCAGGGGCGCCGGCACGACCATCGTGAGCGCGCCGGGCCACAGCGCGTCGGCGAGGCGTCGGGCCGACTCGTCAAGCACCACGTCGAGCTCGGCCAGTTCGTCGACGCTCGCGACCAGTAGCGGCAGCGCCACGTCGCGTGGTCGACGCTTGAGTGCGAACAGTCCCGCCACGCCGATCAGCGACCAGACCGACGCCGCCACGCCGTAGACGGTGTCGGTCGGAATGGCCACCACCTCCCCGTGCGTCAGCGCGGCGACCGTCTCGTCAAAGTCCAGTCGGCGGCTCATCGTCGCGCCACCAACACGCGGTCCTTGCCCGCGAGATCCTTTTCGTCGCGCACGTGCGCAAACCCGGCCGCGTGCGCGACGCTCCGCGCCGCGTCGCCGTGGCCCTCACCGTGTTCGACGACGACGACGGCGCGCTCGGCTAACCACGCCACGCTGTCGCGAATGACGCGCGCGACGTCGGCGAACCCCTCCACGCCGTCGGCGTCGGCGGCGACCAGCGCGCCGTAGGGCTCGTAACGCAACACCTCGTCCAGACCCGTGAACTCGCGCGCGCCGACGTAGGGCGGGTTCGCGACCACGAGATCAACGCGACCGCGCAGCGACGGGTCGAGGTCGTCAAACCACGAGGAGTGCACGAAAGAGATCTGGTGCAGTCCGTGCTTTAGTGCGTTGCGCTTCGCCACCGCGAGCGCGTCCGTCGACTCGTCCACCGCCACGACCGTGGCGCGTACGCCACGAGCCGCCAACTCGTCGAGCAGAGCGAGGCCAATCGCTCCCGAGCCACAACCCAGGTCGACGACGAGGGGCGTCGTCACGTCCAGTGCGGCCAGTTCACCCAGCGCGTGGGTCACGAGCTCTTCGGTCTCGGGACGTGGAATCAGGACGCGTGGATCGACGTCAAGGTCAAGTCCGCGAAAGGGCCAGTGACCGATGACGTACTGCAGAGGCTCACCCGACAGACGTCGGGCGACGGCACCCTCGAGCGCGACGAACGCGTCGGGGTCGGCCCCGAGGTAGAACTCGTCCACCAACCAGCGCGCTTCACGCGCGGCGAGACCGCGCGTAACCAGGTCTCGCTGCAGGGCGGGCTTAGCGTCCGCCACTCTCGGCCAATTGACGGGTCCGCTTGTCGGCCAGGAGCGCGTCGACGTAGGGATCGAGGTCGCCGGCCAGGACCGCGTCCAGCGTGTAGTTGGTGAGGTTGATGCGGTGATCGGTGACGCGACTCTCTTTGAAGTTGTACGTGCGAATCTTCTCGCTTCGCCCACCCGTGCCGAGTTGCGATCGCTTGAGGTCACCGATTTCGTTCGCCTGGGCGTCCTGGGCCGCCTTCAAAAGGCGTGATCGCAACACGATGAGGGCCTTGGCGCGATTTTGAATCTGACTTTTCTCGTCCTGCATCGACACGACGATGCCGGTCGGCAGGTGGGTAATGCGCACGGCCGAGTCCGTGGTGTTCACGCTCTGGCCACCGGGACCCGACGAACGGTACACGTCGATCTTCAGATCCGCCGGGTTGAGATCCACGTCGACCTCTTCGGCTTCGGGCAGCACCGACACGGTCGCGGAGGACGTGTGCACCCGACCCTTCGCTTCAGTGACCGGGACGCGTTGCACGCGGTGGACGCCGGCCTCGTGCTCGAGGCGGCTCCAGGCGTCGTCGCCCTTGATGAGAAAGGTCACCTCGTCGAGGCCACCTTGCTCGCTCTGGCGCTCCTCGAGGACTTCGAGTTTCCAGCCACGTAGGGCCGCGTAGCGCCGGTACATTTCCGCAAGGTCCGACGCGAAGAGATTGGCCTCTTCGCCACCTTCGGCACCGCGAATCTCCAAGATGACGTTTCGCCCCTCGTTCGGGTCGTGCGGCAACAGCAACATTTCGAGCCGTGCCTCGAGGTCGGGCAGTCGTGCCTCGGTCTCGTTCATTTCGTCGCGCCAGAGTTCGCGGTCGTCGCCGTCGCTGGCGTTAAACATCTCGCGAGCGGTCGCGAGATCGTCGCGCGCCGCGGTGAGCTCGTGCCACGCGACGTTGATCTCGGAGAGTTCCTTGTGGCGACGAGAGAGATCGCGTAGACGCGTCAGGTCATTCGCGACGTCAGGTTGCGAAAGGGCGGCCTCGACCGTGGCTAATTCCTCCGCGAGGACGCCCAACGTCTCGTCCAGAGAGCGCACGCAATACCCGCCGCGTTCGAAGGCCTACGCCTTCGGCGCGCGGCCCTTGGTCTTTTGGGCGTAGCGACGCTGGAAGCGCTCGACGCGACCACCGGTGTCGACGAGCTTCTGCTTACCGGTGAAGAAGGGGTGGCACTCGTTGCAAAGCTCCACGGTCATCGTGGCCTTGGTCGACTTGGTCGTAAAGGTGTTGCCACACGAGCAGGTAACGGTCGCTTCGCCGTACTGGGGGTGGATTTCAGTCTGCATGGGTGCTCCTTCGTGCGAAGTACGAGTTTAGTGGGAAATCAGGACGTCGGCGCGGGGCCGCGGCCAATCTCGGCGAGGAACTCGTCGTTGGAACGCGTCGTGCGCAGTTTGTCGATTAAGAGCTCGAGGCCCGCGGCGTCGCGACCCTCGGCCGCGAGGCCGTTCAAGACGCGTCGGAGCTTCCAAACCTGGGGCAACACGTCGCGCGGGAAGAGCAGCTCTTCGTGACGCGTCGACGAGGCGTTGACGTCGATGGCCGGGTAGAGGCGTCGCTCGGAAAGGCGACGATCGAGCTTGAGCTCCATATTGCCGGTCCCCTTGAACTCTTCGAAGATCACCTCGTCCATCTTCGAACCCGTCTCGACGAGGGCGCTCGCGAGGATCGTCAAGGAGCCACCTTCTTCAATGTTGCGCGCCGCGCCGAAGAACTTCTTCGGCGGGTAGAGCGCGCCCGAGTCCACACCACCACTCATAATGCGACCCGTCGCCGGAGCGGCCAGGTTGTAGGCGCGCGCGAGGCGCGTAATGCCGTCGAGCATGATCACGACGTCACGACCCTGCTCAACCAGGCGCTTGGCGCGCTCGATGCACAGTTCTGCGACGTGAGTGTGTTCCTCGGCCGGACGGTCGAAGGTCGACGAGATGACCTCACCGCGCACGCTGCGTCGCATGTCGGTGACCTCTTCGGGACGCTCGTCGACTAAGAGCACCATGAGGTGCACCTCGGGGTTGTTCGCCTCAATCGACTGGGCAATCTGCTTCATCACCGTGGTCTTACCGGCCTTGGGCGGCGAGACGATGAGTCCACGCTGGCCCTTACCAATGGGGGCCAGGAGGTCCACGATGCGCGGCGTGAGGTCGGACTTGCCGTCGAGCGTCTCCAGTTTGAGCTTCTCGTCGGGAAACAGCGGCGTGAGATCTTCGAAGCGCGGGCGTAGACGCGCCACTTCGGGGTCAACCCCGGCGACCGTGTCGACGCGCAACAGCGCGGGGTACTTCTCGTTGGACTGCGCCGGGCGATAGGCGCCGGTCAGCTGGTCGCCCTTGCGCAGGTGGTACTTGCGCACTTGGTTGATCGAGACGTAGACGTCGCCCGAAGACGAGTGGAAGCCACGCGTGCGCAGAAAGCCGTACCCGTCGTCGCGCAGGTCGAGGAGACCCTCAACTTCGAGCAACTCACCGCTGTAGGGCTGGTCGGCGTTGGGCATCGCCTCGCCGGCGAAGCGCTCGCGTCCGTTACGGTTACGGCGATTGCGGCGATTGGTGTTGTTGCGTCCACCGGCGTCGGAAAAGTCACGCGGCTGGCGCTCCGCGCGCGGCTGGGACTGCCCGGCGTTCTGGTTGTAGGGACGCGACGGGCGCTCGGCGTTGGCGTCACCGTTACCGGCGCCGGCCGGCGACTGCTCGGAGATTGGCGCGGAGGCGCTCACCGCCGGGACGGGACGCGACGTCGCGGCGGGCGCGGGTTCGGCACTGAACTCGTTGAGCAGCTCGTCGAAATCGTCGGTCGGCGTCGCGACCACGCGACGCGATCGTACGGCGCGCGACGCCGGCGCGGCGGGCGCGGCACTCGCGGCGGCGGATGAATCGCCCATGATGGACTCGATCAGGGCCGCCTTGCTGGCGCGGGCCGAAACCTCGACGCCCTTGACCTTGGCGATGGTTTGGAGATCTTCGCGCGTCTTTGATTCAAGATCGGCCCGATCGGGGGAGGGCTTAACAGCCATGCATAATCCTCTCTCACCGCTCGCAGGAATACGCAACGGCGAAAAATTAAGGGAAACGTCGTCGGGAAAGAAGTTCCGTACGGCGACTACGCCGAACTAACGACAATTTTGAGTGTAGCCGTTAATTCGAACTCGTCAAGCGTCAACCCAGCGTCGCGAGTAGCGCGGCGAGCGTGGCGTCGACGACCTGGGGTGTTCCTCCGGTGGACACGGCCGTGTCGGGGTCCTTCAAACCGTTACCGGTCAGCACGCACACGACGGTCGACCCTTCGGGGACGCCGTACTTCAGCAGACCCGCGACCGACGCGGCCGACGCCGGTTCACAGAACACTGATTCGTAACGCGCGACGTACTTATAGGCGTCCACGATCTCATCGTCGGTCACGGCGCGAATGTCGCCCAGAGATTCGTGGATGACCTCAAGCGCCGGGACCCAGCTCGCCGGATTGCCGATACGGATTGCCGTGGCGATCGTCTCGGGATTCTCCACGGGATGTCCCAACACGATCGGCGCCGCGCCGGCCGCTTGAAAGCCCCACATCTTGGGCAACGTCGAGGCCTTGCCGTGAAAGTGGTACTGGGTAAAGCCTCGCCAGTAGGCGGTGATGTTGCCGGCGTTACCCACGGGGATCGAGAGGATGTCCGGCGCCTTGCCGAGGACGTCGATGATTTCGAAGGCCCCCGTCTTTTGCCCCTCGATCCGATCAGGGTTGATGGAGTTCACGATCGTGATGGGGAGATGTTGGGTCAACTCGCGCGCGAGGTTGAGGGCCTGGTCGAAGTTGCCACGAATCTGCAGCACCTGCGCGCCGTAGACCATGGCCTGGGCCAGCTTGCCGAGCGCGATCTTGCCCTCGGGGACGAGCACGACGCAGGCGAGCCCCGCCTTGGCGGCGTACGCCGCGGCGGCGGCTGAGGTGTTGCCGGTCGATCCGCAGATGACCGTCTGGGCGCCGGCCGCCTTGGCCTTGGTGATCGCCATCGTCATCCCACGATCCTTAAAGGAACCCGACGGATTCACGCCCTCAAACTTCAGCCACACGTCCGCGCTGAGGCGTTCGGAGAGTCGATCGGCCCGCAGCAGCGGCGTGTTGCCCTCTTGGAGTGTGACGACGTCGTCGACCCCGTCGAGGTCGAGCCACTCGGCGTATTCGTGTAAAAGTCCTCGCCAACCGGGCACTAGTTTCCTCCGTCAATCACGCGTAAGCAGGCGCCAATGGAGTCCACGGACTCTAAGGTGGCGAGTTCGTCGATCGTCGCGCGCACGTCGCGGTTACGGGCGTGATGCGTCAGAAACGACAGTCGCGCCTCGTCGTGGACGCCGGACTGTTCCATCGACTGAATCGACACGCCGTGGCGGCCAAAGACACTCGCGACGGCGGCCAGTACCCCGGGTCGGTCTAAGACGTCGACGCTCACGTAAAACACACTGGTCACGTCGCCTTCGTCGACCGCGAAGAGCCGGTCGTCGACGCTAAAGGGCACGTCGTGGCGCTTGGACACGCGATTGCGCGCGGCGTCGAGCAGGTCACCGAGCACGGCCGTCGCCGTCGGCACGCCGCCGGCGCCGGGTCCGAGCCACATCAAGGGACCGCTCTTCTCACCCTCGACGAAGACCGCGTTCATCGCGCCGTGCACCGCGGCGAGCGGGTGCGAGAGAGGAATCATGGCCGGGTGCGCGCGTCGCGAGACGCCGTGCTCGCCCACCCGTTCCGCCACGCCCAACAGCTTGATCACGTAGCCGGCGCGACGCGCGAAGGCCACGTCAATGGAGCGAATCGCCGTAATGCCCTCGCGCGAGATCTCCTCACCCACCAACGGCGTGCCGAAGGCGAGCGACGACAGTACCTGCACCTTCGCCGCCGCGTCGTAGGCCTCGACGTCGGCGCTCGGATCGGCCTCGGCGTAACCGAGGGCCTGCGCTTCCGCCAACGCGTCGAGGTAGGTCGCGTGGTGTTCGGTCATCTTGGTCAAGATGAAGTTCGTCGTGCCGTTCACGATCCCCATCACGCGCAGAATTCGTTCGCCGGCCAAGGACGTGCGCAGGGCACGCAAAATCGGAATCGCGCCGCCGACCGCCGCCTCGTAAAAGAGGTCCGCGCCGTTTTCGTGCGCCAGCGCCGCGAGGTAGGTACCGCACTCGGCCATCAGGGCCTTATTGGCCGTGACGACCGACACCCCGCGACGAAGCGCGAGTTCCAGGTAGTGGCGCGTGGGTTCGACGCCACCGGCCACCTCAACGAGGACGTCGACGCCTTCGTCGAGCAGCGACTCGACGTTGTCACGTAAGAGACCCGGGTCGATGCCGACGCGAGGTTTGGCGACGTCGCGCACGACCACGCCGACGAGTTCGAGTTCTCCGGTGGCCGCGTCGACCAACGCGATCTGACGCGAGGGGTCTTGCAAGAGGTTGACCAGCGCGCCACCCACGAAGCCCGCTCCGATGACGCCGACTCGAATCACCGGAGTTTCCACCGCAAAAGGCTAACCGACCGCTACGACGCCCTAGGGCTCGAGTCGTGCCAAGTCGTCGAAGGTCTCGCGACGCAACACGACCCTCGCGACGCCGTCACGTACGAAGACCACGGCCGGCCGCGCGACGCGGTTGTAGTTCGACGCCATGGAGTAGCCGTAGGCGCCGGTAACCGGCGTCGCGATGAGGTCCCCCGTCGTCGTGGCGTCGGGCAGCCACGCCTCGTCAATAATCACGTCACCGCTCTCGCAGTGCTTGCCGACGAGACGAACGCCTTGGGCTCGCGGGTCGCGGGGACGCGAGACGTCGAAGGCCTCGTAGCCCGAACCGTAGAGCACCGGACGTGGGTTGTCACTCATCCCGCCGTCGACCGCGAGGTAGGTGCGCTGGGGCACTTTCTTGACGGCCCCTACGGTGTAGAGCGTGACCGCGGCCTGGGCCACGATGGCGCGACCCGGCTCGGCGAGTAGTCGTGTTGAGGTCGGCAGCGAACTCGCGGCCAGGGCGGCGCGTAGCTCGCGGGCCCACGAGGTGATCGAAGGAGCCGACTCGCCCTCGACGTAGGCGACGCCCAAACCGCCGCCGACGCAGAGTTCGTCGAAGTCGTCGTCGCGCGTGAACGCCGCCAGGATTTTGATCGTCTCGGCGAAGCCCTCCACCCCAAAGATCTGCGAACCAATGTGCGCGTGCACGCCGTGCACGCGGATGCCCGCGAGGGCGCGCAGTTCGTCAATCGCGCGGCGCGCGTCGCCGTTCGCGACCGAGAGACCGAACTTCGAGTCGGCCTGACCGGTGCGCACGAACTCGTGCGTGTGCGCTTCGACCCCGGGCGTGACGCGCACCAGGCAGTTCACCGGACGATCTTTCGACGCCAGGGATCGGAGTCGCTCGACGTCGTAAAAGCTGTCGACGACGAAGCGATGGACGCCGAGTTGCACCGCGCGCGCCACTTCTTCGTCGGACTTGTTATTACCGTGGACGATCACTCGCTGAGGC
Organism: Acidobacteriota bacterium; assembly: GCA_028873575.1. Taxonomy (GTDB): domain Bacteria; phylum Actinomycetota; class Acidimicrobiia; order Acidimicrobiales; family RAAP-2; genus RAAP-2. The sequence goes on along the minus strand of JAGWHY010000020.1, from coordinate 172 downwards.
GAGACGCCCGCGCGTAACACGAGATCGAGTTCGCCGCCCGTCGAGACGTCGACGCACAGCCCTTCTTCGACGACGAGGCGTGCCATCGCGCCGCAGAGAAAGGATTTCGACGCGAAGGCCACGCCGTCGTCGAAGGCCGCCGCGGCCTCGCGGGCGCGAGCGCGCAAGGTCG
>JAGWHY010000062.1 GCA_028873575.1 Acidobacteriota bacterium | reverse complement strand
GACTTCGACTGGACCGAGGGCATGGGTCCTGAGAACGTCGCGGAGTTCGAGCTCGCGCGCGCGGGAGGTGCGGCGTACGAGAGCGCCATTCGCGAGACGGCCGCGACGTTCCTCGGCGCGGACGCCGACAACGTCGTCGAACTCTTCGGCGGATTACTTTCTGAGGTCGACCGGCGCGCGCTGACCGCGCAGGACCGGCGTGACGCCTTCGCGCGATCGTGCCGGGCCGCGTTCGCCCACGGGCACGAGGGCTACCTCGACGACGACCACGCCTTCATGGGGCCGTGGGGTTTCGGCGTCGACGAGGTCGCGGTGCCGACGGAAGTTTGGTACGCGAAGGACGACCTGATGGTGCCCGCCTCACACGGCGCCTGGCTCAGCGTGAACCTGCCAGCGTCGCGCGAGCGCTACTTCCGCGACGACGGTCACGTGTCGTTAGTCGTCGAGCACCTCGAGGAACTCGGCCAGTCGTGGCGTACCTTTCTCGACGCGACGCCCACCTCGGCGTAGCGCGACACCGAGCGTCGCGCGCGACGCCGGCGCGCTAGTCGCGCATCGAGTCCAGGATCTGGTGAACCATCGCTTCGGTGGTGTTCGGGTGTAAGAACGCGAGACGCGCCACCGTTTCGCCCTCCCACTTTGAGGGCGTCACGAAGGCGATCTGCTCGCGGAGCAGCCACTTGCTCCATTCGTTGTAGCGCTCGGCGTCCCAACCGAGACGTCGAAAGAGCACGATCGACAGACTCGAGGGACGAACCATCTCGACGTGTTCGGCTTCGTTGATGAAGCGCTCGGTGGCTTCCGCGAGGGTGATGGCGCGCTCGACGGCGTCTTCGTAGGCGGCGACGCCGTTGGTGGCGAGGGAGAACCAAAACGGGAGGCCCCGGGCACGACGTGAGAGTTGGATGCCGAAGTCCGACGGGTTCCAGTCGAAGTGATCGTCGTCGCCCTCGTGAAGCACGTCGAGGTAGCTCGCCTGCTGGGCGAGCACCTTGCGGGCCAACCTCGGTTCACGGTAGAGCAGCGCGCAGCAGTCGAGCGGCGCGAAGAGCCATTTGTGCGGATCAACGATGAAGCTGTCGGCGTGGCGTAGGCCGCGTAGGAGTTCGCGGTGCGACGGCGAGAAGATGGCGGCCCCACCGTAGGCGCCGTCAACGTGAAACCAGAGATCGTGCGCGCGCGCGAACGTGCCCAGTCCCTCGAGGTCGTCGACGATTCCAGCGTTCGTCGTCCCGGCGGTCGCGACGACGCCGACGACGTTCTCGGGGTGGGGATCGTTCGCGAGGGCGGCCTCGAGGGCCGACCGGGTAAAGCGATGGTCCTCGGTCTCGACGATCAACGCCTCAACGTCTAAGACGTGCAGGGCCTTGCCGATGCTCGAGTGCGCGTCGGCCGATATCGCGAAACGAACGCGGCGGGGGTCGATCTCGGGGTGCTTGGCGCGCCCCACGTCGCGCGCGACGGTCAGGCTCGAGAGATTGCCGATGGACCCCCCGGACACGAAGGCGCCGCCGGCGCCCTCGGGCAGCCCGGCCCGTTCGGCGAGGAACTCGAGCGCCTGGTTTTCGGCGACGACGACGCCGCTTGATTCGAGCCAACTCGTACCGTTCAGACCCGAACAGGCCACGACCATATCGAAGAGCAGCGAGTTCTTGGTGGGCGCGTTGGGAATGAAGGCGAGAAATCCTGGCGAGTCAATGGAGACCACGGCCGGCGCGAGCGTCGTGCGAAAGATTTCCAGCACGCGCGCGGGATCTTCCCCCTGTGCTGAGATGAGCCCGCGAAGCGCCTCGGGGTGGATGTCGAGCGAACTGCCAAAGTCCAGCGGTACCGGGTCCTCCGAGAGTCGCGCTCGGCAGTAGTCAAAGACGACCTCGCCTAACTTTTCGTCGTAGTCAAACATGCGGTGCCTCATTGCACGACCTTTCGAAATTCGCCCCGGTCTATCGTACGCAACCTGGGCCCACGGCTCGGGGTCGCGCCGGGGGGCCGAAGTAGCATCCTCCAATGGCGAAAAAGCGCGTTGGCTACCTGGGCCCGGAGGGGAGCTTCTCGCACGAGGCCGTGCGCACGCTCGACGGCGTCGAGCCGGTGGCAAGCCCCTCGCTAGGCGACCTGCTGAGCGAGGTCGCGAGCGGAGGGCTCGATCAAGCGCTCGTGCCGCTCGAGAACGCGCTGGAGGGCACCGTGTCGGCCACGATCGACGGTCTGGTCTTTGACCACGAACTCGTGATCGTTCGAGAGATTGTGCTGCCGATTCACCTCCATCTCTTGGCGCGTCCGGGGGTCCAGATCGCTGACGTGACGTCGATTCGTAGTTACGTGCACGCGCTGGCCCAAGTTCGCCGACTCCTGCGCCGACTCGGGGTCGAGGCGGAACAGACGACGTCGACCTCGCAGGCGGCGCGTGACGTGGCCCAATCCCCCGAGCCCTGGGCGGCGATTGGCTCGCGTTTGGCGGGGGAACTCTTCGGACTCGAGGTCCTCGAAGAGGACGTCGAGGACCATCCGGAAAACGCCACGCGCTTCGTCGTGGTGGGACGCGAGCAGGTCGCGGCGCCGACCGGTCACGATCGCACCTCCATCGTCTGTTTCCAAGACGCCGACCGACCGGGTTCGCTCTACGGCATTTTGGGACGCTTCGCGGCACGCGATATCAACCTGACGAAACTCGAGAGCCGTCCCACCAAACGTGGCCTCGGGGACTACTGCTTCGTCATCGAGTTCGAGGGCCACGTCGCCGACGACGTCGTCGCCGACTGCTTGGTGGATCTCCAGGCGCACCTGGCGAGGGTGAAGTTCCTGGGCTCGTACCCCGTGGTGGGCGCGGGCGCCGTGGATCGGCGCGCCGAGGTCGCCGACGCGCGCGCGAGCGCCGCGTCTTGGATGGGTGAGATTCGCGCCAGAATTCTTCGCGACGCGTAAGTAGCGCGAGCCGTCGAGGCACGCGCGGTGGCGGAGGGAGTGGGATTTGAACCCACGGTGGGCAAGCCCACGCCGGTTTTCAAGACCGGTACATTCGGCCGCTCTGTCATCCCTCCGCGAGTAATCCTACTGGACCTGTCTCGGGACTCGAAAGCGCGTGCCCCTCGCGGAACGCGACGACGGCGTTAGCCCTTTTTGCGTGCCCGCGCTCGCGCGGCCTGTTCGAGGATAACTTTGCGAAGTCGTACTGACTTCGGCGTGACCTCGACGGCCTCGTCCTCGGCGATGAACTCCAGCGCTTGCTCGAGCGAAAAGATGGTCGGCGGCGCGATTTTTTCGGTGTTGTCGCTCCCCGACGCGCGCATGTTCGTGAGCTTCTTTTCCTTGGTGGGATTGACGTTCATCTCTTCGGTGCGCGCGTTCTCGCCCACGATCATGCCTTCGTAAACCTCGACGCCGGGGCCGACGAAGAGGACGCCGCGCATTTCGAGGTCTAACAGCGCGTTGCCCGTCGTGTCGCCGCGGCGGTCGGCGACGAGGACACCCTTTTGCCGGAGCCGGATATCGCCGAACCACGGCGCGAAGCCGTCGGAAGTTGAGTGCATCATGCCGGCGCCCCGCGTCTCGGTCATGAACTCCGTACGGATGCCGACCAGACCGCGAGCGGGAATCCGCCACTCGAGGCGCACCCAACCGGTGCCGTGATTCACGAGGTCGATCATGGTGCCCTTGCGCGTCGCGAGCAGCGTGGTGATCGCGCCCACGAACTCCTCGGGCGAGTCGATGGTGACGTGTTCCATGGGCTCGTGCAGTTTTCCGTCGATCATCTTGGTGACGACTTGGGGCTTACCTACCGTGAGTTCGAAACCTTCGCGACGCATCGTTTCGATAAGGACCGCGAGTTGGAGTTCGCCTCGGCCCTGGACCTCCCAGGCGTCGGGACGATCCGTCGGCAGCACGCGCAGTGACACGTTGCCCACGAGTTCGCGGTCGAGACGGTCCTTGACCATGCGCGCGGTGAGGAGTTTGCCCTCCGTACCGGCGAGCGGTGAGGTGTTTATACCGATGGTCATGGAGAGACTGGGCTCGTCCACGTGCAGTGGTTCGAGCGCGATGGGGTTGTCGGCGTCGGCCAGGGTCTCGCCAATCGTGATGTCCTCGAAGCCCGCGACGGCCACGATGTCACCGGGTCCGGCGCTCTGCGCCGGGACGCGTTCCAGCGCTTCGGTAATGAACAGTTCGGTGATACGCGCGTGCTCAATCGTGCCGTCGAGGCGACACCACGCGACGCGTTGACCACGTTCGAGGTTGCCGTTGATCACGCGGCACAGCGCCAGGCGACCGAGGTACGGCGAGGCGTCGAGGTTGCAGACCAGCGCCTGGAGGCCGTGGCCCTCTTCGTACTCGGGGGCGGGTACGTACTCCGCGATGGTTTCAAAGAGCGTGTCGAGATTGTCGGTCACGACGTCGGGATCCTTCGACGCCCAGCCCTGACGAGCGCTCGCGTAGAGAATCGGAAAGGAGATTTGCTCTTCGTCCGCATCGAGGTCGAGAAAGAGATTCTCTACTTCGGTCACCACGTCACTGACGCGCGCGTCGGGGCGATCGACCTTGTTGATGACGAGCACGACGGGCAGTCGCGCTTCGAGGGTCTTGCGCAGGACGAAACGGGTCTGGGGCAGGGGCCCCTCGGCCGCGTCGACCAGCAAGATCACCGCGTCGACCATGGCCAGCCCTCGTTCGACCTCGCCACCAAAGTCGGCGTGTCCCGGCGTGTCGATGATGTTGATCGTGAGGTCGTGCCACTTGACGGCGGTGTTCTTGGCGAGGATGGTGATGCCCTTTTCGCGCTCGAGGTCCCCCGAGTCCATGACGCGGTCGGTGAGCTCTTCGTGGGCGGTGAAGGAGTCGGTTTGGCGCAGCATCTTGTCGACCAGGGTGGTTTTTCCGTGGTCGACGTGGGCGATGATGGCGATATTTCGAAGGTTGGAACGTAGCGACATGACTGAACCACGCTAGTAGGCGTGGGCCGTCG
>JAGWHY010000001.1 GCA_028873575.1 Acidobacteriota bacterium | reverse complement strand
GACGAAGGCCGGGCGCCAGTCGCTTGGGGCCAACGTCGGATTTTCCATCTGGGGAAACTGAAAGTCGGGTAGTCGCGGATCCTCCCCGGCGCGTTTGTGGGGCCCTCCACGGTCCATCTCCCAGAACCACAGCGCGAAGGTGATCACGTTGGTTAGCCACACCGACACCGCGGCGTAGATCAGGGCTCGACCTTGTTGGACGTTGGCGACGAGCAAGAGGTGCACGAGTAGCGCGACCGAGGTGACGTTGGCGAGCGTGATAAGCGCGATGGTCGCGATGGTGACGCGCCGCACCCACGGGGCGTCGTTGGGGTGACGGTGCTTTCGAGCGCTTAAGGGAATGATGGGGAGTGCCACGATCACCGGCACGATCCAGTGGGGTCCGACGGCGAGACGGTTCGGCAACACCGCGTAGAGGCCCACGCAACCCAGGAGGGCGAGCGACGCCGGCCAGCGGGGCTCGCCGTGCGACGCGACCATCGGACTAGGCGGCCGTTCCGCTCGTGATCTGACCGAGGTTCGGCACCACCACGCCACTACGCGCGAGCGAGCCCGTGAGCGACTTCAAGAGTGAGGAGGGAAGTGGGCGTACGTCGCGACGCGCGGGCGCGACGACGTTCACCGACTGGTTGTAGGAGAGCACGTTGAGCGCGATCGTCGTCACGCGGCGCCCGGTGGAGAGCACCAGCGTCGAGGCGACGGCCTCGCCGTAGGCGCCGGTCGTGATCGTGAGCTTCACCGAGCCGAGCGTCGAGGTGGTGGCGCCGGTGAGCGGGTTGAGCGCGACGTCGTGGCGCGTGAAGGTGTAAATGGTCTCGTACCCGTTCTTGCGCACACTCTTGTTCAGACCCGTAATGAGCGCCACGTCGGGGCGCACCAACTCGAGCGAAAGGCCAAAGAGGTTGGGGCTCTTGAGCGGCATCGAGAGCCACGGGCCGTTGGCGACGTTGGCGCTACGTAGGTAGACCTGCCCGTTCACGACGCGGACGTCTTCGTTAATTGACGTAAAGACCATGGGGAACTGGACGAGCGCTTCAATCGCGTCGCGGTGGAAGTTGACGTTGAGCGTCGCGGACAGGGCCGCACCCTGGCCGGTCGTCACGCGCAGCGCGAGTTGGGCGCTCTTGGGTGGGTAGCCGTTGAGCGCGAAAGGGTCTTTGGCGAGGCCGGTTGGGTTCGAGTCGGTCAACGACCACACCACGCCCGTCGCGGTCAGGGCCAACGCTACGACCGCGATGACGAGCGCGCCCCATCGATTTCGACCAGTCATCAGGCCACCCTACCGGGCACGTGCACGCGCGTCGCCTAGCGCGACGCGCGTTCGGCTAAGAGTTCGCTAAGGAGGTCGAGTGAGATATTGCGCCCGCTCGCGATGAATCCGAGCCGCGACGTCTCATCCTCCACGAGCCCCGTCGTGATCGCCGCGTAGGCCGCGGCGGCCGAACCTTCCATCACCAGACCGTTGACTTCGGCGATCTCGGCGACCGCCGCGCGGATCTCGCGTTCGGGCACCAGCACGAGCGGCACTTCGGCCCGGGCGATCAGCGCGTTCGTGATCGCCCCGTCGTCGCCGCCCCCGGCGAGGCCGTCGGCGATGGTGGGACGATGCACGATTTCACTCATCTTTGCGCCCCGCAACACGTGATAGAGCGCACTCGACTCTTCGGGCTGCACTCCGGTCAGTCGTACGTCGAGTCGATTCGCCGCCGCGCGCGCTAACAACGTCCCCGAGAGTAGTCCCCCGCCACCGACCGACACCACGAGGTGCTCGAGGTCCGGTGCTTGCTCAATCATCTCGGCAAAGACGGTCGCTTGCCCGGCGATGACGTTGGTGTCGTTGAAGGGCGACACGTAGTGCAGGCTACGTCGATCGGCTAGTTCGAGCGCGTGGGCCTGCGCGTCGTCGTAGGACGAACCAATCTGAATCAGTTCGACGTCGTACTTGCGCAACTTGGCCACCTTGGCGGCGGACGCGTTGGCGGGCACCACCACGGTCGCGCGCACGTCGAGCAGGCCGGCCGCGTGGGCAATACCCAAGCCGTGATTACCGGCTGAGGACGTGATCACCGCGCTCGTCGCGTCGGCCTCGCGCACGGCGTGCAGCGCGGCCAAGGCGCCGCGAATCTTGAAGGCGCCGGTGACTTGCAGCGATTCGAGCTTCACGAAGACCTGGCGCCCGCGCACGTTGATTCGCACGGTTGGCGTGGGCGTGAGGTAGTCGGCAATCACCCGTCGCGCGGCCTCTACTTGGGCGTCGGTGGGCGCCAAAACCTCTCGCAGCATCGAACGTCACCTTACCGTTCGTCCGCGAGGGAAAAAAATACCCTCAAGTAAGGTCGCGAGGTGCCAACGTACGTCGCCGTGGTCGTCGCCGCCTCACTCGCCTTCGTCGGCACCATGTTCGACAACTTCTTCGCCTTCGCCGCGCAGCTCGTGGTCACCGAGGCGAAGCGGCACCGTCGAGTCAGTTGGGCGCACGCCTTTTCCGTCGCACTCTTAGTGGTGATCGCCGCGGCCGTCGGTTCGGTCCTCGCGGCGGTACCGCTTCGACTCGTGGGAGTCCTCGCGATCGCGCCGTTGGCGCTCGCGGTGCACGCTTTTCGCCACCCCGTGACTCGTGAGCAGTATCGCCGCGGCGTCGTCACGACCTTCGCGCTCACCTTGACCCTGGGCGGCGACAACGTGGCCGTGTGGGCGCCGCTGCTTCGCGCGAACGGCGTCGCGCGCGGCGTGGCGACGATCGTCATTTTTGCCCTGTGGGAGTTGCTGTTCGTCACGTCCGCCAGTGCGCTCGCGAAGCGCGAAAACATCGTGCGCTGGGGAACGCGCGTCGCGCCACGGGTGGTGCCTTGGCTCTACCTCGCCCTCGGCGTGGTCATCTTGGTGGAGTGTCACACGATCTAGGGCAATCGCGCAAAGGTAGCGTGGTTGTATGGCGAAGAGCGCTCAACAGACGCTGCGCCGTTTGACCATCATCGTCGCGCTGCAGTGGATGGGCGCGACGCTCGCCCTGCCGCTGCTGCCGCTCTTCCTCGAGCATCGCGGCGCGTCGGCCACCATGGTCGGCGTCGTCATGTCCTCTTTTTTCGTGGCGGGCGTCGTCACCCAATACGGACTCGGTCACGTCGCCGACCGCTTCGGCCGACGCAAGGTCTTGGTCGGCGCGCTGGTCCTCTACGGCGTGGCGAGCCTGGTTTTCTTACTCCCCGTGAGCGCGTTGTGGTTCATGATCGCCCGAGCGCTCCAGGGCGCGTCGGCCGGCGCCTTCGAGGTGACGTCGCTCTCGGCCGTCGCGGCACTCTTCGCCGAAGAGCAGCGCGGCCGAGCAATGTCACGCATCTTCGCCGCGCAGATCTTTGGTCTGGCACTTGGACCAATGGTTGGTTCGCTCGCCAGCGTGAACGACCTCGGGCTCGCGTACCTCGCGACGGGCGTCATCAGTCTGGGCGCGGCGACGGTGGCGTGGCGCACGTCGCTCGGTAACGAACACGTCACCAGTGAACCCCTGCCGAAGTTGCAGTGGAATCGTCAAATCACGGGCACCTTGTTCGCCGCGAGCGCGTTGGGTCTCATCATCGGGGTCTACGAGGCGTGCTGGAGTCTCTTAATGCACGCCCACGGTGCCTCCTCACTGCAGATTCGCCTCAGTTGGACCCTCTTTGGCATCCCAATGGCCACGCTCAGTCGCTTCGGCGGCTGGTTGGCCGACCACGCGAATCGCCGCCTGGTCGCGCTCGGCGGTCTCTTAAGTGGCGCGAGCTTTCTCTCGATCTATCCCCACGTGCACAACAACGTGGTGATCCTCTTCATCGGCTCGGTCGAGGCGATCGGCGCGTCGTTGTCGGGTCCGTCGATCTCCTCACTCTTAAGCCAAGGCGCGCACCAGCGCGAACTCTCGCGTCGTCAAGGTCTCTACACGACGGCCAACACCGCGTCACTCGCGTTGGCGGCGGGCTTTTCGGGCGCGTTGTTCTCCGTTAACACCGCACTCCCCTTCACCCTGGTGGCGGTCCTCTCGGGGCTACTAGCCCTCACCACCTTGTGGTGGTGGCGCGACGTGCGCGGTCGCGTCCAAAAAGAGATGTCGTAACGAAGAACGAGGGGCCGACCGGAGTCGACCCCTCGTTCTCGCGACGTTAGAGAAGCGTTACTTCTTCCAGATCTGGTCCCAGCGCGCTGAGCCGCCGTCGGGGCTGAGGCAGCGCGTCGTGCCGTCGCCGGCCGTGCCCGACGCCCAGTTTTGGACGTTGGCTCGTGCGGCCCACGCGTTAACCAGCGTGTCGAGCCACAGGTAGGGAACGTCCTTACCGAACTGGCTATTGACTTTGGACCAGGCCGCCTTCTGCGCGGCCGAACCCGGCTTCGCGGCCAGGGCGGCGAGCATCGAGCCTTCCACGACCGGGTCACCCTGGTGCGCGAAGTTCACCGCGCCGGCGATGAACGTGCCCGCGGGCAACTTGTCGAGACCCAGGCCACCGGCGGCGAGGCCCGTGGTCGCGGGCTGGCTCAAGAACCAGACGTAGTTGAGCGCCGGGTCGACGCCACCGAACTGGTTCCACGTCGACGCGTCGTACTCGCCGTAGATCACGTTGTTGATCAACGTGGACTGCACGTCGGCGCGTGGCGAGACCTTAATGCCGGCCGCGGCCAGCTGCTGTTGAATGAACCCAAACTGCTTCTGCGCGGTGGCGCTACCCGACACAATGTCAATGACGAAGGAGACCTCCGAGACGTTGTTCTTCTTCTTGTAGGCGTCGACGAGGGACTTGGCCTTCTTCGGGTTGTACGCCGGGTAGCCGGGGTTACGGTAGAACGGCGACGCCTTGCGGAACAGACCGTCAGCCACCAGACCGTTGCCGCCGTCGATAACCCGGTGATACGTGCCGCGGTTAATCGCCATCGCGCACGCCGCGCGAATCGTCGGGTCGTTCAGTACCGGCTTGAGCTTGGTGTTCCACTGCCCCGTGGAGGGGTCGACCGCGCCCTGGGTCCCGACGAAGATCGCCTCTTGGACCTGAAGCGGCACGGGCTGGCCCTGCAGCAGGTACGACAGCGCGCCCGGCACGCCCAGTGAAGCGAACTGACCGGCCCACGCGAAGTACTGGTTCAGCGTGCCCGTCGTGTTCAAAATCAGGCAGTTGATGGACGGGTCGCGCGGCGCGTTCTCGTCACTCAGCACCGACACGCCGCTCATCTTCCGCAGCAGGTTGATCTGCGTGCCGTCTTGCTGGAGAATCATGTCCACCGCGCCCGACTGCAGCGCCTGGTTGCGCGACGCGGGGTCCGGGATCGTCTTAAAGGTGATGCCGTTCAAATACGGCAACGAACGGCTGTGCGCGTCGGTGCGCCAGTAGTTCTTGTTCTTCACGAAGACCGACTTCACGCCCACCTGCCACGACGAAACCATGAAGGGTCCGGTGCCGATGGGCGTGCCCGTAAACGTCGGCGAGAACGACGACGGGTGCGCCATGTACGCGATCTGCTGCTCGGCGAGCGACGTCGGGAACGTCGAGAACGGGATCACCATGTTGTAGTTGACCGTGTAGTCGTCCACTTTGGTCACTGAGGCGATGATCGGACGAATCGCGAGGCCGACCGTGAGGTCCGCCGCCGCGGCTTTGTAGTTCGCCACGACGACGTCGGCGTTAAAGGGATCGCCGTTGGTAAAGGTGACACCCTGACGCAGAGCAATGGTCCACACCGTGTACTTCGCGTTGGGCTTGGCCGAAAGCGCCAACATCGGCAGTGCGGTCTTACCGTTGGCCGACATAACGAAGAGTGGGTCGTAGAGCGCGTTCGCCACGCAGAAACCCGAGGCGTCCATCTTCCCCTGTGAACCGTTAAAGACGTGGTAGTTCGGCACGTCCGACAGGGTCCCGACCGTCAAGGTCCCACCCATTTTCGGCTTACCCGCGTTGACGCCGACCGTGGCCCCCGCCACGTTGGCGACGAGGCCGTCAACGACCGTCCCGGCCATCGCGACACCACCCACCGTGGCTGCTGAATGAGTAAGAAACTTCCGACGATCAAACGTTGGCGACGACGACATCGTTATCCCACTTTCCCCCCGGAGCGAGCGCCTTGTGCGCTCTCCCCACTTCGCGCAACTTAGCAAGAAGTTACCTAGCGGTATGTTCACGAAGTACGGATGATTTTTCCGGCGTACTGCTCGGGATCCGGACGGTGGGAGGTTCCGTCCGGATCCCGAAATTTCTAGCGGTCGCGCCTAGAACGCGCCACCGGGTCCGCCGCCCATCGGGCCGGGGCCTTCGGGACCGTCACCCGTTGAGCCGGGGCCGTGGGGGCCGTCGCCCATTGGGCCAGCTCCCTCGGGCCAACTGGGCAGGCCGACCATGACATTGCTGGCGTCGAAGGTCGTGTGGTCGCTCGCGACGGTACCGCTCGCGGCGATCAACGATCCCACCGTCACGTCACTCAGTGACGCGCTCGCGCCACCCTTGGTGTAAGTGGTCGAACCCGTCACGTCGACGGTCGTCTGGAGGCCGTCGGGGTTCGCGATCGTGATCACGTCGCCCGCGACCGAGACCACCTGACCCATCACGTGCGGGGTGGCGATGTCCACCGACAGCGCGCTCAACGACGTCGCCGCGGCGAGCTCCACGTGCACGCGCTCACCGACCGCGAGGTCGCTGAGAGTGGCCGCGACGCCGTCTTTCGTGACCTTCGTTGACGACGTCAACGTGTAGGTCGTGGTCGTGCCGGTCGGGCTCTGCACGCTGAGCGAGGTGCCGCTCACGGCGGTGACGCGACCGCCGGCGTGCAGTCCGTCGCCGGGACGCTGCCCATCGGCCGCGGCGCTGTGCGCGGTGTGCGCGGCGTGCGTGGCCGCCCCCGCCGCGCCGACCGCCGCCACCACGCCGCCAGCGGCCAAGGCACCAGCCATGACCAACTTAGGCACGCGCCGCTGCATCTTCTTCTTGGAACCTCGATACATGAGGACCTTCTTTCCGTCTCGATCTAGGGAGGTATCGAAACAACAGCAGTTTCGTAATCCAAGATTGAAACCACGTGGTAAGGGCCTAAGAAGCCACTAAAACTCGGCCATTGTTTCGGGCCGGTCAAATCTGGTGAAATCTCCTCACCGAAGCGCGCCCGAGCCGGTCGCGTCGGGCAAACTGGGCCGGTACGGCCAGCGCCTCACGGGGCCGTTCATCGGCTTGACCAACTTATTAGGGAGGACCACCAAAGTGGCAACAACCATCGATTCACACGACGGATCGCCGGGCGACCCGGCGTTTCGCGTTGAACAACACGGCATCGACTACATCCAAGAGTCCGAACGTTGGGCCACCGCGCGCAACATTGGCGCGCTGTGGGGAGGGACCTCGCTCAACATCGAGTACTTCTTCTACGGCGCCATCCTCATGGGTTTCGGCTTTTCCTTCTGGACCGCGCTATGGATCATCATCTTGGGCAATATCTCGTACTTGCTCTTGGGCGTGGCGTCGCTGCAGGGCCCCGAGGCCGGCACGACCGCTTTTACGATCTCCCGCGCCGCCTTCGGTACGAAGGGCTCGCGCCTCGTAGCCTTCTTCAACTGGATTACCCAGCTCGGTTTTGAAACCGAAGGATTAATCCTCATCGTCGGCGCGGCGATCGTGCTCTCGCAGATGGCGGGTATCCACGTCAACAATGGTCTCAAGATCGTCTTCATCATCCTGGCGGCCGCGATTCAGGCCGTCATGCCCTACCTCGGTCACGCCACCATGGTGAAAGTACTGCGCGCCCTTATCATCCCCTTCGCCGCGATCTTTGTCGTGCTCGCGATCTACGACGTGAAGCACGGCACCAGCAATTTTAAGGGTTTTGGCGGTGGCTGGGAGCTCTTCACGGCGGGTATCGCCTTCACCATTGCACTGTCGGGCCTGGGCTGGACGGAGTGCGGCAACGACTACACGCGCTACCTTCCGCGCGAGACGAAGAAGAGCTCCATCATCGGATGGATGTTCCTGGGCACGGCCGTACCCGAGATCATCGTCATGACGTTGGGCGCCTTGACCTACACCTTCTTGTCCTCGTCGGCCGAGTCGGCCGCGTGGAACGGCGCGAACCCCTTCGAGGCGATGCACATCCAACACGTCATGCCGAGTTGGTTCGTCGCGATCTTCTTGATCTTCGCGATCGTGCAGCTCTTCGGAATTAACTCACTGGACTTGTACTCCTCGGGCGTGTCGCTGCAGGCGCTCGGGCTTCGCCTCAAGCGCTACCAGGCGGTCGTCTTGGACTCGATTCTCGCGTGCCTGCTCACGATCTGGGCCGAGTTCCAGTCGACCTTCTCGCTCTACATGAAGGAGTTCGTCGGGGTCATCATCGTGTGGATCGCGCCGTGGTTCGCCATCTACGTGGTGGACTGGCTGATGCGCAAGATGCGCTACAACGCGGCCGAACTACAGCGCACCGACCAGGGCGGTATCTACTTCGTCGGCGGCGCCGGCGTGAACTGGAACGCGGTCGTTGCCTTCGTAGTCGGCCTGGTCGGCGCGACGACGGCCTACTCGAAGGCGCCGCCGCCCGTGAACTTCCCCTTCCACTGGATGACGCCCATCTCGAACCACTACGGCGGCGCCTGCGCGGGCAACCTCGTGGGCGGTGTCTGCAAGGCCGGTTGGTACGGCGGCGCGGACTTCTCGATTTGGATCGGCATCATCCTGGCCGGCGGCCTCTACTTCGTGCTCGAAAAGGCGAATCCGCACGTCGCGACGCAGGTCGCGCGCCAACGCGAACTCGAGCCGAACCTCTAAGGCGGCGCCTCCGCGACGAGGGCCCGGTCTCCGCGGAGACCGGGCCCTCGTCGCGTCGTTAGCCGACCCAGTCTTCGATAAAGGCGCCGGAGCGGTCGGGGCGAAAGACCGGGATCGAGCCCAGGGCGTGGACCATCGCCGTGTCCTCGCCCAACGCCTCTTTCCAGAGCGACGCCTCGGTCACCAGAGTGCCGATCACTGCAACGTCCGCGCCAACGCGACGCAGCAATCGCAGCGCGGCGCCCGTTGAGGCGCCCGTCGAGATAACGTCGTCGACGATGGCGACGCGCTTGCCCTCGACGTCGGGCACGCGCGCGCGGTCGAACAAGAGACGTTGATCAGCGTTCGTAGTAATCGAACGCACCGGTTCACTGACGGCGTCGGCCAGGTGAATCTTCGGAGTCTTGTGCAAGATGACGTACTGATCAAGGCCGAGGTGGCGCGTCACCTCCACCGCCAAGGGAATGCCCATGGTCGCCACGGTCGCCACGATGTCGACGTCAAAGGGACGAAGAATTTCCGCGAGCTCTTCACCGGCCTGGGACATGAAGCGCACGCCCATGTCGACCGTGATCAACAGCGCGAGCGCCAGGTCCTCGTTCAACGTCACCACGGGCAGCTCCACGTGTTGACGACCCACCGACACGGGGTAGCGACGCGTTTCCACGGTGCTGGAGCATACTGAAACCATGACCTCACCTCGAAAGCCCCTCAATCACGATCTGGCCACCACGATGCTCGCCGTCGCTCTTGACGAAGCCCGCGCGGGACTAGCCGAGGGCGGCATCCCCATCGGCGCCGCGCTCTTCACTCGCGACGGCACGCTGCTCGGCGCGGGTCACAACCGTCGCGTCCAAGAAGACGACGCCTCCGTCCACGCCGAAACCGACGCCTTTCGCAAAGCGGGGCGGCGACGCGACTACCCCGAGTGCGTCATGGTCACGACGCTCTCGCCGTGCTGGTACTGCTCAGGCTTGGTGCGCCAGTTCAACATCGGTGCGGTGGTGATTGGCGAAGCCACCAACTTTCACGGTGGCCACGACTGGCTCGAAGAACTCGGCGTGGAGATCGTCGTCCTCGATGACGAAACCTGCGTCACGATGCTCAAAGATTTCATTGCGGCGCGCCCCGAGCTCTGGCACGAGGACATTGGCCTCTAGGCGTTAGCGCGCGGGTGGACCGAAGAGTCGATCGCCGGCGTCACCGAGGCCGGGCGTGATGTAGCCGTGCGCGGTTAACTCGGCGTCGAGCGCGGCGGCCACGATCGTGACGCCGGGGTGGCGCGCCGTCACGAAGTCCACGCCGGGTTGGGCCGCGATTAAGCACAGCACCGTAATCGCCCCCGCGCCACGCGCGCGCAGCATTGTCAGCACGCAGTCCAGCGATCCCCCCGTCGCGAGCATGGGGTCACACAACACCACGTGCACGCCGTCGAGTGATTCGGGCAGACCGTCGAGGTAGACGTCGGGCTGGAGCGTCGCCTCGTTCCGACGTAGTCCCACCAGACAGACCCGGTGATGGGGCAGCACCTCTTGCACGGCCGGACTCATCCCGAGTCCGGCGCGCAGGATCGGCACGATGAGGTACTCGGTCTCCACGCGCGCGGCCGGCGCGCCCTTCACGACGGGCGTGTCGACCGTGGTGGGCGTCAGCGGCGTGTCGCGAAAGGCCTCGTAGGCCACGAAGCGCGAGATCTCACCGGCCAGGCGAAGGAAGTCGGCGTTACTCGTGCGCTCGTCGCGCAGTTGGCGAACCTTGTCCGCGACGAGGGGGTGAGTGATGACCAGTAGCGAATCCACGCGCTCACACTACGTCGCGTGACCAGGGCGCACCCGCGTCGCCCGCGACGGCGCGCGCGAACCCGCCGGTAGGGTGAACCGGTGCGTTCCTCCCTCTCCTCGCGTGACACGAAGGAGAGAGTCGACGGGGCCAATCCCCTCGGCGGGGTCCATTCGCGCTACGCCGGACCCCAGCGCCGGATCTCGCGCGACCGCTCTCTCGCCTGGTGGCGGCGGATCTTGCCGGTCATGGCCTCACACCGCGTGACCTTCATCACGGCCATCTCGTTGTCCTTCGTGAGTCTGGTCTTTCAAACGCTGGTGCCGAACATGCTCAATCACGCGATTGACCGCTCCTTAGTGGGGCACCACGGCTCACTGGCCCGCGCGGTGATCGAGATTTTGATCGTCGGCGTCCTCGCGGGCGTGACCGGTCTCGTCTCGCGCCAGTTCGTCTTCGCGACGGCCTACAACGTCGAGGCCGACCTGCGGTCGCTGATCTACGAGCACATGACGTGGCTGTCGTTCTCCTTCTACGACCGGGTGCAGTCCGGTCAACTCATCAGCCGGGCCAACTCCGACATTCGTAGCGTCCAGATGTACTCGACCTTCGCGCCGCTCATCATCGTGCAGTGCTTCATTGGCGTAATCGCCTTTGGCTTCATGTTGACGATCAACGTGGGGCTGGCCTTCATCGCCATGACGGTGATGCCGATTCTCTATTTCGTGTCGATCCAGATGCGCAAAGTGCTCTTTCCGATTTCGTGGATCACGCAGGCGCGCCTCGCCGAGGTCGCGACCATCGTCGACGAGAACGTCAACGGCGTGCGCGTCGTCAAGTCCTTCGCCCAGGAAGAGGCCGAAATCAACCGGTTGGCCGACGCCGCCGAACGCGTGGCCTGGTCGTACGTCAAAGACGCGCAGCTGCGCGCCGTGTGGGGACCCTGGGCGCAGAACCTGCCCCAGTTGGGCTTGGCCCTCGTGCTCTTCTTCGGTGGTTGGATGGTCATCGACGGTCACCTCGGGATCGGGGCCATCCTCGCCTTTAACGCGTATCTCTTAATGCTCCAGGCGCCCTTCATGATGCTCGGCCAGCTCGTCATGATGGGTCAGCGCGCCAAGGCCAGCGCGGAACGCATCTTTGAGATCTTGGACGAGAATCCCGAGATCGTCGACGCGCCGGGCGCCTACGACCTCGAAAACGTCGCCGGTCACGTGGTCTTTGACCACGTGCGCTTCGCCTACGCCGACGGTGCCGACATTCTGCGCGACGTCGACTTCGAGATCGCCCCGGGCGAGACGGTCGCCATCGTCGGGCGCACCGGCTCGGGCAAGTCCACCATCGCGCGCCTGTTAACTCGCTTCTACGACGTCGGTGACGGCGCCCTGCGCGTTGACGGTCACGACGTGCGCGAACTCACCTTGCGCTCACTGCGCGCCCAGGTGGGCGTGGTGCTCGACGAGCCCTTCCTCTTTTCCATCTCCATCGCGGAGAACATCGCCTACGGTCGCCCCGAGGCGACTCGCGACGAGATCGTGGCCGCCGCCGTGGCGGCCAACGCGGCCGAGTTCATCGACCGCCTTCCCGAGGGCTACGACACGGTCGTGGGCGAGCGGGGCTACACCCTCTCGGGCGGTCAACGCCAACGCGTCGCTATCGCGCGCACCCTGCTCGTCAATCCCCCGATCTTGATTCTCGACGACGCCACGAGCGCGATCGACGTGCACGTCGAGGCTGGCATTTACGAGGCGCTGCGCACGTTGCTCGCCCAACGCACCACAATCGTCATCGCGCACCGCGTCTCCACCATCGCACTCGCGAGCCGCGTACTCCTGCTCGACGACGGTCGGATCGTCGCGAGTGGCACCCACGAAGAGCTCCTCGCCACCACGCCCCTCTACGCCGAGGTGCTGGCGCAGAGCACGACCGACGACGGCGAGGTCGACTAATGGCCTGGGGTGGCGGATGGGGTGGCGGTGGCGGTGGCTTCGGGGGTGGACCCCACGTCGCGAGTTCGGCGAGCAACCTTCCCTTCGGCGGTATCCCCACCGAACTGCAAGCCGGCGCGGCCAAACTGCTCGCGGACGAACCGGCCCACGAACCCGCGCGTCTGACCTTTACCCAGCGACCCAACGCGAAAGAGCAACGGCGCTTGACGTTGCCGTCGATGCTCTGGGTCTACAAACGTTGGGTCGTGACCGGCTCGATGCTGGTCATCGCGATCAGTCTGCTACTTCAAAGTGGCCCCAAACTCACCGAGGTCGCGATCAACCACGGGATGGCGCCCGGTCACCACTCACTGCGCGTGATCACGGTCTGTGGACTCCTCTACCTGGCCCTCGCCCTGCTCGGCACCTTCGCCCAACGCGCGCAGGCCCTGGTGACCGGCAAACTGGCCTCGCGGGTCATGCACGACCTGCGCATTCGCGTCTTCACCCACTTTCAACGCCTAAGCCTCGACTTCTTCACCGAGGAGAAGGCCGGCGTGCTCATGAGCCGCATGACGAGCGACATCGAGAACCTGCAACAACTCATCCAAGACGGCGTGAGTCAGTTCGCGCTTCAGGGACTCACGATGATCGTGATCACGGCCGTACTCTTCGCCACCAACGTCGTGCTCGCGACGTGGACCGTGGTGTTGATCGTGCCGATTCTCTTCGCCTTTTCGCTCTGGTTCCACCACGCCTCGGAACGTGGGTACCTCTTGAGTCGCGACCGCATCGCCAACGTACTCGCCGACTTGTCGGAGTCGCTCTACGGCATCCGCGTGGTGACCGCGAACAACCGCCAACGACGCAACATCGTGAATCACCGCCACGTGGTGGGCGCCTACCGCGACGCCAACCTCTACACCGGCCGGGTGAACGCCATCTACGGACCCGCGACGATCATGATCGGCATCTTGGGTCAGGGTCTGTTGCTCGGCATCGGCGGCCACATGGTGTTGCGCCACCAACTCTCCCTCGGCGCCCTGATCGCCTTCTTCTTGTACCTGAACCGCTTCTTTCAGCCCATTCAGTTGCTCGTCCAGCAGTACAACGCCCTCCAGCAGGGCCGCTCGTCCATCATTCGCCTCCGCGAACTCTTAGAGACGCCGCCGAGTGTCGACGAGCTGCCCGACGCGACCACGCTCGGCGCGATTGAAGGACGACTGACCTTCGAAAACGTGAGCTTCGGTTACGACCCCGCGAACCTGGTGCTGCGCGACGTGAACCTCGAGATCGCTCCGGGTGAGTCCGTCGCCTTCGTGGGACCGACCGGCGCCGGTAAATCGACGATGGCCAAACTGGCGAACCGCTTCTACGACCCCACCGCGGGTCGCGTGTTAGTCGACGGCGTCGACGTGAAGACCGTCACGCTGCACTCGCTGCGCTCCCAGCTCGGCGTAGTGCCCCAAGAGCCCTTCCTCTTCGCCGGCACGATGCGCCAAAACCTGCGCTTTGGCCGCCCCGAGGCGACCGACGCCGATCTCGACGAGGCCGTCGACGTCGTCGGGCTACGTGACCTCGTGGAGCGTCTCCCCGAGGGCCTCGACACCGTCGTGCACGAACGCGGCCAAACGCTCTCGGCCGGCGAACGCCAGCTCCTCGCGCTGGCGCGCGCGTTTCTCGCCCGGCCGCGCGTGCTGATCCTCGACGAGGCGACCTCGTCGTTGGACCTCCAGAGCGAGACGGTGATTGAGCGCGCGCTCGATCGTCTCCTCGAGGGTCGCTCGGCCATTCTCATCGCGCACCGCCTCACCACCGCCCAGCGCGCCGACCGCATCGTCGTCATCGACCACGGCGGCGTCGTCGAAATCGGCTCACCGAGTGAGCTGCTGCGCCAAGGCGGCGCCTACGCCACGATGTACGAGGCGTGGCTGGCCTCGGGTGGTCGTGACGCGACGCGCGAGCGCGCCTAGAGCATCTCCTTGACGTCGGCGATCAGCGACGCGGCGCTTTGGCCGGCCTGGGGCAACGGGTGTACCTGGAGGTGCGTCACGCCGGAAGCGCGAAAGGCGGCGACGCGCTCCGCGACGTAACTCTTCGGTCCACAGAGCGTCGTTAACTCCAAGAACTCCTCGGGCACGGCCGCTTCGGCGTCGCGCTTGTTGCCCGCGAGGTAGAGGTCTTGAATCACCTCCGCTTCCTTTTCGTAGCCGTAACGAATCGCGAGTTCGTTGTAGAAGTTCTTGCCCTTAGCGCCCATGCCGCCGACGTAGAGCGCCACCATTGAACGTTGCAGTTCGCGCAACTTCGTGATCTCCTCGCCCTCGCCAATGGCGAGCAGACCACCGGCCGTGATCATTAACTCACCGAGTGCCGGGTCGCGCTTGGCCGCCCCGGCGTCGAGGGGCGCGCCCCAAACGTCGCGCGCGCGCTCGGGAATAAAGAGAATCGGAATCCAGCCGTCGGCGATCTCGGCCGTGAGTTCCACGTTCTTCTCGCCCAGCGACGCGATCCACACCGGGATCTGACTACGAACCGGGTGCGCGATGATCTTGAGGGGCTTACCGAGACCGGTACCCTGGTCGGCCGGCAGGGGCAGAGTGAAGTTCTTACCCTGGTGGACCACGGGCGCGTCACGGCGCCACACGGATCGACAGATCTCGACAATCTCGCGCGTGCGACCAAGGGGGTTCGTGTAGGGCACGCCGTGAAAGCCCTCGATCACTTGGGGACCCGACGCGCCGAGTCCCAGGTGGAATCGCCCGTCACTGAGCGCGTCGATCCCGGCCGCGGTCATGGCGATCAGGGTCGGGGTGCGGGTGTAGATGGGCAGAATCGCGGCGCCGATCTCCACGCGCGTGGTCAACGCGGCGAGGTACCCCATCAACGAGGGGCTGTCGAAACCGTAGGCCTCCGCGACCCAGACCAGGTCCAGGCCAGCCTTCTCCATCTCGGCGACCTCGCGCGCGGCGGCTTGGAAGCCGCCCGAGTAACTCAACATGGTGGAGATCTTCACGACGACCCTTTCTGGTCACTTTGGTGCCACAGTAACCGACGCCAAGACGCGCGCCACGTGGCGCCACGGCGGTCCATTCCTCTTCTACGCTGGAGACGAAAGCAACGGCGCTTTCGCATCCATTGAAGGTTGGTGGCATCGTGGTCACACGTCCCCACGAGGCGGACGCTCACGCGTTCAATCCTTGGCTCCATGTTTCGTCGCTCATCGAACAGGCCGGTCACCTGCTCGGCCTGGATGAGGGGATGATCAAACGCATCGTCACCCCCGAGCGAATCCTCGAGGTCGCCGTCCCGGTGAAGATGGACTCGGGCGAGGTCGAGATGTTCACCGGCTGGCGAATCCAGCACGACACCTCGCGCGGACCGGGTAAGGGTGGCATTCGCTTTCACCCGAGCGTCAACGTCGACGAGATCGCCGCACTCAGCGCCGACATGTCGATTAAGTGCGCCGTCGTGAACATCCCCTACGGCGGCGCCAAGGGCGGCGTCGCGGTCGACCCGTCGCTGCTCTCGCGCGGCGAGCTCGAACGACTGACCCGTCGCTACGCCTTCACTATCGCGCCCATGATCGGGCCCGATCGCGACATCCCCGCGCCCGACATCAACACCGACACCCAGGTGATGAGTTGGATTATGGACACCGTCTCGATGCTGCGCGGTCACAACGTCACGGGCGTCGTGACCGGTAAGCCCCTATCGATTGGCGGCACCCTCGGCCACGCCGGCGCGACGTCCCTAGGCGTCACGATCTGTACCGCCGCGCTGCTCCAGCGCCTCGAGCGCTCGCCCGAGGGCGCGCGCGTCGTCATTCAGGGTTACGGCAAAGTCGGTGGTCCGCTCGTCGAGCTCTTGACCAAGCGCGGCATGAAGGTGGTGGGCCTCGCCGACGTGCACGGCGCCATCCACGCCCCCGAGGGCCTCGACCCGGCCCTCATGGCCAAGCACTACAGCGAGGCCGGCACCATCATGGGTTACCCCGGCGCCGACGAGGTACCGGCCGACCAGGTCTTCACCATCGACAGTGACATCGCGATTCCCGCGGCTCTCGGTGGCTTCATCACCGAGACCGTCGCCAACACGTTGTCGGCGAGTGTGGTCGTCGAGGCGGCGAACGGCCCCACGACCGGCGAGGGCGCGGCGGTGCTCGCCAGTCGCGGCATTCCCGTCGTGCCCGACGTCCTCGCGAACGCCGGCGGCGTCGTGGCCTCGTACTTCGAATGGGCGCAGGATCTGCAGGGTTACTGGTGGGAGCCCGAACTCTTCCACCAGCGTCTCGAACGCACGATGCGTGAGGCCTTTGAGCACGTCTGGGCCCGTCAACAAGAGCTCAACGTGCCGCTGCGCGAGACCGCCCTCGCCCTGGGCGTCGAACGCATCGCCGAGGCGACGCGCGTACGCGGACTCTTCCCCTAAACGCGAAGCCCCCCGCGTCGCTGCGCGACGCGGGGGGCTTGCCGTTCGTGTCTTACGCGTCGATGACGTGGGCGTCGGGCGCCACCGAGACCTCAATGCGACGAGGCTTCGCGTGCGCCGCGATCGGAATCACGACCGTCAACACGCCGTCTTCGTAGCTCGCGCGAATGTTGTCGGCGTCGACGTTGGTGCCGAGGTGAATCTGACGCTGGAACGTGCCAAAGGGCCGCTCCGCCACCGTGCGGGCGACGCCCTCGACCGAGGTCGGCACGGAACGCTGCGCCCGAATCGACAACACGTTGTCCTCGACCGTGAGATCGATGCTGGTGGGCTTCACGCCCGGCAGGTCCACCACCACGAGGAACGAATCGTCGTTGCGGTACACGTCCATCGGTACGGCGTGAAAGCGGTTGATCTCTGGGGTCACCCAGAACTGCTTTAAGAACCGATCGATGTCACGAAACGAGTCATTACGAACAAGAGCCATACTGACCTCCTGTAACTAGTAACCAATCTCACTCTTGGTCAACCTCGCGGTTGACAATCTCATTTTAGCACTCTCATAATGAGAGTGCTAACGCCGGCGTTGGTGGGAAATGCCTGGTCAGTGCCGGGACCGCCCGCTTCGTGCGCGCGCGGTCCCGCCACCTCACTCGGACTTAACGCCGCGGTCGGGCCGCGCCACGCCTTCGTAGATCGCGCCCGCGGCCACGATGATGAACATCACGAGCAGTGTGATCCAGCCAAAGTTAAAGAGGGCGCCGCGCCCGCTGGTGAGCGAACTCGGCCACACGATGTTGAGCAGCATCGCCCCGAGGTAGACCAGCGACGCGATCGTCACGAAGTCGCCCCACTTGCCGAGCGTGAACTCGCCACTCGGCACCCAGCCGCGACGTCGCGCGACGAACGATCCGAGCACGGTGAGAAAGAAGGAGAGGTAGATGCCCGACGTCGCGAAGGACACCAGCGCGAAGAGCGCGTTCACGTGCGCGGGGTAGTCGAACCACAAGATGTGCACGTTCTTCGACGGGTTTATGAGGACCAGCAGCAAGAAAGCGAAGGGCACGATCGTGCCGACGAGAATCGCGTTGACCGGCGTCTTGAAACGCGGCGAAACCTTGCGCAACGCCGACGAACCCGGCACCGCCCCGTCGCGCGCCAGCGCGAAGGCGACGCGCGAGCCCGCGCCCTGCACCGCGGTACCGCAACTGAAGAAGGCGATGATCACCATGACGAGGAAGAAGTCCTGGAGCCAACCCGGCAACTGAGCCAAGATGACCGGCACGCCGCCGGCGATCACCGAACCAATGCCGGACTTTGGAATCGCGAGCAGTAGGCCGAGCACCAACACGAACGACGCGATACCGCCGTACAAGATGGCGTTACGCATGGCCTTAGGTACCTGTCGTCCCGCGTCCTTGGTCTCTTCGGCGATGTCGCCGGCCGACTCAAAGCCGTAGAAGATGTAGACGTTGGCGAGCACCGCCACAAGTGCCGCGCCGGTCAGCCAGTGTCCGGAGAAGTTCACGCCGAAGGGGTTGGTCTTGACGAACTCGACGCCCTGGGTCGAGCCCAGGTAGCTGAATCCGTGGTGAAAGCCCTTGATCGCGAGGGCGATGAAGACGCCAAACGTACCGATCGTCTCGACGTAGACCCCAAAGCGCGCCACGCGTCCCAGGAGTTTGGCGCCCACCGAGTTCAAAATGGCCGACAAGATGATCATGATCGCGACGATCGCGAAGATCGTCAGGTGATTGCTCGGATCGAGGTGGGTCTTGAACCAGATGTTGCACAGGTCCGTCACGTAGCTCACGATGCCCGAGTCCACCGAGGCGACGGTGGCGAGGAGGGCGAAACCGTAAATCCAACCCACGAACCAGCCATAGCGCGGACCAATGTTGTACTTGCCGTACTGGTACAGCGCTCCCGAGAGCGGGTACTCACTCGCGAGTTCACCAAAGACCAGCGCGACCAGCGTCATGAAGGCCACCACGACCGGAATCGTCCAGAGGTAGCGCGGACCACCAGTCCCGAGACCAATGATAAAGATCGAGTAGATACCAACCATCGGGCTGAGGTAGCTAAAGGCGACCGAGAAGTTGTCGAACAGCGACAGCACTCGCGAGAGCTCCTGGCGATATCCCAGCGCCCTTAGGCGGTCGTTGTCGACCGATTGCGTTTCGTCAACGGACATGACTATCAAATCCCCCCGTCACCCGACGCGGGCGGGTGACGATGCTCACGATAATGAGTGGCGGGGGCTCGTGCGCGGATAGTCGCCGCGCAGGTCACTGTGGCAAAGTGTCAAGGTGTCCGCCGAAGAACCCACCCGCGAGGAGCTTCTGGCGACCATCGCGCAACTGCGCCAAGAGCTCGAGGTACTTCGTGAGGAGCTACGTCGCGTCCGCCAGGACCGCTACGAAGTTCCCCCGCACTACTGAGAACCTACGGCGCGCAGGCGAGTGAACTACGCGCCGCGACCACTTGGCTCGCGGCCGCGGCCAGCGTCGCGGCGGACAGCGTCTTCGCGGCGACGGCGCGCGCAATAGCGCGAGCCGTCGCGTTGGCCTGCGCGAGGGCCGCGCTCGGTGACGTGGGGTTACCGGCCAAGACGAGATCGGCCCCGGCGACGAGCGCGTCCACCGAGGCTTGCGCGACGCTCAAATGACGGGCGCTCAGCGCGCCGGCCGACAGGGAGTCGGTCATAATGAGCCCTCGGTAGTCGAGCACGTCACGCAGGTACGCCGTCACCGGCGCGGCGATGCTCGCGGGCAGGCTCGTCAGTCCCGGCACCGACGCGTTCGACACCATGACCATCGCCGACGTGCGCGCGAGCGCGGCGCGGTACGGCACGAGCGCCGTCGATCGCAACGTCGCCCACGAAAGAGTGTGCGCCGGGCCGTAATCAGTGTTCCAGCTCGCGCCACCGAGTCCCGGGAAGTGCTTCAGGGTGCCGAGCACGCCCGCGGACTCGAGACCGCGCTCGAAGGCCACCACGTGCTCGGCCACCTGGGTGGGATCGCCGCCGAAGGCGCGATAGCCGTCCGCGTCGCGCGCGTCGGGATATACCGCGCGCGCGTCAAGGTCCGCGACCGGGGCCAAGTCCACGTTGAGTCCCTGAGCCAGCATCGACGCGCCGAGACGCGCGCCCTCCGACTGGATCTCGGCATTGGTCAGATTCTTTCCCATGGTCTGGGCCCACGGAATGGACGCCAACACGTTCGAGAGACGCAACACCCCGCCACCTTCCGCGTCGGTCATGAACAGCGTCGTGACGTGGTCGCCCCGCTCGCGTTGCAACGTGGCGAGAATCGCGGGCAGCGACGGGGGCGCCGTCGTGCCAAAAAGCAGCACGGCCCCAAAGCCCGCGCGCGCCGCCGGCCCGAGCGCGCCGACGTTCGTCGCGTTGATCGAGACCGCCACCACTTCGTTGGCCTGTTTGGCCGTACTCCACGTGCTCACCGTTTGGGCGGCGCAGGCCAGCGCGGTGGGTGGGGAGGCGAGCGTCGTGGTCGACGACGACGACGCGGAGGCGCCACTCAGCGCGAAGGTCGTCGCCACCATTGTCGTGGCCAGCGTCACGAGCTTGGCGAGCACGTCGCGAGCCTACGACGAGGCGCCCACGAAAAGGTCTCGCTAACCTGGAGTGACAAGGAGGTTGACGTGTCTACTCTCACGCCCGCCGCGTTCGTTGGTCACGGGAATCCCATGAATGCCCTGGATCACAATCGCTACACCGACGCGTGGCGCAATTTCGGTGCCGCCATGACCACGCCCCGCGCGATTCTCGTCGTCTCGGCGCACTGGTTCATCAACGCCACGGCCGTCACCTCGATGACGGCTCCGCGCACCATCCACGACTTCTACGGCTTTCCCCAGCCCCTGTTCGAGGTTGAGTACCCGGCGCCCGGTGACCCGGTCATCGCGGAACGCATCGTGGAGGTCGTCAAGCCCACCTGGGTCGGCCTCGACGAAGACAGCTGGGGCATCGATCACGGTACGTGGTCGGTCCTGGTGCACATGTTCCCCAAGGCCGACGTGCCGGTCCTGCAACTCTCGATTAACGCCGAACTGCCCTACGACTACCACTTCGAACTTGGCGCCAAGCTCCACGAGTTGCGCAAAGAGGGCGTCTTAATCGTGGGCAGTGGCAACGTCGTACACAACCTGCGTCTCGCCGACTGGAACCAGCCCGGCGTGGGCACCGACTGGGCGCATCGCTTCGACGACGACGTGCGCGCGATCATGACCGACGATCCGAGCAACCTTGGCGTCATCTCGGGCCATCGCGACTACCAACTCGCGGTACCGACGCCCGATCACTACCTACCCCTCGCCTACGTCGCGGGGTTGGCGAGCGCGGCCGGGACGCCGACGCGCACGTTGGTGGACGGCTACGAGATGGGCTCGCTCTCGATGACCGCCTACGAACTACCCGGCGACTAGGGCCGCTTATTCGCGGCGCGACGCACCGAGGTCGCGAGCGCTCCAATAACCATGACGGGCAACAACGCCACGGCCCACGTGTTCGCGCCGGCCGCGACGCTCACCAGCGCGATCACGACGAGCACCGCGACGACCGCGACGAAGAGTTCGGGCGTGTCGCCGACTAAGAAGTCCCACCAAAAGCGACCAAAGCCCACGACGATTCTCTTAGCGATTGCACTCACGCCGCCACCTTCGTCGCCGCGGGCATCGCGCGACGCGTTACCCCAACTAAGAGCCAGGTGACGACGAGATAGAGCGCGATGAAGCCTAAGAGTGACGCGTCACTGCCCGGCCAACGCACGCGCAGCCCCTCGCCCGTCCAAAAGGTGCCAAAACTCACCAGCATCACGCCCACGCCCATCTTCATGGCGTTTTCGGGCACGGCCGACAGTTGGCGCGAGACCGCGAGACCGATCGCCCCGACGAGGATCAGTGCGATCGCGGCCACGATCGCCGCGAGTCCCAATCGATGGGCCGACGTGCCGAGGGTCAGTACCGTAATGACGACCTCGAGTCCCTCCAAGAAGACGCCCTTAAAGGCCATCACGAAGGCCACCCGGTCACGGTTGACCTCGGGGCTGAGGTTCGTCAGTTCAGCCACGGCCTCGGCGTAGGCGGCGTCCTCGTCGTGCTTGGCCTTCAGCCCGGCGGAGCGCAGAATCGCCTTTCGCAACCACTGCAGACCGAAAATCAAGAGCACGGCCCCGACCACCAGACGCAACGCGTTGAGCGGCACGTGCACGAGCGCGGGACCGAAGACGGCGACCAACGCGCTGAGCGCGACCAACGCGACCGCGGTGCCCTCGAAGGCCGAGCGCCACCCGCGGGTGTGGCCCACCGCGAGCACGATGGTGAGCGCCTCGACCATCTCGACGGCGCAGGCCAGAAAGACCGCGCCCACGAGTACGAACGTGGACGTCGTCACGGTGACTGCGAACACTGCACTACCTCTCTTCCGCGAACAACAAGTTCGCCGCCGGTTCAAAGACCACGCGCACCGCGCGGTCTCGATCGAATCGCGTCGACGCGAATACCTTACGCAACAGGTGCGCCTCTCCCAATTTGACGACGTGTTCGTAGCCGCGACCCGTAAAGGCCACGTCCACGACCACCCCGGCCAAACCCTCCTCGTCTTCAACCGGCACGAGGCGAACCCCGGTCGCGCGCACGAGGACGCGCGCCGCGCCGCGCAGACCACGTTGCGCGGCGACCGCACGGAACACGCGGTCCTCGCCGTGCGCGAGCACGACCTCGTAAACCCCCTCGTGCTCGGCGCGCACGTGCACGCGCAGATCCCCCGCGACGCCCGTGAACTTCGCCACGAAGGGCGACACGGGGCGGCGATAGATCTCCTCGGGGGTGGCGCACTGAACGAGTTCGCCGTGTCGCAGTACGCCCACGCGATCGGCCAGCGCGAAGGCCTCGCTCTGGTCGTGGGTGATGTAGATCACCGTGGCACCGGACGCGCGGGTCAACGTGGCGATCTCGACGCGCAGCTGCTCGCGACGATCCGCGTCGAGATTCGACAGAGGTTCGTCAAAGAGAATGAGTCCGGCGTCGGCGGCCAGCGCGCGCGCCAGAGCGACGCGCTGCTGCTCGCCCCCGGAGAGTTCGTTCGGGAAGCGCTCGGCGAGCGACTCAATGCCGACGCGCTCGAGCAGGTCGTCGACCTTGTGTCGTTGGGCCTCTTTCGTGGCGCCCGAACGCGCGAGGGCAAAGCCGACGTTGCGTCGCACGCTCAAGTGCGGCCACAGCGCGTAGTCCTGAAAGACCATGGCGACGTTGCGCTTCTCAGGTGGCACCATCTGCGTCGCGCTCACGACGCAACGCCCCGCGATGGCAATCTCGCCGCTGGTGGGCCGCTCAATTCCCGCGACGCAGCGCAGCAACGTCGTCTTACCCGAACCCGACGGGCCGAGCAGTACTAAGAACGTGCCCGGCGCCACGTCCAGGTTCAGCCCCGCGACGGCGACCTTGCCCGCGAACTCCTTACGCACGTCGCGCAGCGCGACCGACGCGGCGTCACCGCGCGTCACGATCCGAGCTCGCTGACGCCCACCCGACGCCACCCGCGGGGCGCGACGAGGCGGTAAAGCAAAAGGGCTAGGCCGATGACGCCAAACATCTCGGCCAACGTCACGACCGTCATCGCCGTGCCGTCGCCTAACAGGTTGTTCGCGAGGTAACTCTGGATGGTCACCGACACCGGCTCTTGACTCGGCGGGTAGAGAATCTGCGCGACGGCGAGTTCGGCGATGACCTTGGTGAACGTGAGGAGCCAACCCCACACCAGAACCCGCGACACCAGCGGCAGGTTGGTGGTGCACCACGCGCGAAGTCGTCCCGCGCCGTGCACGCGCGCCGCCTCACTCAGCGACGGCTGTAGTTGACTCACCGGCCCGGCCATGAAGCGCGTCTGCCCGGGAAGGGACGAGGCAATCATGGCAATCATGAGGAGCGGCAGCGTTTTGTAGAGGTTGACGAAGTGCCCGGTGATGAAGGGCTGGTCGTAGAGGAAGATGTAGCCCACGCCGAGCACCACGCCCGGCACGGCCACGGATCCCATTAAGAAGACGTCGGTGACGCGTTGACTCCAACCGCCCGCGGTGTTCGCCAGTCGTCGTGCCAGCACGATCGCCACGACGCCCGTCAACGTCGCCACGATAAGACCGATCTGGTTCGAGAGCATTAACGGCGCGCCGAGTCCTTGGCCCACGATCGCCGGGTGCAGAATCTGTTGGTAGTAGGCGGTCGTGAAGTGCACCGCGCCGGTTGAGTAGACCCCGAGGTTCTGGACGACGGAACCAATCCCCGCGCCGAGGAGGGGCACGCCCAAGGCGATCAGGTAGACCAGCGCGAGCGCGCCCGTCACCGCGACGCGCGCGACCGGTGAGAACGCGCGACGGCGCACGTTGCGCGTGCGTCCGGACACGACGGCGAAGGAGCGACGGCGCATCACGCGCGACTGCAACATGATCGGCGGGATCGTGCTTACGATGAGCACCACCGCGACTACGGCCGCCACCGAGAAGTTCGCGGGGAAGTTCGAGATCGCGCTGAAGAGCGTGAAGGTCGCCAGAGGAAAGTGGCTGTGGTAGCCCAAGGTGAAGGCGACGCCGAAATCACTCATGGTCTCGGCGAAGCTGATCGTGAAGGCGCCGAGCAGTGCCGGCGCGATGACGGGCACCACGGTGCGCAACGTCACCCACCGCCCCGCGCCGTGCACGCGGGCGGCGTCCTCAAGTTCGGGCCCGAGCAGTCGCAGTCCCGCGCTCACGATGAAAAAGGCGAAGGGTAACGCGGCCGTGCTCAACACGATCACGATGCCCGTGGGTCCGAAGAACTCACCGTAGAGAAAGCCGGTCTTCACGCCCAGTACTGAGGCCACCCCGAAGGGTTGGAGGAGGTCGGTCCAGCCGAGGGTCATGGTCCAGGTCGGCACGAGCAACAACAGCCACGTCAACACCGTCCAGGTGCGGCGACCGTAGACGTTGGTGCGCTGCACGAGCCACGCGATGGTCGTCGCGAGTGCCGTGGCGATGAGCGCGACGGCGCTCGAGACCCACAGCGAGTTCACGATACCGGTCAACGTGGTACCCGAAAAGGCCTCGCGCACGTAACGCAACGTGAACCACTCCGGACCCTGTTGAAAGACGCGCGGACTTACCGCGAGGATCAAAAAACAACCGACGGGCGCGATGATAAGTAGCCCGAGCAGCGTCCAGAGCACCAGTGAGCCCACCGTGACGCGACGACGCACGCGCGCGCTCGCGCTCGTCGACGTGGCCGCCGACGTCGGACCCAGTGGCGCCACGGGCGCGCTTCGCGAAATCGACGGGTTCACTGAGGGGGCTACTTGGACGCTCATACGTGCTCCGATAGGGCTACGCCGCGGCCCCCACGGGCCGCGGCGTAGCGGGGAAAAATTGGACTTAACCGTTATTGATGTTGGCGGTGAACCAGTTATTGACCGGCGTCTCGAGCGCGCCCCAGACCGACGGGTTGATGGTCTGCAGGGGCACGGAGCTCAGCGGGGGCATGACCTTGCTCGCGTTCTTCTCACCGCTAATCACCGGCCAGAAGAGCGAGTCACCCTGGGGGTCACCGGTCTGCATTGCGTGTTGACCCTTCGCCGAGAGGACGAAGTTGACGAACTTCTGCGCCTCGGCCCGCACGGCCATGGGCATTTTGCCGTCAATGCCGATGACGCCCGGCAGCGCGGTCGCCGGCGCGAGGTAGTCGACGCGGAAGGAGGGGTTAGTCGAGATCTCCGCGCCGTAGCCAGCCGAACTTTGAATAATCGCCATCGAAATGGTGTGCGCCGCGAGCGCGCCCAACGTGGGGCCGTTCGTCGCGTTGATTACCAAGCCGTTGGACTTCAACTTGGTCAAGAACGCCTCGCCGGCCTTGACGGCCTTCGCGGGAGAGCCCTTACCGCTGTAGTGGCCGAGATAGTTCATGAGTCCAGCGATGAGTGGGTAGGTCGGACCGGACTGGGTGGGGTCGTTCATGCCGATCTTGCCGGCGAAGCTCGACGAAGTCAACTGCGCCCAGGTCTTGGGTAGTTGGGACTTCGAGATCTGCGCCGAGTCGTAGACCAGCGCGCCGGTCGCGGTCACGCCCGTGGGCACGTAGCTACCGTCGGTGGGAATGTTCGCGAGGCCGACCTTGTTGAAGTTGACCTTGGGGACAATGTGCTTCGCGAGCAGACCCTCGTGGTCGAGTTGGGCGAAGGCCGTGGCGCCGTCGACCCACAAGACGCCCCACGTTGGGTGCGCGCCTTCGGCCTGAATCTGCTGAAGGAGCGGTCCGGTCGAGTTGTCGTTCAAGGTGACGTTAAAGCCTGGGTGCGTGGCGTTGAACGCGTCGACGGTGGCCTTGTCGTAACCCTGCGCGGAATAGACGACCAGTGTCGGCCCCTGTCCCGCGGAGGCGGACTTCGCCAGGGTGAGCGCGCCGCCCGTCGCGACGAGCCCGGCGAGGACCGCGCGCCACGTGCGAGAACGGTTGAACATACGTGCGTGAGTAAGTGTCATGCGACATTTTTAAGGGGGTGAACTTACCGCGCGGTGACTCGTAGTTGACGAAGGAACGAATTTTTGACGTCATTTCGACTTCGTCGCGTCACGCCACGTTCACGGAGCCGCGCGACGACGTAGCTCGTCTTCCACCGCGGACGGATCGAGTCCGCGCGCGCGCAGCAGCAACAACAGGTGGAACCACAGGTCGGCGGCCTCACTGACCACCCGTTCGTCGCTCTCGCTCAGGGCGGCGACGACGACCTCGGTCGCCTCTTCGCCGACCTTCTGCGCGGCGCGCGCGGTGCCTTCACGCAACGTGCGCGCGACGTAGGAGTCGGGGGCGTTCGCCGCGTCGCGCTGGAGAATCGTGCGCCAGAGCCACGGCGTGAAGCAGGCCGTGGCGCCGTCGTGACAGGCGGGACCCTCGGCCGCCACGCTGACTAGCACGGCGTCGTCGTCGCAGTCGGGCGTCACCTCAATCACGTTGAAGTAGTTCCCCGAGGTCTCCCCCTTTTCCCAGAGCCGCTGACGCGAACGTGAGAAGAAGTGCACGTGACCACTGGACCTAGTTAAGGCCAGCGCCTCGTCGTCCATCCAGCCGAGCATGAGGACGCGGCGCGTCTCGTGATCTTGAATAATCGCCGCGCGAAGTTCTTCGCTCACCGCACTCCAATCGGTCGAAGGGCGACGCCCAGGTTGATGATTTCGTCGCGCAGGCCCGCGAGTCCTTCGGGGTTTTCGTGCACGATCGAGGCCACGAGCGCGGCGTCGGCGACGGCGAGCGCCTCGGCGACGTGCGCGGCCGAGCCCGCCCCACCCGACGCGATCACCGGAATGGCGATCGCGTCGCGAACCGCACGCGTGAGCTCAAGGTCGTAACCGCTGCGCCGACCGTCTTGACGAATGGAGGTGAGCAGAATCTCGCCCGCGCCGCACTCGGCCGCGCGCTGCGCCCAGGGAACGGTCGCGACCTGCGTGGCGACGCGACCACCGTGCGAATGCACCACTCCCTCGCCGGCGTCGATCGCGACGACGACGGCCTGCGAGCCGTAGCGCGTCGCGATCTTGGTGATCAGCGAAGGGTCGGCGAGCGCGGCTGAGTTCAGCGACACGCGGTCGGCGCCCGATTCAATAATCCGCGACGCGTCGTCGACGCTGCGCACTCCGCCACCGACCGTGAAGGGAATGGAGAGCACCTCGGCCACGCGGGCGACCACTGCGGTCATCGTCGCGGCTTCCTCAGGTGTCGCCGCGATGTCGAGAAAGACCAGTTCGTCGGCGCCGCCGTTGGAGTAGTGCGTCGCGAGTTCGACGGGGTCACCCACGTCGCGCAGGCCGACGAAACTGACGCCCTTGACCACGCGACCGTGCGCCACGTCGAGGCAGGGAATTAAGCGCGGGCGAGGCATCGTTCGAGAAAGGCCGCGCCGTCGGGCCCACTTTTTTCCGGGTGAAACTGCACGCCGAGAAACGCGTCGCGCTCAATCGCGGCCGCGACTCCGTCGGCGGTGGCGACCACGTCGTCACTCACCGCGGCGTAGGAGTGGGCGAAGTAGTAGGCCGCGCCCCAGGGTTCAACGACGGACCAACCCAATCGAGGGATCCGCCCCTCGCGTAGGCGTTCGACGCGACCGCTCAAGAGCCCTAGCCCCTCGACCCCATCATCTTCTTCGCTGAATTCGAGGGCGAGTTGCAGACCGAGACAGATACCCAGCGTGAATCGTCCCGCGGCGAAGCGCGCGCGCAGCGCCTCGTCAGCGCCGGTCGCGCGCAGGTGCGCCATGGCGCTGCGCGCGGAGCCGACGCCGGGCAAGATCACGAGCGGCGCCTCTTCGATCGCGCGCGGATCACTCAGTACCACGCTCTCGCGACCTAGTCGTCGCAGTGCCGCGCGCACCGAGCGGGTATTCCCCGCCCCGTAGTCGACGACGACCACCTCGTTCACAGCGATCCCTTGGTTGAACGCACCATCGAGCCGTCTTTGACCAGTGCCTGCGCAATCGCGCGACCGACCGCTTTAAAGGCGCCTTCGGCGACGTGGTGCGCGTTCTGACCAGTCGCCGTCACGTGCAAGGTGATGCGCGCGGTCTGCACCAGCGACTCAAAGGCGTGCGCCGCCATACCCGGATCGGGGTCAATCGAGATGTTGGCCGTCGCGCGACCCGAGAGGTCGACGACCGCGTGCGCCAAGGCTTCGTCCATGGGTACGCGCGATTCGCCGTAGCGCGCGAGGCCCTTGCGGTCACCGAGCGCATGGTCGAAGGCTTCGCCAAAGGCGCGCATCATGTCCTCAACGGTGTGGTGATCACCGGTCTCGAGGTCGCCCACGCCTTCGAGGCGCAAGTCCATACCGCCGTGAAAGGCGAGCTGTTGGAGCATGTGATCGTAAAACCCTTCACCGGTGTTCACGTAGACGCGACCCTGACCAGGCACGCGCAGGCGCACCTTGAGCAGCGTCTCGGCGGTGTTACGCGTGTGGGTCACGTAAGGGGCGGGCAGCGTCTCGCCCAAAAGCTCGGCGCGCAGCGCCGCGAGCAATACGTCGTTGTCGAGTTCGTCGCGCACGCTCACCCGCAGCCCACCCGGGTACGCGCGCAGCACCACCCCGTAGGGCAACAGACGATCAACGAGTTTTTGTGGCTCGTCCATGGGGATGAAAAGAAAGTTGGTGTACGACGGGATCGCCACTAAGCCGAGCTCGCCGAGTGCGTGACGAAGTCGTTCACGCTCCGCGATCTGCCCGGCCACGTCGGGGGGACTGGCGATCGCGCTCAGGGCGAGCGCCGCCGAGAGTGATGACACCGATAAGGGCGCCTGGCGCGACGTGATCACGGCGTTCGTCGCGGCGTTGGACAGGGCGTAGCCCACGCGCGCGCCCGCGAGACCGTAGGCCTTCGAGAACGTGCGCAGAATGATCGCGCCCTGGTCAATTCGGTCCAGCGCGTCAACGCCGGCGTAGTCGGCGTAGGCCTCGTCGATGACCAGCTGGCCGGGCACGTCGGGCACGTCGGGCAGTTCACCGGTTGGGTTGTTGGGCCGACAGACGAAGACCAGGTCGGCCTTCGCGGGGTCGTCAATGATCGTCGCGCCCGCCATGATCGCGGCGTAGCGGTACATCGAATAGGAGAACGCCGGCACCGTGGCGATGGTGCCACCCTCGGCGTAGATGCGCGCGAGCAAGACAATGAACTCGTCACTGCCCGCCCCGAGGGCGACGTGATCAACGTCGAGACCGTGGCGACGCGCGATGGCTTCGCGTAGAGGTTCGTAGCGACCACGGTCGTACTCATTGACGTCGGCCAGGGCGCGCGCCAGCGCCGCGGGACGCGCGGTGGCGGGCGGAGCCGGCGCCACGTTGCCGTCGAATCGAAGAATCGCCGAGGGGTCAAGGCCGACCCGCGCGGCGAGCACCTCGTTCGACGGAGGCCACTGGTAGGCCTCGAGGGGCTCGGGGCTCATCGGCGCGCCGTTGCCTTGTGGGCAGTCATGCCCTCGAGTTCCGCGAGAGCTTCGATGGTCGGCGCGAGGCGCTCGAGACCCTCTTTAGTGACGCGCTGCACGGTGACGGTCTTCATGAACGCCTCGAGACCCAGCCCGCCGGTCGACTTGGACCAACCACCGGTGGGCAACACGTGATTACCCCCGGTCGCGTAGTCACCGGCCGGGACCGGCGAATAGGGACCAACGAAGACGGCGCCGGCGTTACGAATACGTCCCGCCAAGGATTCGGCCCGCTCACCTAAGAGCGCGACGTGTT
This sequence comes from Acidobacteriota bacterium, assembly GCA_028873575.1. Taxonomy (GTDB): domain Bacteria; phylum Actinomycetota; class Acidimicrobiia; order Acidimicrobiales; family RAAP-2; genus RAAP-2. The sequence goes on along the minus strand of JAGWHY010000001.1, from coordinate 192,863 downwards.
CGGCGGCGTAACTTTCGACTTCGGCCAGAGCCGCGTCCAGGTCGTCGCCGACGCGCACGATAAAACCTCGCGAATCGGGTCCGTGCTCCATTTGCGCGGCAATCTCTTGGGCGATGATGGCCTCGTCGAATCCTTCGTCGGCCACGACCACAATCTCACTCGGGCCCGCCGGTAGGTCAATGGCGACGTCGCGACTCACCAGCAACTTCGCGGTATTCACCGCGCCACCGCCTGGTCCGAAAATCTTGTCGACTGGCGCGATGGACTCGGTGCCGTAGGCCATCGCGGCGATCGCCTGCGCGCCACCAACGGCCCAGACCTCATCGATGCCGAGCAGCGCCGCCGCGGCGGCGACCGCCGGGGCGCCACTGGGTGGCGTGCACACGACGATGCGCTCGACGCCCGCGACCTGCGCGGGAATCCCGCTCATAATGAGTGACGACACGAGTCCCTTGGGCACGTAGAGACCCACCGAGCGCAGGGGCGTCCAGCGGCGTTCGAGCGTCACCCCGGGCGAGACCTCAAGCACGAGGTCCGCGGGGCGCTGCGCGGCGTGCCACGTGCGCACGGCCTCGGCGGCCGCCAGCACGGCGGCCGTGGGGATATCGCCGTACGCGACGGCCCGTTCCGGCACGTCCGACGTCGTGGCGTCAAAGCGCCGCGACCACTCAGCGAGCGCCACGTCGCCGCGCGCGCGCACGTCATTCACGATCTCTTCGATCGTGACGGGGGTGGACGTTTTAGTGGGGGTACTCATGGAACCATCCGTTCGACGGGCAAGGTGAGAATGGAACTCGCGCCACTGGCCTCGAGTTTGGGCAACAGCGACCAGATCTGTGACGCGGGGACGAGCGCGTGCACCGCGACGACGCCGTTCGTCGCGAGGTCCATCACCGTCGGCGACCCGGTCGTGGGCAACAGTGCGGTGACCTCGGCCAGACGCTCGCGCGGCACGTTGCACAGGAGATAGCGATTGGCGCGAGCGTTGATGACCGAACCCAGCACCATCGTCAAGGTTCGACGCGCCTCGGAGTCGACCGCGTCAACCTGTCCGACCAGCACGGCCTCGGACTCGAAGAGCACCCCGAGTGACCGCAAGCCATTCGTGCGCAGGGTCGAACCCGTGGACACGAGGTCGATGATCGCGTCGGCCAGCCCCAGTCGTGGCGAGATCTCGACCGAGCCGGCCACGCGAACGAGTTCGGCACTGATCCCGAGATCTCGCAAGGCCCGGGCGGCCAGGCGAGGGTGTGACGTCGCGATGCGTCGACCGTCGAGGTCCTCGAGGCTTTGCGCCTTGTCCTCCATCGACACGGCGGCCTGCAGTGAGCAGGTGCCAAAGCCGAGTCGCAACAAGACGTCGACGTCGCAGTCGCGTTCGTAGACCAGGTCGAGACCCGTGATGCCACAGTCCACGACCCCGTCTTGCACGTACTCGGGCACGTCGTCGGCGCGCACGAAAAGCAGGTCAATGTCGGCGTTACGACAGTGCGCCTGCAGGACGCGCTCACCGGGCTCTTGGGGCGAGACGCCGCTCGCCTCGAGCAGTGACCACGACGGCTCGCGGAGGCGTCCTTTCGACGGCAGGGCCATCGTGAGTCGCCGCGTCATCGCCGCCCTCGCTTCAACACCGCGGCGTAACCACCCTCACCACGGCGCAGCCACTGGGCGACGCGGGTGACCGTCGCCGTGGAGGCGCCCGTGCGACGGGAGATCTCTTGGTAGGGCACGCCCTCGTCGACCAGACGCGCCACCTGGAGACGCTGGCCGAGCGCGTCAAGCTCCTGGGTCGTGCAAAGATCCTTTAAGAACGCGGCCACGAGCTTCGGATCTCGGAGTCGGGTGAAGGCCGCGACGAGATCGTCGAAACGACTCGCGGTCTCCGGGGTTGATTCGGCGGGAATCACGCGTCCACTGGTCATAGCAATATGCTACCATGCTAGCACACTGTTATGCAACTCCTCCCCGCCCTCGACGTACTCGGTGACGACGCGGTGCGTCTCGAACGCGGCGATTTTGATCGCGTGCTCTTTCGTCAGCCACTCGAGGCGATGCTCACGCGCGTGCTGGCGACCAATCCCTCCCTGGTGCACGTGGTCGATTTACAGGGCGCGCGTGACGGCACGCTGCGCGAGGACGTCCTGCAGCGTTGTGTCGCGCTCGCCGCGTCGACGCCCGTGCAGTTCTCGGGGGGTCTGCGCGACGTCGCGTCGGCGCGACGCGCCCTCGAGCTTGGCGCCGCGCGCGTCATCGTCGGCACGGCACTGTGGCAGCGAGAAGACGCGCTGGACGAGTTCGTCGCGGCGATTGGCCAACAACTCGTGGCGGCGCTGGACGTGCGCGAGGGACGCGTAGCCGTACGCGGCTGGGTGGACTCTTCCGGGGTCAGCCTCGATGAGGCACTGGCGCGCTGTCGCGACGCGGGCGTGGCGCGCCTGCACGTCACGGCGATTGAACGCGACGGCACGATGAGAGGACCGGACCTGGCGCTGTACGAGCGCGCGGTCGCCAGTGGTCTCGCCGTCGTCGCGGCGGGCGGCGTGCGCGACGACCAAGACGTCGCGGCCCTCGCCGCCCTGGGCTGTGAGGCCGCGGTCATGGGACTGGGCTACCTGGCGCGGCTCGGACTCACCCTGGACGATCTCCAACGGGGGCCCCTCACGTAAGTAGTGACTTTCTGCCCTAGGGCGCACCGCTGGGTCGGCGCGACACTGGAAGTGTCGAAAGAGAGGTCACTCCTATGAGGCGCCGTACGTTGGATTTGTTGTTGTCGTGGTTGGGCGTCCTGCTCACCGTTGGTCTGTTAGTCGCTGGATCATTATTGACGTGGGGCTACCAGTTCGCGAATAGTTCGGTGCACAGCCAACTCGCGGCGCAGAGCATCTACTTCCCCGCCAAGGGCTCGCCCAGCCTGGCCTCACCCAAGATCCGCCCCTATCTCGACCCCTACGCGGGTCAGCAACTCTTAACCGGTCGCCAAGCCGAAGTCTGGGCCGACCACTACATCGCCGTGCACTTAACGGAGATCGGTGGAGGCAAGACCTACGCGCAAGTGAGCGCCGCGTCCATGGCCGACCCGACGAACACGAAGTTGTCGAGTGAAGTGCAGACGCTCTTTCGCGGCGAGACGTTGCGGGGTCTATTACTCAACGCCTACGCCTTTTGGACCTTCGGCCAAATCGCGATGTGGTCGGCCGTCGGGGCGTTCGTCGCCGCGGCGCTGATGTTGCTCTTAACGGTGCTCGGCTTCCTGCACTACCGACGCGAGGACCCGCGCGAGGTCATCTAACGAGCGTCGAACCCGGGCGAGACGAGCGTCCGGGTTCGCGCTACTTCTTTCGCCCAAGGATGATGCTCATCACGGCCATGCCGATACCCACGGCGAAAATGGCGGTGCCGAAGACGAAGACCTGCGGCGGCGTGCCAACGCGCGTCGCGCCGTAGACCCAGACGGGAAAGGGCACTGAGGAACCCGCGACGAAGTTGGACGTGACGAAGTCGTCAATCGAGAGCGCGAAGGCCATTAAGGCGCCCGCCAGCACGCCCGGCAAGATCAACGGAAAGGTCACCAGGCGAAAGGTCGTAAAGGCGTTCGCCCCGAGGTCGTAGGCGGCCTCCTCGAGCGCTCGTTCGAAGCCCGCCAGGCGCGCGCGCACCGTCACGGTGACGTAGGCGATCGAGAACATCACGTGCGCGAGCACCAAGGTGAGAAAGCCGCGCGCGACGTTGTAGGTGACAAAGAGCGCCAGTAGCGACGCGCCCATGACGATTTCGGGTGCCGCGATGTTGAGAAAGAGCACCTGCTCCACCGCGCCCTTACCGCGAAACTTCTTGCGCGAGTAGCGCACCAGGGCGACCGCGAGCAACGTCCCGAGCGCCGTCGCGATCAACGTTGACACGACGGCCAAGCGAACGGAGAGCCAGAACGCGCTGGTGAGTCCCGGGATGTTGCTCCACTGCTGGTACCACAGGGTCGTAAACCCGTTCCAAGAAAAGCTCACGTTCTGCAGACCCGTGGTGACCTTGTTAAACGAGTAGACAATCATGACCGCGATGGGAAAGACCAGGTAGGCGATGACCAGCCACGAGTAGGTCGGCAACGCGAAGCGACCGAGGCGACTGCGGACCCGTCGTGCCTTGGCCGACGCGCGCGCGCCGGGAACTTCTCGAAGCTCGGTCGTCACAGGTACTCCTCGATCGTTCGTGATCCCAGCACGCGCGCGTAGGCGAAGATACCGATCAACGAAATCGCGAGCAGGACGACCGACAGCGACGATCCAGCCGGGTAATCGGCGTTCACCAAGAAGGAGTTCTGGATCACCGTGCCGATCATCGTGTTCGACGTGCCGCCCAGAATCTCTTGGTTGATGTAGTCACCGAAGGCCGGGATGAACGTCAAGAGAAAGGCGGCGAAGATGCCGGGAATGGTGAGCGGCAGGATCACCTTCATGAAAGCGACGCGCCGATTCGCGTAGAGATCGTGCGCCGCGTCAAGGACGCGGTGATCGATGCGCTCTATGGCCACGTACAGCGGGAGCGCCGTAAAGGGCAGGTAGTTGTAGGCGAGCCCCGCCACCACCGCGACGCTGGTGCCGAGGACGTGAAATCCCGCGGGAACCAAGTGATGGTGGTGGAGGAACGAGAACAAGAATCCGTTGTCCGACAAGATGAACTCCCACACCAGGGTGCGAATCACAAACGAGACGAAGAACGGCACCAGCAACATAATCAAGAAGAAGTTCTTGCGCCGCCCGCCGTAGAAGGCGATCCAGTACGCGATGGGAAACGAGATCACCAAGTCGATCACGGTCGCGAACAGCGCGAAGAGCAAGCTCGTGATGAACTGCGTGCGGTAGAGATTCACCGTGTGCGGCAGCTCACCCCAGTTCCACGTCATCGTGCAGACTCCCGAGGCGGGACTGCAGCTCTTGAGCGTCTCGGAGAGCATCAAGAACAGCGGTACCAAAAAGAGCAGCGCGAGCCACAGCCCCGCCGGGAGGCTCAACAGGTACGGGGCGAGTCGTTTCGCCCAGAGACCTCTATGACGTGGGGGCTTTACGCTCCTTGAATGATGGGCAGGAACAGATTGTTCCACGCATCGATCTCCGCTTGGCTCTTGAAGGTGTAGTAGCTCTTCGACGTCGCGATGCGCGCCGGCGTGGGAAAGACGGTCGAGGAGTTCGCCGTCACCGTCGTGGGAAGACCGATTTCGGGCTTCAACGCCGCCAGGGCCGCCTTATTCCAACCCGTCGGGTGCAAGAGCTGCTGCTTGGCGCTCGGTACGGGGCAGATGTAGTCGTTGTAGTACTCGACGACGGACTGGGTCAGCGGCGAATAGAAGTAGTCCATCGCCGTCATCGCGTCGAGCGGATTCTGCGCGTAGAGCGGGATGCACATGTTGTCCGTCCAGAGCATCGCGCCCTCGTGGGGCAACATCATCACCAGATTCTTGTACTTGGAGTTCAAGTCCGCCTGGAAAATGTCGCCCGAGTAGCACTGCGAGATTGCGATGTCGCCGTTCTTCAGGTGCTGGATGTAGCTCTGGTCGTAGTAAGCCGCCACGATGCCGTCGCTCTTTTGGAGCTGGAGCTTCTTCGCGGCCTTGGCCCAGTCGCGTTCGGTCGACGTCGCCGGCTCCACGCCGACCGCGAGCAGCCCCGCGTGACCGAGCTCGATGGGGTCGTTGAACATACCGACTTTGCCCTTGTACTTCTTATCGAAGAGAAGCTCAATCGACGTGCCGGGATTCTTCACCATGTGTGAGTTGTATCCGACGGCCGTCCAGCCGGACTGCCACGCCATCGTGTACTTGTTGCCGGGGTCCCAGGAGGGGTTCTTGATCAGGGGACCGGCGTACTTGTTGAAGTTGGTCATCTTGGCCCGGTCCAGCGGGATGAGCCACCCGAGTTCTATCAAGTAACCCAGCTGCACGCTGTTGTTCGTCATGACCACGATGTCGTAGCCCGTCGACTGACCCGCGGCGAGCGACGGACGAATCTTTTGGTAGAAGGACGGGTTGTCCTGGATGACCTCGGAGTAGTTGACCTTGATGTGCGTCGTTTTCGTAAAGTGATCGAGCGAAGGGTGGTGCCCCTTCAAGACGTCGATGTAGTACGGCCAGTTGGCGAAGTTGAGTTGGTAGTGCAGCTTTTGCTTCGCCCACCAGGCCTTCGTCCCGACCTTCGCGTTCGGCAGCGCCGCGCCCGCGAGTCCCGCGTCCGCGCCGAGGAGCATCGCCGAGGCGGCTCCCGCACCGGCGAGGCCCAACGCCTGTCGACGCGTCACGCGCGGTTGGGTCAGCCCCCGCCAAAACGACGGATCGATGACGCCCTCTGAATTGTCACGCTCGGTCATAACTCTCCTTCATCCACTTGTTCTTCCAACTCCGCGCCGCTCATCGGTACCACCGCGAACGTGTGCTCGACGGGCCAGGTCAACGTCACCTGGTCGCCGCTACGCGGCACGACGCCGTGGCCAATGTTTTGCGCGTAGACCGTGACCTCGACGCCCGCCGGCGTGGCGACGAGGTATTGATTGCCCACCCCCGTGAACGTCGACACCCGAACCTGTCCGGTGAGAACGTTGGTCACGTTCGAGGCCTCAACACCCGACTCAACGAGCGAGATCTTTTCGGGACGAACGCCCACCTTGATGGCCCCGACCCCTTGAGGGGTGCGTGACGTCGGTACCCGCAGGGTCGTACCGTCACTGAGGCGCACCAGCGAACAACTGCCCTCCGTTCCCGTCACGGTGCCCGCGAGCAGGTTCGACGCCCCAAGAAACGTGGCCACGAACTCCGTCGAGGGAGAGTCGTAGACGTCCTTCGGCGACCCGATGCCCTCGATTTTGCCGTGGCGCATTACCGCCAAACGGTCACTCATCGTCATCGCTTCTTCCTGGTCGTGGGTGACGTAGAGAAACGTGATGCCCACCCGCGCCTGGATGCGCTTCAATTCAACCTGCATCTGTCGACGCAACTTGGCGTCGAGCGCCGACATTGGTTCGTCGAGCAGGAGCAGCGTCGGTTCGTTCACTAACGCGCGCGCCAACGCCACGCGCTGTTGTTGTCCGCCGGACAGCTGCGACGGGCGACGACGCTCGAAGTTCGGCAGGTCCACAATTTCCAGCATCTCGCTGACCTTGGACTTGATCTGCGCCCGGCTGATCTTCTGGCGACGCAGACCAAAGGCCACGTTCTCGAAGACGTCGAGGTGAGGAAAGAGGGCGTAGGACTGGAAAACCGTGTTGACGTCACGTCGGTAGGGCGCCTGATAGGTGACGTCGTCGCCGCCAAGGAGGAGTCGACCGCTCGTCGGCTCTTCGAAGCCACCCAGCATTCGTAACGACGTCGTTTTGCCGCAACCGGAGGGCCCCAAAAGACTGAAAAACTCGCCCTCGTGAATTTCGAGGTTGAGGTCGTCCACCGCCGGGGCTTCGTCAAAGATTTTGGTGACGTGATCGAAACACACGACCACTTTGCGTGAGGTCAACCCTTCGGGCGCGCGGGTTCGTTCGTCCTCACTGAGCCCTAGGGTCCCACTCATCGGATGAAGCCTATAGCGAAACTCGTTTTCGTTTAGGTTCGCCACCACGGGTTCTTATCTGGTCGACCCGCCACGCCACGTTCCCGTTATTTCGGACGCGCACCGGTACGGTAGCGTCGCCACGCGACGACCGCCCACACGGCCTCGGCCACGCCAAAGGGCCACGCGCCCGCCAAAACCCCGTAGAGACCTGACAGTAGGCAGCCCAGGGCGAAAAGTGCGATAAAGATTCTCCCCCTTCGCTCGAGGGCGTACATCGTGACCATGAAGGACACGACCACTAGTCCAAAGACCGTCAAGTTCATTTCGATCGCGCCTCGCGCCGTACGTGCACAAACTCCCGGAAGGCGTAGAACATCACGACAAATCCCGCGATCGGGTCGGCCCACCACCAGTGAAGGACCGTGTTCGCGAGCAAGCCGACCAGAATCGACGTGGCGAGCACGCCGTCAACGAAGGTGACCCGCCCTTCGGCGATCACCGTCGCGTTCGCGAGCATTCTCCCCACCGTGGTTTTTCCGGCCGCGAGGGAGAACATCACGAGCGCGGTCGCCGCCGTCCACGCGATGCCCACGCGGCTGTGGGCCGCTTGATGGCGCGTCGCCAGCGCGATCGAACCCTGCACGAAGAGGTAGACCGCTATGAGCAAGAACGCGCGGCCGATCAATCGCAAGGCGCGATCGCGCGGGCGATCGTCTCGTTGCGCGAGGTCCCAGAGCACGACGAGTGACGCGCCAATCTCCACCAAGCTGTCCAGTCCAAACCCGGTCAGTGCCACGGATCGCGCACGCCACGCCACGATGACGAGGACGGCGACGCCCACCACGTTCCACATCAAAGTCGTCCATTCCAGCACGAACGCGCGCCGTCGCCACGTCGTCACGTCAATTTCGCTCACGCTCCACTTTCGCAGACCTCGTCACGCTGGACCGACTCCCGCGTCGGATTATCGTGCGCCGCGGTCGATCTCCGTCACGCCAGGGCTCGTACCGTCACGACGGCGTCGTCACCGCACGTCACGGTTGACACCTTCCGAGTACCGATTCAGCCAAACTGGGCCCATGGTGGGGCGATGGTGAAATACCTTCTCGTAACGCTGACGGTGTTTGGCGTGAATCTCTTGCCGGCCTTTGGACCACCGACGTGGGCAATTTTGGTATTCGCTCGTATTCGTTGGCACCTCAACCCGGTCGCGCTCGTGACGCTCGGGGTTACGAGCGCCGCAATAGGTCGCTACCTCCTCGCCGTTGGTGCTCGACGTCTGCGCCAGCGCCTGCCCACCCGACTGCGCGACAACTTGGCGGACGCGCGTCGCGCGTTGGAGCGCCGGCGCGTCAGCGCCCTCGCGCTCTTCGGCGTTTTCGTCGTGTCCCCGCTACCCTCGGCGCAACTCTTCCTCGCCGCGGGGATGCTCGACATGCCCCTCGTCCCCTTGACGTTGGCCTTCACGCTCGGGCGCGTCATTAGTTACTCGCTCTACGTCAGCCTCGCGACCGTCGCCGATCAACATTTCAGCGCGGTGGTCGAAAACGCCTTCGGTTCCGTGTGGACGATCGTGGTTCAGACAATCTTCCTTGTCGTCGTCGGCGCGCTTCCCTTCATTCACTGGCAGCGACGTCACCGATAGCGGCAGCACGCGCCGTGCGTTCGTCGACTGACGCGACGTCGCCAAGGGGTGCCGAGAGTAGGCCACGCGAACCAAGCGCTCGTCTAGGAGTACCACACGTAGCGCAACTGGTAACCCACTGCGTCGGGGTCCGGGGCGTCGCTTCGTTAACTTGGGGGTAACTCCGTAGCAAACGCACGTCCGAAATCGAGTTCAGCCGTGGATACGGTGCCACCTTTTCTCCCCGGCGCGTTGTGCCCACTCCAGTAGAGATTGGTGTGCGCAATGACGTCTTTCGGCGCGGGGGCTCCCCACTGCGTAAGGTCCTCCGTCGTGTGCGCGTCACTGACTAACAACGCGTCGTAGCCCCTCGTAATCGCGCCGTGCAGCGTGGAGCGAATACACATGTCCGTCTGGGCTCCGGTGACGACCAAGTGACCTACCGCCAGCTCTTCGAGGAGAGAGCTGAGATTCGTGTCTTCAAAGGCGTCGCCGTAACTTTTTTCCACGATTGGTTCCGTCGCCCCCGGGACAAGTTCCTCGACGATCTGCCAGTCGTCGCTGTCGAGCGTCAGTCCACCGTCGTGATGGCGTACCCAAAGTACGGGCACCTCGTGCGCCCGGGCACGATCGACCACGCGCGCGATGTTGCCCACGACCTCGTCGCGAGCGTGCGCCTGTGCGACGACTCCCTTTTGCACGTCAATGACTAACAACGCGGTGTTGGGCCGATTCGCGAGTATGGTCACGAGCCTTCTCCTGACGCTAAAACGCAAGACTCTGGTACGCGTACACGCACGTACCGCGTGCCGAGCCCTCGTCGCGAAGTGTACCCCCGCGAACACGACGTTGCCTGGTCGTTCAACATCCACGTCGTGACCACTCGGGAGTTTCGACCAGTTCCGCGAGGTGTTGTTTCAAAAGTGGCCGCGAGACGGAGCACCACTGAACCTCGTCGAGCGAGCGGTCTAACCCTCGCTCGCGCTCGGCGCGTGAATGAGTTTTTTGTTCACGAACTCCTCAATACCGTAAGGACCGAGTTCGCGCCCGACGCCCGAGCGCTTCGTTCCGCCAAAGGGGAGTTCGGCCCCGCCGCCTTCGGGCGCGTTAATCCACACCATGCCGGTGTCGAGCCGGTTCGCCACCTCGAGCGCGACCTGCTCGTCGGTGCTGTAGATGCTGGCGCCGAGTCCGTAAGGCGTGTCGTTCGCGAGCGCCACCGCTTCGTCGACGCTCTTCACGCGGTACACGACCGCGACCGGACCGAAGAGCTCTTCGCGGAAGGCGCGCATCTCCGGCGTGACGTCGGTTAACACGCTCGGCTCGAAGAACGCGCCCGGTCCCTCGAGGCGGCGTCCCCCGGTCCGCACGGTCGCGCCCTTGGCGATCGCGTCGTCGACCTGGGCCTGCAGATTACGCACGGCCTGCTCAGACGAGAGAGGTCCGTACGTGGTGTCAGGGCTCGTCGGTTCACCGGTGGTGCAAGACGCCATCGCCGCACTGAAGCGATCCACGAACGCGTCATAGTAAGTGTCGGCGACGATAAAGCGCTTGGCGGCGTTGCAGGCCTGACCGCCATTTTCCATTCGCGCGCCGACCGCCTCGCTGACCACTTTGTCGAGGTCGTCGGTGTCGAGCACGATGAACGGGTCCGATCCGCCGAGCTCGAGCACGACCTTCTTAAGGTGCTGACCGGCGAGTGCCGCGACCGCCGATCCGGCACGCTCGCTGCCGGTCACCGAGACCCCGCAAATTCGGGGGTCGGCGATCATGTCAGCGACCTGCTCATTCGTGGCGAAGACGTTGACGTAAGCGTTGGCGGGCAGACCCGCGTCGCGGAAGAGCTGCTCCATCGCCAGGGCCGACTCGGGGCACTGGGGGGCGTGCTTCAGCACGATGGTATTGCCGATCATGACGTTGGGGGCCGCGAACCGCGCCACCTGGTAGTAGGGATAGTTCCACGGCATGATGCCGAGAATCGCCCCAACGGGGGACTTGCGCACCCACGCGGTACCGCCGGTGTTGGACGGGAGGGGCGCGTCGGCCAAGAGCGCCGGACCGTGGTCGGCGTAGTAGCGATAGATGTCCACGACAAACTCAATCTCGCCGAGCGCCTCGGCCGTGGTCTTACCCATTTCGCGCGTGATGATGGCCGCCAGTTCGTCGGCTCGGTCGCGATAGAGGTCGGCCACCCGGTGTAACACTTTCGTTCGCTCGGCCATCGGTGAGCTGCGCCACGACTGGTAGCCCTCGGCAACCTGGGCCAGGGCGTCGGCGATCGCCGCGTCACTGGCGGTGGGGTACTCCTTCACGGTCTCGCCGGTGGCGGGATTGACGACTTGATAGAGGCTCATGCGGCGTGGTCACTTTCGGTAACGGTGGGAGCTCGCTCTCCCTACCCGAACGACGGTACCGCACTCGATCCACGCGCGTCGTCGTCATTAGCGCGAGTCACGAAAAACGGCAATCACCGCTTGCGCTAGCCGTCGGCGCCCGGATTTGAGTGAAATCTCGGAACGCACATTGACGCTCCTCGTTTCAAGCGACCTGAGTCGTCACAGTGCGAGGTGAAGCCGAAGAGCCTCATCGAGTTCGGCCATCAAATTTTGCGGGACTTCTCCAATCGCGCGCCCAAGTCGCTCCACGGAAATCGACCGGACTTGCTCCGCCTGGGCCTTGGAGTCATGCTCCAGTCCGGTCAAGTTTGCAGGAAGCAGCACTTGAAATGGGTAGACGCGTGAGATGTTCGAGGTCACCGGCACGACGGTGATGACCCCCTGGCCAGATCGTTCGGCGGCAACATTCGCTCCGTCATTACTAACAATGACGGCGGGCCGACGCTTGTTCGCCTCTCCGCTCTTCGCAGGTTCTAGGTTGACGGCGTGGATTTCGCCTCTGCGCACTAGCGCAAACCATCCGAGGCGGTGGGCTCCCAAAGTTGTTGATCCTCATTTGACCACTCGGCCCAGGCACTTTCGTAGGCGGCCCCGAGGCCCGTGGCTCTGAGAAGTCGGACAGCCTTATGTAGTGCAGCCGAGCGAGAAGCAAGACCCTTTTCAGTTGCGTACGCGTCGAGGAACGCAACGTCCTCTTCCGGCAAACTCATGCTGATTTTCATACTTTGATACTACCAAGAGTATGCCGTTTGAAAGTCATAAATGAACTACTCACCAGGGGCGTTTCCTCGTATCCCAACGCAGACCCGGGTGCCCAGTAAATCCATCTCCGGCAAACGCGCGCCCGCGGTCGTACAGGAGGCTTACGTACGTCGAGGACGTCAGTGCGTTGGTTGCGTGACGAAACCATCCCGGACAGCACGAAGGCCCAGGCTGGACCTGGGCCTTCGAATTTGGTGGCGGGGGCAAGATTTGAACTTGCGACCTTCGGGTTATGAGCCCGACGAGCTACCAGACTGCTCCACCCCGCGTTGGGTAGGGAAAATTCTATCAGACACGAGGACGTCTAGGCGAGGGCGACTGCTCCACCGACGTCGTCGCAACTTTGACGGTGCTCTCGTCACACTCACGTCGCGTTTTTCTCAGAAGGAATTGACACGTTCATGAAATCGTCCGAGGAATCGATGTTCCACCAAAGTGATGGTGGGGAGGCTTAAAGTCGCGTTTGACCTACCTGCCAGGCTCGTCATCCCTCGGGGCCCACGCCACCAAGGGATAAGTTCGTAAGTTGCGTCTATGGATCCGAACCCTCAACCGGAATTTACGAACCCCGTCGTTCTGACCTCGCACGCCAATATTGCCGAGTTCTACCCTGAGAGCTGGGGCTACCGACTCAAGCGCATCTTCCTCGGTCGCCCGCTCGTTTCGGAGCAACTGAGTGGCGAACGCCTAAGTCAACCCATCGCGTTGGGCGTGCTCGCGCCCGACTGCATCTCGTCGTCGGCGTACGGTACCGAAGAGATTCTGACCCAGATGACGCCCTACATCGGTCTGGCGGCCTTCTCGTTGGTCGTCCCCATCATGTTCGTGATCTTGGGAATTTTGTTCCTCGTCACGGTCTCGTACTTCGACGTAATTAAGTACTACACGACGGCGGGTGGTTCGTACGTCGTGGCGCGCGATAATTTCGGCCCCCGAATCGCTCAAATCGCCGCGGTGGCGTTGCTGATTGACTACACGGTAACCGTGGCGGTCCAAAGCTCGGCGGGCACCGCGGCGCTCACGTCCGCTTTTCCGCGACTGCAGTCTCTGACCCTGGCGATTACGGTCGGTGTCGTCCTCTTGCTCATCTTTGGCAATCTGCGGGGCCTTCGTGAAGCCGGTTCGTACTTCGCCTTTCCGATGTATTTCTACGTCGTCATGCTGTCACTCACGATCATCGTGGGCTTAGCGAAAAAAATCACCGGATCGCTTCCCGTCCTGCCGGTGCCCGCGCACAATCTGTTGGTCGAAGGGCGCCTCGGGCACCCGGGTTCGGGCCCGCTCATGGGACTCGCCTTCTTAACCCTGCTGCGCGCCTACGCCAACGGTGGCTCGTCACTGACGGGTTTGGAGGCTATTTCGAACGGGGTGGCGAGTTTTCGTCGACCCGAGTCCAAGCACGCCCGGCGCGTGCTCGTCGTGATGTCAAGCATCCTTTCGTTCCTCCTACTCGGCGTGACGCTCCTCGCGGCGTGGACCCACGCCATTCCCTATCAAATTGGCTCGCCGACCGTCGTCAGTCAAGAGGTACGCGCGGTCTTTGGGCCCCACGGTGTCGGGCACGTGATCTTCTATCTCGTCCAGTTCGCGACGCTGCTCATTTTGTACACCGGCGGCAACACCTCCTTTAACGGCTTTCCCTTCCTCGCCCACTACGTCGCGACCGATAAGTACCTTCCTCGCCAACTCACCAAGCGCGGCCACCGACTCGCCTTCTCCAACGGCATCTTGTTACTCGGCGCCGTGTCGCTCGCGCTCATCGTGGCGTTCAACGCCCGACTGAACGCCCTCGTCGCGCTTTACGCCATTGGCGTTTTCACCGGCTTCACGCTGGCCGGGGCCGGTATGGTCGCGCGGCACCTGCGCGAGCGACAAGGACGCTGGCAACTCGGCGTCACGATTAACGCGCTCTCAGCCATCGTGACCGCGACGGTCGTCGTCATCTTTCTAGTCGCCAAGTTCACCCAAGGTGCCTGGATCATCGCCGTCGTGGGCCCCTTGATGTACTGGGCACTCATTCGCTTCAATCGCCAGTACCGAGCCGAGGAAAAGTTGCTGACAGCGACGAACAACTCGAGCACCCCCACGACGCGGGTCAATCGGGTTCTCGTCTTCGTCGACACCTACGACATCGCCGCCGAACGCGCGCTGCTGTACTGCAAGTCGCTTAACACCACGTCCATTCGCGCGATTCACTTCGACATCGACCCGCTCGTCACGAAAGAACTAGAAAAGCGCTGGGGCGCCAGCGGTTCCGTCTCCGCGGGCGTGTCCCTCGAAATCGCGACCTGCGACGACCGCCGCATCGACCGCGCGGCGTTGGAAATCGTCGCCGACGTCGTGCGCGATCGAGACGTTTTTTGCATGGTCGTCTTACCGCGGCGAAGTTTCAGCTCCCGGCTCCAGCGACTACTCCACGACCGCACGGCCGACGCGATCGCGAGCGCCATCACCCACGTGCCGCGCACGTCCGCGACGATCGTCCCCTTCCAGACCGTGCGCCACAAGCTGACCGAAGAAGAACTCGCCCGTCCTCGCGACAACGACGAAATCCACCGTGGCGCCGTGCGCGAAAACGCCCACCTCGAAGCCGACCTGCTCCTCGCGGAACGTTCGTCTTCCGCGGTACCGATTGGTGGGTTGGTCGGACGCCAACAGGCGGAGATTGCCGGGCGCGTGCGCTCGCTCTCCATTACCGACTCCAGTACGAGTAAGGAGTTCCGTTGCGTCATCGCCGACGACACGGGCTCAATCACGTTGGTCTTCCAGGGTCGGTCTCGCGTACCGGGAATCGACCGCGGCACGCGTCTCCTCGCCAAAGGCACCATCATCGCGCGCAATCAAGAAGCCGTGATGTTGAACCCTCTCTACGAGATCGTCGCCTCGCCCAACACCGACGCAGAGTAAATCGTCGAGCGCCGCGAGGCGCCACCTCAACCGACTCACGCGCACTGAACTCCGACTAACAGCCGCGCCACTCCACGCAATAGCATCGAACCGGCGGCGTATCTCGTGATACCTGGCGCCACCCATCTAAAGGAGTCACCGATGAATCGACAGTCCCTCCACGTTCGCGCGCGCGCCACTCTCGCCACGATGGCCCTGATGCTCGGTCTCGCCGTCATGCCGTCCGTCGCCTCCGCCACCACGCTCGCGCCACGTACCGCCTCGACGGCACCGTGCAACGTCACGATTGCCTCGGGCTCGGGTGAGGTCGTGCCCACCTCAACGTCACCGATCATTGTCGGCGTCACCGCCGGCGCGACCACCATCAAAATCGATTGCAACGCCTCCTCGCAGGCGTCCATCGCCGTCGAGGCGTCACTGCTCGCGACGGCCGGGACGAGTGGCGTCTTGAACGTCAGCGAGGTGGACATTCCCGGCGTCACGACCTTCACCGCGAGCGCCACCGATACCGGATGTCCGAGCGCCACCGCCGGCCAGTGCACCGTGACGACCTTCGCCGTGCCGGCGACGTTCTCGGCCACCGACCCCAACGCGACGTGCGCGCCGAGCACGGCGCAGATTAACGACGGCGTCTTTGGTTGCGCCATCGCGGTCGCGACGGCCCAGCAGGCGCCCATCACTGGCGCGGAGTATCTGATGACCTACGCGTCACAGAGCGCGCCGGCCGCGCCGACAATTGCGGCGCTGCAGACCTCGGGGTCCGCTGGCAGTCTGGTGAACGTGTCCGACGCCGCGGGCGCGAGCAGCCACTGGTGGGGTAACTCCCTCGCCTTCGTCCAGGCCGCCCTCGCCGGCGTGAGCGGCGGCGTTGCCCCGGGCACCTGCGGCGCCGGTGGCGGCTACGGCTCGACCCCGACGTCCTACCTCAAGGCCAACTGGTTCGCGGCCAACTCGACGACGCCGATCAGCGAAGCGGCGACCAGCGTGTCAATCTCCAACGTCTGTTACGACGGCAAGACCCTCTACGGCCCCGTACTGAGCGGCACCCTCGCGGTGCCGGCCACCGCGACGCCTGGTTCGTACACCGTCTACCTCTGTGAGATCAACACGACGCCGAACTCAAGCAACGACGCGCAGTCCGCCACCAACTGCGGCGCGTTGCCGTCTGGCGAATCGTGGATTGACGCCTCCTTTAACTTCACGGTCGCGCCCAACCTGGTCACCCAGAACCTGCCCGTCGCGGGCACCGTCACCGCGGCGAAGAGCGCCACGTTCAGCGCGCAACTGGTCACCAGTGGCGCCACCGGCGCCACCGACGCGGTGACCTTTACCCAGAGCGCGGGCGCGCCTAATCTCGTCGTCTCGTCGACCGGTGCCGTGACCACCAAAGGTGCGTTGAGCGCCGGGACCTACACGGCGAGCGGCACGACGTCCGACGCCAGTGGCGCGACCGGCACGTTCTCCTACTCACTCACCGTCAGCGCCTCGCCGGTCGTCACCGCCGCGCCGAAGACGACGTCGGTCACCGGGTTCGCCGTGCCCGGTAAGACGGTCGTCGTGACGGTCCACGGCACGCACTTGACCGCGCGTCCCAAGGTCACCGCCCCGAGCGGCGTGCGGGCCTCCATCACCAAGTCCACCTCGAACACGATTAGCGTCAAAATCACGTTGTCGGCCAGCGCGAAGAAGGGCTCCGCCGTCCTGGTCTTTCACTTCGCCGGCGGCAAGACCTCGAGCGTGAAGGTCGCCATTCGATAACGACCGACGTCGAACGACAACTCGGTCCTGTACGTGCGGGGCCGAGTTGTCGTTCGACGCGTTGGCGTCAGCCCACCTCGTTGCTGGCCTAAAGTTGGGCGACCTGGGAGGTTGACGTGGCTGACGTGGCCGTGGCCATTCGCGAAATAGTCAAACATTTTTCGGGAAACGTCGTCGTGAACGGCGTCTCTCTCTCCATCGAGACGGGCGAGTTTTTCACGATGCTGGGCCCGTCGGGCTCGGGCAAGACCACCTTGCTGCGGATGATCGCGGGCTTCGAACGTCCCGACGCGGGCGTCATTGAACTTCAGGGCCGTGACGTCACGCATCAACCCGCCAACGTCCGACCGGTGAACACCGTCTTTCAGGACTACGCCCTTTTCCCCCACTTGAGCGTGGCGGCTAACGTCGAGTACGGGCTACGCGTGCGTCGCGTGCCGCGCGCCCAGCGCCGCGAACGCGCGCGGACCGCGTTAGAGATGGTGCGTCTCGCGCACCTGGGCGAACGCCGACCCGGGCAGCTCTCCGGCGGGCAGCGACAACGCGTCGCGCTCGCGCGCGCGATCGTGAACGAACCCGCGGTGCTGTTGCTCGACGAGCCACTCGGCGCTCTCGATCTCAAACTTCGCCAGGAGATGCAAGTCGAGCTGAAGGCGATTCAACGACGCGTCGGTATCACCTTTATTTACGTCACGCACGATCAAGAAGAGGCCATGGCCATGAGTGACCGCATCGCGATTATGAACGACGGCGTGATCGAGCAGCTCGGTACGCCGCGTGAGGTCTACGAGAACCCGGCCTCGCCCTTTGTCGCCCGATTCATTGGCACGTCAAATATTTTGACGCGCAAGGGTACGACCTGGTCCTTACGACCTGAGCGTCTGCACCTCGATCTCGAGGGAGCGCCACCCGCCACGCACCACCGCGAGGTTGGCACGTTGCGCGACGTCGTTTACTTAGGCATGAATACCCGATTCGTGATTGATTTGGACGCGGGCGAAGAGGTCATCGTGGTGCGCGCGAACGCCGAGGCGGGCCGCTACGCCACCTTCGACGCGGGAACGCGCGTCGCGGTGGGCTGGAACGACGTCGACGGCGTCGCGCTCGACCGCGTTGTAGTCTGAGCCGAGCAACTCCCAGGGGGAAGAAATGACACGTAAATTCACTCATCGAGCGGCCGTCGGGGTGACGCTGAGCGCACTCGCGATGGCACTAATCAGCCTCGGCGTGCCGAACGCCGGCGCGTCGTCGGGGCAGAACCCGCCGACCGCGTCCATGAAGCCACAGGCCTCGATTGGTAAGGGCGAAGGAAAGCTGAACCTCATTGCCTGGGAGGGCTACGCCCAGCCCCAGTGGGTCAAGCCCTTCGAAAAGGCTACGGGTTGCCAAGTCACGACCAAGTACGCCGGCTCCTCCGGCGAAATGGTCTCGCTGATGGCCAATGGCGGCGGCGGGCAGTACGATCTGGTCTCGGCTTCCGGTGACGCCGACTTGCGTTTGATTTACGGCGGCGACGTGAAGCCCGTCAACATCAAACTCATTCCGTCGTGGAATCAGTTCCGACCCTTTTTGAAGGCGCCGAGTTTCAACACGATTAACGGCGTGCACTACGGCGTGAGTCTGCAATTTGGCCCGAACGTTTTGCTCTACTCCACGAAGGCCTTTAAGAGTGCGCCAACGTCGTGGAGTGTGCTCTACAGCTCGAAGTACAAGGGCAAGATCACGGTGCCGAACAACCCGATTCAAATCGCCGACGCGGCCCTCTATCTGATGAAGACCAAGCCGTCACTCGGCATCACCGACCCCTACGAACTAACCCAGAGTCAATTCACGGCCGCCGTCAACTTGCTCAAGGCGCAAAAGCCCCTGATCGCCAAGTACTGGAGTCTCGCGAGCGACGAGATCAATCTCTTCACGAGTGGCACCACCGTGGCCGGCGCGGCGTGGCCGTACCAAACAATCACGCTCAAGGCGGCCAAGATTGCCGTGGCCGACACGATTCCTAAAGAGGGCGCGACCGGCTGGGCCGACTCCTGGCTCCTCGCGACCAAGGCCCCCCACCCGAACTGCGCCTACGACTGGATGAAGTGGGCCTCAACGCCCACGGTCCAAGCCGAGCAGGCCGTCTACTTCGGCGAAACGCCGGCGAACTCACTGGCCTGTCCGCTGATGAACAAGATCCAGGCCGGATCGTGCGCGGGCTACCACGCGGACCAGCCGGACTCGTATTTTAAGAGCATTCTCTTCTGGAAGACGCCCCTCAGTACGTGTGACAACGGCAAGAACAACTGCGTGCCTTACAGCGAGTGGACGACCGCGTGGACACAGATCACGGGCTAGCGACCTCGATCGAATCGCAAAAGAGCGGAGGGGCTTTGTCCCTCCGCTCTTTTGCGCTCCCCCGCCGCTTCGCCACGGCCGCGTTATTGACGCCTCCGCTGGCGTGGTTCCTCATCTTGTACGTCAGTTCACTCGCCTTGATGTTGATCACATCACTGTGGAGCGTGAACGGCTTCACCGGGCTGATTCAACATCAACTCACGACCTCAAATATTCAACAGGTGACCTCTGGCGCGTACCCCTCAATCATCTGGCGCACGGTGTTGCTCGCCGTTCTCGTGACGATCACCGACGTCGTGATCGCGTTCCCCTTCGCCTACGTCATGGCCCGTGTCGCGACGCCGCGCGTCGCCAAAATCTTGCTCGCCGCGGTGCTGCTTCCCCTCTGGGCGAGCTACCTCGCCAAAGTCTTCGCGTGGATCTCCATTCTCGAAAGGGGTGGCGCGCTGAACTGGACCTTTCAGCACCTCGGTCTGCCGGCGCCCAACTTGGGCTTTACCAACGGGGCCATGTGGCTGACCTTCACCTACATCTGGTTGCCGTACATGATCGTGCCGGTCTACGGCGCGCTCGAGAAGATTCCCGCCTCCCTGCTTGACGCCTCGGGCGACCTGGGCGCGTCGTCGTGGTGGACCCTGCGCCACGTCGTACTCCCGCTCGCGCTCCCCGGTCTGGTCGCGGGATCGATCTTCACGTTTTCCTTGACCCTGGGTGACTTCGTCACCCCCCTGCTCGTTGGCGGCGCGAACTCGACGCTGCTCGGTAACGCCATCTACGACACGCTTCTCACCGGCGGTAACCTGCCGCTCGCGGCCGCGCTTGCCCTGGTGCCAATCGTCATCATGGTGGGCTACTTAGGCTTCGCCAAGCGCCTGGGCGCGTTCGAGGCGCTATGAGGCAGCGACTTCTGCGTTCCGGCCAGTGGCTGTGGGTTAGCGCGGTCTTGGTCTTTCTCTTTGGACCGATCGCGACGATCGTGCTCTTTAGCTTCGATCGCTCAAATATTGAGAGCTGGCCCATTCGACACTGGACGACCTCGTGGTACTCGGTCGCCTGGCACGACGCGACGGTGCGCCAGGCCTTCGTTCTTTCCCTGAAGGCCGCCGTGGCCGCGACCCTGCTCGCGCTCGTTCTTGGGTCCCTCGCGGCCTTTGGCGTCCACCGCGCGCGCTTCTTTGGTCGTGACACGATCTCGTTGTTGTTCGTGTTGCCCATCGCGCTGCCCGGCATCATCACGGGAGTCGCGCTGAACTCCACTTTTCAATGGGCGGGGATCAACCTGTCGCTGTGGACGATCATCATTGGTCACACGACCTTTTGCATCGTGGTGGTGTACAACAACGTGATCGCTCGACTACGGCGAACCTCGTCCACGCTCTTCGAGGCCTCGGCCGACCTCGGCGCGTCGACGGGTCAAACGCTGCGCTTCGTCACGTTTCCGCTCATCGCGACGGCGCTCGTCTCGGGCGCCCTGTTGGCCTTCGCGCTGAGCTTCGACGAGGTGATCGTAACGACCTTCACCGCCGGAGCGCAGAACACCCTGCCGATTTGGATTTTCGGTGCCATTCGTCTTGGTCAGCAGCTACCCGAGGTCAACGTGGTCGTGACGATGGTGGTCGTGATCATGTTGATTCCCATCGCCGTCGCGGTGCGCCTCACGGGACGCGACACGATGAGTTCGCGGGTCTAACCCTTCGCCAACAGTTTCTGCGCGGACTGAATCGCCTGTTGCATCGCGTTGATGTCCTGCTGGTACGTCGCGAGGTCACCGGACTTCAGCGCGCGCTGGGCGTTGGCGTAGTCGTTGGTCGCGCGCGTCAAGAGACTCGACACCGAGTTCGACGACGCGCCGCCGCCGTTGCCGGACGTCCCCGGATTGGTGCCACCTCCAGAACCCGACGAACCACCCGTGCCCACGTTGGCGCCCAGCACGGCGTTGAGCGCCTGATTCAAGGTCGGGGCGATCGCCACGTCTTGGTTAAAGACGGCGATCACGTACTTCAACTGCGGCAGCGGGTTCGAGGTGCTTGAGACGTAGAGCGGGCGAATGTAGAGCAGCGCCTCGTCGAGGGGAACCATGACGTTGTTGCCTAAGAGCACGGTGGAGCCGTGTTGGTCGAGCAACGTGATGGTCGAGGAGACCTGCAGGCTCTGTTGCATCTCAGAGTCGGCCTGCACTGGTCCGGTGACCGCGGTCGCGCGCGGCGTCTCGTAGACGTGGAGCTGTCCGTAGTCGTTCGGGTCGCTCGTGGCCATCATGAAGGCGGTGAGGCCCTGGACCGTGGACGAGTTGCCGGCCGGCACGTAGGCGATCGATTCCAGTAACTGTTGGTGGTTCGCCCCGGGCAGTGAGCCCACCTGCAGGAGCGGATTCATCGGCGCGAGCGAGCTCGAGACGTTGCCCGCGGCGTCGGTGACGAAGTTGTGCGCCAGCGCCTGGGTCGGGGTGCCGGCCCCGGTGGTCGGCGACACGGCCCACCGGTCCGAGGCGGTGTAAAAGTTCGACGCGGAGTTGATGTGGTAACGGCCCAACGTCGCGGCCTGCACCGAGAAGAGATCGACCGGGTAGCGCAGGTGCTCACGAATAGTCGAGGGCATGTCACTCAAGGGGTGAAACATCGCCGGGAAGACCGCGCGGTAGGCCGCCAAGATGGGGTCCTTCGGGTCGTTGGCGTAGAAGGTCATCTTGCCCGAGTACGCGTTCACGACGACCTTGACGGCGTTACGCACGTAGTTAAAGCTGTAGGGCAGCCCGCCGGTCGTCGCCGTGATGTTGCCCACGTTTTCGCTGTAGGGGTACTGGTCCGAGGTGGTGTAGCCGTCGAGGACGTAGTTCACCTGACCGTTCGCGATCACCGGGTAGGGCTGCGCGTCAAAGGACAGGAACGGCGCGGCCTTTTGGGCCATGCGCATCACGTCACGCACGAACAACACGCGACTCTTGGAGGTGATTTCGTTCGAGATCAAGAAGTTAAAGTCGCCCAGGCGTAGCGCGAGCGCGACGCGACGCAGTTCGTTCCCCACGACGACGCCGCCCGATCCGGCGTAGTGCGTTTCGACGGGGGTGCCCGCGTTCACGCCGGTGTTGACCTGATAGTCAAGCTCGGACTGCTTCGTGTTCGCGACGACCCAGCCCGGGTCGTTGATGCCGAAGTAAATGGCCGACTGGGTCAAGGTGGGCATACCCTCACTCGACTGCGGCGGGACGTTGCCCACCACGAAGACGGGGTTGCCCGTGGCGTTGTCCTCGGTGTTGGCGGCCAGGACCGCCACGCCGTTGCCGTGGGTGTACTGCAGGTGATTGTTGAGCCAGGACTGGCTCGGCAGGTTCGCGGTGTTGAGTTGACGCGCGCCAATGAGTACCGGCGTCAACTTGCCGTTGACGTAGTAGCGATCCACCGCGAGCGAGGTGAAGGTGTAGTACGAGCGGATGGACTGACGACGGGTCACCGTCGCCAGAGCGATCTGTGCGGAAGGGTCCCAGAGACGGATGTTGTTCAGCGTGGGTTGATCGGCCTTTACCTGCGCGTTGGTGATCGACGTCGCGCCGGCGTAAGCCGAGTACTGCACGTGGTCGATGCCGTAGGCCGCGCGGGTCGCGGCGATGTTGTGCTGAATATAGGGCGCCTCTAAGGACTCTTGGTTGGGGCTGACCTTGAGCGCTTGGAGAATCGTCGGGTACAGAACCCCAATCACCAACGCCACGAAAACCCACAGTCCCACGGCGACCGCGGGGAGCGACCAACCGCGTGTGCGCAAATTAAACAGCAAGATCCCCGCCGACGCCAGCGAAAGGACGAAGAGAATCGTCAGGGCCGGAATCCTCGCGTGGACGTCGGTGTAGCCGGCGCCTTGGACGAAACCATTCCCGGAGTTCACCAACTCCCACTTCGCTAGGAGGTACCCGGCGGCCTTCGCGAGCGCGATGCCGGCCCCAATTACCGACAGGTGCGCGCGCACCCGGGGCGATACGCGCGGCGCGCGGCGCGCGGCGCGGATGCCCCCGTTGAGGTAGTGAAAGAGCGTGGTGACGATCAAGGTGACGATCAGCGCGACCAGTACCCACGTCACGAGGTAGTTCATAAAGGGCAGCGTGAAGACGTAAAAGCCGAGGTCCTTGTGGAAGAGCGGATCGGTGCGACCAAAGCTCTGCGCGTGCGAAAACAGTAGATACCGCTGCCATTGACTGGTGGCGTTAAGGCCGGCCACGAAGGCCATCACGAGCGCGATGACCGCGTAGATCCGCTTGGCGTAGGGCCGCACGGCGTTCTGGAAGCGGCGCACGACCTCGTCTTCGGGGTCGAAGGAGAGGTCGCGCGCGCCGAAGCGGTCAGTCAAGAGAAGATTGCCCCACGCCAGAAAGAAAAAGACGGCGCCAAAGGTCAGACCGAGACCCACCTTGACCCAAAAGAGCGTGGCGAAGACGCTACTGAGACCGACGGAGGAGAACCACATCTGGTCGGTCCACAGCACGGCGAGGTTGCGCAGCGACAAGAAGCCCACCAGCAGGACCGCGAACGCCAGTCCGAACCAGAAGCGACGCGAGAAGCGTCCGAGGCGTCGAGGGCGGGGTACGTCAGTGGGGCTTCGCACGAGGAGAGCCTAGGTCGCGAAACTTACAGCGTGTGTCCTATTTGGACCCACCGGTTCGCCTTGACCGGCTGAACCAAGTGGCCCAGCGGTGCTAGCTCACCGTCCGACTTCTCAGACGATGCTTCATCTGAGTGCTCGGTTCCGACCCAGGGCCCTCATCACACCTTCGTGATGGTTGTGCGGGTGACGATCGGCTCTTCCCGCGTGCTTCGCGGTGCAGTTCCGTGGCGGATCAGACTATGGAAAGAAGCGCAGAGCGCGTTGGGCCTAACGATGTCACTGCGGAGGACTCCTTGGGTCGCCAGCGAGCCAGGTTGATCGCTGCGTTGAGGTCCCGGTCGATGACCAGTCCGCAGGTCTCACACGAGTAGGAGCGTGTCGACAGGGCGAGGTCGTCTCTGACCTCGCCACAGCCCGAGCACGTCTTGGAACTCGGGAAGAACCTTGCGGCCACCCGGACCTCGACCCCGCGCCACCGGGCTTTGTAGAGGAGTTGGCGGGAGAGCTCGCCCATCGCGGCGTCGGAGATCGACCTCGTCAGGTGTCGGTTCCTCACCATTCCCGCGACGTTCAGGTCCTCGATCACCAGGGTCTGGCATCGGTCCACGAGGGCCCTTGAGGCTTGGTGGACGAGATGTCGCCTGGTGTTGACGACCTTGCGGTGGGTTTTCGCGAGCCGGGCCCGTGCTCGTTGGCGGCCTTTGGACCCCGGTGTGGTTCTGGCCAGGGCCTGGTTGGCCGCCTTGAGCTTGCCTAGCGCTTGCTTCAGTGTTGTCACCCCCTCGAAGCTCTGGGTGAGAACACCGTTCGCGTCGGCGGCGACGCAAAGAGAGATGATCCCCCGGTCGACTCCGACGGGAACGGCGTGACGACTGGTGCGGCTGCGGCCGGCTTGGTGGAGTTCGGCGGCCACGCCGGTGAGTGACACCGTCCAGCGCCCCGCACGTTGGGTCAGCGTGGCCGAGTAGATGTGGAACCGACCGGCGTCGATCATCCGGCGGACCTTGCGGGTGGGACCGAAGAGCTTCACCGGCCCAAACTTGGGTAGTCGCAAGTGTGCAGGGTCACTGAAGCGAATGGGCTGGCTCGAAGGAATCCGACCTGGCGTCGCGCGGTTGCGCAGCCGAAAGCTCGGCGTCACTTTCCCTTTGGCCTGGAAGCGGGGGAACCCGACGGGCGCTCCACTGCGTTTCCCTTTACGCGACGCAGAGAAGTTCTCGAGCGCCCGGGCCGCGTCCACGCTCGCGCACTCGAAGACGTCATTTGGCAACTCGTGCCGCCAGACCAGGCCGCGACTGCCATCTTCGTTGACGGGTGCGTCAACGGACTGCCCATTTTTCCAGGCGTTGAACTCGTTGATGAAGGAGAACCCCGACCAGGACAAGGAAGGTGTTGATGGCTCGCACGGATTACCACTTTCCGAGAGAACTTCTCGCTCGGCCGATCGGGCGTCCAGATTGACCTTAACCCGTGCCAGGTGGTGGTTGACCGTGAAGCGGCGAGCGCCCGCACACTTGGCGAAAAGGATTCTCTGCTGCGCGTTCGGATCGAGGGCGAACTGGAACGTGACGGCTCGCGAGAGAACTTCGCCCGTGTGCGAGAAGATCGGGATCGTCGGTCGTGAGGCCACTGCACCCAGTATGGGGACGAGGTGTGACTTCACGGGTCGCGGGACCGATCAGTGATGGGGATACCCCGGTTCAGCGATTGGCCGAGTACGACAACTCCGTGAGCGACTGAATTGATTCGTGCAACGGGCGCGAGGATGAGTTCGGGGCACAATGACGAGTATGGAACTTCGGACCGAACGTCTCATGCTTCGAGAGTTCCGGCTCGAAGACGAAGTCGCAGTTCACCGTTATGGATCAGACGAAGACGTGACCCGGTACACCACTTGGGGGCCCATTCGCCGGCCGAAACCGCGACGTATCTGAGCGAGGTCGCCCGCGAGGTGGCCCGAGAGCCTCGAACTTCATTCACCCTCGCCGTCGCGACTCTCGACGATGCGCTGATCGGCGCCGCCAATCTCACGATCACTGATGCAAAGTCGACGGGCGAACTTGGCTACGTTCTGGCGAGGGACCAGTGGGGACGCGGCTACGCGATCGAAGTAGCTCGTCGACTCATCGTCTTCGGGTTCGACGATTTGGGACTACACCGGATAACGGCGACGTGTCATCCCGATAACTTCGCTTCGGCGCGCGTCTTGGAGAAAGCGGGGATGGGCTTCGAAGGGACACTGCGGGGCCACCTCCGAGTTCGTGGAGGGTGGCGAGACTCGCGAGTCTCCGCCATCGTGACTGGCGACGAAGCTGCTGTTCACTCGGACTGAAGAGCTCCCCCGCGTCAACTCAACGGGGTTGTCCGTTGCGGTGCCGCAAGACCTACGAGTTCAGCACAGCGCCCGAAGGAGCTCGTTGATGGAAGCGACGTGCAGCCATCCGGTGGCTGAGGTCACGGTGTTCTCGAAGCAGCGCGCCAGGCGTCGCCGTCGCACGAGGTGGCCGTGGGCCACCTCAACCCGCCAGGCATGGCGGATGGGGCGAAAGACCTTGGCGCCGTGCTCGTTGCGCGGTGACTCGTCCCATCCGACTCGGCGAACCTCGTAGTTGAACTTCGCTGACAACCGCGTGGCGGCAGACCGCGCCGTGCCGCGGTCCACGAGCACGAGTTCCAGCCGTTCGTCAGCACCCGTGAGTACCTGGTCGTCGAGTATGTGTTCGACGGCGCTGGCTTCGGACGTCGAGGCGGGCACCAGGCGCACGCAGAGCGGCAGGCCCGTGACGTCCACGCAGACGATGCGCTTGGCACCATTGGTTCGACCATGGGAACCGCCCTGGTTGTGGAAGGTTGCGCCCCCATTGGAGACTCCTCGTGCAAGGTGGGTGTCGATGACCACCATCGATGGACGGGGCTCCTTTCGACCTAGAGCGACGCGCTACGAGGCGTGCAGCGCGACAAGAACACGGGTCCACGTTCCGTTCCTCGACCACCGACGAAACTGCGACCAGACCCGGGTCCACGGACCGAACTCCCCTGGCAGGAACCGCCACTGGCACCCGGTGTGCGAGATGTAGAGCATCGCGTCCACGACGTGGCGCAGGTCGTCTCCGTGCTTCGGTCCTCGTTTGGAGGGATCCACGATCAGGGGTTCCAGTATCTTCCACTGGTAATCGGTCAGGTCACTTGATTAGGCCACGACGTGATGGTGGCGGTCGTGGCGCTTGGGGCACTCGCCAAATAGAACACAGCCACTTAGACCGGTGCCACCGTGCAGGCGCAGCCCGCGTGCAGGGGTGGATAGGCCGAACCGCTCGGGAAGAGCTGACCCGCCGGACGTTCGCCCGACGCCGCGTCGAGGGCGCACGCGTCACACGGCGCGTCCGAGGGCGCCACGAAGAAGCGCACGTTCGAGCCGTTCGACGCGCTGATCACGCCCAAGTGAAACGCGCGGCGCGCGAAGTCGGTGCACAGTCGCTCGACGCGCGCGCCACGCCACTCGCGGTAGGCGGCGTTGGCGCGTTCGGGACCGTCACCGTTGCCGTCCGAGAGGATTCGCTTGCGCAACGCCAGCACCACGGTCACCGCCAGGTCGGTCGCGCATTCGTCAATCGCGGCGCGCGCCACGCCCGCGCTCGCGCCCGCGCCTTCGCCGTGGGCGAACTGCGCGCCGGCCGCCACCGCGTCACCGAGCGCGTCGAGCGCGGCGTCGGCGTAACGCGCGCGCTGGGCGTGTTCGTCTTCGAGTTCGGTCGTGATCATCGCCTTCACGTCACGCAAACGCTCCAGCATCACGTTCTGATCGTCCTGCAGCGCGCGCTTGACACGTCGCGTCAACACGCTGAGCGACTCGCTCAAGGCGTCGTCGCGACGCGCGAAGAGTTCGCCCGTCGGCGTCGCGGGCTTGGCGGGCGTGGCGTGCCTTTTGGGCGCCGGGGCACTCGCGCCACGCTCTTCCAGCGTCGCCTTACGCAGTCGCGCGAAGATCTCGTTCACCACGTCGGTGCCCGACGGATCGTCGTCGAGTAGCGACTCCTCGACCGGCGACTCCGGGCGGGCGCGCTTGCGGGGCTTGGGTTCGGTGGCGACGGGTTCGTTCGACGGGGACAGTTCGGTACTCGGCGCGCTCACCACGACCTCGGGCACCTCACGCAGCGGCGTTCCGGCCAACAACTCTTCTTCCGAGGGCTCGGGCGTGACGGGACGCAACCGCAGTGCTTCAATCGCGGCCTGGCGGGCGCTTTCGTCCGAGGCGTTCACCGCGTCGAGGATTCCCTCCACTTGATCGCGCACGGACGCGATGAAGTTACCGAGCGAGTCGCGCGCGGCGCGAAGTTGCTCAATCTGCAGATGGAGTGCCTTGCGCTTGACCGCGAGGTCGTTTAAGACCGCGCGACGCGCGTCACTGGCCTGGTCGACGATGGCGCGACCCTGTTCGCGCGCTCGGTCGACCAGTGCTTCCCCGTTGACCTTCGCCGATTCAATGAGACGTTCCGCGCCAAGGCGCGCGTCGTGCTCGACCTGGGTGGCGGTGGCTTCGGCCTCGCTGATCAGCGTCGTCGCGCGTTCCTGAGCCTCAATAAGGTGCGCGGCGGCGCGCTGTTGACTCTCGGTGAACATCGTGGCGCTGCGCTCCTGCGCCTCGGAAGTGACGCGGCCGGCCTCTTCGTGCGCGGCGCGCAGAATGGCGGCGCTCTGCGTGCCGAGCGCGCTCGCGAGCGTGGCTTCGTCGAAGGTGGGGTTGGCCGCGCGGCGTTGCGCCTCGTTGAGTTGCTCTTGCATCTCACGGATACGCGTTTCGAGATGCCCCATCTCGCGCGCGACGGATTCCAAGTGCAGGCGCACTTCGTGCGGATCGAGTCCGCCCTTGCGCACCGTGGTGAAGTTCACTCGAGTGATTTCGGCCGACGACTGACGCGTCGTCGAGAGGATTCGGCGTTCGTCCATTCCCACCAGACTACGGCCCGAACGACCCGTGCCTTGGATTACGAGGGTGGCGTTAAGGCGGCGGGGGCGGCGCCACCGAGCACGCGCAAGTCCTTCAGGGCCTGGGCCAACGAAGAGACCCCGAGCACGGTGAGGCCCGGCGACGCGTTCGCGCGGGCCGTGGCTACCTCGACCTGGGGCACCAAAAAGTACTGCGCGCCCGCGCGCTGGACCGCCACGGTCTTTTCGGCCACGCCACCTACGTCACCGACCACGCCGTTCGGACTCATCGTGCCGGTCGCCGCGACCACGTGACCACCCGTCAACGAGCCGTGGCTCAATCGGTCAATGAGCGCGAGGGTCATCGCGAGGCCGGCCGAGGGGCCCCCAATGTTGGCCGTGTTGATCGAGATCGTCGCCGGCAATTGGTACCGCAGCCCGTCCTCGAGGGAAACGCCCACGTAGGAGCGACCAGGTCCCGAAATCGCCGCGCAACTCGGCGCGAGCATCCCCTTGGGCGCCGCGGCGGTAGTGAGCGAACGCCGGACTACCCGGCCCCAGGTCAACACACCCGCGCGTGAAATCGTGACGGGACGAACCGCGAGTTGGACCGTCGTCGCGGGAGCCAGGTCGTGCAGCGCGCGCACCAAGCCACAGGCGTTACGAATCGGCGTGGCGTTCACGCCGACGATCTCGTCACCGACGTGCAAGTGCGCCGCGCGCGCGGGCGACGGCGCGATCACCGCATTAATGACGGCGCCGGCCGAGACGGCCGGCACCTTCCAGCCGAGGGCTCGAAAGGCCGCGACCTCGGCCGCCTGCTTCGAGTCACTCATTTGGAGGAATCCCTGGGCGTCGAGCTCATCGGCGGGCACCCCGGGTTCGAGGAGTTGGTCCGGGGCGACGAATTCGACGTGGCGCTGAAAGTGCAGGGAGAGCCACTGAAAGGCACTCACGGGGCTGAGGTACACGTCGGTGAGAAGTATCCGGTCGTGGTGCGGATTCGTCGCGACGCCGTGCACCTTCACCAGTGGCGCCACCGGCGTGGCGTCGCCGGGGGTGATCGCGTACTCGTTGAGCTGCCAATGTTGCAGGCCAATGACCGCCAGCAACGCCAAGGCGACCAGCGCGAAAGGGGCGAGGCGACGGCGGCGGCGCAGAGATGCTGAGATGGGCTCGTGCAAAGTGATGACGAAACGCTAGCGGAGGACCCCTATCGCGCTCTGGTCGCCGCGTCCTATCACGACGACGACGCGGCGAAGCACCTCCTGGGCGACGTGATCGCGAACGGCGCGCCTCGGGCGAGGGTCCTCGCGCTGCGTGGTGCTGCGCGTCACGAACTTTTAAGCGACCACGCGTGGCGGGCGCTACTGAGCGACGACGAGGTGATCGTGCGTCGCGAGGTGGCGCGCCTACTCGCGTACCGCGCGCCGCTCGCCGATGGTCTAGCCGACGCGCTGGTGGAAGCGCTCGGTGACGACGACCCACTGGTCGTTGAACGCGCGGCCTTCGCCCTCGGTGAGCACGCCTGCGTCGTGGCGCTCGACGCGCTACGCGACACCGGCGCGAACCACGATGATCCGCGCTGTCGCGAGAGCGCGGTTGCGGCGCTCGGCGCCATCGGCGACGAGCGTGCGCTGACGACCGTCATCGCCGCACTCGAGGACAAGGCACCGATTCGCCGGCGCGCGATTGTGGCGCTGTCGAACTTCGAAGGCCCCGAGGTCGACGCCGCCCTCGCGCGAGCCGGGGAGGACCGGGACTGGCAGGTGCGCGCGGCGGTCAGCCAACTCGGTCGCCACGAAAACGACGACTAGGGCGTCGCGGAGACCTCCAGAGTCGCCAGATCCAAGGTGGTCAGGTCATCACCGACCACGACCAACCCGTCGAAGCCCCTCGCCAGCGCGCGCCACTCCTCGCGGGTCTCGTCGGTCACCGGTGGTACGTAGTGGGTCATCACCAGCGCGCCCACGCCGGCGCGCTGGGCGCTGGCCGCCGCTTGGGCCACGCTCGAGTGATAGTCGAGGATGTCCTGAAGACGCGTCGAGGGGATCGCGCGCACGAGGTCTTCGCGCACGACGGTCTGGACGTAGGCGCTCGCGCCCACGAGCAGTTCGTCGAGCGTCGCGCAAGGTACGCCGTCGCCCGCGATAACCACGCTGGTGGCTTCGTGCTCCACCCGATAGGCCAGCGACGGAGTCACCGGCCGATGGTCACTCGCCGCCACGCGCACGCGCAGTGGTCCGACGGCCACGCTTTCACCCGGCTGGGCCTCAGTTACCTCGACCCACGGGGCGCGCGTGAGATCGGCGTGGTGCGCGAGGCGAAACTCGACGTCGCGCGACATGGCGGCCAACGTCGCGTCGACGAACGCCGCCGTGCCGACCGGCCCCACGACGCGCAGCGCGCGTGGCGCGACGTTCATCACCCAGTGCGTCGTGATGACGTCGTTCAAATCACTCACGTGGTCGCTGTGAAGGTGCGTCAAGAAGACGGTGTCCAGCATCGACGGCACCAGACCGGCCGCGGCCAGGCGCGTCACGACGCCCCGTCCACAGTCGAAGAGCAGAGCGGTGTCGCTGCCGCGCACCAACGTGGCCGGACCGGCGTGATCGGGATGAGGAATCGGCGAACCCGTACCGAGCAAGGTGACTTTCACGTAAGACCCTTCCGTCAAAGGCTCAATCTAGCGAGGATCACCTGATCAACGGGGCGACGGCGACGTTAACGGTCGGCCTCACGAAAGAGCGCGTGCAGGGAGGACATTTCCTCGAGGCAGTACTGCAGACCCTGGATGACGACGAGTTCGGGCTGGGCCGCCACGCGCACGTCCACCCCGGTGGCCTGCGCGAGGAGGCCGTCGAGATTAGACAACTGCGCGAACCCCCCCGCCAACGTCATCCCGCGTGACGACACGTCCTGGGAGAGGTCCGGTGGCGTGTCACTTAGACACTCTTCCACCATGCGTACGAGCGCGTTCAAAACGTCGCCCAGCGCGCGGTGCACGAGATCGCTGTCCACCTCAACGCTCACGGGGACGCCGCGATCAACGGTGCGCGCGGCCACGATTTCTTGCGGCGCGCGCGACGACCCCGTCGCGTCAGCGAGAGTGATCTTCAGTTCCTCCACGACGCGCGGCGCGACGACGACGCCGCGCTGCACGCGCAACAACGTCGCCAGCGCGCCGTCGACGTCGGAACTGCCGATTCGTCGCGCGCGTCCAGTGACGATGCCGCCGAGCGAAACCACGACCACCTCCGACGCTCCCGCGCCGAGCAACACCACGGCCGATCCAATCGGGTCCTGCACGGGGAGACCCAGGCCAATCGCGGCGGCCAAGGGCGACTCGACGAGACTCACTTCACGGGCACCGGCCTGGATCGCCGCTTGACGAAGGGCTCGTCGCTCGATGGCGGTCGCCAGCGAGGGCACGCTCATCACGACGCGCGCGCGAGAGAGCTTCGAAATACCGGCGCGATCGAACAGTCCCGCGATCAATCGCGCCGTGACGTCGAAGTCCACGGTCGCGCCCTGGGCGAAGGGACGAAAGACGACTACGTGGCGGGGCGTTCGTCCCACGAGCTCCAGCGCCCCGAGACCCACTTCCACCACGTCCCCACTGGAGGTGTCGATGGCGACCATGGTGGGTTCGTTGAACAACACGCCGCGCTGCGCGGTGGCGAGACGTGTCGACGCGGTGCCAATGTCGAGCGCGACGTCGAGAGCCATAAGGGACAATGCTAGGGCGACCCCTACGGGTCACGTGTGGCTCAGTAGCCTGAATACCGTGGTCTGGTGGGGTTCGAAACGAGGGTGGCGTCGCCGCGGCTCGCCACCGCCCGTCGCCCGGCGCACCTGGGTCCACCCGAGTGAACTCCCGAACTTCGAAACCCTGCCCACGACGTCCCCACGCGTGCGCAGCGCGCGTGCGCTCGGCGTCGTCGCGCTCCTCCTCGCCTTGCTGGGCGGGACGGTACTGCTCGCGAACCGTGGTCACGCCGTCGTCGCGAACACCCCGTCGCACCTCGCCGCTTCGTTCGACGATCTGCCGGCCGTAGCCCAACGAGCGGCCGTCCACCTCATCGACTTAACGATCACGACGCCCGGTCACGTCGCCAACGTTCCGGCCCTTGTCCTCGGTGGCGACCTCGCCGTCACCACGACGAAGATTCCCGTCAACGCACTGCTGACCGCGTCGACGACGAAGAAGATCAACTTTCCCGTCACATTGCTCGGCCGCGACGACGTCTTGAACTTTTCCGTCGTCCGACTCGGTGAACGCGTGCGCGGGGCCCAACTCGCCGCGCTGCCGTCGAGCGCGCCGGTCACCGCGATCGCCACGATCGAGCGAGGGTCCACCAAGACGCCGTCGTATCGTTGGTCGGCCACGTCCATGGGCGATCCGACGCTGAACCGCGTGGGCGTCGTGCGCTATCTCGCGACCCAGTCCGACACCAGCATGAGCGCCTACGTCGACGCCATCGCGATTGACGCCCAGGGCGACGTCGTCGCAGTGCTGTCCGCACGCCATCTCTGGTACCCGGCGACGTTCGTGGCGCGCGTCGCGCGCGTCGTCGCGACCGGTCACGGCTGTCACGCGGGGCTCGGCGTGAGCGGCACCTCCGCGCAGGGCGGCGGCGCCCTCATTCAGGCCGTACGCCCCTTTAGTCCCGCCGCGCACGCGCTGCTGCACCCCGGGGACATCCTCACCAGCGTCAACGGCACCCCCATCAACTCGTGGAGTGACCTGACCTCCACGTTGTACCTGACGCCGGCCTACGCCAAAGCCCAATTGGTCTTTGAACACCACGGCACCCTGCACCACGCCGACGTCACGTTGAACTGCGACCTCTAAGTTGGAGTCGTGACCGTCAACCCTTTCGGCGACATGTTCGGCGACATCTTTTCACTCCTCCAACAACAAGGCCCCGACGCGTGGTTTCAAACCGCGAGTCAATTGGCGCTCAACATCGCGCGCGGCGCCGACGGCGATCCCAACGCCGAGCCGGTAGAACGTCAGCGCCTCGAAGAGCTCGCGCCACTCGTCGCGCGCCACGTCGGCGCGCTCTTCGATGTGGTGGTCGGCGAGGACATCGACGCCGTGAATCGCTCCGCGCTCACCGCGGCGGCGCTCGAGCAGTGGCGCCCCTTAATCGCGCCGATGATTGCGCGCGGGAGTGACGTCGCGACGGGCCTGGGCGAGGGGACCAACGAGTTGGCCGCGCAAATGGCGACCGTCATGGGGCCGCTCTTCGCCGGCTTTCAGATGGGCTCCGTCGCGGGACACTTCTCGGAGCGCGCCTGGTCACTCGCCACCCTGCCCCTGCCGCGCCTCAGCCCACGACGACTCCTCGTGGTAAACAATCTCGCGCACTTCGCTCAGGAGTGGTCTCTCGAGCGTGATGAGGTCTACGTCTTCGCCCTCGCCCAGGAGTTCGTCGCGTCCTTGATTTTGACGCAACCGGGAACGAGCGACGCGCTTCGCGCGCTGCTACTCGACAGCGTCAACGAAGTCAGCGCCGTGCAAGGCAATCTCCTCGAGCGACTTCAGACCATGATGCAACAAGGCGATCTCAACGACCTGATGGGCGACCCGGCGTCACTGCTCGACGGCATCGAGTTGCCCGACGACTCGCCGGCCACGCGCGCAATTAACGCCGCGAGTGCCGCCCTGCTGGCCGTCTTCGACGCGGTGGCCTTTGACGTGACGACCGCACTCTTCGGCCCGCGGCCGGCGCTGCGTGAGGCGCACCAGCGTCATCGACTCTCCGACGCGCGCGGCGAGGACGCCGCGGCCGCGCTCTTTGGCGTCGCGACCCAGGGGCCGCACCACGACGAGGCGCGCCACTTCGTGACGACGCTCGCCGAACAACACGAACTCGCGGTCTTCAGTGCGTTCTTGCGGGTGGACGGCCTACCCAGCGCCGACGAACTCGCCGCGCCGCACGCGTGGTTTGAGCGCGTGACGAACTCGCCGCTGGCCTAGGCCTCTTCGTCGTACCCGAGGTTCCACTCCACCAACAGGTTCTCACGCTCGGCGTCGCGGTTCACGCGCTCGCGATTACGACGAAACTGCGGGTCGTGGGGCGGCAGGAAGCGAAGGCGGGCGTCGACGCGGTCAACGAAGGCCTGAATCTGCTCTTCGTCACCGAAGACCATGCGGCACTCCCAGTGCGGAGCGACGGGTCCGAGGTAGACCACCTGGACGTGGCCAACCGGGTCGACGACTTCGGTGGCTTCAGCGGTGGGGACCTGGCTCACGAGACTCCTTTAGAACGGTCTGGGACTTTTAGTCTACTGGTCGACCACAACCCTTATTTTGGCCGAAAACAAGGGTTTTCTCGTGAGCACGTGAAATGGCAGAGCGATGACGGAGCGTGACGAATCGGTACTGTGAAGAAAAGGACCGGCGAAGGAGGACGACGTGGGTGCTGAATGGATGGCAGACGGCAAGTGCAGGGACTACCCGGCGGAGGTCTTCTTCCCGCGCGACGGTCTCGGGGTACTGGCCGCCCAACGCATCTGTAAGAGCTGCCCCGTCGCCGCACAGTGCCTGGAGTACGCCCTCGCCCAACACATTGATCACGGCGTGTGGGGTGGCTGCAGCGAACGCGAACGGCGCCGTCTGGCGCGCGAACGTCGTCGCTTGCGTATCTTGCACCGCGACGCCTCTTAGGCCCCGTGTTCGAGTGCGTACTTAACGTCGCTGAAGGCCGCGACGTCGCCGCGCTCGCCGAGCTCGCCGCGGCGGCCGGTGCGTCGATGCGCGACCTGCACCACGACCCTGTTCATCACCGCAGCGTCTTCACACTGCTCGGCGAACCCCCGGCGCTCGCGCGTGACGTGCGCGCCCTCATTGGCGCGGCGTACCAACGCCTGAGCCTCCAAGGCCACGAGGGCGTGCACCCCCGATTTGGCGTCGTGGACGTCGTGCCCTTCGTCGCCTACGACGACGACGTCACGCTCGCCTACGTCCTGCGCGACGAGACCGCGCGCTGGATCGCCGAGACCTTCGACGTGCCGGTCTTCTTCTACGCCAGTTTCCCCGGGGTGAACGAACGAAGCCTGCCCCAGGTCCGCCGTCGCGCCTTCAAGGACCTCGCCCCCGATCTCGGTCCCGACAAACCTTCACCGACGCTGGGCGCGGTGGCCGTGGGCGTGCGCGACGTTTTGGTCGCCTGGAACCTGTGGCTGCGCGACGTAGACCTCGGCGAGACCCAACGCGTCGCGGCCGCGCTACGGCGTCGCGAGGTGCGCGCCCTTGGCTTCGATCTCGGTGGCGCGACCCAGGTCAGCTGCAATCTGGTGGCCCCCTACGAGGTAGGCCCGGGCGCCGTCTTCGACGACGTCGTCGCGCGTGTCGGCGCTGAGCGCGTCGTACGCGGGGAATTGGTGGGGCTACTGCCCGAGGCGGTTCTTCGTCATGAGAGCCCGCAACGCTGGGCGCAGCTGGGCCTGTCGCTGGAGGCGACGATCGAAGCGCGCCGCGCCTAGACGGCCTTGGCCCGTCGCTCGATAGCGCGAGCGCGACGCAGACGGCGACGCTCGCGCTCGCTCATCCCGCCCCAAATCCCGAACTTCTCGCCGTTATCGAGCGCGTACTCCAGGCAGTCGTCACGCACGACGCAGCCGCGACAGACCTCTTTGGCCTCGCGCGTCGAGGCGCCCCGTTCGGGGAAGAAGAGGTCGGGATCGACCCCCATGCAGTTCGCGCGCGCTTGCCATCCACGGTCTTCCATACCGCTTAGAAGTTCGACGATCTCCACGCTGCTCCTCCCGAAAGGCGGCCACTGCCACCGATGTAATTACAACGGTGTCATTGTGTCGGGGTTAGCGCGAAATTGCAAATGGAATTTATAAAATTCCTGATGAAGGCGGCTTCTGGCTAACCGGCGCGGCGGTGACGTACGAAGTCGTTCAGGGCGTACGCCCCGAGTTCGTCGACGTCAGTGTAGAAAAGGCGCCCACCGTTGACCTTGGCGATCTGCTCCACGAAGGGGAACTGACTGCGCTCAATATCGAGCGCGAAGGTGTTGATGGTGATGTTGGCTTTGGTGCAGCGCAGGACCTCGGCCATGGTCTTTTCCAAGGTCTCGCGCACCGGTGGCCAGGAGAAGAATGGCTCCCCCGTCGCGGTGAGGTGGGCCGTCGGCTCGCCGTCGGTGACGACCACGACTTGGCGGTCGCCGCGCTCGTTGCGCAGCAGGTGGCGGCTCAGCGCCAGCGCGTGCTGGAGGTTCGTGCCGTAGTTGTAGTCAATCGTGAGTGACGGCACGTCTTCGAGTTTGAGTTCCATGGCCCGTTCGCCAAAGCCCACCACCGCGACGAAGTCGCGCGGAAACTTCGAGCGAATGAGTTGGGTCAGCGCGAGCACCATCTTCTTCGCCGGCACGAGGTTGCCGCGCATGGCCATCGAGAGCGACAGGTCGATCGCGAAGACCGTGGCCGAACGCCGCGCTGCTTCGTACTCCTCCACCTCGAAGTCGTCGGCGATCAAACGCACCGGGGTCCCCGGACCTTGACGAAGGACGGCGTTGCGCAACGTCTTGGGCAGGTGTAGCGCGAAGGCCTCCCCCGGCTCCCAGGGCTTCGAGGTCTCTTCGCGGTCGCCACCACGCGCGATCGTCGCCTCGCGGTGCTGGCCGAGCGTCGGGGTCGTACGTAACTGCGCGAAGAGATCGCGCAGCGCCAATTGACCGATCTGACGTACGCCTTTGGCGGTCAGCTCCAGGCGACGAGAGTGGCGATCAATGAAGCCTTGGTCCTTCAGCGCCTGCATGGCCTTTTGCAGGCGCGCCACGTGGCGCGCGGCGTCGTCGCCGAGGTGTCGGCGCACGGCGTCAAGATCGACCTCCGGCAGGCTCTGCGCCGCACTGGAGCGGCCCAGAAAGTCTTCGAGGTCCCTGAGTTGACCGAGTGACTCGGCGACGTCCGTCGCGTCGGCGAAGGAGCCGCTACCTTGGCCGCGCGTACGGTGCGCCCGATTCCAGTCGAGTTCGGGGGTGGCCATACGTAGGTTCGAGACCAAGCGGTTCATCGAGAAATTGATCTCCATGTTCTGCATCATTTGGTCAAAGAGCGAGCGCAACTCGCTTTGTTGTTCGGCCGACAGCGAATTGAACATGGCCTCCGCGGCGGCGGCGCGCTCGGCCATTTGACGAATCACGTCCTCGAGACTCTCGGCGCCCGGAAAGTAATCCCCGAACTTTTCCATGAACGAGTCAAAGGTCGGATCCAGGGGCTCGCCGGCGCGATCTTGTTCGATCATCGTCGAGAGCGCGTCCATCATGTCGCGCAGACGCGCCATCTCCTCGGGGTCGGGCGACCCCAAGAACTCTTTGGACTGTTCAAAGTACGTGTTTAAGACGTCACGCTCGAGCTCGCCCACCATCGACTCGAACTCCTCGCGCGCCTCCGACGAGACGAACTCGTAGTTTTGATACTGACCCACGCGCTCGGCGAAGCGCTCACTCATAAGGTCTTGTTGCATGCGCCGCTGATCGACCAGGTCGCGCGTGACCTCGGCGCGGCGCTCGTCGCCCGACGCCTCGGCCTCTTCTAAGAGGGCGTCGAGCTCCGCGTTCTCCACGGCCTCGATCTCCTCGAGCCAATCGCGGTAGCGCGCCATCTCGCCGCTGGGATCACCTTGTTGTTCGAGCTCGCGACGTCGGGCGCGGGTGCGCTCGAGCAGTTCACGCAGGCCCTCGACCCGCTCGCCACTCTCCGTGGTGAATCCCTCGCGCAAGAGTCGATCCATGGCGTCGTCGAGGTCGCCGGACTCCATATAGTCGTCGGCCAACAGACGCAGCATCTCGTCGACGTCGAGGTCGTTGAAGTCGTCGTCGTCGCCGAAACGACGAAAGCCGTAGCGAACGGCCACTACCGGTTCCGCGAGCGATAGAGCGCTCGAGCCCCCGACGCGTCCTTGGCGAGACGCTTGGTCAGGTAGAGACCTTCCAGCACGAACTCCGCGGCGGACGCCATCTCACCGTCCGTGGCGTGTGGTCCCGCCACGCGGCGCACCGGCGCCTCGAGCGCGGGCATCGCCGTCAAGACCGCGAGGTAGTCGGCGTCGGGCAGATCGTCGCCGGTGTGCACGACCACTTCGGCGTTGAAGGCGTTCACGATGTCCGGCGCCTCTTCGAGCAACACGTGTTCACTGAAGCACTGGCGCACCGCGAGACCCACCAGCGCGGCGATGACCTGGTCGGCGTCGTTGTCGTCCATGGTGTCGAACTCGATCTTGCCCTGCGTCGACTGCACGATGGCGCTCAGGTCACTGACGCGCGGCACCACGGCCGCGTCACCGGTGCGCAACGTGCGCCGCAGCGCACTGGCGATGACGGTCTCGTAGTTGGCGATCGAAAGGCGCACCGACACACCGGAACGTTGCGAGATCACGTGGCTCTTACGCGCGACGTGGCTGACGCGCGCGACGACGTCGTCGATAAACCACGGCACGCGAATCTCCTTGGTCGACGGCGGGAGGTGCGCTTCTTGGTGCATGATCGCAATTTCGGTCGTGACCTCAAAGGGGTAGTGCGTGCGAATCTGCGATCCGAAGCGGTCCTTCAGCGGAGTGATCAAGCGCCCGCGGTTGGTGTAGTCCTCCGGGTTCGCCGTCGCGACCACCAACACGTCGAGTTCGAGACGCACGAGGTGGCCACGAATCTGCACGTCGCGCTCTTCGAGCACGTTCAAGAGACCGACTTGAATACGCTCGGCGAGGTCGGGCAACTCGTTGATCGCGAAGATCCCGCGATTGGACTTCGGCACGAGACCGTACGACAGGGCCTTGGGGTCGTCGAGAAAAAGTCCCCCGGCCACCTTGATGGGGTCAACCTCACCGATCAAGTCGGCCATCGAGGTGTCGGGCGAAGCCAACTTCTCGGCGAAACGCTGCTGGCGATGCACCCAGGCGATCGGCGTGTCGTCGCCACGTTCGCGCACCGTGTCGATGCCGTAGGCCGAGATCGGCGCGTAGGGGTCGTCACGCACGTCCGAACCCTCGACGATCGGAAGCCACTCGTCGAGGAGCTCCACGAGCGAGCGAATCATGCGGGTCTTCGCCTGACCGCGCTCGCCGAGCAAGATGACGTCGTGGCCGGCGAGTAGGGCCGTCTCGAGTTGGGGCAACACCGTGTCCTCGTAGCCCAACACGGCCGAGGAGAGCGGCTGACCACTGGCCAAACGGGCTTCGAGGTTGCGGCGCAGTTCATCACGCACCGAGCGCGATTCGTAACCCGACGCGCGCAGCGCGCCGAGAGTCCGAGGCAGGTGGGCGGGGGCTTCAGGGGTGCTCATAGGGTTACCTTAGAGGTTCGCCGTCAAAAGATTCTCGGCGGCACCGCGCCGCGGGCGGATCCCGCGAGGCCCGTGTCGTACGCTCCAATCGTGCAGCTTCACGCGAAAATCTTGACGGTGTCAGATTCCGTCGCCGCCGGCACGCGCGAGGACGGGGCTGGCCCGTTACTCGCGGCGCGCCTGCGTGACGTCGGCTACGTGGTCGTGGACCAGCGGGTCGTCGCTGACGGGGTCGACACCGTCGCCGACGCGTTGCGCGAGCTCAGTGACGGATTCGCCGGACTCATCGTGACGACGGGGGGCACCGGCTTCGCGCCACGCGACCTGACCCCCGAAGCGACCCAGTCAATCCTGGAACGCGAGGCGCCCGGCTTGAGTGAGCGCATGCGTGACGCCCACCCCTACGGCGCGCTGTCGCGCGGACGATCGGGCACGCGCGGCCGCGCCCTCATCCTCAACACGCCCGGCTCACCCAAGGGCGCGGTCGAGAGTCTCGACGCCGTACTGCCGATGTTGGCCCACGCGCTTGAACTCTTGCGGGGCGCGAACGCCCCTCATCCCCCTGAGATTGGTGGCAGCACCACGACTTCGTCCTGAGGGCCCACTGGCGCGTCGCGCGACGTCGCTTCGCCGTTGAGCCACACCTGACTCACGGCGAGGACCCGCGTAAACGCCTCGCCGTATCGCGCGATCGCCGCGTCGAGAATCTCGTCGATCGTGGCGCCCACAAACTCGTCGCGCGCCACGCCGGCCGCTTCACGTGCCGGACCGAGCAAGAGCAGCGTCGTCACTCGACCTCACCGTTCAACGACTCCATTGACAGCAACAACACCTCCACCTCGTCACCTGTCGCGAGGTCCGGTCCTTCGGGGTAGAGCAGCATCGCGTTGGCCCGCGCGATCGCGTGGAGTAAGTGAGATCCGTGGCGCACGAGTTCGACGACGTGCCAACGCCCGTCGTCTCCTACGACAACCCGCGCGTGCAAGACGTGCAGTTTTTGGTCGTGGTTGCGCGTCAAGGCAACGTCGAGCACCGCACGCACCCGTGGTCGATCGACGTCGCGATGGCCGGCCATGCGTCGCAGCGCGGGTCGAACGAAGAGCTCGAAACTCACCCGCGTCGACACTGGATTGCCCGGCAGACCGAAGAGCGGCGTCGACGCGGCCGTGACGCCCACGGCGAAGGGCTTACCCGGTCGCAGCGCGATCTGCATCCAACGTGAGCGCTCGCCCCCGAGATGCGTAATGGCGGCCTTGACGTGGTCAACGTCGCCGACGCTCACGCCACCGGTCGAGATGACCGCGTCACAGGTCGCGGCGCCCGCGGCGAGCAACGCGGTGGTGGCCGCTTCATCGTCGAGTGCGACCCCGAGGTCAACCGCCTGGAATCCGGCGTCGCGCAATAGGGCGCGCACCAGGGGACCGTTCGTGTCACGAATCTGACCCGGCCCTAAAGGACCCCCCTCGGTGATGAGTTCGTTGCCCGTCGAGACGACGCCGACTCGTGGTCGCGGACGGGCCAGCACCGTGCGCACGCCCTGAGAGGCGAGTACCCCAATCCGGGGAGGACTTAACACGTCGCCGTCGACGACTAACACGTCACCGGGCGTCACGTCCTCGCCCGGTTGGCGCACGTTCTGACCACGCGACGCCCGGCGAGGGATGACGACGACGCGACCCTCGTCGAGCACGTCAACTTCTTCAATCATGAACACGCTGTCGGCACCGG
This sequence comes from Acidobacteriota bacterium, assembly GCA_028873575.1. Taxonomy (GTDB): domain Bacteria; phylum Actinomycetota; class Acidimicrobiia; order Acidimicrobiales; family RAAP-2; genus RAAP-2. The sequence continues at coordinate 150,999 of JAGWHY010000001.1, read as the reverse complement.
GAGGCAGTGGGGCTCCGGTCATAATCCGTCGGGCCTCTCCGGGGGCCACGGGCGCTGAGGGCGCAGCCCCCGCCAGCGTCGTGCCCGTTACGCGAAGGCGCGTCGGCACGTCGCGCGTGTCGTCAGCGCGTAACGCGTAGCCGTCCATCGAGGAGTTGGCGAAGCCCGGGACCGCTTCGGTGGCGACCACCCGCTGGGCGATCACGCAACCCAGCGCGTCGTCGAGTGCGAGCGGGCGCGGCTCGAGGGCCTCGATCAGCGATAGAACGTAGGCGCGCGCATCGTCGTAGGAAATCACGACGCGACCTCACTCGCACTCGGGCGTCGACGCGAACTAGAGGTCACGCGCCGACACGATCGTTTGACCTTCCTCGCTCCAGGCCGATCCGCCGACCCAGACCTCTCGCTTCCACATCGGCACGCTGCGCTTGAGCGCGTCAATACAGAACCGTGCCGCGTCGAAGGCGGCGTCACGGTGCGGCGACGACACCACGACGACGACCGCCGACTCGAGCAGCGCGACCGATCCGACGCGGTGATGCAGCACGATCGCGCCGAGTTCGGGCCACCGGCGACGGGCTTCGTCACTCACCGCACGGAGTCGGGCCTCGGCCAGCGTTGGTTCGGTCTCGTACTCCAGGGCGACGACGTCGTGGTCGTGGGTCGACGACGTGCGCGGCGTTCCACAAAACGTGACCACGGCGCCGTACGCGGGTCGGCGAGCCCAGCGCTCGAGGGCACCCGCGTCGAGCGGGTCCGGAGAAATCGCGACCCAGTCGAGAGCTCGCTCCGCCGCCATAACGCCACCCTAGTGAGGCGCCTCTCACCTCACGAAATGCCCCACGTCGAGTCCAACGGCCGCGAAACGCCTGATTTCACCGCGGACGCGCTGAATATTGTCTATTATCACCGCAAAAGCCGGGTTCCACCCCGTGCGAACGACGCGCTTAAGGAGGCCGCATGGGGCGACTACCCCGCTGGACTCTCGTGGTGGTCGCGACGCTTGGGGTCGTGACGACGGGAAGTTTCACCGCGAGCGCGTCGAGCACTCGTGGTGGCGTCGTTGACGTGCTCTACGCGGGGTCACTCACCAACGTGATGACGAACCACCTCATCCCCGCCTTCACTCGCGCGACGGGTATTCGCGTAGTGAGCGTGTCAAACGGCTCGTCGGCACTGGCGAGTGAGATAAGAGGCAAGACGCAGGTTGGCGACGTCTTCCTTAGCGCCGCCGCCTCGTCAGACCGCGAACTGCAAGGCGCGTCGAACGGTAATTGGGTTACCACGTACACGACATTCGCCTCATCGCCCCTCGTGCTCGCCTACAACCCCCAGTCACCCTTCGCGGGCGCGTTGCGAACGCGTCCGTGGTACGAGGTCGTAACGCGCGCAGGCTTTTTGCTGGGTCGCACGGATCCCGCTACCGATCCCAAGGGCGTCCTCGCGATCGAGGCGTTACGTGAAGCCGCCGCGCGTTACCATCTCCCCCAACTCGCGCGTCTCACCCGCGTGCACGACGGCGTCTTCGACGAGACCGCGCTCGTCGGCGAACTCGAAGCTGGCCAACTGGACGCGGGCTTTTTTTACGAAGTTGAGGCCCGCGCCGCGAACCTACCGACGCGACCCCTCACCGGTACACGCCTCGAGGGAACGTACACTGTGGCCGTCCTTAATCGCGCGCCACATCTCACGGCGGCGCGCGCGTTTCGTTCGTACCTTCTGAGTAACGCCGGTCGAGCCTTACTACGCGCCTACGGCCTCACGCCGACGCCCCTTACTCCGTGACCCGTTCGCCACGCGTCGGCGCGCTCCGCGTGCTGGGTGGCGTTATCGTCTGCTACCTAGCGTTTCCGCTCGTCGCGTTCGTCCTTCGCCTCGTCACCTCGCCACGACGAGGCTTTCATCGTCCCGGTCTCTACGCGGCGCTGGGTCTCTCCATCGAGGGCGCGACCATCGCGCTCGTGTTGATCACGCTCTTCGGCGTTCCCCTGGCCTACGTTCTCGCGCGTTCGACGACGCGCGTCGCCAAAGTGGTCGGCGGACTCGTCCAACTCCCGCTGGCGCTTCCGCCACTGATGAGTGGCGTGCTCTTGATTTACGTGGTCGGTCCCTACACCACAATTGGTCGACTCTTCCACCGGCACCTCACCGAATCGATCTTCGGCGTCGTGCTGGCGATGAGCTTCGTCAGCGCACCCTTTCTCATCGTGGCCGCGCGCGCCGCCTTTCGTGGGATTGACCGTGGACTCTTCGACGTCGCGACCACGCTGGGCCACGGCGAGTTCTCCACGTTCTGGCGCGTGGCGCTGCCCGGAGCTCGTGACGGCGTGCGCGCCGGCATGGTCTTGGCGTGGCTGCGCGCCTTTGGCGAATACGGCGCCATCATCTTGCTCGCGTATAACCCCACCACGCTGCCGGTCTTCACCTACAACCAGTTCAGCGCGTCGGGGCTCTCGAGCACGCTCGCGCCGACCGCGCTCGCGCTCGTGGTCGCGCTCGGCGTCGTGAGCGTGAGTCGACTCGAGTGGCCCTCGCGATCGCGGGCGTCGACACTCGTGGACGTGCCGACGTCGCCCTCGCTCGCCGCGCGTGACCCACGCGCCCTCGCCTTGAGCGTCGATCAGTGGCGCGGATCGTTCCATCTTCGCGTGCGCTACGCCGCGCGTGGCACGCGGCTCAGCGTGCTCGGGGCGTCAGGAGCGGGCAAGTCGATGCTCCTGCGCAGTCTGGCCGGACTCGAAGGTCCGACGGCGAACCGCCTGCGGTGGCGTGACGAAGGCGACGACCTGGCGTCGCCACCACGCGTGGGCTACGTCGCCCAGGGCTTCTCGCTCTTTCCGCACCTGCGCGTGAGCGATCAACTGCTCTTCGCGCGCGCGGCCACGCCCGCCCTCGCGGCGTACTGGCGCTCTCGCCTCGCGCTCGAGGGACTGGAGCGGCGCTTCCCCCACGAACTTTCGGGAGGTCAGCGTCAACGCGTGGCCCTCGCCCAAGCTCTCTGCGCCGCACCCGACGTCCTCTTGCTCGACGAACCGTTTTCCGCACTTGACGCGCCGGTGCGCCAAGAGCTTCGCCGTGAACTTCGCCGATTGCAGCGCGAAACGGGACTCGCGACGGTGCTGGTGACCCACGACCCCGAAGAGGCCGCCTTCCTCGCGGACGACGTGATCGTCCTCGGCCGCGGCGAGGCGCTCCAGAGTGGGCCTAGTCGAACGCTCTTTACCCGTCCGGCCTCGGCCGAGGTGGCCCAGCTCCTCGGCGTCGACAACGTGCTGCGCGCCACGGTGCACGCCACGACGCTGCTCGACGTCGCGGGCCAACTGTTAGCCGTGGACCCGTTGGCGTGGCCCCCGGGCACCGAGGTCGCGTGCAGCGTACGGCCCGAGGACGTCGTGGTAACGCGCGTCAGTGACGACGCTTTGGTACCGGGCACCCTGCGCGGCACGTTGCGCGACGTGGTCGACGTCGCCACCGCCGTTGACCTCTTCGTCGAACTCGACGGCGGCGGTGAGGTGCACGCGCGCCAACGAGGCGAGACGTCGCTCGTCGAGGGCGAGCGCTGCGTGGTCTCTTTCGCGCCGGCCGCACTCACCACGTGGGCGAACCTCTCGTCGAGCGCGACGTTCGAGCGCAACGTCCGCTAGAACTGGGCGGGAATCTCGACGCCCACATTCGTCGCCTTCACGACGGCGTCGACCACGACGCCGGGCGCTAACTGCAGTTCGTCGGCGGCCTCCCGGGTGATCAGGGAGACGAAGCGATGCGGACCGGCCTGAATCTCGACCTGCGCGACGACGGTGTCCTTCGTCACCTTGGTGACCAGACCAACGAAGCGATTGCGGGCGCTCTGGGCGCGCGGCGGCGTGGTCGTCGCTTCCCCCGCGAGGGACGTGGCCAGCGCGGCCAGCGCCTCACCGTCGAAGTAGCGCCGATCGTCCTCACCGACGATCGAGTCAACGCGACCGGCCAGCGCCCAGCGACGAAGCGTGTCCACGCTGACGCCGAGCAACGTCGCCGCTTGACCGATGCGATATTGGGTCACGCCAGCAGACTACGGCGTGCGACGGTCACGTGGGCGCCTAACCGCCGATCATGGACATCGATCGCGCGGGGCTGAGAAACGACGGGTCGTTGATCGCGTGACCGGGGTACTTATCCCAGACGGCCTGGCGCAGGAGTCGCGCGACTTCGTCGAGGTCGTGACGGCGCAGCGCGTCACGCACCGGGCGCTCGTCGTCGGAGAACAGGCAGTTACGCAAGTCACCGTCGGCGGTCAAACGCAAGCGATTACACGTGCCACAAAAAGGTTGCGTGACCGACGAGATGAGCCCAATTTCGCCGCGGCCGTCGAGAAAACGAAAACGCTCCGCGGGGGCCACGTCACCCTCGCGCGACAACGGCTCGAGCGGCCAACGCGCGTGGACGCGCTCGAACACCTCACGGCCGGGCACGAGTTGCGCGCGGTCCCACGAACCTTGCGCGTCGAGTGGCATGAACTCGATAAAGCGCACCACGCGACCCGTGTCACGAGCAAACGTCGCGAAATCTTCAATCTCGTCGTCGTTCTCCCCACGCAGGAGGACGACGTTGACCTTGAGTGGCGCGAGGCCAACCTCTTCCGCGACGTCCATCGCGTGCAGCACCACCGCCAAGTCACCGCGACGACGAATCGACGAGAAGCGTTCCGCGCGCAGCGAATCACAACTCACGTTGACGCGGGTCAGTCCAGCGTCGACGAGGGCGCGCGCGTGCGACGCCAGGGTCATCGCGTTCGTCGTCATCGCGAGGTCCTCAAACCCCAGACCCTTCAGTCGCGCCACCAGGTCGACGAGGCCCGCGCGCATGAGTGGTTCACCGCCGGTCAATCGAATCGAGCGAACGCCGAGATCGCGCGCGACCTCGGCGACGGCGGCAATTTCGTCGAAACTCAAGAGATCGCCGTGAGGGAGAAAGCTCATTCCCTCGAGCGGCATGCAGTACACGCAACGCAAGTTGCAACGATCGGTCACCGAGATCCGCAGGTCGTCGTGGATTCGACCGTAGCGATCAATGAGCGGCCCTTGCGTTGGCGCGGGTTCGGGCGTCGTCGTCGAGGTGACGTTGAGGTGCTCGCGCACCGAGAGTTTTACCGGCACGCGGCCAAAGGGCAGCGAACTCGTCGGCGGCGCTTCGGGGCCCGACGCTGGTAGATGTTCACGAGATGCCACGAATGAGGTTCCTTTACTCGGGCCATTCCTAGCGCCGCCGGAATCAGGTCGAACGTTGCGCGACACGCCCGACGTCGCTTGACCCTACCAGTCGAGTTTCGCCACGTCGTGGGCGCACCGTCGTCGGCAAAGTACGCCGGTTAGCATGCACCTTGACGGGCAGGGGCACGAACGATCGAAGGGCGAGGCATGGTGAAAAAGCAGTTCACCCACGTCGACGGCGTTGGCCGGCTTCGCATGGTCGACGTCTCCACGAAACGCCCCACGCGACGAACGGCCGAGGCGAGTTGCGTCGTTCGTACCACTGCCGATCCCACCGCACTGACCCCGAATGAGCAGGGCGTCGAGCCGATCCACGCCGCGCGCTTGGCCGGCGTAATGGCCGCCAAACAGACGGCCGACTTGATACCCCTCTGTCACCCCCTCTCCCTCGACGACGTCGACGTGGTGATCACGCCCAGCGCGCGAGGGCTCGAGGTGACCTCCAGCGTCGTCACGGTGCACCACACGGGCGTCGAGATGGAAGCGCTCACGGCCTGCACCGTGGCGGCGTTGAGCCTGGTCAACGCCCTGATCAAGGATGATCCTTTCGCGCGGGTTGACGATCTCGCGCTCCTTCGAAAGACCGGCGGGCGATCGGGTGATTGGGGTCGACTAGTCCCGCCCCCGTTGGCGTAAGCGACGCCTCCACAGAAAAGTTGTAACGCCGACGAACCCGTCGAGACCGTAGAGGGTGAAGTAGCGCCCCTTTAGGCTCACTCGCGAGGAGGGACCAGCCGTGGCCAACGAGAGCGTCAACCGTGAACCGCGCGTCGCCGTCGGACGACGCTTCTTCCTGGGCGCGGGCGTCCTAGGCGCCCTGGGCGTCGTGTTCGGTGGCCGCGTGCAAAACACGGTGTCGAACTCACTGGGCACCGGTCTCGGCGGAATTCTCCCCTTTGGCGACCGCTTTCGCTACTACTCCATTACGGGTACCTACCCGAAGATCACTAAGAAGAAGTACCGCCTCGAGGTCAGTGGTCTGGTCGATCGCCCCACCACCTTCACCTTCGACGATCTTCAGGCGTTGCCCGCGACCGAACTGACGAAGGCCTTCCAGTGCGTGACTGGTTGGCGCGTGCCCGACGTGCAGTGGCGTGGCGTGTTGCTCGCGGACCTGCTTCGTCACGTCGGCGTGCAGCCCAACGCCGTCGCGTTATCGTTCGAGTCCTACGACGGCGCCGACACCGAGAGCCTCACGATCGACCAGGCCAACCTGCCCAACGTGCTGGTCGCCTACGAAATGCTCGGCGCGCCGGTGACGCGCGCCCACGGCGGGCCGGTGCGTCTCTTCGTCGCGCCGATGTACGGCTACAAATCCTTGAAGTGGCTCTCGGCCATTAGGGTCGTCGACCGCGTCCAGCCCGGGTACTGGGAGCAGAATGGCTACCCGGTCAACGGGTGGATCGACGGCACGACCGGTCCAACCAACCACAATCCCCAGCTGGCCTGAGATGAGCACCCCAACCTTGACGTCGAATCCGTCGCGCGTCCTGCGCTTTGACGTCGCCCAGCGCGTCACGCACTGGCTCAACGCCGCGCTCTTCAGCGCCCTCATCATCACCGCAATTCCCCTCTTCTACGGTTCGCTCTTTGGCGTCATTGTGCCGCGCCACCTGGATCAAGAGATTCACCTCTGGTGCGGACTCGCGCTCCCACTGCCCCTCCTCGTCTCGCTCCTCGGACCTTGGGGCGCGACCATGCGCCGCGACCTGCGTCGCGTAAGCTACTGGACCCGTGAGGAGTTGGCGTGGCTGCGCGCGCTGGGACGCCGACCCCTCGACGCCGATAAGTTCAATCCGGGCCAGAAGTTCAACACCCTCTTCGTGGGCGCGTCCACTCTCGTCATGCTCGCGTCGGGCGTTATCTTGCAATGGTTCCGCTTCTTTCCGGTGTCGTGGCGCGGGGGCGCCACCTTCGTGCACGACACGTTGGCCTACCTCGTGGCGGCGATGATCGCCGGACACGTCGTTATGGCCTTCACCCACGTCGACTCACTTCGATCAATCGTTGACGGACGCGTCGAGCGCGCGTGGGCAAAGAAGCACGCGCCCGCCTGGGCGCGGGAACTCGACGACGCAACCCGCGACTCGTCGAACTTTTAGCCCCCGGCCATGGCGCCGACGACGATGAAGGGAACACGACCTTCGCGTACCGCGTCGGGTAGCAACTGATCAGGATTGTCGTGGGAGTGATCCTCTTCGTCAATGAAAAACCGCACGAAGGGGCGTCGACGGCCCGTCACGGGGTCACGAATCGTCCCTCGCAGCATGGGGTAGCTGGCCTCAATCGCGTCGATGACGCCGTTCGCGCTCACCGGTTCGCTCACCGCGACGGTGACCTCACCGTCCACGTGCGCCAGGTTTTTGAGGTGCGCCGGAAGTAAGACGCGAATCACGCCAGCGTTTGCACTTCCACCGACAGCACCGCCGGGAGGTCACGCACGATAGCGTCCCACGAATCGCCGCCGTTGGCCGAGACGTAGACCTGTCCACCGGTGGTGCCGAAGTAGATCCCGCAGTCCTCGAGCGTGTCGACGGCCATCGCGTCACGCAGGACGTTGACGTAGCAGTTCTCCTGGGGCAGACCCTTGGTGAGCGGCTCCCACTCGTAACCGCCGACGCGACTGCGGTACACGCGCAGTTTGCCCTCGGGCGGAAAGTGCTCGGAGTCACTGGTGATGGGCACGACGTAGAGCGTCTCGGGTTCGTGCGCGTGCACGTCGATCACGAAGCCAAAGTCCGAGGGAAGGTTGCCGCTAATTTCGAACCACGACTCGCCCGCGTCGTTAGAGCGCATGACGTCCCAGTGCTTTTGCATAAACATCACGTCGGGGCGTGAAGGGTGCGCAGCCACGTGGTGCACGCAGTGTCCGACCTCGGCGTCCTCGTCGGGAATGCCCTCCGAGAGCAGTCCCTTCGTAATGGGCTTCCAGGTCACGCCGTGGTCGTCGGAGCGAAACACGCCGGCCGCGGAAATCGCCACGACGAGGCGCGCCGGATTACTCGGACTCTCAATGATGGTGTGCAGACACATGCCGCCGGCGCCGGGTTGCCACGACGAACCGGTGTCGTGCTGACGAAGTCCCGAGAGCTCCTGCCAGGTCGCCCCGGCGTCGCTGGAGCGAAAGAGTGCCGCGTCCTCGACGCCCGCGAGCACCGTGTCGGGATCACTGAGTGAGGGCTCAAGGTGCCACACGCGCGCGAACTCCCACGGGTGGGGCGTGCCGTCGTACCACTGGTGCGTGCCGGGCACCCCGTCGTAGCGAAACTCATTGCCCACAGGTTGCCACGACGCGCCACCGTCGTCGGAGCGCTGGATGAGTTGACCGAACCAGCTCGTGGACTGCGAGGCGTAGATGCGATTGGGATCGACCGGCGAGCCCTTCAAGTGGTACATCTCCCAGCCCCCAAAGAGGGGACCGTTGACGTCCCACTTTTGACGCTTCGCGTCCGCCGTCAAGATGAACGCGCCCTTCCTGGTCCCGACTAACACGCGTACGCCCGACATCGGACCTCCCCCGTCTACGGCCCGTTTCGCGCGGACCCTGGCCCACAGTAGCCCCGCCCCGCTTCGCCGTACAGGGGTGCACTTTTTGTCCGCGACGTCACGAAACGGAGGTCACGGCGTCGCCCACGCGTGCCACACCCGGGCGCGTCACGCGGGCGCGCACGCCCACGCGCGCGTCGTGGTCACGCGCCACGTGACGCAGCACGTCGAGTTCTCGCGCCATGCCTCCGGGTTGCGCGCGCGTGGTCATCACGCAGCGCGTGCAGCCCTTCGTGACCTCGACCTCGACCTCGCCGATGGCGAGGCGCTGACCCTTCTCCCAGGCGAGGCGCGAGACGAGCGGCGCGTCGATCACGACGTTGGGCCGAAATCGCCGGACGTCCCAGTTCAGGTCGGGACGTTCGCGCGCCAGTTGCGCCAAATCGCCCGTCGTTACCAGGTGTAGTGGGCTCTCGTCGACGAACGCGCCGAGCGTTCCCTCCCACGACGTCAACGGCGCGTCGTCGCGTTCGAAGTCTTCGACGCCCTGAAAGACGGGCAACCCGTACGCCTCGGCCTCGACGAGGCGTACGTCGCGTTCGAGCCAGCGACCCAACGACTCGTCGAGCGCGGGACCGGGGTCGTAGAGACGCCCGTCAGGCAAGGTGACGCTCAGTTGATCGTTCACGATCGACGCGCGCGCGCGCAAGAGTCGACCCTCGCGTTTGGCCGACAGAATGGTGTTCGAGACCACGTCGCGTAGCCCCCAAGCGCGATCAAGGTGCACGCCGCGCTCGGTGACGGTGACGTCGTCGGCGCGCTCGCCGCCCATCGACTTCACCGGATAGCGCCAAAGTTCGTCAACGAACACTGGTCCTCCTCAACGTCAAAGGCGAAGGTTAGTGAGTCCGCGTTGACGCGACGTTGACCCCTCGACGTCTTTAGGCAACCTCGAGCGAGGCTTGGTACACCCGACGAGCGAGATTGGTCCCGGGGCGGTAAGCCAGGTGCAACGCGCGCGGCGCGTCGAGCACCACGAAATCCGCGCGGGCACCGATCCCCAGATGGCCAACGTCGTTACGCCGCAGGGCCTTTGCGCCCCCTCGCGTCGCGGACCACAGCGCCTCGTCGGGACTCATGAACATTTCGCGCACGGCGAGCGCGATCACGAACGACATACTCGTCACGTAGGACGAACCGGGGTTGCAGTCCGTCGCCAGGGCCACCGTGGCCCCGGCGTCTAAGAGTCGACGCGCGGGGGCGTACGGCGAGCGCGTACAAAAATCGGCGCCCGGCAAGAGCGTCGCGACGGTCGACGCGGCGGCGAGGAGATCGAGGTCTTGGTCCTCGAGGTAGGTCAGGTGATCCACGCTCGCGGCGTCCAATTCGACCGCGAGCGTGATCGCCCCGCCGTGCGCGAGCTGATTGGCGTGGAGACGTAAACCGAGACCCTTGGCGCGCGCCGCGCCGAGAATCGCCCTCGCCTCGTCCACGCTGAAGGCGTTGCGGTCGCAAAACACGTCGGCCCAGCGCGCCAGCGGGGCGCAGGCGTCGAGCATCTCGCCCACGACTAGCGCGACGTAGGCGTCGCGGTCGTGGCGAAACTCCGCCGGCACCACGTGGGCGCCGAGCCAGGTGCGCTCGGCGGTGAGTTCGCCGGCCACGGCCAATTGACGCCGTTCCCCCTCCACCGTGAGCTCGTAGCCGGACTTGACTTCGAGCGTCGTGACGCCGCCGTCGCGGAGTTGGCGCGCTCGTCGGCGCGCGTCGCGGGTGAGCTCGTCGCGGGTCGCGGCGCGGGTCGCCTCGACGGTGCGCGTAATGCCGCCCGCGTCGTAGCGCACGCCGTTCATACGGGCCTCGAACTCGTCGCCACGATCTCCGGCGAAGACCAGGTGGGTGTGCGAATCGACGAAGCCCGGAATGACCGCGGCGTCCTCGGCGTCGAGCATCTCGTCGGCGGCCGGCGCGTCGCGGTCGGGGCCGACCCAGGCCACGCGACCGTGCTCGATCACCAGCGCCGCGTCGTAGAGACGCCCCATCGGCGTTCCGTCGCCGAGCTGAGGATCGTTGGTCGTCAATTCACTGACGCGGCGCACGACGGTCGAGGTCACGCGTCACCCTCGCGCATGGGCACGCGAACGCCGCGTTGCTCGGCGACGACCTCGGCCAACTCGTAGCCCGCGTCCACGTGACGAATCACGCCCGTGCCGGGGTCGTTCGTGAGGACCCGTTGGAGTTTCTCGCGCGCCAGGGGCGTACCGTCGGCGACGCAGACCTGACCGGCGTGCAGCGAGCGCCCAATGCCCACCCCTCCGCCGTGATGGATGGAGACCCACGTCGCGCCCGACGACGTGTTGAGTAGCGCGTTCAACAAGGGCCAGTCCGCGATCGCGTCGGAGCCGTCGAGCATCGCCTCGGTCTCTCGATAGGGTGAGGCCACCGAGCCGCTGTCGAGGTGATCGCGCCCAATGACCAGTGGCGCCCGCACTTCGCCCGACGCGACCAAGTCGTTGAAGGCCACGCCGGCGCGGTCGCGCTCGCCGTACCCGAGCCAGCAGATCCTCGCCGGCAGTCCCTGGAAGGCGACCTTGTCCTGCGCCTTGGTGATCCAGCGCCGAAGCGCGTCGTTGTCGGGAAAGAGCTCCAGTACCGCCCGATCGGTGCGGTAGATGTCGGCTGGGTCGCCCGAAAGGGCGGCCCAGCGAAAGGGACCCTTGCCTTCGCAAAAGAGGGGGCGAATGTAGGCCGGCACGAAGCCCGGGAACGCGAAGGCGCGCGCGAAGCCCCCCTGGCGCGCCTCGTCGCGAATCGAGTTGCCGTAGTCAAAGACCTCGGCGCCGGCGTCTTGGAAACCGACCATCGCTTCGACGTGACGCGCCATGGACTGACGCGCGCGGTCCGTGAACTCCTCGGGCTTCTTGTCGGCGTAGTCGTGCCAATCGGCGAGGTCGATACCTTCGGGCAGGTAGCTCAACGGATCGTGGGCCGACGTCTGATCCGTGACGATGTCGATGTCGACGCCGCGACGTAAGAGCTCGGGCACCAGCGTGGCGGCGTTGCCCACGAGTCCCACGCTGAGCGCCTGGCGCGCGCGCTTGGCGCTCACCACACGCGCGAGGGCGCCGTCGAGGTCACTGGTCCATTCGTCGAGGTAGCGCTGCTCAACACGGCGCGCGAGTCGCGAGGGGTCGACGTCGAGGCAGAGGCAGACGCCGTCGTTCATCGTGACCGCGAGCGGCTGGGCCCCGCCCATGCCGCCGGCGCCGCTGGTGAGCGTGAGCGTCCCCGCGAGGGTACCTCCGAAACGCTTGAGCGCCACCGCGGCGAAGGTCTCGTAGGTGCCCTGCAAGATGCCTTGGGTGCCGATGTAGATCCACGAACCCGCGGTCATCTGTCCGTACATGGTGAGCCCGAGGGCTTCGAGTCGACGAAACTCGGGCCAGGTCGCCCAGTCACCGACCAGATTCGAGTTCGCGATTAACACGCGCGGCGCCCACTCGTGCGTGGTGAAGACCCCGACGGGCCGACCCGACTGCACCAGCATGGTCTCGTCACCCTTCAGCGTGCGCAGGGTGCGCACCAAGGCGTCGAAACTTCGCCAGTCGCGCGCCGCGCGACCGGTGCCACCGTAGACGACGAGGTCGTCGGGCCGTTCGGCGACCTCGGGGTCGAGGTTGTTCTGCAGCATGCGCAGCGCCGCCTCTTGGGGCCAGCCGAGGGCCGAGCGCGTCGAGCCTCGCGCCGCGCGAACGGGTCGAGCACCTTCCATGGGAGTTCTCCTTTACGCCAGATCGAGGTGGCGCTCGACGAGGTCGAGCAGTTCACCACTACGCACTGCTTGGGCGACGTCGCGAATCTCGGGTGAGAGCCACCGGTCGTGTCCGGGACCGCCACTCAGGGCGTTCACTCGTTCGACGACCGCCTGGGTGGCGGACGACGCCGTCAGCGGCTTACGGAGCGCCATGGCCCGAGACCCGGCGAGGAGCTCAATCGCGACGACGTCGGCGAGCGCCTCGACGGCGCGACGCAATTTACGCCCGGCGTGCCACCCCATCGACACGTGGTCTTCTTGCATCCCCGACGAGGGAATCGAGTCCACGCTGGCTGGCGTGGCTAAGCGCTTCATCTCACTCACGAGCGCCGCCTGGGCGTACTGGGCGATCATGAGCCCCGAGTCCACGCCGGGGTCGTCGGCCAGAAACGGCGCGAGGCCGAAGTTGCGATCTACGTCCAAGAGCCGATCGGTGCGGCGTTCACTCATCGACGCCACGTCCGCCAACACAATGGCTAAGAAATCCAGTACGTACGCCACGGGCGCCCCGTGAAAATTGCCGTTCGAAACGAGCGAGCCGTCGGCCAGTACTGAGGGATTGTCAATCGACGAGGCGAGCTCGATCTCCGCGACGCGCGTGGCGTAGTCCAACGTGTCGCGCGCCGCGCCGTGCACCTGCGGCGCGCAGCGTAGCGAGTACGCGTCTTGCACCTGGGAGACGTCATCGAGGTGTGACGACACGATCGGTGAGTTCGCGAGCAGCGCGCGCAGTCGCGCCGCGCTACGCACCTGACCCGGGTGCGGACGCAGTGCGTGGATCTCGGCGGCGAAGACGCGGTCCGTGCCGCGCAGTGCCTGGATCGACACCGCGGCCGCGACGTCGAGGAGATCGAGTAACGCGGCGACGTCCGCGATGGCCAAAACCAAGTGGCCCAACATGCCGTCGGTACCGTTGATTAGCGCGAGACCCTCCTTTTCGGCCAACGTCACGGGCGTCAGACCGGCGGCCTCGAGCGCGTCACGAGCACTTTGACGCACGCCGGCGACGTCGCGCACGTCGCCCTCGCCCATGAGCGCGAGCGCGACGTGCGCCAAGGGCGCCAGGTCCCCCGAGCAACCAAGCGACCCGTACTCGTGCACCACCGGCGTAATGCCGGCGTTCAACAGGTCGGCGTACGCCTGCGCGACGAGTGGTCGAACGCCCGACACACCACTACAGAGATTGGTCAAGCGTGAGAGCATCATCGCGCGCACGACCTCGTTTTCAACTTCGGGCCCGACGCCCGCGGCGTGAGAGCGAATCAGTGAGCGCTGCAACTCCCGGCGCTGCTCGGGTGAAATGAAGGTCGTCGCGAGTGCGCCAAACCCCGTGGAAAGTCCGTAGACCGGGGCGCCCGACGCCACCATGGCGTCGATTGCTTCGCGTTTGCGCGCGAGCAGCGCCACCACCTCGGGCGCGAGGCGAACGGGTTGGAAGTCGCGCACGACGGCGAGAAAGTCACTTCGCGAGACGGGACCGAGCCCCAGGGTGATCGTCATCGAGTTCGCTCCACTACGCCGGCCAGTAGTTCGAGAACCACGAGCGCGGCCAGTCGCACCGTGGTTTCGTTCACGTCACGTTCGACGTCGATCTCCGCGAGGTCCACCATGACCACGCGTTCGTCGCGCGCGATCTCTCGCGCGAAGCGACGTAGTTCGTCGGCCGACAGACCACCGGGCGCCGCGGCCGGACACCCCGGCACGACGGATCGATCGACGACGTCAAAGTCAAGGTCGACGTAGACGCGCCGCGCGTTCGCCCCCGCGACCGCGAGCGCCCGTCGCGCAAGCGCTTCGGGCGATTCGTCGTAAAAGGCGCGACGCGGAATCAGGGTGAGACCGCTCTCGCGCGCGCGACGCGCGTACGCCGGCGAGTTCGCGAAGTCCGCGATGCCCACCTGCACCACCGCGCGAGGGTCGAGTCCCTCGTCGAGGAGCTGACGGACCGGTGAGCCGTTGGAGCGTCCGTCGCGCAGGTCAAGGTGCGCGTCGAGCGTCACCAGGCCCCACGTCGACCAGTCGTCACGCGCCAGGGCTCCCAGTGCCAACCAGGTCACGGCGTTGTCGCCGCCCAGAACAATCGTGAGGTCACGGGGCGCGCCCGCGAGCAACGTGGCGAGACGTTCGCGAGCGTCGGACGCGTCAGGAGACAGCACGTCGCCCAGGTCCCGCACGCTCAGTGACTCGGCGAGGTCACCGACCTCACCCTCGGCCCAACGCGAGTAGCGCGCCAACGCCGCGCGCACCGCGTCGGGGGTCGACGTGGCCGAGCGGGGGCTGAGCGAAGTCTGGTAGGTCGACGCCCCGACGAGGCCCACCGTCCGATCGCGGACCTCGGAGGTCACCAGTGACGACGCGGGGGGCCAGAGAGGGTCGTGCGTCGTTGCCACGCGCCCCATGATAGGCACGGCCTCTTTTCGCGCCGCTAGGGCAGTGCAGAAGTCGTACTGGTCGAACTCGGCGAGCTCGAGCTCGAGCAGTTCGTGCCGCGCAAGGCCAGAAGCTGCGGCTGCGCACCGGGGCGTGCGGTGAGTCCCGGCGAGGCCCACGAACATCCCCACGTGGCGGGCTCCGCGAGCGCGACGAAAAAGTCGCGCTCCCACCCCGTTTGGTACATCGCGGGGTTGTGAAGTTCACCAGGGAGGAAAACGCTGAACGCGCCGGGGCGATGTAGTGGCGTCGCCGCGGCGCCCAGGGTGGGCCAAAAGGGATTGATGTCGAGCTGCATCGCGGTGATCGCCCCCGCGCCAATGAGCGCTTTGCCCAGCGTGGGCGCGAGGACGCCCGTCATCGTCGCCACGTAGATCAAGTTGCCCTGGGCGTCGACGCCGAGGCCCGAACGCGCGGTCAGGGGATTCTCGTTAATCGGGTCACCCCAGAACTTCCAGTTACTCGTCAGCGCGGGACTCGTCAAGTGACCGCTTTGCACCAACGGTGCCAGGTTCTGACGCAGGGCGATCGCGCCGAAGCCGGGGGTTGGGAAGCCCTTGGCGCCCCAGACGCCCATCTCCCAATGTCCCGCGTTGTTGAGAGCCAACGTCATGTAGCCCCGGCGCATCGGTTCCAGCACCACGTGATCGACGACCGCGCCGCCCGCGTTGGCGGCCTGCTTGAACGCCCCGTTAAAGGCCGCGACGACGCCCGCGGGTCCCTCGTTCGCCCAGTCAATCGAGGAACCGGCGTCGGCGGGGGCTGATCGCCACGCGTTGGGATCACCGGCGCCCACGTGCCAGCGCAACAACGTGGTGCGCGCGCGCAAGCGCAACGCGCGAAAGACAACCCCGTCGACTTTCACGTTGCGATAGTCCACCATGACGCCACGGGGCGAGGAGCTCACCACGCGCCACAGTGCCTGGGGTCGTTCACGAATCGTGGACGACGCGGCGTGCGGCGAGGCGTTCGAGACGGGCGCCCACGAGAAGGCGGCGACACCACTCAGGACAATCGCGAGCGCGAAACCGAGCGCGCTGAACCGTTGTTGCCGTTGCGTCATCAGAATCCGGCGCGGTTAACGATCGACGGTGCGAACGCCTCGTTCGTCCGACGCGACCTCGCTGGGCGTGATGAAGGCGGGTACGGGCGTGGGCTCTAACTCGTGCGACACGTCGTCGACGTACGCCGGTGACGGCGTCGCTTGGTACTCACCGTCACTCGTGCGCGTTACGACGTTGGCCGTTTTGCGTTTACCCGCGTTCGCGACGCCCTGGAGTTCCTTGCAGATCTTGTAGGTGACTGGGTAGGTCACGATCGGCACGATGAACGTCAAGAAGCGCATGGCCCACAAGACGGTGTTCAACGAGAGGTGGAAGAAGTTCGCGATGACGTCGGTAGAACTCGCGATGAAGAGAATCGCCAACAAGGCGAAGACCGCCGCGCCCGCGGCGGTGCGCTTGGGGCGATTGATTGGACGATCGAGCAAGTTGTGCATCTCGTGGTCGCCGGTGAACTTGCGCTCGAGAGCTGGCCACGCGAACACCAAGTTGAAAATCAGCCCCGGCAAGATCACCGCGGGAATCGTGACCTCGAGAGGAATCGTGTGGCCAAAACTGTGGAACGACCACGCGGGGAAGATGCGCAACGCCCCGTCGAGAAAGCCCATGTACCAGTCCGGCTGGACGGCGTAGGAAATGCGCGCGGCGTCGTAGGGGCCGAACTGCCAAATCGGGTTGATTTGAGCAAAGGCGCCCAGCAGAGCCGTAAAGCCGGAGACGATAAACAAAAAGCCCGTCGTCTTGGCCATGAAGACCGGGAACATGGGCGCGCCCACCACGTTTTTCTCGGTTCGTCCCTCGCCCGGAAACTGCGTGTGCTTCTGGCGAACGAGGAGCACCATGTGCACCGTCACCAACGTGACGATGATCGCCGGCACGATCAACACGTGAAGGATAAAGAAGCGCGGAATAATCGCCGTACCCGGGAAGTTGCCGCCGAAGACCCAAAAGCCGAGGTACGTGCCGACCACGGGCACCGACAAGATGATCGAGTACGCGATGCGAATACCGGTTCCCGAGACCAGGTCGTCGGGCAACGAGTAGCCCAAGAAACCGTTCACGATCGCGAGGATTAACAACGTCGTGCCGATCGTCCAGTTGAGTTCACGCGGCTTGCGGAAGGCGCCGGTGAAAAAGACGCGCGCCATGTGCACGACGATGGCGCCGACGAAGATGTCGCAGGCCCAGTGGTGCATCTGACGCATTAACAGTCCGGCGCGAACTTTGAAAGAAAGGTCGACGGTGGACGCGAAGGCTTGGGTGACCCGCTGACCGTCGAGGGGCAGGTAACTCCCGTGGTAGGTCACGAGCGCCTGGCTCGGCACGTAGTACAGCGTTAAGAAGACGCCAGTGGCGAGCAAGATCACGAAGGAGTACAGCGCGATCTCACCGAGCATGAACGACCAGTGGTCGGGGAAGATTTTGTCGAGGAAGGTGCGTCCGCCCTTGGCGACGCCCAGGCGGTCGTCGAGCTCGCCGAGGGCGTGGCCCAACTTGCCGTAGGGGCCCAGATTCGCTTTCTTTTCGCGACGAGTGGTGGCGAGGTTACTCATGAACGCTCCCAGAATCCTGGACCAACCGGCTGGTCGTAGTCACGCTGCGCACGAAGGTAGCCCGACGCGTCGATGTAGAGGGGCAACTGCGGCAGAGGTCGCGGCGCCGGACCGAAGTTTGGAATGGCGCCGTTCGTGACGTCGAACATCGACTGGTGACACGGACACACGAGCAGTTCAAGTTGCTGCTCGTAGAGCCCCACCGGGCAGCCCAAGTGCGTGCAGAGCTTCGAGTAGGCCACGTAGCCCATCGGCGCCCAGTTCTCGCGTCCCTTTTGGGTCACGAAGTCTTCATTCGACAGGCGGATGATCACGGTCTGGTCGACCGCTTGACCGCGATCGGTGTCCTGAGTTCCTTCGGGGAAGACGGTCACGATCGAGCCGATGGTCAAGTCGTCTTGGTGAATGCGCCGACCGGTCTGATCCACCGCGTACGAACCCTTGCGCCAGTCGGTGTGAAAGAGGGTGCCCTTCGGCATCGGCCCCAAGCTGCGCAGCAGCGGAAAGAGCGCCACCACGCTGAACACCCCGAGGCCACCGCCGAGGAGGCCCCCGAGCATCTTGCGGCGCTTGATCACGCCGCCGCCGCGCTCGACAATCGCCGCGGCGAACGCGTCGCGGTCGGCTTTGGTGTTGGCGAGCGTGTGTCGCTCTTCGACGAAGGGCCCGCGAGGCATCAGGTACTTACCCCAGGCCACCAACCCAAAGCCCAGCAGCGAGAGGCCGCCGCCCAACGTGGCGCCGAGCGTCCAGGCCTTGGCGTTCACGATGAAGCAGTAGCCAAAGAGTAAGAAGAGCATGAGACCGAGCACGAAGGAAATCGCGATCACGCGCTCGACCGTCTCGGGATGACGCGCGGCTGGCTGCAGACGCGGATCGTCCTCGCGCAGTCCGGTGAGCGCCACGGGGGTGCGCTGTTCGTGTGAATCGGTCATTGACGCTCTCCTACCCAGTAGCCCACCAGCGCCAAGAGCCCCACGCCCAAGGCCAGACCGACAAAGCCTTCCGCGACGGGTCCGAGGCCGCCGAGACCAAAACCACCCGGGTTATTGGGGTGCTGAATTTCGGTGGTGACGTACTTGACGATGTCGTTCACCTGCACGTCACTGAGGTTGCCCGTGAAGCGGGGCATGTTGCCCGGGCCTGTGCGAATGGCCTCGGCAACTTGCGTCGCGGGAATGTGACGAAGCGACGGGGCGTAGGTACTCTGCGCGAGCGCGTCACCGTCGCCTTCGATCGTGTGACAGGCCGCGCAGTTCAGCGCGAACAACGCCGCGCCGTCGGCCACGTTGGCGTTCTTCAGGTGGGGCGTCGGGATGTAGGGGTAGGCCTGCGGGTCGAGGCTGGTGACCCACGCCGCGATCGCGAGTGCCTGGTCGTGCGTCAGTCGCGGGTATCGTCGCGCGGCCTGCACCGAACGAGGATCGGCGGCGGGCATGCGACCCGACTCAATCCAAAAGTCGATCGTCGCCGGTCCGAGACCAACGAGATTCGGGTACGCGCCGCTCGTGCCGTTGGCCGGGACGCCGTTCGCCTCGTTACCGTGACACGACGCGCAGTTCTGTTGGAAGAGCGCTTGACCGAGTTGGGCGAGGGCGGGTGAAGGTGCCTTGTACGTAATGGCGCTGTCTCCGTAGGCGATGATCGCGCCACTGGAGTCCTTCTTCACGTAGTTCGAGTTCGGCGTCCCCGCGTTCTTGCGCGCCGTTTGATAGAGCGGCTGTTGGTTCGGGTTGTTCGCCGCGCGCGCGCTCTGGGTAAAGAGAACCACCGGTCCACCGGCAACGAGACCTAACAACGCGATGGACGAAACGCGTTGGAGGAGGTGAGTAACTTTCCGCATTACTTGAGTAAGAAGAGGGCCGAGTAGAGACCCACCCAGACGACGTCGACGAAGTGCCAGTAGTAACTCACGCCCTGAAAGGTCGAGAGCTCGCCCGGGTCGCCTTCGCGACCGCGCATGCGAAAGAGGAGAAAGGCCATCGCGACCAGTCCCAAGAACACGTGCAGACCGTGCAGACCCGTCGTGATGAAAAAGACCGAGCCGTAGGAGTTGGTGTACCAACGCGTCTCGATGTGCGTCCACTCGTAGGCCTGGTTCATGACAAAGACGGCGCCCATAATCATCGTGATGATGACCCAGCGACGAGCTTCGGCGCGACGACGGTGTTCAATCAACCACACCGCCCACTGCATGGTGAACGACGACGCGACCAAAATAATCGTGAAGACACCGGCCTGCAATGTGTCGAGGTGCGTTCCCTTGGGGGGCCACGACGCGAGGTGCGCGCGAATCGTGAAGAGGGCGGCGAAGAGTCCCGAGAAGAACATCAGCTCAGAACCGAGCCAAATCATCACGCCAATCGCCAACATCGGCGGTCGGTCGTGCACAATCTTCTCTTGCTTCGCCAGGCTACTTAGGGGGAGGGCCTGACTCACGCCTACCTTTTTAGCGGATTCTTAGGGGGCCCCGAGCGCGGGGCCGGCGAGAAATCAGCTTTTCAATGACGGCGGTAAGTCCCGACACGCCACCAGCGCGAGACGACGCGTCGGTCGCGTCAGCGCTACGTAGAGCGTCCGTAGTCCACGCGCCGTCATCTCGCCGGGACGCGACGAACCGCGTTCGCCAATCTGACCAGGTTCAACGACGACCACAGCGTCAAACTCGAGGCCGTTCGCTCCTTCCGCCGCGAGAATGACGAGATCGGCGGCCAAACCCTTGGACTCCAGGTCGCGCGGGTCAACGGCGTCGAGGCCACCCTGGCGAAGGATCTCGAGCGTCGCGTTGAGCGCCGCGCCGCTCACGATGACGGCGACGCGACCGGGCGCCACGGCCTCGACTTCACGCCTCGTCGCGGCCACCAACGTGGCCGCGAACTTCTCAGGGGCCACGCGTTCGACGATCGGCGTCGCCCCCGCGCGACGCACCGGTCGCGGAGGCGCGAGGTCGGGGGCCGCGACCGCCAGCGTCGGCGCGGCGAACTCCAAAACCTCTTCGGGCGTGCGGTACGACACCGTCAAATCGACGCGCGTCGGGGCGCGACGCGGCTGCAAGACGTCAAGGACGGCGTCCCACGACGCCGACGACGCGGCGGTCGTCGCTTGACCCATGTCGCCCACGATGGTCATCGAGCCGGTCAAGTCGCGCCGCTTCAAGACACGAAGTTCCATCGGCGAAAGGTCTTGCGCCTCGTCGACGACGATGTGGCCGTAGGTGACGAACTCGGCCTCGTCGAGTTCGGTGCTTTGGGTACTGGCGAAGCGCTGCGCTTCACGAAGGGCGGCCGCGCGAATCTCGCCGGAGTACGCCGACAGGTCGACGCCGTCGAGCACGCCGGGGTCGAGGGACTTCACCGGGGGACGCGGACGCTTGCGCGGTCCGAGAAGCACGCGCGCTTCGTCGATGAGCGCGGCGTCGGCCTTCGTCCACGCCACGTCGTCGAGTGACGTGGAGCGTGGTCGGTACAACAGTTCCATTTCGCGTTCGCTCAAGATGCCGTTCCCGGCGGCGCGCAGGAGCGCGGGAGCGCCGAAGAGATCGTGCAAGAGATCCTGGCCCGACAAACGGGGCCAGATACGCTGCAGCGCCTCTTTAAAGGGCGTGGCCGCGCGAATCTGATCGGCCAGCTCAGCCTCGGCGTTGCCCTCATCGAGCCCGTCGCGCACGAAACGTCCGTGGTACTCACGAGCGAGGCGCGCCGCGAGTTCACGACCCACCGCCGAGCGACGCTGGTTGTGATTCCCCGGACGGCGACGCGCACGTTCGACGATCTCCGCCGTGTAGGCGGCCTTTAAAACCACGATCGCCCGACCAACCGGAATCTCCACGTCGTGGCGAAGTGGACGCTGACGCGTGCGCAGCGCGCGCGCGATGACCTTGACCATGCGCAGGTCGCCCTTCAGGTGATCGACCTCTTCGTCGTCGTAGCCACGAATTTCGACGTTGGTCACCAGTCCCGAAATTGTCGAGAGCGTCACGCCCGACTCGCCGAGTGACGGCAGCACGTTCTCGATGTAGTTCAAGAACAGCGGATTAGGTCCGACCACCAGCACGCCTTGACGTTCGAGCGTCGCGCGATGCGTGAAGAGCAGGTAGGCCGCGCGGTGCAGCGCCACCGCCGTCTTACCGGTACCCGGACCACCTTGGACCAGCAGCACGCCCGCCAACGGCGAGCGAATAATGCGGTCCTGTTCACCTTGAATCGTGGCGACGATGTCACCCATGCGACCCGTGCGCGCCCGCCCCAGCGCGGCCAAGAGGGCCCCGGGGCCGCCGAGGGCGAGGCCGCCGTCGACCAATCCTTCGGCGGTCGCGTCGCGAATCTCGTCGTCGGGGAGATCGAGTTCGCCGTGTTCATCAGCGAAGTACTCGTCCTCGACGCCGGTGACCTCGTGGGCTCGAATCGCGACGTGACGTCGACGAGAAAGCCCGAGCGACTCGACCCCCGTGGCGCGATAGAACGCTTCGGCGACCGGTGCCCGCCAGTCAATTACGAGCGGGTTGAGTTGGTCGTCCGAGACGGCGAGGCGCCCAACGTGGTACGCGTCACCGCGCTGTCCGTCAATGCCCCGGTAGTCGATACGTCCAAAGAAGAGTGGTTGATCACCAATGGCTAACTGATCAAGACGATGCAGGGCCGTGCCCATTACAACGTCGCGCTCGACCAAGTCGCCGGCGCCGCGCATATTGGCCACCGCCGCGCTGTCGCGCAGCGAGCGAGCCTCGCGACGCATGTTCTCGAGCGCCGACAGAGCGAGATCGAGGAAGCTCTGCTCCTCGGAAATCTCACGCTCGTGCGACATCGACGTCCTTTCACTCCAACAGAGGGATTGTCCAGTCTAAGCGACGCCGGTCCGGGCTCTACCCGGTGGCGAGGGGCAGGAGTTCGTTTAGATTTGAACCTGTCCTAAAGGAGCGCCGTGACCGAACCTGACTTTCTGCGAGCCTGTCGAGGCGAGGCCGTGGATCACGTGCCCGTGTGGTTTATGCGTCAAGCCGGACGCTCCCTACCCGAGTATCGAGCACTGCGCGGCAACGGTTCGATCCTCGAGGCCATCGCCGATCCCGCGATCGCCGCGGAGGTGACGATGCAACCCGTTCGTCGCTACGGCGTCGACGCGGCCATCCTCTTTTCCGACATCGTCGTGCCCTACCACGCCATTGGCTTTGGCGTCGACGTCGTGCCGGGTCGCGGTCCGGTAATCGCTGAGCCGTTTCGCGCGCCCCGTGACTTGACGCGACTGCGCGATCTGCAGTTAGAGGACGTCCGTCACGTGACCGACACGATCGACCGGGTCATCGACGAACTGAGCGCGACGAACACGCCACTCATTGGCTTCGCCGGCGCCCCGTTCACCGTCGCGAGCTACCTCGTCGAAGGGGCGCCGACGCGCGAGTTCGCCGTCATTAAGACCCTGATGCACGCGCAACCCGCACTCTTCGACGAACTCATGGATCGACTGGTGGCCATCACGATTGCCTTCTTACGCGTCCAGGTAGCCCACGGCGCACGCGCCCTGCAGCTTTTCGATTCGTGGGCCGGATCGCTCACGCGTGACGAGTACCGACGTTTCGCGTTGCCGGCGACGGAAAAGGTCCTCGACGGCGTGGCCGATCTCAACGTGCCGACGATTCTCTTCGGCGTCGGCACCGGGGAGCTCCTTGATCTCATGGCGAGCGCGAACAGCACCGTGGTGGGTATCGACTGGCACGTCGACCTTGACGAGGGCCGACGCCGAGTGAAGGGTAAACCCGTCCAGGGCAATCTCGATCCCGCGCGTTGTCTCGGGGGCGAAGCACTCGCCCTGTCGGCCACGCGCGACGTGCTCGCGCGCGCGGGTGAAACCCCGGGTTACGTCTTTAACCTGGGACACGGCGTGCTGCCCGCGACGGACCCTGCGGTGCTCGAAGCGGTCGTGCGCCTCGTCCACGAAGAAGGAAAGGCTGGTGTGCGGTGACCTTAGGAGTTCTCGTCATGGCTTACGGCACGCCGACGACCCCCGCGGACGTCGAGGCCTACTACACGCGCATTCGCCACGGACGTCCCCCGACGCCCGAACTGCTGGCCGATCTGACGCGGCGCTACGACGCGATCGGCGGCACGTCGCCGCTCGCCGAACGCACTGCCGCGCAAGTGGCCGGAATACGCGCCGCGTTAGAGGATCGCTGCCCCGGGCGCTACGACGTGCGCTTCGGCTCGAAGTACGAACCACCATTGCTCGAAGCCGCGGCTGCCTCCTTTCGCGACGATGGCTTCGAGACCGTCATCGGCCTCGTCCTCGCGCCCCACTCATCGACCATGTCGACTGATCAGTACTTCGCGCGCGCGAAGGTGGAACTCGGCGAATCGGTGCGCTTCATCGGCATTGAAACCTGGTGGGAGGAGCCCGCGTTCCTCGAGCTCATCGCCCAGCGGGTCAACGACGCGCTCGCCACTATTCCCGCGGAGCGCCGGGCGACCACCGAAGTGCTCTTTAGCGCTCACTCCCTGCCGGAAAAGATTTTGAGCGTCGGCGACTCCTACCCCGAACAGATTCGCGAGAGCGCCGTTCGCGCCGCCGCGCTCGCCAACGTGGAGCGCTTTGACGTCGCGTGGCAATCGGCCGGTCGCACGGCCGACCCGTGGATTGGACCCGACATCTTGCAGGTTCTGCGTGACAAGCACGCCGCGGGGGTGACCGACGTCGTCTCGTGTCCCATCGGCTTTGTGGCGGACCACCTCGAGGTCCTCTTCGACGTGGACATTGAGGCGCAGGGCGTCGCCCAGGAAATTGGACTCAATCTCGTGCGAACCGCGTCGCTCAACGACGACCCCACGTTCACCGCGATTCTCGCGGACGTCGTTATCGCGGCGAGCTGATCGTGCGCGCGTCGGTCGTCGTCGTCGGCGCCGGCGTGAGTGGCCTCGCGGTCGCGTGGGAGCTGTCGGGTGGCGTCGACGGACCGAACGACCACACGCCCCGCGTCGAGGTACTGGACGTGGCCGAACGCGTGGGAGGCTCGCTGAGCGCGACGGATTTTGCGGGCCGGCGCGTCGACCTCGGACCCGACGGTTTCCTCGCGCGACGACCCGAAGCGGTGGAACTCGTGCGCGAGCTCGGACTCGAGAATGACCTCGTCGCCATTGGCGCGGCTGGCGCGACCATCTTCCTGCGAGGCGCGTTGTACCCGTTACCCGCGGGCCTGGCCCTAGGGATTCCCACGACGCTCGCGCAGGTGCGCGCCGTACCGGGCCTGACCTGGCGCGCGCGCCTCGCGGCCGCCCGCGACCTCCTCGTCCCGCGGCGTCTCGAGGTCGGTGACGACGCGTCCGTCGGGGCCATCGTGCGCGCGAAGCTGGGCCGCGAACTCACCTACCGCTTTATCGAGCCCATGGTCGGGGGCATCCAGGCCGGTCGCGTCGACGCGCTCTCGGCCAAGTCCGTCTACCCCGGTCTGCTCGAGGCGGCGCGCAAGGGTGGTTCTTTGATGAAGGCGCTGCGGGCGCCGAGTCCGCCGACGAGCCCCGCGCCGGACGCGCCGACCCCCGTTTTCTACTCCCTGCACGGTGGACTCGGCTCACTTCCCGTCACGCTGCGCGCCCAACTCGAGGCGCGGGGCGTCGTGGTGCGCACTGGGGTGGGCGTCAACGCGCTTCGCCGCACCCCCGTGGGCACGTACCCCGTCGAGGTCGACACCGCGACGACGACGACCCCGGCGAACGCGGTCATCGTCGCGACCCCCGCCCACGTGGCCGGCGCCCTGCTCGGTCGTTTCCACGAGGATCTCGCCGCTCTCGCGCACGTCGACAGCGCCGGCGCGGCGATGGTCACGTTCTCACTGGCCCCCACCGCGCTCCCCCCGGGGACGGGCGTGCTCGTTCCCCTCCAAACGCCGTGGCGCGACGGCGAGTCGATGATGGTGACGGCGCTGACGTTTCTTGACCGCAAGTGGCCCTACCTCGCGCGCGAGCACGACGTGTTGGTTCGCGCGCACGTGGGGCGCGTGGACGATGACCGTTGGACGCGAATGAGTGACGAGGAACTCACGGCCCGCGTCTACGACGAACTCTCGACATTGCTCGGTGGCGTGGGGGTAGCCCTCGAGACGCGCGTCCAGCGCTGGCCGACGTCACTGCCGCAGTACTACGTGGGTCACGACGTCATGGTGCGACGCGCGCGCGACGCGGCGCGACCTCTCGGGGTCGAACTTGCGGGGATGACCTACGACGGCGTGGGCGTGCCGGCCTCCATTGGCTCGGGACGACGTGCGGCGCGCGCGGTGCTGACGCGACTTCGCGAAACGTCCTAAGCGACGCGCGGCGCGCGGGGACTCGCCGCGCGATGCAGCACCATTTGCACGTCGGAGATGTGGCGCTCCAAAAAGGCCGCCTCGCAGTAACCCAAGTAGAGATTCCACAGGCGCAAGAAGCGATCGTCGAAGCCCAATTCGGCCACTCGCGCGCGCTGCTCAGCCACGCGATCGCGCCACATCGACAGCGTGCGCGCGTAGTCGAGACCAATGTCTTCGAGGTCGACCACGCGAAGGCTCGTGTGATCGCGTAGGGCCGCGGACACGGCGGTCACGCTCGGCAGGCAACCACCCGGGAAGATGAGGTCGCGGATGAAGTCGGGCTGGATCTTCGCGCGCTCGAAGCTCTGGTCGTTGATCGTGATGGCCTGGATCGCGACACGACCCGTGTCGTTCACCAAACGCTCCAGCGAAGAAAAGAACGACGGGTAGTCGCGCCAGTCCACGGCCTCGATCATCTCGATGGAGACCAACGCGTCGTAGGTGCCGCGAAGGTCGCGGTAGTGCTGGTCGAGCACCTCAATTCGGTCGTCGAGCCCGGCGTCGGCCACTCGTTGACGCGCCAAGTCGCGCTGCTCGTTCGAGATCGTGGTGGTCGTGACCCGCACGCCGTAGTGCTGGGCGGCGTGCAGCGCGAAGCCGCCCCAACCAGTGCCGATTTCGAGAACGTGCTCGCCGGGGCGCAGTGCCAATTTGCGACAGATTCGGTCGAACTTCTCGACCTGGGCGTCGTAGAGGGTGGTGGCGCCGTTCGCGAAGACCGCGCAGGAGTACGCCATGGTCTCGTCGAGCATGAGCGTGAAGAACTCATTCGAAAGGTCGTAGTGCGCGTGAATGTTGTCGCGATCGCGACTCGTGCTGGACGATCGTCGCCCAAGCGAGAAGAGAAATCGAAAACGTCGTCCCAGCGCGTCCAGTCGTCGTCGTCGTGGCTGGGTCAGGCGCAGCAAAAATCGTACGAGATCAGTGAGGTTCTCACTCGACCACAGCTCGTTCACGTAGGCCCGCCCGAGTCCCTTCGAACCACCAAAGACCAGCGCCGGGTACAGACCCTTCCCGAGCACCGTGAGCTCAGCCACCGGCAGACCCTCGCCGAAGGAGAAATCACTCGTTCGCCCGTCGTAACGCTCGTGGACGACGAGCGTTCCCGCGCCCGCGGCCTTGGCGCGACGCAGCTGCGCGAACGTCAACGTGCGCGCCAGCGTGACGAAGCGTCGGTGGCGGATGGGTAGGAACGAGCCGGGCGCGATGGTTGACGAGTCGATCTCAGGCACGAATTTCCTCCTGGTGGTGCTTGCGGGGATGTTTCACGAACGGCACGCCCTTGAGCCACAGGCGCGCCGCGTGAAAGTAGATACGTCGCGAGACGCGAAGGGCCATGTCGGGCGACCGTCGAGCCACGTGGCGAAGTGACGTCTCGTTGAGCGCCACCCGCGCGAAACTCATCGACGCGTTCAAGCGCCGTTCGCCGGTGCCCTCACGCGCGAGGTCAAAGAGCGCCATCGATAACGTGAAGCGCTCTGCCGGTTCGCGATAGGCCAACTGGTAACGCCCCTCCATTGAGAGGAACGGCGAGACGTGGTGGGCCTTGTCAAAAGACGTCGAACCGGGCGCGCCCAGGTAGTAGCAGTGACGTTCACCCCACGGCGTGTTCGTCACCTCCGCCATCGCGTCGACTACGCGACCCGCCTCGTCGTGAAAGAAGTACACCGTGATGGGATTGAAGTTCCAGCCCAGCGATCGCAGGTTGGCCAAGATTGACACCGTGGGCGGCGCGACGACGCCAGTCAATTCGGCGTACCGGGCGCGCGCGGCTTGGTCGAGCGGGCCGTCGGTCTCCGGGAGAAAGTCGCGTCGATCGAACGTGAAGTGGCCGGGGCGACGCGTCGCGCGACCTCGGCGCCCCACGGGCGACTCGTCGGCGACGTGCAAACGAGCAAAGCGCGCGTCGAGCGAAGAGAGTTCGTCGAGGTAGAGATGAAACATCGAAACCCGGTACGTGAAGCGGTGCACCTTGGGGGCGAAGCGGTGATGGGTCACCGTCCCCTCGTAGATCGACGATCGCAACGCGCTCACCAGGAAATTCCTAGCCGCACGCACGCCTCGAAGGCGCTGCGCACACCGTCTTCGTGGAAGCCGTAGCCGAGGTACGCGCCGCAGTACGACGTGCGCTCGCTCTGGAGGAGGGCGCGCCGTGACTGCGCGTCGACCGTTTGGGCGTCGAGTACCGGGTGGGCGTAGCGAAAACGTTCCAGTACTTTGGCCTCGTCGATCGCGTCGTCGTCGTTCAGCGTGACGAGAAACTGTCGGCGCGACGGAATCGACTGCAGCGTCGAGACGTTGTACGTCAGCGTCGCGAGCGACGTGATTTCGTCGCGACGGCGATAGTTCCAGGCGGCCCAGGCGCGTCGTGAGCGCGGCAACAGTGCTTCGTCCCAGTGCAACGTGACCGAATTCTCTTGGTAACGGATCGCGCCCAGAAGGCGTCGCTCGTCGTCGCTGGGATCGCGCAGGAGCGCGAGTGCTTCGTCACTGTGACACGCCATGATGACGTGATCAAAGCGACTCGACTCGTGGTCGGTCACGACCGACACGCCGTCGACGTCGCGGCGCACTTCGCGAACTGGCGCGCTCGTCACGACCGAGCCGTGATCGAGAATGCTCTTTTCCATCGCCTCGACGTAGCGTCGCGAACCACCGACAATCGTGCGCCACTGAGGACGGTTTCGCACGGACAACAGGCCGTGACGCTCGAAGAACTCCGCAAAGGTCCGCGCGGGCATTTCGAGGAACTTCTCGGGGTTCGCCGACCAAATGGCCGCGCCCATCGGGACGAGGTACCAGTCGCGGAACTCGCGGCTCCAGGGACGCGTGGCGAGGAGTTCGCCCATGGTGACGGTGGAGGAGAGGTCGCTCGCCACGAGTCGTCGCAACGAGCGGTTGAACGACAAGATGTGCCACAGCATCCGCAAGAATCGCGGACGCAGCAGGTTGCGCCGTTGCGCGAAAATGGTATTGAGCGTGGTGCCCTTCCACTCCAAGCCCGTCGCCGCGTCGGCGTAGCTGAAACTCATTTCGCTCTCTTGCGAGGTGACGCCGAGTTTGTCGAGCAGTTTGATAAAGAGCGGGTAGGTGGCGTCGTTGTACACGAGAAAGCCCGTGTCGACGTCGTAGTCCTGGTCACCACCGTCCACGCGCACGGTGTGCGCGTGGCCGCCGAGGCGATCTTGCGCCTCGAAGAGCGTGACCTCGTGGTGAGGAGCGAGCAGGTACGCCGCGGTCAGTCCACTAACCCCGGCGCCAACGACGGCGACGCGCACGGATCTAGCCGAACGGGGTGGGGGCGAAGTCGGTCATGGGAGACGAGCCTAAAGGTCGTTGACCCGCGAACTTACAGGTAATACCCCGAGTGGATGTAGATGCAGGGAACCCCTTCGCTGACGTACATCGCGTGATTTTTCGGGTCGTCGTCGAGCGCCAGTCGCACGTCGTAGTCGCGGCGGCGAAGTTCGCTTAAGACCTCGCGCTTAAACGCGTCGGTACTGGTGAAGTCGCCGTAAGCCCTCATGACCAGGAGATTCCAACGAATGCCGTAGCGCGCGAGCCAGCCCAACGTGTGCGGTTGGACTCGTTGCGGGCGCGCGGTAACCAGTACCACCAGGAGCTTCTCGTCGAGCAGTTCCAAAAGCCGTTCAATCTCGGCGATTACCGGATCATCCCCGCAGGCGTCAAAAAAGGCCTTCCAGTCGCCCCAATCCAGGTAGTGCTGGCGTCCGGCGGCGTCGGCGAGCACGCCGTCTATGTCGAAGATCACGACCTGACCAGGTGGCGCCGGTGTGTCGTCTCGCCACTTCCAGTGGACTTCGTAGGTGTCGTGCGGCATAGTTTCGCGGGGACCTTCACGTTTCGAGAGGCGGTGTTGTCTGCGAGACTAGACGTCGTGGCAGCGACCGATCGACTGACGCTCCCGATCCCCTTCGGCCAGCACGTCTACGTAGTGAGCGATCTCTCCCTCACACCCCGCAGCGACGAGGCGCGACGATCACTTCGCGAGTTCATCGACCTGCTCAACGACGTGGACGATCCCGCGGTGGTCGTCATCGCGGGCAACCTCCTGCGTCCAGACGCCGTCGCCGACGTCGCCAAGTTCGCCGCCGCGACGTTCGCGGCTCTCCCGACCTTGGTGGGCGCCCTGCGACGATTCACTAACGGCGAAGGGCGTCGGGTCGTCGTCTTGCCCGGTCGCGACGACGCCGAACTCGCGCACCACGAAGCCGCGCAGGCCGTCCTGGCTGACCTCGGGCTCGTCGTCGCGCGCGACGTCATGTTGCAAATCGCCACGGCCAACGGCACCCGCGACGTCGCGGTGGCGGCCGGTTCGTACGACCTCGACGTCACGCGCGCGGACCGTAACGACCGGGTCGACGCCGAGCAACTCGAGGACCCGACCGCGCTCGCGCGTTTCGTCGCCTCGCGCGTGCTGTACCGTCGTCTGGCCCCGTGGCTGTGGTTGCCCCTCGCGGTCGTCGTCGTCGTCAATTTTTGGAGCACCATCATCGCGGTCTTCGGTCACGCGATTCACCATCACTTCGAAGTGGAGGTCTTTCACGTCAAGGGATTCTGGGCTGGGTTCATCGTCAACGTGATCTTCATCGGCGCGGTCGAGGCGACCATCGCCGCGGTCGCCGGGCTGATCGTACGGCGACGCTTCGACCGCGACGCGCGACTCGGCGCGTCACCCGAGTTGAGCGAACCACTGGCCCTCACGCGCGTAAACGACGTCGACGCCGTGGAATACGCGCGACGGGTCGCCGAGCGCGGAGGCGCGGGGGCCGTGATCGGCGGCGCGCCCCGACCGGCACTCGCCTTCTTGGACCGCGGCGTGTGCGCCGCGCCGGGACCGTCGCGCACGGTCCTCGTGGAACGTCGTGGACGCTTCGGACTGCCACCCCTATTCACGTTCGCCGATCGTCTCGGTGTCGTCGAAATCGAAGCCAGCAGCACGGTCCAGATCCGACTTTTCGCCGGCGAGACTGCCCGCAGCTCCCACCGACTGATGGAGACGCTCCTCGCGGCCAGTCCGGTGCAACCACCCCCCACGCCGCACACGACCACGGTCGGATCCTGGCCCACCGGCAACCCCTTTCCCCTCGAGGTCGCGCGTCTCAGCGAACAGCGCCGTCGTCGCACGATTCGACGCTGGGCGAGTGGACTCATCTTTCTCGATGGACTCTTGAACGTCACGGTAACCGCCATCGCGCCCTTGCGCAGTCGCCTCCACACGGTGCTCGCGGTCTTGCCCCTGGACGTCGCGAAGTCGGCCGCCGCGGTGACCGCGGTCGCGGGCATCTCGATGATCATGCTGGCGCGCGGCGTACGTCGAGGACAACGGCGCGCCTGGTTCCTCGCCGTGAGCCTGCTCGCGATCACCATCGTCGCGCACGTCGCGCGCGGCGGCACCGTCTACTCCTCGTTGGTCGCGGCGGCCATCTTGGTACTGCTCGTCGTCCAACGTCATAACTTCGAAGCGTCGACGGACCGCTCGAGTCTGCGCGCCGCCCTACCCCGCCTCGCCCTGATCGCCCTGGCAACTGTGGTCGCCGCGACGCTCGGCATCGAGGCCTCTCGGCGCGCCCACATGCCTAGCGTCGGCGTCATCTTCGTGGCGTGCGTGGAGCGTCTCTTCGGCCAGTACAACATCACTCTGCCCGACGGCGTCGACGACTTCGTGGACCCGACGTTGCTCACGGTCGGCGTCAGCCTGGTGATTTCGACGTTCTATCTCTTGACGCGCCCCGTGGTTGACCGTCGACTGTCGCACCCCGCGCGCACCACCGAACGGCGAATTGCCGAACTGCGCGCGCGCGAAATCGTACGACGGCACGGACGCGGCACCCTTGACTACTTCGCGCTGCGCGACGACAAACAGTTCTTCTTCTTTCGTGATTCCCTCGTCGCTTACGCGGTCTACGGCGGGGTGGCCCTGGTCTCGCCCGACCCGGTCGGTCCCGAGGCGGAGCGCTCGGAAGTCTTTAGCGCCTTTCGCCACTACGCCGAGGGTCGCGGTTGGACGATCGGCGTCATGGGGGCCGGCGAGGAGTGGTTGCCGATTTATCACGCGGCGGGACTGCACTATCTCTACATGGGTGACGAGGCCATCGTCGACTGCCAAAAATTCTCGCTCGAGGGCGGCAAGATGAAGGGTCTGCGACAGGCCTGCACGCGACTCGCGCGCTACGGCTACCGCGTCGAGTTCGTGGATCCGGCCACGATTAACCCCGCCCGCGTCAACGAAATCTTGGAGCTCATCTCGCTCCTGCGTCGTGGCGAAGGTGAACGAGGTTTCTCCATGATGCTCGGACGCCTCTTCAACCCCAAGGACAAGGGGCTCTTACTCACGATCGTCACCGGGCCCGACGGTAAACCGGCCTCGGTCTGTCAGTTCGTGCCGTCGCCCGCGATGAACGGCTACTCCCTTGACCTCATGCGACGCGACCCTGGCGAGCACCCCAACGGCCTGATCGACTTCGCGTTGTGTTCGACCATTGAGTACCTGCGCGCCCAAGGGGCTCGGGGGCTCAGCCTCAACTTCGCGGCCTTTCGCTCGGTGCTCGACGGCGAACGCGGCGACGGCACCTTCACGCGCGTGGAACGCTGGGCCCTCAAGCGTCTCTCGGGCATCTTGCCGATTGAGTCACTGTGGACCTTTAACGCGAAGTACTACCCGACGTGGCTCCCGCGCTACCTCGTCTATCCCGCGGCGGAGAGTTTCGTGCCGGTCGCCGCGGCCGTGTTGCGCGCCGAGTCGTTGACCGAAATTCCCGTGATCGGGCGCCTCCTCGCGAATGACCCGTCGAATCGACCGGGCACGGTCGTCCCCGACGAAGTCCTCGCCGCCGCGCGAAAGTGCGACGACGCCACCGTCAAGGACGTCGTCGCGCCCTAGGCGCTTCGACGCAGGTCGAACGATTCGCCAAGTCGCTCAAAGCCCGCCGATTGGTAGGTCGCCACGGCCCCCACGTTGGCGCTGCGCGTGCAGACCAGTGCGCTCGACGCCCCCATTTCGCGCAAGGTGTGCACCGCGGCGCTCGTGATCGCGGTGCCGTAACCGCGGCCCTGATGATCGCGGTGCACGCCCACGGGCTCGAGCAGCCCCGGACGTTGGGGACCCGCCGACCAGACCGTGGCGGCCGCGACCGCCTGGCCCTCGAGGTCGTAACCCACGAGACACCGAGCGTCCAGGTAGGCCGGACCCTCCGCCATCGCGCGCCAGCAATCTTCGTCGAAGGTCGAACGCGCGAACGCCGCGCGCTGCACGGCGACGCGATCGCGAACTCTCGACGTGTCAACCACCTCCACGCGCAAGGTGTCGTGCGTACGCGCGGTGGAGAGATCATGACGAAGAGGCGTCCACGACTCACCCTCCGTCCATTCATTCGCTCGCAACAAAGCCGGAAGCGCCCCGCCGAACCGCGCCTCGACCGAGACCTCGCCCGACGGGAAAACGCCACGATCCGGTCGCGAAAGATCTTCGAAGAGTTGCTCGGCCAACGCCTCGTCACTCGACGCTCCCGGCGCCACGGCCAGTCGCGCCACGTCGGGCCCGTCGAGGAGCGCCAGCGCGAGTACGGTGTCGCCGCGCGACCACGTCCGCAACGACGCCGCGGTCGTGGCCGCGCCGAATCGCCAGAACCATCCCACGTCGCCGGGGTGCACCTGTGCCGGCGACGCTCCGTCGTGCCACGCGCGCAAGGTGTCGAGCACGTCGCGCAGGTCGCCGACGTCAGGTGTTCGCAACGTGATCGGCACTTTATGAGTTAACTCCATGGCGCGCGAGCGTGGCCCGTCACGGGACCCGCTAGAGGCCCACCGACGCGTCGAGGCGACGACGAAGCGCCTCGGCCAGGTTCGTCGCGGCCGGAGGGTGAAAGCTCAAGAACAGTGAGGGCTCCGCAAGTTCGAGTTCCATGAGCGCCCAACCGCTGGTGGTGCGAACCAGGTCCACTCGTGCGTAGAGCAGATCTTGGGCCCCCGCGGCGCGCAGCGCCGCCCGGGCCACCTCGAGCGCGTCGGGTTCCGCCACCGCCAAGGACATCTGCTCACGACGAAAGAGCGCGTTGCGATCGAGTTGGGTGACGTTGAGCATGGCGCCCTTGGTCATGGCGTGTGAGAACGACCCGTCAATAAAGATGAGTGCCCGCTCGCCCACGTCGTCGACCGAGTCAACGTAGGGCTGAATCAGTACGTCACGACCTTGCGCGTGAAGTTGGGCCACGTGGTCGCGCGCGCGCGTCAGATCGTTCGCGTCGTAACGGTCGGCCAGCATCGAGCCGGCGCCCACGCAGGGTTTGACGACGAAGTCACCCTCGGGAAAGATTGGCGCGCGGCCCACGTCACAGAACGTCGAGGGCACCACGGGGACTCCCAGTTGCCCGAGATCGGCCAAGTAGTGCTTGTCGGTCGAGTACGCGATCACCTCGTAGGGGTTCTCGAGTCGCGCGATGTCGCGCGCCCACGCGAGAAACTCCGCGCGACGCGGCGCGTAGTCCCACGTCGAGCGAACGACCACTGCGTCGTAGCGCGACCACGCCACGGCGGCGTCGTCCCAGATGGCGAGCTCCGCGTCAAACCCGGCGTCGGCGAGCGCGGCGAGCAAGCGGGGGCTGTCGGGATCGACGTTCTCGCCCGCGCACGTGGCGACGGCAACGCGTGTCACGGCAAGAAGAGCAGCGTGGCGTGCTGGGCCCACGTCGCGAGCGGACCGGGCCACAGACCAAAGAGCACCGTGAAGATCACGCCGATGGTTATCACGACCGCACTAGCTCGGGGTACCGCGACGTGCGACGCGTCGTCGTCCGACTCCTCGTAGAGCGTCAGGGCGAAACGAAGATAGAAGTAGGCGGCGATCGCGGCACTGAGGAGCGCGATGAGCGCCAAGGCGCCGCCGCCGGCGTCGAGCGCCGCCACCAGCACGGAGTACTTCGCGTAGAAGCCCACGGTCAGAGGCGCACCCAACTGGCTAAGGAGGAGTACCGTCAACGCCGCACCTAGCCAGGGCTGACGACGCGCCAGACCGCGGTAGTGCTCGAGGGCGTGGTGTTCATCACCCACACCCCCGACGACGGTCACGATCGCGAAGGTCGCGATCACGACCGGCGCGTAGGTCATGACGTAGAACAACGTCCCCGCTACCCCGCGAACGTTGGCGCTC
Organism: Acidobacteriota bacterium; assembly: GCA_028873575.1. Taxonomy (GTDB): domain Bacteria; phylum Actinomycetota; class Acidimicrobiia; order Acidimicrobiales; family RAAP-2; genus RAAP-2. The sequence continues at coordinate 115,905 of JAGWHY010000001.1, read as the reverse complement.
CACACGCCGAGCAGCATGAAGCCCGCCTGGTTAATCGACGAATAGGCCAGGAGGCGCTTCACGTCGCGCTGCACCAGGGCGACGCTCGCGCCGAGGAGTGAGGTCAGCGCGACCAACACCCACAAAATGGGACGCCACGTGTCCATCTGTGTACCCAACGCACTCAACAAGACGCGAATCAGCGCCGCGAAGGCGCCGACCTTCACGATGGAGGCCATAAAGCCCGTGACCGGCGTGGGCGCGCCCTGGTAGACGTCGGGCGACCACGCGTGGAACGGGACGGCGGCCACCTTGAAGGCGAAGCCGATCAACAACAGCGCGCCACCGGCGTAGAGCAGGCCGGGACGTAGCAGCACGTTCTGGCCGAGAAAGTACGCAATCGACGAGACGTTGGTCGAACCGGTCGCCCCGTAGACCAGCGCCGCACCGTAGATGAAGATCGCCGAGGCGAATCCACCGAGCAGGAAGTATTTGAGCGCGGCCTCGGAGGAGGCCGCGCGGTGCCGGTCGAAAGCGACGAGGACGTAGAGACCGAGCGAGAGCATCTCGAGTCCGAGGAAGATCACGATGAGATCGTTGGCCTGGACCATCACCATCGCGCCCGCGCTCGCCGCGAGCGCCAACACGTGATAGTCGACGCCGACCACTCGTTCGCGCAATGCCCAGTCGTGGCCGACGAGCGCACTGAGCAGCATCGACGCCGCGATGACCGCAGTGGCCACGACCGAGAAGTCGTCAAAGACCAGCGCGTGCGCGATCGTCGTCGTCGCGCCGTGGTGCGCGACGTAGGACCACTGCGCGACGTTCACCACGAGTACCGCGACGCTGGCGAGCACCGTCGTCGAGGTCGCCAGTCGTAGCGAGAAGCTCTTCGCGCTCAACGCCGACGCCACCATCAACACGAGGGCCGCGCCAAAGAAGATGAAGATTGGCAACAGTGCCAGGTAGTGGATCGAGGGCACGAGCACGGTCATTTGAGCAGTCCCGCTGGTTCGACGTGAGCGACCAACTGCGTCACCGAGGGCGTAATGCGATCAATGATCGGGCGCGGGAAGACGCCGAGCGCCACGACGAGGACCACGACGGGCACCAAGACCCAACGTTCACGATTGGTCGCGTCGGGGACCTGCGCGTTGGTCTCGTCACTGGAACCGTGGAAGACCCGCTGGTAGGCCCACAGGAGGTAGGCGGCCGACCCGGCCACGCCCAATGTGGCGACGGCGGCCCACCACGCGTGGGTCGCGAAGGCGCCAATCAAGATGAAGTACTCGCTGATAAAGCCCGACAGACCCGGGAGCCCAATGGACGCCAACATGACCACGGTAAAGAGCGCGGCCATGACCGGCGCGGGCCCCTGCAGGCCTCGGAGATCTCGAATCGTGAAGGTCCCTCGACGTTGTTCGAGGAAACCGATGATTAAGAAGAAGCCGATCGTAATCACGCCGTGGTTGAACATCAACAGCACCGCACCGACCAGGGCAATCTTCGATCCCGCCATCACGCCGAGCATGATGAAGCCCATTTGCGCGAGCGAGGAGTAGGCGATCAGTCGCTTGAGGTCCGGCGTCGCGCAGGCCACCAACGATCCGTAGAGGATCGAGATAACGGCGAGGGTCAACACGACGGGCCGCACGCTCGCGAGTGCCCCCGGGAAGAGCCCCACCGCGAAGCGAATCATGCCGTAGGTGCCGAGCTTCGCGAGGAGGGCCGAAAGTTCAATAGAGCCGGCCGTGGGCGCCTCGGCGTAGGTCAACGGCGACCACGTGTGCAGCGGCCACAGGGGGGCCTTCACCGCGAAGGCGACCGCGAAGGCGACGAAGAGCCACACCGAGGCCGAGTGGGTGAGCGTGGTGCCCGCGAGGGCGCCGTAGGCGAAGGTGAGCGCCCCACCACTTTGGTGCTGGTGTTCGAAGCCCAGGTAGAGAAGACCGGCGAAGAGGAAGGCTGAGCCCGTGAAGGTGTACACGAAGAACTTCAACGCGGCGCGCGCGCGCTCAGCACCGCCCCACTGGGCGATGATGAAGTAGCACGGCACGAGCGTGAACTCAAAGAAGATGAAGAACTCGAGCAGGTCGTGCGCAAGAAAGCTCCCCATCGTCGCCGAGGTCAAGAGCAGCATCCAGGTGACGAAGGAGGCCTCGCGACGTCGTTCGCGAGCGCCGGCGAGCGCGACGAAGACCACCAGCGCGGTCAACACGACCATCAACAACGAGATACCGTCGAGCGACACGTCGTAGGCGAGGCCGAACGGCGCGGACAGTACGTGACGCGTCGCGAAATCGAAGGTCCCCATGCCCGGCACGTGCGGGTTGTACATCGAGGCGACGACGATCGAAAGAACCAACTCCACGCCGGCGCTGGTCAACGCGACGACGTAGGCACGACCCGTGCGCCGGACGAGAAGTGCGCCCGCCGCCCCGAGCAGCGGCACGACCAGGAGGGCACTGAGCCACCAACTCGAGTGCATCTAGCCCACCCTCGCGACGAGGTAGACCACGACGACCGCGGTACCGAGCACCATGGCGAGCGCGTAGTGGCGCGCGAAGCCCGACTGCACCTTGCGCAGTCCGAGAGCGCTTCGGCGCACCGATCCCGCGACGCCGGCCACCGCGCCGTCGAGAACGCGCGGTTCGACGACGCGATCGGCGTAGGTGGCCGCGTGGGTTAAGGGCCGGCCGACCATGGCGTCGTAGGCGTCGTCCCAGTACCAGACCTTCTCAAAGAAGGTCTTTTCGTAGCGATCGGAGCTCACGCGGTCGCGCCAAATCGTCATGGCCGCCGCGAGACCAATGATCGCCGCGGCCACGTCGACCACGGCGAGCCCCCACTGGGTCAGCGTGGAAAGGGCGGACGTCGGCGCGACGTAGCCAAAGGTCGGCGCGAGGAACGTGGCGAGGCTTCGACCGTGCGCCCACGGCAGATCGAGCAGGCCACCGAGTACGGCGAGGACGGCCAGCACGAGTAACGGCAGGGTCATCGACCACGGCGACTCGTGCGGGTCGTGACCTTCGGTCACCTCACGGAATCGCTCGTTCCCGCGAAAAGTCAACACGAAAAGACGCGTCATGTAGTACGCCGTGAGAATGGCCGTCGCGAGCCCCAACAGCCACAACAACTTGTCGTGACTGTAGGCGTTGGTGAGGACGTCACCCTTGGCCCAGAATCCCGCGAAGGGTGGCACGCCCGAGATCGCGAGCCACCCAATAAGAAAGGTCGGGTACGTCAGCGGGAGGAACCGTTGCAGCGCGCCCATTTTTCGTAGGTCTTGTTCACCGTGGAGTGAGTGAATGATGGAGCCCGAGCCCAGGAAAAGGAGGGCCTTAAAGAAAGCGTGCGCCACCATCAAGAAGATCGCCGCGCCGTAGGCCCCCACGCCCACCGCGAGCACCATGTAGCCAATCTGCGAGACCGTCGAGAAGGCGAGCACCTTCTTAATGTCCTTTTGGGCCGTGGCAATAGTGGCCGCGACGAAGGCCGTCGCGCCCCCAATAATCGCGATGGTCAGTCGGCCACTCGACGACAGAGTCAAAACCGGCGACATGCGCACGAGCAGGTAGACACCCGCGGTGACCATGGTGGCGGCGTGGATCAGCGCCGACACCGGGGTCGGACCTTCCATGGCGTCGGGCAGCCAGTTAAAGAGCGGGATCTGCGCGCTCTTACCGGTCGCGCCCAGGAGCAGGGCGAGGACGACGAGCGTGGCCGTCGAGCCCGAGAGAGAACCCACGCGCCGGAACACGTCGAGGTAGTTCAAAGTGTGCAGGTGGCTGAACAGGAGGAACATTGCGTAGAGCAGGCCCACGTCGCCGACGCGGTTGTAGAGAAAGGCCTTCTTCCCGGCCGACGCCGCGGCGTCACGGTCGAAGTAGTAGCTCACCAGCCAGTACGAACAGACGCCGACGCCCTCCCAGCCAACGAAGGTCAACACGAGGTTGTTCGCCAAGACCAGTACCAGCATCGAGAAGACGAACAGATTGAGGTACAAGAAGAACTTACGAAAGTCCTTCTCCGCGTGCATGTAACTCGTCGAGTAGAGATGAATGAGCGCGGAGATGCCCGTCACGAATAGACACATCGTGACGGAGAGCGGGTCGACCAGCAGCGCGACCGACACGTGCAGTGAGCCCACGTCAAACCACGTAAAGAGGTGTACCGTCACCTCGCGCGACGCGTGGTGGATCAACACGAAAAACGCCGCCACCGCAGCGACGAAGCTCCCGGCGACGACCCCGGTGGCGACCACCCCGATCGCGCGTTCGCTCTGGTGCGCGCCCGACGACAAGACGTACAAAAAGCCGACCAGCGGCAGCAGAACAATGAGTGTCGCGAGGGTCGCCATCAGCCGTGTAACTCCGCGAGCTCGTCGACCGACGTCGAGGACCGGCGTCGAAAGACCGCCACCACAATGCCGAGGCCGACCGTCACCTCCGCGGCCGCGACGACCATGACGAAAAAGACGCTGGCCTGACCGGCCACGTCACTCATCGTTCGTGCGAACGTGACGAAGGTCAAGTTGACCGCGTTGAGCATCAGCTCGATGCACATAAACATGATGAGCGCGCTGCGGCGAGTCAACAGTCCGAAGGCGCCGACCCCGAAGAGCAGCGCGGCGACCACGAGATACCAGGCAGCGGGAACGTTCATGAGCGCACCTCCACGTCGAGTTCGTCGTCGAGCGTCTCGTCCACGCGCCGCTCGCGTCGGGCGAGCAACACGGCACCCACCACCGCGATGATCAACAAGACGGCGGTCGCCTCGAAGGCGAACAAGTAGGTGGTGAAGACCGCCGTCCCGAGTTGGCGGACGTTGCCCTGACCCGTGGCGAGCGGCGCGCCCGACGTGGACACGCGGGTCGCCCCCGTCACCCAGTGCGACCGCGCCATCAAGGTGACGAGGCCGGCGATCGTGATGAGAACGCCGGCGAGGGCGAGGGGACGTTGGCCGACCAGGGGCTCGACGCGGACGTCGTCGCGCCGATCGACGCCCAAAAACATAATCACGAACAAGAACAGCACCACGATGGCGCCCGCGTAGACGATGATCTGCACCGCGGCGAGGAAATCGGCCGACTGCGCGACGAAGGCAATCGCGACGCCGAAGAGAGTCACGATCAAACTGATCGCGGCGTGCACCGGGTTCTTCACGACGATCACCCCGAGGGCCCCGACGAGCATCAAGGTCGACGCGGTCACGAAGACCAAGACGCCCGCCGCGTTGTAGGTGGCCGCGATCACGACGCTGCCTTGGGCCGCTTGGGCAGTTTGGCCTTGAGTTCATTGAGGCGTCCCGCGACGCCGCGCAGGTCGGCGGGGACGTCGTCGGGCTGCAGGTGCTTGGAGAAGACCCGGCGCAACGCCTTCGAGCCAGTCGCGACGTCGTCGCGGACTTCCTCGTTTTGACCAGCTTCGGCGGCGCGCACGCCCGCGCCCAGGTCGCCGGTCCACTGCACCACGCCCTCGTACGCGGCCGCTCCCGACGGCGAGGTGGCGCGCATCCAGCCGCCGGTCATCGCGGCTTCACCCTCGCGCCAGTCTTCCCAGGGAAGTCGCTGCGGGAAGCCCTGGTCGTCGACGAGGAGTTCGGCCTTCGTGTAAATCGCGTCCGCGCGATTAGTAAAGGAGAACTCGAACATCTTCGACTCGGTGATGGCTTGCGTCGGGCAGGCCTCGACGCACAGATCGCAGTGGATGCAGCGCAGGTAGTTGATTTCGTAGACGTAGCCGTAACGCTCGCCGGGACTGACGGGGTGATCGGGCGGGTTATCGAGCCCACGGACGTGAATGCAGTTCACCGGACAGACGCCGGCGCACAGCTCGCAGCCGATGCACTTCTCCATGCCGTCTTCGTAGCGGTTCAAGACGTGGCGACCGTGTTGGCGCGGCTGCTTCGGACGCTTGGCCTGGGGGTAGCTCACCGTCACGCGTGGGCGCGTGAGGTGTCGAATCGTCAACTTGAACCCACCGAAGAAATCGAGCGACTTCGCCATTACGCCCCTTCACCGTCGGTCAGTTTGCGCAACACGTCACCGGGCAGCGGACGACGCCCCACGGCGCCTAAGACCGAGTCCGGGCCCACCTCGCGACGGTGCCCCAGGTCGAAGGCGCGCGCGAGTACCACGGACGCGAGGACGACCAACGCCGCCATCACCAGACCCCAGCCCGGTCGCACCAGGAATCCCGCCACGATCAACATCCAGCCCAGGCTTAGGGGGATTAACCGCTTCCAACCCAGGTCCATGACCTGGTCGTAGCGAAAACGCGGGAGGGCCGCCCGGAACCAGATGTAGCAAAACGCGAAGAACGTCGTCTTCGCGACGAACCAAATGATCGGGAAGATCCACTTCAGGTGAGGCACCGGCGGAATCCACCCCGCCGGTCCCCCGAAGAAGAGCGTCACGATGATCGCCGACATCGTGATCGTGTTCATGAACTCCGCGAGGTAAAACAACGCGAAACGCAGCGAGGAGTACTCGGTCGCGAAGCCGCCAACCAACTCACTCTCCGCCTCCACCGTGTCAAAGGGTGGGCGATTCAGTTCCGCGGTAATGGCGATCAAAAAGACGGCGAAGGGGACGAAGCCGAGGCGAATCAGGTTCCAGTGCCATACCCCGTGCGCCTGGGAGGTCACGATGTCGTGGGTGGTGAGCGAGCCGGTCACCAAGATCACCGTGACGATCGTCATGCCGAGCGCGGCTTCGTAGCTGATCATCTGCGCGCTGGCGCGCACCGACGAGATCAACGGATACTTCGATCCCGACGCCCATCCGGCGAGCATGACGCCGTAGACCGAAATGCCCGACATCGCGAGCATGATCAAGATCCCCATCGGTGGATTCGCCACCTGCAACATGACGCGGTGTCCGCCAATCGTGAGGGTGCCACCGAGCGGCACGATCGAGAACGTAATCAACGCCGGCACCAACGTCAAGTAGGGCGCCAACTTAAAGACGAAGCGATCGGCCCCGGCCGGCACGAGGTCCTCTTTAAAAAACAACTTGATACCGTCGGCCAACGTCTGCAGGATCCCGAAGGGCCCCCAGCGTTGTGGCCCAATGCGACTCTGCATGTCGGAGATGGCCTTGCGCTCGAACCAAATCATCAACGTGACGGCGCCCATGATCGCGCCAAAGCCGACGAGTACCTTGATCAACACGATCAAGAGCACGACGCCGGTGACGCCGTGACTGTAGAGCGGGTCGACGCTCGCGAGATTCATCGCGTCTCCAGACGAACTTCGTTCACTAGCGCGTCGGGATCGACCAGCGCGTGCCACGACTGCGTCGCGCCGTCCTCGTTACGCGCGCCAAAGGCGACGTGCGCCGTTCCGCGGGCGCACGACGTGGCACGCACCGTGAGGACCATCGTGCCGCGCGGGCCCACGACGTTCACGGACTCGCCGTCACGCACGCCCAGGCGATCGAGGTCCCTCGCCGAGACGGCGAGGGTGGACGTCGCGACCAGGTTCGTTAGCGCCGGTGAACCCTGCATCGCGATACCTCGGTCGTAGAGTCGCCTCGCGACGACCAGCGCGAACGCGTACGAGTCCGGACGCGGCACGTCAAGCTCACGTCCCGCCGCCACCTGGTCCAGTGTGGCGGCGGTGGCCGAACCGCGACGAGGCGCCTCGGCGCGGCGCGTGGCGCCCGCGTGGTCGCCCAGACCGCCGCCGGCGACGGAACGGATGCCGGGGAAAGCCATGGGGTCGAGGGGTCGACGACGCGCGGCGCTCGTGGCGCCACCGACGAGCAGTCCGTCACTCGCCCCCGCGCTCAGCACGCTCGCGCTGGGATAACCCGTGGTTTCTTCAATCGTGCGGGCGGTCTGTTCCACCGACGTCAACCCGAGCGACTGTCCACACTGCTCCGCGAGTTCCGCGGCGATCGCGACGTCGTGCCACGCCGATCCGGGACCGGCCAGCTTGGGCGCGAGGGCGGTGACGCGACCCTCAACGTTGGTCACGGTACCTTCGCGTTCGTGAGCGACGAGGGCGGGCAAGACCACGTCGGCGTAGGCCAATGTCTGGCCGCCGTGACCCGTGACGACCACGACGTTGGCGCGCTCGAGCGCCTCGCGCGCGCCCTGATCGTCGAGCACGTTACCGACGAGACAGCCCCCGAGCAGCAAGACCGCCGATTGTTCGCCCGCGCGCAGCGCGCGAAGTTGCGCCAGAGTGTCGCGACCATCGTCGGCGAGATAGGTCCGGCCCGGTCTTAGTTGGGGGGCGAGACCCATGTCGAGCGCGCCGCGCACGTTGCCGCGCCGCAATCCGACGAGGAATCGAGCCGCCGGAAAACGTTCGGCCAACACCCGTAGCGCTCGCTCGGTCACCGCCGGGCTCTCGGCGAGGTTTGCCCGCCCCACCACGAACACCACGCCCGCGCCGTCGTCGCCGAGCAGGGCGCGCGCCTCGGCGAGGTCGAACTCACTGTTCAACGAGTCCACGCCGAGGGTGACGTGTTCGTCGGCCAGCGCGGACGCCAGTCGAGCGACCTCACCGGGGCGCACGTTGAGTTCCACCGACGTCAACTCCGCGAAGGGATTGTCTCCCTCCTGAATCGCGACCAGTTTGCTGGTGCCCTTAACGATCGATTCGCGAAGGCGCAAGAACAGGATCGGGAGTTCCTGACGAAGGTCGCCACCCAGGGTCACGATCGTCGTCGCGCGCGCCGCGTCGTCGATGGTGGCGCCAGGCAGCGCCTGGAGAAGAGCCGCGTCGAGTCCGTCGCCGTACTGCGCGTCGAGGTGGTCACTGCCGAGCACGCCGCGCACGAAACGCTCCCACGCGAAGGCCCCTTCGTTGGTGAGCGCCGCGCCGCCGATCGCGCCCACGCCGTTGGGAATCGCCGCCGCGTCGGTCAAGATACGGGCCGCCTCGCGCAGCGCCTCACTCCATGACACGGCCACGAGCTCACCGTCACGACGAACGAGTGGTTGGGTGACGCGCGCCGCGGCGCTCAACGGGTCGCTCTCCCCCTCGTGACCGTCCGTCGCGTCGAGCGTGAAGCGACCCTTGTCACAGAGCCAACCGTGATTCACCGGATCGGAGTCCACGCCGAGAACGCGCGTGAGACGATTTCCCGACGACTGCACGGCCACGCGACAGCCCACGGCACACGTCGTACAGGTACTCTCCACCTGTTCGAGGTCCCAGGGGCGCGCCGTAAAGCGATACGGCTTCGCGGTGAGGGCGCCCACCGGACAGATCTGCACCGTGTTGCCCGAAAAGATTGAGTCGAAGGGCTTGGTCGGCGAGGGCGCGACCTCAATCTGGTCCCCACGACCCGAGAAGGCGATCTCCGCGTCACCGGCGACCTCGGCGGAGAACCGCGTGCACCGCGCGCACTGGATGCAACGTTCGCGGTCCAAGAGGACGAGTTCGCCAATTTCAATGGGCTTGACGAAGTGACGCTTCTCTTCGATGAAGCGCGTCTCGCCCGAGCCGTGCGCGAGGGTTTGATCCTGCAGTGGGCATTCGCCGCCCTTGTCACACACGGGACAGTCGAGTGGGTGATTGGCCAACAGAAACTCCAAGACGCCGTCTTGGGCCTTCTTCACCTTGTCCGAATCGGTGGTGACGTTCATACCCTCGTTCACGCGCAGGTAGCAGGCCGGCTGCAGCGTCGCGCCACGCGGTCCGTCCACCTCCACCAGACACATCCGACAGACGCCGACGGGCTCCATGCGCGGGTGGTAGCAAAAGCGCGGGACGTAGGTGCCCGCGCGCTCGGCCGCCTCGATCAAGAGTTCACCGGGCTGGGCCGCGACGGCCACGCCGTTCACGGTGATGTTTACGACGCTTCGCGTCACGTCAGTCATGAGGGCATCCTCCGTGGCGCACGTGCGCGAGAAAATCGTCGCGAAACATTGTGATTGCCGAGTTCACCGACGAGGGGATGGACGGACCGAGCACGCAGATCGTCGTCTGTTGCGGCGGCCAGGTGAGGCCGGGCGCGATGTTGTCACACAGGTCGAGCAAGAGTTCGAGATCCTCCTCGCGACCACCGCCGTGTTCGAGTCGGTACATCGCTCGTTCGATCCACCCCGAACCTTCGCGACACGGCGTGCACTGGCCGCAGGACTCGCGCGAGAAGAACTTCGTGATGCGCCACGCCGCGCGCACCACGCACGACGAGTCGTCGAGCACCACGACCGAGCCCGAACCGAGCATCGAACCCTGCTCGGCGACCTCGTCTTGACCCAGTGGCACGTCGAGCTGCTGGGGCGAGAACCACGGCGCCGACACGCCCCCGGGGATGATTGCCTTCACCGAGCGCCCGGGCGCGAGCCCGCCACCGAGCGCCGGATCAAAGATCAGATCGCGAAAGGTATTCTTCGCCATCTCGATCTCGTAGACGCCGGGTCGATTGACCTGACCGGCGAGGGCGAAGAGCCGCGTGCCGGTCGAACGACCCTGGCCCAGCGCCGCGAAAGCGGCGCCGCCGTTCAGCACAATCCAGGGAAGATTCGACATCGTCTCCACGTTGTTCACGACCGTGGGCTCACCGTAGAGTCCGGTGACCGCGGGAAAGAACGGCGGCTTGATTCGTGGAAAGCCGCGCTTGCCTTCGAGCGCCTCAATCAGCGACGTCTCCTCACCACAGATGTACGCGCCGGCCCCCGGATGCACCACGACGTCCAGTGAGAAGTTCGAACCGAAGATTTTGTTCCCGAGCGCGCCCGTCTCGTAGGCGTCGTTGACGGCCTGCTGCACGCGCTCGAGTCCGAGGGCGAATTCGCCACGCAAGAAGATGAAGACCTGACTCACCTGCAGCGCGTAGGCCGCGATGGTGACGCCTTCGACGAGTTGGTGCGGGTCGCGCTCGACCAAGAAGTGATCCTTGAACGTCGCGGGTTCGGACTCGTCGCCGTTCACCACGAGGTACGAAATAGCCGACTTGCGCAGCATCGACCACTTCCGGCCGGCCGGAAAGCCCGCGCCGCCACGTCCGAGTAGTGACGCCGCGTCAACCTCGGCCCCGACCGCCTCGGGGTGCATGGTGAGCGCCTTACGAAGCGCCTCGTTGCCGCCGGTGGCGAGAAAGCGCGCCAGGGTGTGTGAATCCTCGTACTCGGCGCGAGCCGACACGATACGCGGAGCGCTCAAGACCGCCACGACTACCCCTTCGCCTCTCGGGCTTCGCGTTCGGCGCGCGCACTCGCACGCTCCGCGGCGAGCTCTTCGCGACTCACGCGAAGACCTCCACTGCGGCGCACGCGAATCAACGTGCCGTGCGCGGGAACGTCGGCGTCGAGTCGTCCCTCGCGTAAGTCCGCGATCATGGCGTCGAAGTCTGGCGCGGTGGTGGTGCGCACGTAGCGATGGTTGACCTGCACGCAGGGCGCGCGGTCACAGTCCGCCAGGCACTCGGTCTCTTCAAGGGTGAAGAGGTGGTCGTCCGACGTGGCGCCGACCGCGCACCCGAGAGTTTCGCTAGCGTGCTCGAGCAACTCTTGGCCACCCGCCAAGAGGCAGGCCACGTTCGTGCAAATTCCCACGACGTACTTGCCAACCGGTTCGAGATGGAACATGTCGTAGAAGGCCGCCGTGCCGCGTACGTCGGCCGGGCTCGTGCCGGTGAGCTCGGCGACTTCGGCGATGCCGGCTTCGCTTAGGTAACCGTCTTGCTCTTGCACCAGGTGCAGCAACGGCAACATGGCCGAACGCTTGCGCGGGTAGAGCGCGACGAGCTCTTCGGCCCGTTGACGAAGTTCGACGCGAAAGTGACTCATCGGTCAACCTCGCCCATGATCGGATCGACCGTCGAAATGACGGTGATGGCGTCAGAGACCGAACCGCCGCGCATCAGAAGCGGCACCGCTTGAAGATTGACGAAGCTGGGCGCGCGTACGTGCAGGCGGTAGGGCTTGGGGCCGCCGTCACTCACGAGGTAGCAACCCAACTCGCCGCGCGGTGACTCGATGGCGGAGTAGACCTCGCCCGTGGGCACGGCGAAGCCCTCCGTGAAGAGCTTGAAGTGGTGAATCAGGGCCTCCATCGACTCGCCGATGCGCGCGCGCGGTGGCGGGGTGACCTTGGGGTCTTGACTGCGGTAGTCGCCGAGGGGCATCTTCTCGAGGCACTGGCGCACGATGCGAATCGACTCGCGAATCTCGTTGAGTCGAATCGCGTAGCGGTCGAAGTTGTCGCCGTAGGTGCCGACGATGACGTCAAAGTCGACCTGGTCGTACGCGAGGTAGGGCATCGTGCGACGAAGGTCCCACGGCACGCCCGTCGAGCGCAGGAGCGGACCCGTCACGCCAAGGGCGAGCGCCTCCTCGGCCGTGATCGGCGCGACGCCCTCCATGCGCTGGCGGAAGATGGGCTGACCGGTCAAGAGCTGGTCGTACTCGAAGCTGCGTTCAAAGATTGTGTCGCAGATGACGGCCACGTCGTCTTCCCAGCCGTCGGGAAGGTCGGCGGCGACGCCGCCGGGGCGCACGTAGTTCAAGTTGAGGCGAAGTCCGGCGGTCTTTTCGAAGAAGGCGAGAATTAACTCGCGCTCGCGGAATCCGTAGATCATCATCGACGTCGCGCCGAGGTCCATCCCGTTGGTCGCCATCCACACCAGGTGTGACGAGACGCGATTGAGTTCGGCCATCAGCATGCGGATCCACACGGCCCGTTCGGGCACCTCGACGCCGAGAAGCTTTTCTACGGCCATCGAGTACGACAGCTCGTTGGCGACGGGGCTGAGGTAGTCCATCCGCGTGACGTTGGTCCCGCCCTGGACGTAGGTCAACACCTCACCGGTCTTCTCCATCCCGGTGTGCAGGTACCCAATGACCGGCTTCGTCCGCAGAACGAACTCACCGTCGAGCTCGAGCATGAGGCGCAGCACGCCGTGGGTCGAGGGATGCGCCGGACCCATGTTGATGATCATCGTTTCGTCGTCGCGCCGCTCGACGTCGACGTCGCGTGGATCGAGCGTCAGACCGTTCGCGCGCAACACCGCGCCGAGTTCGCGGCCGAGTTCCAGCGTGGCCGTGACGTCGCGCGCTTGGAGACCTTGGGCCCCTTCTGACGTTTCGACCGTTAAGAGATCCGGCCGCTCCGCGCTTCGTACGTGTAGGTCACTCATCGCGGACCCGGTGCTTCTTTGAACTGGACGGGCACCCGACCGACCGCGTAGTCCTTACGCAGGGGATGACCCTCCCACTCTTCGGGCATCAAAATCCGCGTCAAGTCGGGGTGGCCGTCAAAGAGGATGCCGAAGAGATCAAAGGCCTCGCGCTCCATTGCTTCGGTGCCTGGGTAGAGGTCGAACAGTGACGGCACGCGCGGTTCGTCGTCGCCGGCCTGGACGCGCACGCGCACGCGCTGACGCTTCGAAAGACTCAAGAGATTGACGACGACCTCAAAGCGCGTGGGGACGACACCGTCGGGAAGGTCGCGACCGGGGTGCTCGAGGTAGTCCACGCCGCACAGATCGGCGCACAGTTCAAACCCGTCGTCCTTAAAGGCGCGCACGAGCGCGACGTACGTCTCGGGCGTGGGAAAACAGCCCAGGTCGCTCGCCAGCGACTCGCTGGTCGCCACGCCCGGGGGGGCCGTCGGAGGAAGCGGGATCACTTCGGCGTTCCCACCCTCACGGTCACGGGTACGTCGGGTGTCCAGGCGTCGGGCTGGAGGTGCGTGGGGCGACCCTCACGACGACGTTGCAGGATTTCACCGGTACGAATCTGTTCGTGCAAGGTCAAAATGGCGTGCATCAGCGTTTCGGGGCTCGGCGGACAGCCCGGCGCGTACACGTCGACGGGCACGATTTGATCAACGCCCTGCACGATCGCGTAGTTGTTAAAGAGACCACCGGTCGACGCGCACACGCCCATCGAGATGACCCACTTAGGCTCCATCATCTGGTCGTAGACCTGGCGTAGTACCGGCGCCATCTTTTGGCTGACGCGACCGGCCACGATCATCAAGTCAGCCTGACGCGGTGAGTTACGAAAGACTTCCATGCCAAAACGCGCGAGGTCGTAGTCCGCGGCGCCCGCGGCCATCATCTCAATAGCGCAACACGCGAGGCCGAACGTCGCGGGCCACACCGACGCTCGACGAGCCCAGCGCACCAGGTCTTCGACACGTCCGGTGAGAAAGTTATGTTGCAGATCTTCGAGCGCCACGCCTACGCCGCTCGATTCTCGTCAACGCCGATGCGCACAATGGTTGAGGCACTCGTCCGCGACGGCATTCCCGGGACGAGATGCTTAACGGGCCCCCACGAAAGAGCGCCTTCGGAGACCAAAAAGACCAACGCCCCGAAGACGGTGGCGGAAAAGACGAGCACCTCAATAAGTCCAAAAGTGCCTAATTGTTTGAAGACCACGGCGAAGGGATACATGAAGACAACCTCGATGTCGAAGATCACGAAGATCATCGCGACGAGATAGAAACGCACGGGAAAGCGCTGCGGCGGTTCGACCTCGGGGACAATGCCGCACTCGTACGGGGCGAGCTTCGCGTCCGAGGGACGCTTACGCGGAGCCAGGAGCGCTGAGGCTACGAAGGAACCCGACGCAAAGAGCACCCCCAAGATGAGGAGCCCCAGTATCGGTAAGTACTGGTCCACGTTCATCAGTTCTACCAGAATCGACGACAGCCCTTGAGAACGAAGAGGGACGTCCACCTAGGCTGGGGTGGTGCAACGCCTCGCTGAACTCCCCACACCCACTCCCCACTACGACGCGCTGATCGTCGGGGCAGGGCCGAGCGGCTCGAGTTGCGCGTACTGGCTCGCGCGCGCGGGCTGGTCCGTGCTGCTGATTGAGAAGAAGCACTTTCCTCGCGAGAAGACGTGCGGTGACGGACTCACGCCTCGATCGGTCTTTCAACTCCAAGCGATGGGCCTCGAAGACCAACTCATCGCGCACGGCCATCGCTACGAAGGACTCCGCGCCTTCGGCTTTGGCGCGTCACTCGAAATGAAGTGGCCCGAGCACCCCACATTTCCGAACTACGGCTACACCATCACCCGCTTTAACCTCGACGGACTGGTCGCCGAGACCGCCCGGAACCACGGCGCCACGGTGCTCAATTACGCCGAAGTCGTGGGACTGCTCGAACCGGGCGACCCGAGTCCCACGAAGTTGCGCGCGGCGGCCGGCGTCGTCGTGCGCGACACCGAAACCGGTGATTTGCGTGAAATTAAGGGTCGTTACGTCATCGTCGCCGACGGGCAGAACTCTCGCCTGGGCCGCGAGCTCGGCACGGAGCGCAATCGTTCGTGGCCAATGGGCATGGCCCTGCGCGGTTACTACGCGAGTGAGCGTCACGACGAGGGATGGATCGACTCACACCTCGACATCCGCGACACCACCGGCGCCGTCGTGCCGGGTTACGGCTGGATCTTTCCCCTCGGCGACGGGCGCGTGAACGTGGGCGTGGGTCTACTCTCGACGGGTGGCGCGTGGAAGGGCGTGAACACCACCAAGCTGCAGGAGTACTTCGTCGCTCAGGTCGGCGAGGCCTGGGGCCTGAACGAGTCGACCAGTCTTGGCGCGCCCACGGGGGGACGACTGCCCATGGGTCTCGCGATTGGTCCACGCGTCGGCGTCAACACCCTCGTGATCGGCGACGCCGCCGGCACGATTAATCCCTTCAACGGCGAAGGCATTGCCTACGGCTACGAGACCGGTCGACTCGCGGCCGGCGTCGTCGCCGAGGCGCTCGTTACCCGTCGACCCGAGGCGCTCGAACTCTACGACGAGCGCCTCGACCAGGCCTACCGTGACTACTACCGCGTCGCGCGCGCCTTCGTGCGCCTCATCTCCCAGCCCCAGATTCTCTCGGTCTGCGTCGGGGCCGGTCTGCGGATCGCGCCGCTAATGAACGAGTTGCTCGCGGTGATGGCCAATCTCATGCGTAATGACCAACGCGGACCGGCCGAAGTCGGCTACCGCGCCCTCGTGCGCCTGACGAAGGTCCTTCCCGATCAGGTCTTTGACCTGCTGTTGGGCGACGCCACGCGCGAGCCCGCGCGCCTGAGTGCGTGAGTGCATCATCCGCGAGCGCCGTTAGCCTCGGATACGTGAGTATGCGTGAAAGCCAGCGTCGAGCGCGATGATTCCCACCTTCGTGATCTTTCTGCGCGAGGGCATCGAGGCGTCGATGATCGTCGCGATTTTGCTCTCGTATCTCAACCAGATCGGCGAGCGACGCCGTTTTCGTGACGTGTTCGTGGGCATCGCGGTGGCCTTCGGACTGATCCTGGCCGGCGGCGTGAGTGCCTATTTCTTGATCGACCACTACAACGGT
Organism: Acidobacteriota bacterium; assembly: GCA_028873575.1. Lineage (GTDB taxonomy): Bacteria > Actinomycetota > Acidimicrobiia > Acidimicrobiales > RAAP-2 > RAAP-2. The sequence continues at coordinate 99,651 of JAGWHY010000001.1, read as the reverse complement.
TCGAACGTCCAGGCCTACTTTGAAACCACCACGTACCTGATCGCGGCGGCGGTGCTGACGGCGATGACGTTTTGGATGAGTCGCCACGCCCGCACGATGTCCAGTGAGCTGCGTGGTCGCAGCGACGTCGCGCTCTCGAAGGGCTCGCGCTTTGGAGTCGGCGTACTGGCTTTCCAGGCGGTGGGGCGCGAAGGACTCGAAACCATGGTCTTCACCCTGGCCATTATCTTCGCGAGCTCCCACCAGGGGCCCACGCCCCACGGCAACCTCTTGCTCGTGGGCGCGCTCGCCGGCCTCGTCGTCGCGACGGCGATCTCGGTGGCGATCTACCGTTTGGGCGCAAAACTCAACTTCAAGATCTTCTTTCGCGTCATGGGCGTCGCGCTCATGGTCTTCGCCGCCGGACTACTGGCCGACGCCGTGGAGAACCTGCAACAGCTGGGCTGGCTGCCGTTCGGCCGCCACGTTCTGTGGAACACCTCGGGGGCCATCACCGAGGGCTCGAACCTCGGTGACGTACTGCACTCCCTGTTGGGCTACGCCGATCGTCCGACGGTGCTCCAGGGGCTGGTGTGGCTCGCGTACCTCACGGTATGCGTCGGACTCTTCGTCTCGGTCGGTAAAGCGCGCCCGAAGCGTCACACCCAGCGCGTCGCCTAAGCCGGCGTCGCGCTCGGCGAGGTCACCCGCGACAACACGGTGTTGACGACGCCGTTAAAGAAACTCTCGGCCTTGGGCCACGAGCTGGTTATCCCGCTCACCGTCACCTCGAAGTGTCCGCTCACGACGACGGCCGTGACGAGCTGCAGCGACGTGGCCACGCCCGGAATCGCCAGGCCCGCGACGCCCCCGCGCGCGAAGCCGTGGAGAAACGTCGCGGGGCGCCAGTTACGCGCCGACACGTTGGCCGGTACCTTCAGCCCAAAGCCCGAGAGCACGACGGCCGCCGAAGAGGTCGCGAAGCACGAGCCGAAGTTCGCTCGGGCCATCTCGGCTTGGTCGCGACGAACCATCTTGGTGGTCGGGTAGTACTGCGTGGTGGTGGCTACCTCCGCGCCCCCGAGAGTGGTCGTCGCGTAGACGTTCGACGAGACCTGGTAGTCGGGCTGCTGACCGGCGGCGCCGTAGATGCGGTCGGCGCGCGCCGACACGCCGAGACACGATTGAAAACGGTTCTCCGCTTCGGCGTAGATTGTCCCCGCCTTCGGCGCGAGCGTCGTCGGCGTCGCGACGATCACCTGACTACTCGGCGGCACGAGATTGGCGAGTAGTGGGTTCGGCGACACGTACCAACCACCCGGGAGGTCTTCGAGCGTGAGATTGACCGCCCGCGCGCTCGCCAACTCGGCGCTCTTGGCTGATCCCCGGTTGAACCACGAGGCGATCGCGCCCCCGAACGAGGCCAGCAGCACGATGGCGACCACCGCCAACACGCCCGCGCGGCGACGCTGGCGCGTGACCACGCCACCGTGGGCGAGCACGACGTCGCGCCAGGCCTCGAAGTCCTCGAGCGATCCACGCCGCCAGCAGTAGCGCACCGCGTCGATGGTCGCCATCAGCGACATCGAGCGCGACGTGCGCACGAGCTGCAGCGCGCCAATTTCGAGCCACGGCGTCTGCCAGGCGACGACGGGGTCGCCACCAATCTGGGTCAGTCCGGCCTCGTCACACCACAGGGAGAGGTCGCGGGTCGGTCCGCCCGGCACGAAGGTCGGACGGACCGACCAGCCCTCACTGCGCAGGGTCGTCACGTGCGACGCGCCACGACGGCGGCGTGGTGGGCCGCCTCGAGGGCCTGGTCTAGTTCGCGCTCGCCGTGCGCGAGCGAGACGAACATAATCTCGTAGGCCCCCGGCGCGAGCGCCACCCCCTGGTCGAGCATCGCGTGAAAGAACGGTCGGTACAGACCGTTGTCGCACAGGACCTTCGCCTCGGTGAAGTTGGTCGGCGCCGGTGCCTCGTCGCGCGCGAGGTAGAGCCCCAGGAGCGGTCCCACGCGGGGGGTGACGGCGAAGAGGCCCGCGTCACGAATGGTCGCGGCGAGCGCGTCGGCGAAGGCGTCGACGCGCGCACTCAGTGCGGCGACGTCCGACTCGCCCACTAAGGAGAGCACGGTCGTACCGGCCGCCGTGGCGAGCGGGTTACCCGACAGCGTTCCCGCTTGGTACACCGGGCCGTTGGGCGCGAGTGACGCGAAGATCGCGCGTGTCGACGCGAACGCGCCGACCGGGAGTCCGCCGCCGATGACCTTGCCAAAACACCACAGATCGGGCGTCACGCCAAAGTAGGCCTCGGCTCCGCCGAGGGCGAGACGAAAGCCAGTAATAACCTCGTCGAAGATCAAGAGCGCGCCGACGCGATCACACTCGGCGCGCAGCCCCTCGAGAAACCCGGGCGCGGGCGCGACGAGATTCATGTTGGCGGCCACCGGCTCGACGAGCACCGCGGCGTAACTCTCGTCCAGGGTGGGCACGACGTTGTAGGGGGCCACCACGGTGTCGGCGATCGCGCCCGCGGTGACGCCGGCCGAACCCGGCAGCCCCAACTGCGCGACGCCACTTCCGCCGGCGACCAACAACGCGTCGGAGTGACCGTGGTAGCAACCGTCGAACTTCAAAATTCGACTGCGCGACGTGTGCCCGCGCGCGAGCCGTACCGCACTCATCACGGCCTCGGTGCCCGACGAGACGAGACGTACCTGCTCCGCGCTCGTGACGCGTTCGATGATCGCCTCGGCGAGCAGCACTTCACCGGGCGTGGGCGCGCCGAAGGTCGTGCCCAGGGCGGCGCCCTCGCGCAGCGCGCTGACGACGGCGGGGTGGGCGTGCCCGAGAATCGAGGCGCCGTAGGACTGCACAAAATCGAGGTAGCGCCGACCTTCGACGTCGACGACGTACGCACCCTCGCCGCGAGTCACCGTGTAGGGCGTGCCGCCGACGGAGCGAAATGAGCGCACCGGTGAGTCGACGCCTCCGGGGATAACGGTGAGGGCGCGATCAAACCACGCCTGATTCGACGTGGTCAACGCGACCACTCTTCGGCGAGTTCGCGAGCGAAGTAAGTCAACACGAAGTCCGCGCCCGCGCGCCGCACCGCGGTGAGCTGTTCCACCGCGGCCGCGCTCGCGTCCAACCAACCCTGCGCCGCGGCGGCCTTAATCATCGCGTACTCGCCACTGACGTGATACGCGCACAGGGGCACCGTGAGTTCGCGGCGCAAATCGGCCACCACGTCGAGGTAACTCATCGCGGGCTTGACCATCACGAGGTCGGCTCCTTGTTCGACGTCGGCGCGCGCTTCGCGCAGCGCCTCGCGTCGATTGGCGAAATCCTGCTGGTAGGACTTGCGATCACCACCACCAACGATCTCGACGCCCACCGCGTCGCGGAAGGGTCCGTAGAAGACACTGGCGTACTTCGCCGCGTAGGCGAGGATCGTGACGTCGTCACGCGACGCTTCGTCCAGGGCCGCGCGAATGGCGCCGACCTGGCCGTCCATCATGCCGCTGGGGGCCACGACCTGCGCGCCGGCCTCGGCTTGGGCAATCGCGGTGCGCGCGTAGAGCTCGAGCGTCGCGTCGTTGTCGACCGTGCCGTCGCGGCGCACGACGCCACAGTGTCCGTGACTGGTGTACTCGTCTAAACAGAGATCGGCCATCACGACCACGTCGTCGCCGAAATCGTCGCGCAGGGCGCGTAGGGCCACCTGGGCGACGCCGTTGGGGTCCCACGCGCCGCTGCCGATCTCGTCCTTCTGTTCAGGCACGCCAAAGAGAATCACCGAGGTCACGCCCACGCGCGCGAGCGCGGCGACCTCGTCGCGCAGACTCTCAATCGTGTGCTGGACGTGACCGGGGAGTGTCGGAATCGGTCGAGGCTCACGCAGTCCTTCGGCCACGAAAAGGGGCGCGACGAAATTCGCGGGGGTCAGCGTCGTCTCGGCAACGAGTCGACGAAGCGCGGGCGTACGTCGGAGGCGGCGGGGCCGCTCGGCGGGAAACACCCCTCCAGCCTATTGTTCGGACTCGCGAGTCCCTTCGCGCCGTCGCGCCCACGACGCCAAGCGACCTCGCAACGCGTCGTCCCATCCCTGCAGAACCTCGTAGCGCGCACCCACTTCCTCGGCCGTCGTCGCGCCCGGCACCACGACGAGCGTGTCGTGGGCCACCCAAGGTCGCAGCACCCGCCACGCCGAGGGCGCGCCGACGAAGACCACGTCACTCGCGCCCAGCGCGAGCTGTTCCGAGGGCGAGAGTTCCCGCGCCACGGTCTCGTAGCACGTCACGTCGACGACCTTGACGTCACGCGAACGAAGGAGTTGCGCCAGTTCGTCGCGACGCTCCAGCGCGCCCACGATGACGACCTCGCCGTCCAGGAAGGGCGCCAGCGCGGCCGCCCCCGCCTCGCCCACCAGGTCAACGTGAGTACTCAGTGCTTCGACGGCTTGCGCCGTGCGCGCGCCCACGCACGCGACGCGCGGTGTGACCTTGAGGGTACGGACCGCGCGCGCGACGTAGCGCGCGCCACGCGCGCTCGTGGCGACCAACCACGGCGTGTCCGTCGCGAGGTCGAGCGCGTGGAGCGACGCGTCAAAGACGTCGTCACTCAGGTACGACGTTTGCGTCGCGGGCACCTCCACGACGTCCCAAGATTCGTCGAGAAAGTCGCGGAGGCGATCGTTGGCGCCCTCTTCTCTCGTCAGCGCGACGCGAATCACGGGCGCTCTGGAGCCCACAGGTGGCCACCACCGAGCTCGTCGCGCAGACGGCGCGCGAGCGCGACGCCGAGCGCTTCGGGGTCGTGGCCACGCACCACGTCGCGCACGCTCGAGGCGCCGTCGGGCGCGAGCATGACGGCCGAGAGCGTGAGTTGATCGCCGGCGGTCGTGGCGTACGCGCCCGTCGGCACGAGACAGCCCGCGCCGAGTTCGCGCAGGTAGGCCCGTTCCGCGGCCAGGGCCCGAAAGGCCACCTCGTCGTTGAGCGTGGCCAACACCTCAAGGGTGTCGCTGTCGGTGACGCGCGCCTCGAGCGCGATCGCGCCCTGGCCCACTTGGGGCACGAACCAGCTGGGCTCGAGTCGTTCGGCGACGAGGTCCACTTGACCCAGACGCTCGAGGGCCGCGGCGGCGGCCACCACGGCGTCGACGCCGTCACGGCCCGCGCGCGCCACGCGGGTCGCCATATTGCCGCGTAACTCGACCACGTGCAGGTCCGGGCGACGCTCGAGCAGTAACGCGCGACGGCGAGGTGATCCGGTGGCGACCGTCGCCCCCGGACCGAGTCCCGCTAAGGAACGCCCAATCAAGACGTCGGCGGCGTCGCGTCGCTCGGGCACACAGACGAGACCCAGACCCTCGGGCGTCAATGACGGCAGGTCCTTCGCGCTGTGCACCGCGACGTCGGCGACGCCGTCGAGCACCGCGCGCTGCACCTCGACCGCGAAGACCCCCACGCCACCCAAGCGCGTAAGGGAGGAGGTGCGATCGCGATCCCCGTGCGTTTCCACGAAGACCAATTCCGCGTCGACGCCCCGGGTCGCCAGACGCTCGCGCACGTCATGTGCTTGGCGCGTCGCGAGTGGCGAACGACGCGTCGCCAGACGAAGCGTCATAGATCGAAGAGCTGGCGGGTCGCTTCGCTGAGTCGAGTTCCCTGGTCCGTGCCGGCCGCTTCCTTCAACGCCACCGTGGGACGATGCGCGATCTTGGCCACCACGCTGCGAATCAGCGAGGTCACGCTTTCGCGCTGCTCTTCACTGAGCCCGTCGAAATCACGTTCGCGCCTCGAGAGTTCGCCGGTGACGACCTCGTCAAGGTGCTCACGCAGTTCGCGCACGATCGACGCCGCGCCACGCGCCCGTTGGTCCACCAAGAACCGCTCGACGTCGGACGCGACGATCTTCTGCGCGTCGTCGATGGCGTCGCGTCGGTCGCCCAGCGCACGGTCGATCCGATCACGCAGCGTTGAAATATCAATCCGGCGCACGAACGCGTTCGCCTCCACGTCGGGCGCGACGGCGCGCGGCACGCCGAGGTCCACGATTAAGAGGTCGTGCGTCAATCGCGCCACGTGCGCCGCCACGACAACCGGCGCGGGCGCCTCGAGTGCGGTGACGACGAGTCGCGCGCCGGGGAGGGCGGCCGCGACGTCATCAAGTTCGCCGACGCGCACCCGATCGTCGCCGAGTTCATCGGCCAAGGTCCGTGCGCGCGCTACCGTGCGATTCACAATTAGTAACGAGGCCACCCGCTCGGGGTGCGCGAGCAGGCTTCGCGCGACGCCACTCGCCAATTGTCCGGCCCCCACGACCACGACCTCGGCGCCGGCGAGGTCGCCCCCCATCTCGTCCGTCGCGGCGCTCACCGCGGCGTGCGCGAAACTTAACGTGCCGCGAGCGATCGAGGTCTCGTGGCGCACGTGTCGTCCCGAAGCGATGGCCCGCTGAAAGAGATCGGTAATTTCAGGACCCGTCGTGTGCTCTTCAATCGCGAGCTCTAGGGCACGGCGGAGTTGGCCCAAGATTTCGTACTCCCCCGGCACGACCGACTTGAGTCCGGCCGCCACACTGAAGAGGTGCGCGGCGACGTCGCGTTCGTAGTTAACGGTGAGGCGATCTTCAAACTCCGACGCGTCAACCCCCGTCGCCTCCGCCAGGGTCATGGTGATCTCGTCAACCGCGCCGTGAAAACGATCAATGACCGCGACGACCTCAGTGCGCAAACAGGTCGACACGAACACCGCCTCGTGAATGTTGCGGTGACTCACGAGCGTGCGCAACATCTTGCTCCACTCGTGCTCGGGTACCGTGGCGCGTTCGAGGAGGTCGAGCGACGCGTGTTCGTGATCGATGCCAATGGAAATCAGTGCCACGTGCCCTCCGAGCTCGTCACCATGCTAGGAGGGTCGACGTCCGCTCGGACTGGCGATACCCAGCGAGTGCAGGACCCCACCTCCGAGGGGACCCGTGCCGTTGTTGAGGTGGTACATCAGAATCTGTAGTTCGATGGAAAAGTCCACGTAGTGCACGGCCGTGCCGATTGGCACCGTGACGACCTGGGGTGAGAAATTCAGTATCGCGTGCACGTCCGCTTCGACGAGGCGGTCAGCGACGAACTGCGCGGCCGACGCGGGCGCGCAGATCACCCCCACCGTCGCCGGCACGATGCCGTCGTCCACGTTGCGCACCACGTGACCCGCAATCTCGACGCCAATGACCGCAGGGTCTACGTCGTAGAGTGCGGCCAGCCGCGCGCCACGAATCAGAAAATTCGACGAGTTCACGAGGGCGCGACCGAGATTCCCGAGCCCGACGACCACCACGTCGTACGAACGGTCGTGGCCCAAGGCTTCGCCGATGCGTTCGTTCAGTACTGACACGTCGTAGCCCGCGCCGCGAGTCCCGAACGAGCCGAGCCCGGCGAGGTCTCGTCGCACGGTCGTGGCGGTGACGCCCGCGAGCTGGCCGATCTGCTCGGAGTCGATGCGACTTAAACCCCGTCGCGCGAAGCCCTCGGCGATGCGTTGGTAGACGGGGAGTCGCGCGATGGTTGGCTCGGAGAGCTTTTTGGAGCGCAGACGCGGCGTAACCACGCCCACACGCTACTGGTGAGCGCTTAGCGACCCAGTTGGCGCGAACGCTCGGCGGCGGCGGCCACCGTTTCGAGGAAGGCCGAGCGAACGGCGCGGCTTTCGAGCACGCGGAGCCCCGCCGCCGTGGTGCCTCCCGGTGACGTCACTTGGGCGCGGAGCTCCTCGGGGCTGAGACCCGTCTCGGCCAGCAACAACGCCGAACCCACGAAGGAGTCGACGACCAGTTGGCGCGACACGTCGCGCGCGAGGCCCTGGTGCACGCCCGCTTCAATTAACGCTTCGATGACGAGGTAGAGGTACGCCGGCATGGGTCCCGACAGCCCCGTCACGGCGTCGATCTGACGTTCCGTGACGCGCACGACCGTGCCCACCGCCGAGAGGATCGACTCGGCCCAGGCGAGGTCGTCGCTGGTCACGCGCGAGCCGCCGGCGATCGCCGTGACCCCGCGTCCAATCAGGACGGGCGTGTTGGGCATTGAGCGCACCACCGCGACCGGTCCCGTAAAGGCCGCTTCGAGACGGGCGCACGACAGCCCCGCCACGACCGACAGCACCCGTGTGAATCCCGCCGCGGCGAGTTTCGTGGCGACCGATTCGGCGTAGTCGGGCTTGACGCAGAGCACGGCCCCCGTCGACGCGTCGACGCCCTCCGTCGGTAGACCCACTGAAATGGCCACACCTTCGAGTCGCGCCGCCAGTGCGGGGATCGACTCGGCGCGACGAACGCTGACGCAGAGCTCGTCGGGGGCGCACCACGACGCGTTTCGCAGCCCCTCGGCCAGGGCCGAGCCCATCCGTCCGCCGCCGACAATTACCAATCGATAGGTCATCGCCAAACGCTATCCGTTCAACCTCCGCGACGGGCTCGACGCCGATACCACGCAAACCCGCTCGCCATCATGGTCGGGTAGAGCTCGTCGACGTAGACCAGCACCGCGCCCATCACCTCGTCGAGTCGTTCGACGGTGAACTCGTGAATCGGCACGTGGGTCATGAGATAGAGACCAGACTCGGGGCCGAGCGCCACGTGGACCTCGCGCAGGTCGGCGTTCTTGACCAGCGCGTAACGGTAGATCTCTTCGAGATTGCGTTCGGGGGCTGGTGTGATCTCGCATTCGACGTGCAGGGTGCGCTGACGAAGCGCCAGCCACACCGTCACGACCTCGCGTTCGTCACCGCGTAGCCGCACCAACCAATGAAAGTGTCCACGATCATCCGCGACGCGCTGGTGCTCCACGCCCACCAACGCCGAGGTACCTGACCAAGTGGTAGCCCACTGGGCCAATGTGTCGTTGACGCGTGCCTCGTCCTCGGCGTCGCCGAGCGGGGCGCGACTCACCTCAGCAATGCACGAGGCGCTGACGGCTGAGCGCCGTAATCAGCGCACCCAGGGTCTCGCCGGCCCCGCGCCAGGTGTAGCGACGCGCCACCAGCACCGCCTCGTTACTTAACGCGAGCGCCGTGCCCGGTTCGAGGGCGCGCGTGACGAAATCGGCCCAAATCTGTGGCGAGCGCTCGCTCACCAGATACCCCGTCTCGCCGGGCACGACCAGGGTGGAGAGTCCACCCACGTCACTCGCGATGACGGGCGTCCCGCACGCCGCCGACTCCAGCGCGACCAGACCAAAACTCTCGGCTCGTGACGGAACGAGCGTGACGTCGGCGGCGCGCATCCACGTCGAGAGCAACTGGTGACCCTGAGGTGCGACGAAGAGCACCTCATTAATGACGCCCGCTTCGTCGACGCGCCGGTGCAGCGCCTCGAGGGATGCGCGTCCGTCGGGTCCCGAAGGACCGCCGATAATGGCGAGTCGCGCGTCGCGTCCTCGGTCGCGAAGCTCAATAAGGGTCTCGAGCGCGAGGTCAACCCCCTTCAGAGCCTGGAGGCGACCCACGAAGAGCAGGAGCGCTCCTTCGTCCGGTAAGCCCAGCGCCCGACGCGCCTGCGGTCGGTCACCCGGTGAAAAGAACGCGTGCTCGACCCCCAACGGCACGATCGTCACGCGACGCGGATCAGCGTCGTAGAAGTGCTCGAACTGTGCCGCCTCGACGTCGCAACTGGCGAGTACCGCGTCGGCGCAGGCGATAATCGCGGCCTCCTGGAAGGCTCGATCCTCCGATTCCGGCTCAAAAGTGTGGGCCTTCACGCGTTCGAGAGTGTGAAACGTGACGACCAGCGGAATCTCGAGCGCGTGCTTGAGACGATGGCCGGCGAGTCCGCTGAGCCAGTAGTTCGCGTGCAACACGTCGGGCGTGCCCACGACGGCGAAGTGCGCTTCGAGCTCGTCGGCGTAGCGACCAACGTACTGGGGAAGTTCGTCGCGCTCGAGAGCTCGTTCGGGACCGGCGGTGACGTGGTGGACCCGAAAACCGGGCTCGACGTCCACGACCTCGGCGAGAAAGGGGCTGTCACGTCGGGTGTACACGTCGACGTCGTGACCCAGTCGAGCCAGCGCGCTCGAGAGTTCGCGCACGTAGACGTTCATACCCCCACCGTCGCCGGTGCCGGGCTGGGCGAGAGGCGACGTGTGATAGGAGAGCACGGCGAGGCGAGCCATGGCCGAAGCCTACCGGCGCGCGCCACAAAACCGCCGAGTGATTTTAAGGGGACTTTGGACTCGCAACCAGGTAGATCACGTCTCGGCTGGGGACGAGACCGAAATCACGCGAATCCGTAGACGCATGCGCGTTATCGCCACGCAGATCCAACTGCGAACCAACAATCTGCACGCAGCGTTTCAAAAGCCACCGCTTTGGGTCGCGGGGATCGCGCACAACGACGACGTCACCCGGACGCACCGCGCGCCAGCGACGCCACGCCGTGAGTCGCTCGCCCGGCAGGTACGTGGGCGCCATGGATGAGCCCTCCACGGTAACTCTGCGCACCAAAAACTCGACGAGAGCGCTCACGAGTGAACGTTATCCCAGGTGGCTGGCTATCCTGCTGGATGACAACGAGCTCACGACCGAGCCCGTCCATCTACGAAAGGCTCCACTATGACGGTACGTTCCCGCTTCAACGCCTGGCTCGACGCCACCACGACCCCCCTTGTCGCTTCGGCCCACTGCGACCTACCCTGTGGCGTCTACGACCCGGCCCAGGCCCGGATTGAAGCCCAGTCGGTCAAGGCCTGCATGGAGAAGTACGCGGCCTCATCGGACCCGGACTTCAAGGTCCGCGCCACGCTCATCAAAGAAGAGCGCAGCGAACTGACCAAGCACCACCTTTGGGTGCTGTGGACGGACTACTTCAAGCCCGAGCACCTCGAGAAGTACCCGAACCTTCACGACCTCTTCTGGAAGGCCACAAAGAGTGCCGGTGAGGCCAAGAAGACCAACGACGTCGCCGTCGCCGACCGTCTCTTAGGCGAGATCGACGCCATAGCCGAAATCTTCTGGGCGACCAAAAAGTAACACCCTTGGTTACGACCGGGCTCGGTCAATCATGATGTCGCCCGAAACGGTGTTGACCTTGATAAACGAGACCTGATCGTCCCCATCGTCGTCACCGACGGACGACAGATCTATGGTCGAGCCCAAGTGGCCCGAGAGTGTGTTGCCCGCGACGTCGACGGCCAGTCCCGGCGTGACGTGAACCAACACGTCACCCGACGCCGAGTTGACGGCGAGTTTTCCGGGCACCGCCGCGGTCACTTCAACGTCGCCGGAGGCACTGGCAATTTCCGTCTTGGTCGCGGCCTGGGCCACGACGAGGTCACCGGACGCGGTCTTAAAACTTAACCGGCTTAGCACTCGTCCCGCGCGTACGTCGCCGGACGCGGTGCGCACGTCGAGCGCGTCAAAGGTGTCGAGCGCCACGACGTCACCTGAAGCACTCGACACCTTGACGGCGCCAAGAGAAAGCTCGACGGCCGTGTCGCCCGAGGCCGTCGCGACCTGCAAATCAGAGCCTTCGGGCATCGTGACGATCACGTCGAGGTCACCTGAGCTTCCCGAAAACCATTCGCCGCGCATAGCCGCGCGCAGTCCACCACCCGATCGTCCAGGTCCGTGGGGCAGGGTGTCAATCTCGAGCGTGTGGCGGATCTCGTCGTAGTGAACTCGTGCGTGATCCAGCAGTTCCGCGTTGTTCGCTTTGTTCGTTCCGAGCGTGACGGAGATTTCGCCATTCGATGACGCGCACACCGTAACGTTGCCGCTCCTGGTGCTCACGACCGCCGAGATCGGTTCCTGACCCCTGAAGCGTTCCACTCGCTGCGTCGCGAACGACGGCGTCGCGTTCTCGCGTTCTTCACTGCTACCTCGGTCGTGGGACACGGCACTCTCCTTTTTCATACTTCGAACGACGTAGCGCCGTTCAGAACTCCACCAGTGAGCACTTTTCGGTGCAGGCGACCTAACTATTTCGGCGTCGAGATAACGTTCACCACCGACGAACTCAAAGTTCCCCGTGCGACGTCGCCGCTCAGAAAAACTCGAAACGAGTGACGGGCCGGTACCTCGCAAAAGCCAGCTATGCACGAAGCACCATTCCTTCTACGCGCGGCCGCGGCCGCGGAGCTGCCGTCTGCTCGTGAACACGGCACTGGGAACGTCCTGACGCACCGCGCGCTCGAGGGAACGCACGATCCACGTGTTGACCGAGGAGCCGACGTCCCCCGCCAGCGTCTCAATGCTTTCTTTGAGTTCGTCACTGAGCCGCAGCGCAATTCGGGCGGAGTAGCTACTCGGGGTCACGGGTTCATCGGGTTCATTCGTCGGAAGTCGCGTTAGGTGAATTTCGTCACCGTCCACGGTGAGCGTGAGTGGCGCGGGATTGCCCACGTTGTGTTCTTGCACCAACGTATTCAGTGCGTCGAGAAGATGTTTTTGAAATGAGGGGCTCAGCGTTGACGCCAAGCGCTCGATCAGCGCCGCCGTTTCGTCACTCGCCAGGGCCGCCACGTTTTCGAAGTCGGCGCGCACGCTGGTGACGTAGTTTGATATCAGCATTGACATCAATTAAACATCATTTTACTATCAAAGTCAAGTTCGGCGAAACGTCATTCTAAAAAACCTTGTCAGAGCCAGTTTCATGGCACAGGGACCACGTGCAGGACGGGAAGAATCTGGACCAGCGCGACGGAAAAGGCGAACTAGCTGAGTTCGGGATGCGCTGGGCAGTTCGCCAACAGCGGCGAGTTAATAAGTGACTGTTCATCGATCGCCGCGCCGCAGACCTGGCACGTCCGGTAGGTTCCCGCACGAAGGCGTTCGAGCGCTCGATCAACGTCGTTAAGAACTGCTTCGATGTTCGTCACGATCTCGGGGTCGGTTTCAGTCACCGACCCGACTTTACTCGTGGAACACAAAGTGTCGCGTCTCGAGGATGAAAAGGCTACTCGCGAGCTTGGACAAGACTCCCTACCACTTGCGTTGCGTTTGCCGTCGACGCGTCGTTGGCACGCACTGGCGTTCGGCCCGGCGCCGAAACCTCGTGAGGCGACACGCTGGTCCACGAAAATCGTGACTTCAGCTCGCGCGTCGAGTTCGTCCGCGATCTAGTGCGGTCGCCATCGACACCGCAATATCAGTCTTCGCAAATCGAACAAGGAGTTCTTCTTGAAAGTCACGCCTCTGGTTCAGTTCACCACGCGAGGCGCGGCAACACGCCGTTAGAGCGACTCTCCCTCGAACAACCTTTCGGCTCGACGCTGCGCTCGAAGGCGACGCACGGCGTACGCGCCGAAAACACCGCCGAGGTAGAGACCCGCGAGGACCGTGACGATTTTCAAGCCCAAAATGCCACCGGCGCGCGAAGTGGAGGCCTCTTGCAGGGATACGTAGGTTGTCCCGTGATGGCTGAAGGCGCCGCCGGCCGCCATAGCGAAAATTAAGCCACCCACGAGTACCAGGGCGAGTGGGAATTGGATGAGGCGTGTTCGCAACGTGCGCCGAGCCCGTCGGTCGAGGTCGGCACGAATCGCGGCGACCCGACGAGCTGACTCAGTTGACGTCGTTGACATTGATTCTCACGATCCAGACGCGCGCAGGTGGAGCACGCATCGTCCCTCCTCAATCGCCCTTCGGTTTTGAAGGATCAACGATCGGCCGCACTTTGAGACTACGCACGTGCCAGATTTCACCGTGGGCGGTGACGTGGCCAATCTTGTAGAGATGGCGATGGGTATTGACGTACCGCTCACCATGAAAGTCCGACCAATCTTTAGTTACGCGAGTCGAGTTCACTTTGATGAAAGACGCTACGCAATTAGGTGGCGACCACTTCACGAAGTACGCGACTTAGCAATCGCTCCTCTTTCAGCTGGGCTAATCTGTTTTCTCCGGTGGCCAATTAGTCATTACCGTTGCCATCCACTGGGCCGCTGGCGGATGGCGAAATGGCTATTTCATTGGGTTCTAGAAATCCCTCGCGAGCACCAATCAACCGAATCTGGAACGGATAGCGCTTTGGTCAGGGTTCATACGAATTTCTGTACAGAGACTCATTTGGACGACACGCAGATGAAGGCCCACAACGCTCCTCCTGCACCAAGGACCAACCTCAGAGTCGGCACCATCAAACGTCGACACCTCGTGACGCGATGCTTCCGCTCACGGAACGACTGCCCGTGAGTAGGAGTTGACCAAGGCGCCAGAAACCACACCGACGTCATTGTCCCCGCGTTTCGGAGTGCTTCCGCTGATCTCTATTGCGCCTACCTGAAGCTGCATTAACAATGTGACTAGTTGTGCACCCAAAGCGTGACCACGCGGTGGTCTGGGTAGACAGCGATAACTGCGGAGTTACTAGACCAGCCTTGCCCCTTCACGGTGTCGGCGTAAATTGGCCCGGCGGATTCTGATGACGCGGCCAGGTAAGCGGGTGCAAAGGTGCCCTTGACGCGTGGCACAGAACCGAGTGAGAAAGACTGGAAGCCGAGAATCTTGAGACCCTTCACCGTCTCAATGGAGTTCTGTACCCCAAGAAAGACGTGCCCGCCCTGGCTCTCTACGAGAGGGGAGGGTATTCCTCCTGCACCCCGAGCAACTCCCACGTACCGTGCACGTCCAGCGCGACTGACTTCGTAGAGGCTCCATCCAACACCAAGGGCACTCAGGAAAATGTCCCCAGATCCATTCACCGCAACGTTCCCGAAGTTGAATGCGCCCACGTCCTTGGGCGCTCCCTTGAGTCCCGCGAACTGCGAGGCGCGCACCACTCTGACGAGGTGACGACCGACTAGTCGAGCGACCCCAGAGTAAGAGACCACCATGATGTCGCCACCCGGGCCGTTTCCCAATCCGCTCACTTGGGTGTGCGTAACAGTTGTGACCGTGCCAGTCGGCGTCAAAACCTGGAGCAGATTGCCTTCTCCTAGGTAGATGAAGCCACTCCGCGACGATGCCATGCTCTCAATCGGTCGAGCTGATCGTGCAACCGGGGTAAAAGCACCTCCATTGAAGCGATACATCTCGCGTCCGCTAGCCACGTAAAGGGTTCCAGCAGGTGTCACGGCCATGGGTCCGGGGGTCGTCATTGAGGCGGATGAGGCGGCGTATCCGGGAACCGCATCAACAACAGACGAAGCGAACAACACCGCGAGTGAGGCAAGAATCCCGAAACGACTCATGCTTTCGACATTACGCGCGTTGCGCGCAAACTCCACGTCGAGACCATGAGATATGGCGATGACAACACCGCAAAGAAAACTCTGATCAGGGTCTGCTCCCAGATCTCCTGACTTTGGATCATTGTCGGCGGCGCGGGGCCACCCGGTTGTACGACTCAATCCCCTGTAAGACGTCACTGACGCTCATCTCAAGTGCGCCGGCGAGACGGCTCAAAACTTCCAGGGACGGGGGTGGATGGCGAAATGGCTACCGGACTGGCGTGCGGAGATCCCCTTGAACTGAGCCACGGCTGACGAGAGGCCCGATGCTCCCTCGTGGAGCGAGAGGATGTCACCGTGAAGAGGAAGCACCACACCCCCGAACAGATCGGTCGGTAGCGGTCGTTGAGCTAACGAGCCTTGGTTCACCCCGATTTGAACGGGTTTCCTATACCGCCTGACTCGACCACCGCATTCCACCGTCGGTGGTCTTGCAAAGGCTCGCCCGCCGAGGGTCCGAGTTGGGTACGACGATGACGTACCCAACGCTCGCCGTGGCGAAGGCGACCTGAAGTACCCGCTGACTGATGACGACTCGCCACGTTCGCCCAGCGTCTTTGCTCATCAGGAGCTGAAATGTCGTCGTGCTCGTCCCGGACTCTCGCTCAACAAAGATGGTCCCGGGCGTTGGCACTGCCGGCAGGCCGTTCTCCGTTGGGAAACCCGTGGCAGAAGACTTCGCGAGCTCGTGAACGGCGTTGAAGGTCTTACCACTGTCACGGGACAGGAAAAGCCACGTCGCTCCCTTGGACCAGCCCAGGGGAGCATCCGCTGGCGGCGGGAAGTACCAACCTGCATCGCTGGTCACCACCACCAAGTCACGGCTCGACTCTGCGATGACCGGCGTGAATCCCTCGCCGAGGGCGAGAGACTTCACGTGCCACGTTGTCCAAGTTCCGCTGGGAGTCAACTGCTCAAGCGACTGGATGCCGCGGTCGTTCCCGCTGACTAACCAGCCCCGCTTACCCGCGAAGGTAAAGGCTCCTTGCAACTGGCTGCCGCCAGCGGGTATTCCCATCGGAGGGCTAGCACTGGTCCACCGGTCGCGAGCATTGGGCGTCGAGAGAATGCGGGAATGACCCGTGACGTAGGACGAGCCAAAAAGATAGGTCAGTGCTCCGTGGGTCGCCATCTGGGCCACGCCGCTGTCGATGCCCAGTCCACTCAGTGAGAGTGTCGTCCATGATCCACCACCGTTGTGGGTTGACCAGAGCTGGTCGACGAAGTTCGGACTCGGTTGCGTTGCCGTCGCCGGCGCGGGAATCACGCCATAAATCCACCCATCTCGCGGGTCAGCGAAGTGCACCGTCAATGACTCCGAGACAAAGTAGTTGGGATACGCGTACCAAGAAATCGTCCGGATCTCCCGACTCAACTGCGACGGGAGAGACAGCGACGTCCACGTTGCTCCGGCGTCATCCGTCTTCGCGAGAGAGACGCACGTCCGTGTCGCGCAGTCATTCACGGAGAGTACGAAACCGTGTCGTGCCGTCAGGAATGAGATGGATACGGGATGCAAAACTGGTCGCGGGCTGCCAAGGGTTGAGGCGAAGCCCGACGCAACAGGGACGCTGAGTGCTGCGCCGACCGTTAGAAGAACCGCTACCAGGGCAAAGGTGCTGCGAATGCTCGAAGTGACGCATTGACTCTTGCCATCCTTGTTCGAAATGCCACAGTTCGATTCGCTCCCAATGGAACCTGTATACGCTCTCGACTCCACTACGTCACCCCCTCCATCTTGTTGATCAGCGACAATCGCTGTTCTATCTCGATGATCGCCTACGGACGTTCACGCGGTCATACGGTGAGACCCCGTCAAGCACCTCAAGCACTGACAGCCCTAGAGCCCCGGCCAGGCGGTCCAGGACCTCAAGCGACGGAAGCTTCCTCCCCCGCTCAACCTCAGAGACGTAGGCCAACGACACTCCAGACTGATGGGCCAAGGCTGCCAACTTCAGTCCCTTCTCCTGGCGAAGCTCCCTTAGCCGTGCGCCAAGCGCAGCGTTTCCCGTCGGAGTCACCATGAGAGAAATCTAGGTCAACCCGGCACTTGATTTCGCTCTAGGCAGAATAGTAGTATTCTGCTCTAGGCAGAATTACCAGTTCAGGAGGTGTTTCGCTATTCATGCCACAACTGCGCCTCGCGTCGGCGACCAAACGAGTCATTGGGCAACTTCAAATGCGAAAGGAATCCAATGGACACGACCAATGACAACTACCTCGAGGATCTCGAGGCCTACGGCACAGCACTGCGCGACATGGCCGAAGAGAGGGAGGACATCTCATGCCTCCTACCCATCGCGACGCGGAGTGTCGTGATGGCAGCCACCAACCTGAGAAACGCACCGACCCTCGCCGAGGGCTTTGCGATCATCACGAGCTACTGGCACGCCCTGGATGAACTCGCCTTCTCCACGCAGGCGCGCTTCGCCGAGATCCTGGCCCAGGCCACGCGGCGCGCCGAACGTCTCGGCATCACGCACTGGGGACCGGACTTCGACCAGGTCGTCTGCGAGGCGTTCGTCCACTCGCGAAACAGCGACGCCGAAGAACCGTCCGTCAGCACACTGCACCTGCGTCGCTCGTCGCTCCGCGCCGGCTTCTCCACTCTGCACCGCATTGGCCTGATCTCCAAGGACCCCACACGGGGCATCATCCTTCCGACCCGTTCGCAGTTGACCACGCGGGCGGCAACGGATGACGAGATTGCCCTCCTTGAGATGCACGCACTGGCCTCACGAGCCAGCCGACAGCCGATGATCCTGGCGCTCGCCGAGGCCACGGGACTGACCGCGGAGATCCCCTTTGTGACCTTCGAGCACCTTGACGACCTGGACAACCCGACGAAGGTTGAGTTCCTTGGCACGCCCTGGGTGAAGGCGCGCGTTGTACCGCTGTCACTCTTTGGACAACGCGTCCTGCGAGGACGGATCAAGGTACTTCGTCGTGACGGAACACTCAAGATGAACGAGTCGATCGTCTACGCCGGAACCAAGAAGCGTGGTGAGGTCAGTCCGACCGCGTCCATGTGCCAATCGATCACCGAGGTGTTGCGTCGCGCCGGCCTGAACCAGGAGCGCGACCTGCGTCCCGCTTCCATCGCTTTCTGGGCTGGTCGCCAGGTGTTCGAGGCCGCCCCCGAACACCGACTCGAAGCCGCCGCCCAAGCGATGGGGCTGAAGAGCCTCGACATGGCCGCCCAGAAGATCGACTACTCCTGGGATCAGCAGTGAGCGCGCGCCACCGCCCCCGTCCGCTGCTCGGCGCCCGAACGGCGACCTTGAGCGACCTCGAGATGGCGATCATCATGCTGTACGACCCGCACTTCCACCAGGTCGCGGGCTCGCTGACCTACGCGAAGGATGACGCGAACGTCTCTGGCCATCGTGACAGCGACTACCCCAAAGCGATCGTCCTGCTCATCGGCGTGATGTCGCGGGTGTGTCGCAGCTTGCCCAAGGCCGAAGCCATGTTTCGCACCCCCGACACGTGGCAGGCCATCCGCAAGCACTGGCGGCTCGCGAAGCATTCTGGCGTCGTTGGCGACGACGAACCCGACGAGCTACCTCGCAAGCCCGTCAGCGCCGCCCACTGGCGCTACATGGTTGAGCGGATCAAGGTCCAGCCAACCCGCTTCGACGTCTTCGCCTCCGCATTCACCGAGTCGGCGGTGGACCAGGCTCTGGCGTTCGGCTACTTCCAGGAAGGTTCGCTCTCCAACCCGGCCCTCAACTCATCACTTTTCAGCGACGGTACCGAGATCAGGTCTCAGTACCGCTCCTACGTCGACATGGTCGAAGACCCCACCGATGGGAACAGATTGCGGTTGGCCGCTATCGACCCCGGTCGCGACCGTAGTGTCCGCGCCTGGCTAATCGAGGTCGACAAGAAGTGGACGGCCGTCGACCCCGACACGGGCGAGGTGCTGAAGAAGATCCCGGTGGATGTGGAGGCAATCGCGAGCGGCAAGTACGGTCCAACCCAAGCCGCGTACAACGTCGTGCCGCTCAGCGTGCGCAGCAGTGAACCCAACAGCCGCGTCACCCTCGGGATCGACATGGACTTCAAGGACAGCGAGGAGGCCAAGACCACACTTCGACTCGTCAAGCGCGTCGTGGATGGGCGCTTGCAGGGCAGGGTCCAGTGCATGATCACCGACTTGATCTTGCGCGGGGTCCACCACGTCGCGCTCTACAAGGAACACGGCATCATCACGGTCAACAAGGTCGCTGCAGCGGCGGCCAAGGACGTAGGGTATCGCGACGTGCTCAACGCCAAGGGCAAGCGAATCAAGACTCTCCCCGTCCGCCGTGTCACTCATCATCGAGACGACGGCGCTCCATGTCACCACCTCCTCGAGGCCCATGACGGCACTCTCGTGGAAGTTGACTGGGACCAGGACGGGGCCAACATGGTCGTCGTGAATACACCCAAACGCCTTCAGGTGAAGAAAGCACACGAGTTGACGGCGCTGGGGGCGCACTACCGGATCAGTGTTGGCTACACCATCACGTGCCGACACGGCGACTTCGAGGTGTGGATCTCGCCGCACAAGGAAAGCGGAGACGACGGCCGCAAGATCGCCGAGAACTATCGCGTCTTCCCGGAAGGTGACGACGTTTTCAAGGCTCTCTACGGAGCCAGTCGCAACACGTCAGAAGGCGGGAACGCTCACCACAAGGCCACCTATCCCCACAAGCGTGCCCAGGCGGTCGGTCGGATCCCCATCCTGCTCGACGTGCACCTCTACTTCATCTACGAAAACGCCAAGTCGTGGTACTTCCAGGCGGGCTGGAAGATCGTGGACCGATTGGTTCACGGCGGAGAAGCGGACCTCATGGAGTCGGCGCTCGAACTGGCGAGCTGAACCCAACTCGTCTCGTCGGCGAAGTACCGTTGAACTTTTAAGACGGCGATCTCGTCACCATCGCGGCGGCGAGATCGCCGTCTTGGCGCCGCAAAGGGTGAACACTGGTAATTCACCTGGACTAATCTGTGAACTCCGGCGGCAAAGCATTTCTCAATGCATTTCGCCATCCACCGGGCCGCTAGCTCATCGGGTAGAGCAGGGGACTTTTAATCCCAAGGTGCCGGGATCGAGACCCGGGCGGCCCACTAAATCCCTGATCAGCAGAGTGTTAAATAATCTTTCGGGCTCGAATGTAGCCAATGATGTAGCCAACGCGACGGACGGATTCGCACTCTCCTGCGTTGATTCATCGAACAACATCGAACGCATCGCCTCGGCCGCACGAGCTCGAGAGCGCGGCATCAGGTGCCCGTAGACGTCCTTAGTGACCCGAATCGAGGCGTGGCCCATCTGTTCGGCCACGATCTCAATGGGTACTTCCATCGCCATCAGTAGTGACGCGCACGAGTGGCGCAATTCGTGGATCGACCAGCGACCGAGACCTGCTTCGACGCAGATCTTGGGCACGGTCTTTCCGAACTCGTCTGGATCGAGGGAGGTGCCGACGTTGGAGGTGAAAATCAATTCATGATCGTTATGCCATCGAAAGCCGCGCACCAGTTCCTCGGCTTCTTGGCGAACTCGGTGGCGCTCGAGAATGTCGACGAGGGGTCGCGAAAGGTGCAGTGTTCGCCGACTGCCCACGGTCTTTAGATCAACGAGGTGGACACCGTTCTTGTCGCGCACGAGTTGACGGCGTATTTGGAGGACGACGGCGTCTTCAGCTCGCTCGACGTCGTGCCACGTGAGCCCAAGAATCTCTCCGCGACGAAGTCCGAGCGACAGCGCCAGCACGTACGCAGCCTCGTGACGATGACCCTCGACCGCACGAAGGAACTGCTTCGCCTGTTCGGGCGTCAAGCTCCGACCACGGCGCTGGTCCAATTTCGGCCCTTCCGCGATTGACGCCACGTTTCGGTTCAAGACGCCGTCCTGTTCGGCCATTCGAAGTGCCCGTCGCAATGTTGCTCTCGCCATTCGACGCGTCGCCGGCGAGTAGCCCTTGGCTTCGAGTTCCTGGAGCATTCGACTGACGTCTGACGGAGTGAGCTTGTTCAGACGGATCTTGCCAATCGAAGGGTTGATGTAGACCTTCACGGCTCGCTCGTAGAGGTCCTCGGTCCTCGTTGTCACCGTGCCAGCGATTCGATGAGCGAGCCAGTCATTGAGATATTGACCAACCGTTAATCGGTCTGAGGCGGGCATAACGCCTTGAGCAATGACTGGTTGGAGTTCTCGCACACGCTTCACGACTTCACCTCTCGTGGGCGCACTGATGACTTTGCGCTTGCGCCTGCCATTAACCCAACCAAGATCAATCGCGCCGATCCACACACCGTCTTCTCGCTGATAGATCGAGCCCTCGCCCTTACCTCGTCGACTACTCATGGAACTCTCCTTTCACCTCACGCCACTCCACCACTGTCATCCGCCGAGACCGAGACCTAGGAGGCGTCGTCGAGGTAGCGCACGTACTCTCCCAGGTCGCTGTAACGAATTCGCCGGCAACCTCCAATTTTCACTGACTTCAAATCGCCCCTGTACATCAATTCATAGACACTGGAGCGACCGATGGCGAGCGTTCTCGCTACTTCTGCCACCGTCAGTAGCTGAACGTCCGCCATGCCCAACGGTCGAGCAGCATTTCCGTCTTCGCACGTGTGTTCCGATACGCCGACGTCCAGATCGTGCGTCATCGAACAACACTTGTGGCTTTCCGAAAGATCTTTAATCGACAGTTTCACGGTGCTCCCTTTCGAGGAGCGAGATTTTCGCCCCCTACTTATAAGGACCACGTTTTTTGGCCATATCGAACAAAATTTCTTGCTCGATCACTAAACTTTTTTGAGAACCCGTGAAATTTCAACGATTTTGAGAATCACTCGGATAGCCCGAACGGCCTCCTTGGCGCTACGCGCCCGTCGGCCCGGGCACCGGCCCTAGGACCAAAGAAATGAATCAGAAGACAAATGGTGATGAACCTGTCTATACATCAATCAAGTTTTGTTGAATGCTCATACTTAGCTATTTTCTCGAAAATGCCGCCAGTCGCCAATCTCATTGAGGCGCCGCCGTTGCTGACGCGCCGCTCCGCGGTCGACGCCACGATCACGCTGCTCGAGGTAACGGATCACTTTTTCACGATGTTCAACCGATTTGGAATCGTCGTACTTGAACTTGGCGTCTACTCTCAATACTTCTAGACGCAGTCCGCGAATTCCCGGCAACATACGCGCGTAGGGACCACCGTCAGCGCGTACCTCAGCGTGGCGTCCCTCAGGTTGAAACCCGCCGAGTTGATCGCCAAGGAGCTCAGCCTTCTCTCGCGAATCATCGACCACCGACGGTCGACAGAGGAACTGCACCGCCGCGTAGTAACTCGTCGGTACGCCGTCTTCTTCGACAGTGCCGTGAGGCGCTCGCCAATACGTGGGGATGTATGCGTAATCACCCGTCACGATCAGCCCAACCTCGCGTGCGACCTCCAAGTGTGGCCAAACGGGGTTAGGCGTGGCCAAGTGTAAAAGCAACTCATTAGCCAGTAGCGTGAAATGCGTAGGCACCATCATGGGTGCGTGTGCGGCATCGAGATTATTGACGGCGAGGACGCCGAAATGATCCGTGGTGAGAAGCCATTCGCGCCACTCTGCCTCACTGAGAGCGGCGTCAGAGGCGTTAATCAGCATGTCATTTCCTTTCGCTAATCGTTAAGAGACGCCGTGTTGAACGTACGCTGGCACCGAACTTTTCAAGATGCTCAAGGAGTTCATCGGCGGCGGCATTGAGAGCGTGCGCGGTGATTGGCGCCAACGCGTCGAAAATTAAGAGCGCCGAGGTCGTGTCGATACGAAGCTGCGTTCGCGTCGTCTGTCGCCAATTCCAACGTCGACACGTTACGCCGACGTCGTCGCGCCAGACCACTTCGCCCGGCTCCGGACATTCAACGACCCCGACTCCCGCGTTGATAGTTTCAAAAAACTCGTCGCCACCGGCACGAACGAGCCGAAGGGAACCTTCGTAGTTCGCCAGATCCTCCCCACCTACGGGGATTTGATGAATGACTGATATGGCGTTGTACATATCGGTCAGCCGATTCACGCGAGGAAGTCCCATTGGCAACCGACGGAGAAGCGCTTCGAGACTGCTACGCGTGCGCTGGGGCTTCGCACCGAACGCTCGATAGGCGTCTCGCCAGGCCGCGACGTGCTCCAGTTGTTCCACGGGTTGAGCTCCGAGCGCGTCACGACCCGCAATTTCGGCAGCGCGCACGAGAGCGTCGGAAATCTCGTCACTCGGCCCTGCGAGGAGTCCATCGGCGACGAGGAGTATTGCCTGGTAGTCCGGGCGCAGTGTCCATACTGATGAGTCGACACTTGCTTCATCGAGGAACTGTTCAAGGCTTGTCACTTCAGGCACTGCGGCCTCCCCCTGACATCCCGGCGTCGCGAGGTTGAAAGACGACCAGTGAAAAGCGAGCAAGATTGCTACCCACGTTGGCGTAGACGTGCGGCGCGTCACCGGGAAAAGAGATGGCGTCACCGACCTTCAAGGAAAAGGTGTCACGCGACACCGTGATTGTGACGACACCCTTCAATACTTGGGCCATTTCACGCGTACCCGAAGAGTGCGCGTTGCTCGCGTAACGCTCCTTCGGACGAAGGGTCCAGTCCCACAGTTCTACGATGTCGGGTTGTTCGCTGCTTGCCACCAACACGCCACTACCGCCCGATTCACCACTCCAAAGCCGTGCACCCTGTCCGTGCCGCACAACCTTCACCACCTGAGCATCCGGGGTATCGACGAGTGAAGCAAGCCCAATACCGAGCGCGTCGCTAAGTCGAAGGAGAATCGCCACACTGGGATTCGCGGTGCCGTGCTCGACGTTCACCACGGTACGGCGACTAGCTCCCGCCAACTCCGCCAACTGATCAAGGGTCCAGCCACGCAACTGACGCTCCTGTTTCACGCGTTCGCCAATGGCAGCGGCTAGGAGGGAGACGTCGGGGCTCATAAATGCATTATACTTTACTTTGAGTGCAGCATAATTCTATACTTGGCTGACCACTTTTTTTGCCTCACACGAACATCGCACCGCATGACCGTGGACAAGAATGACCGGTTTCGTGGCGTCGTCTCCGACACCAATCAGGGCAGTTCAAGTCGCGAGTGCCAGGTGGCATATGTGTTACGTCGGATCTCCGAGATCATTTTGTCTAGTTTCAAAAACGGTATTTTTGGGGTCGTAGCGACTAGCGATCAGGAACAAGAGTCGCTCAAAAGGTCGTTTAGTGCTCGGGTGGAGTCGACCCCTTCACGATCGGCGTTAAGCCGAACTCAAATCCCGCAAAGCAGGAGTTGATAGGTCCCCCAAAGCCGTCAGATCCCTTCCGCAAAACGACGGTTACTTTGCGCGCGGGGATGACACGCGGAAGCTGAACGGTAATGGAACTCATTAGACAGTCTCGACCCTGTCCATACGTTTGGTCGAGCGCGTCAATATACGAGATGCCAAAAGAGGTCGTTCCCTTTGGAGCCATGACAATCGTTCTCACGCTTGCGGCGACGTAGATCAGTGAGCGGGGCCAACGTACAAAAGTGACGGGGCGGGGACTGGTCGCCTCGGTACGGGCGACAACAATCGGGTAGCCAGAAATTGAACACGCCGTCGAGCCATGGTTCGTTATCACGATTGGGGTGCCAACGTTGCCGGCGGAGGCCTGGGTGAATCCCGGGCTTAGCGAAAGAACGCTTGACGAACAGGCGGGCACTGTCGCCGCAATGGCGTTCGACGATCCCATGAGAAAGTTCACCGACGAGAATGAGAGAACGACCGTGCCCGTGATTGCTGCCAATACGTGAATTCCTCTTGATGAATGACTCAACCCAAACCTCCAACTACCTTCTCCCACAGTAGATCTGCTTATCGGGGCACCGGTCGCCAGCCGGAGATCTAGTTTCCAAGGGACCAGCCGCCAGTCGGAAATTGTTGACGTCGGTTCCCGGATCTGAACCAGCACGGTGGTTAACGCGCTCTCTCGGATGCCGAGTTCGCCGAAGGTGCCTCGCTGAATTGCTCGATCACCTAGAGCGATGCGCAAGATTATGACGTCGAACAGTTCAAATCCAGTGACGAGAGCGGCATGGTTCGTGCATTCGAGCTAGACGAGTAGCCAAGGACGAAGTTCCCAATAATTGTCACGCCATCGCTGTCGTAAACGGGAATAGAGATATTGCGATTCTGACTCGCTTGGTCCCACGCAAGTGCTTGCGCCGGCGACGTGACGCCACCACCCGCCGCGCAGTTCAAGTCACTCGCCTTCACGTAGCCGTGGGTAAGCCCATGATTGATCACGACGGCGACCAGGTCTGGGGTGCCGTTTTGATTCGCGACACCGTAGGTCTGTCCACTCGCGTTTACGCCCCATGGCGTCGTCACCTGATTCACGTACATCGCTTGCAGCGTCCACGTAGCCCCCGGATCCGTCGTGATGGTGACGGAGTCGACGCCCGCACTCAGTGGAACGACTTCACTCGCCTGTCGATCAATGGGTGACGTGTGCGTCATGTCCGCGGCGTCACAACTCATGCTGGAGCCGTTAGGAAAGTAGAACGTACCCACGGTGAGACACGTCAGCGCGAGAGAAACATCAGTGGTTCCGGCGGGTGGTGCACCAAGGGCAATGGTCGCGGTACCAATTCGTGTGGCAGTGATTACGTTCCCAAGCTGCGTATTCACTGGTGCGCCCGGAGGTGAGAACAATCCCGACGCCAGGGCCACGCCGCCGGCCGTCAGCGACACACCGAGCAGTACGCCCGTTCCAGTGCGCCACCGCCAACCACGTCGCGCGCGAGGAGTGTCCTTTGCGGTCGTGAGGAGTGCTTCGCGCAATGCCGAGGCAAAGACTGGATCCATCTCAAGGGTGCTCATCGACTTTTCTCCTTGGTAGCGGCAGCGTTCTCGTCGTGCTCCGACGCGACGAGAAGGTCTGCCATTCGGCCTCGTGCCCGCGAAAGTCGAGTGCGAGCGGCACCGTCGGTGATTCCGAGGGCTGCTGCGATTTGAGCGGTCGAATAGTGCTCGAACATGGTCAACGTGATGAGGGCCGCGTCCGCCGCTGAAAGGCCCCCGAGGGCCTCTTTAATCTGCGCCGCTATTCGGAGCTCCTCGAAGTGTTCCAACGCGACATCTTCGGCACTGCTCACGTTCTGCGCCCGTGGGAGTGAATCAATCAGTGCGCGGTAGCGCCGAAGGCCACGCGTCAGATTTCGCGCCAGATTCGTGGTCGTGACGAGCAGCCATGGCAGCACCGAACCATCAACCACCCGAACGGACTTCTGCCGACGCCACAGTTCAAAGAAGGCGCCCGCCGTGACGTCTTCCGCGTCGTGCACGTTGGCGGTCATTCGCAGTGCGTGACGAAAGACGCGGTCACGGTGCTGGTCAAAAATAGCGACGAACGCGTCAGCGTCATGGTCAAGCACCGCCGCCCAGACGGTGGCTTCGTCACCAACGGATTTCACTCCCAGTACTGTCCGCACCACAGCCAGCGTTACACGGATCAAGGAATGGCCAACCAGTCCAGTCTCCGTCACCAAAAAAATCCAGTTGCCTCATCCCTATTTCTGGAAGGCGGACTGATAGTCCGTTTTTCATGAGAACGCCAGTTCAAAATTGATTTGAATCAATCGGCCGAAGAACCAACGTGCAATTCAATCTCGAGGCCGTCGACGCCGCAGATTTTGAGTGCGGCTGAAGCATCGTTTCCAGAGTTTTGTAGCCAATTATGTAGCCAGGGCATCAGATTCGCGAGGATTTCGGCGGACGTCGGTGGACTTGACGAGGCCATTGACCAGGTAATTTGAACAATGACGGACGACGGCGGAGTGCTTGGCCCGACTCCCAAGGTGCTGGGATCGAGACCCGGGCGGCCCACTAAATCCCTGTAATAGTTCGGTACCTACTGGACAAAAGACCTTCGAGACCTCCTTTACGGGGTTTCGACACCCACTTGACAGACCTTCGGGACCTCCTTGACACCCAGCCACCACCAGACTCAACTACGCGTTGCGGAGTTGGCCCAGTGTTCATTGAGCTCAGCAAAAGGGAACAGCGCTACGACGTCGTGTTCGGCGTCATCAGCGATGGTTTCACTATCACCGATTTGGCACAAAAGTTTCGCGTGAATCGCCAGTCAATCCACGCGTGGCCGACGCGTTACGAAGTGAGTGGACTCGACGCGGTCGTCGAACCCTCACAATGGCCCGATTACTTACCAGCACACATCGACCCTCGCGTTGAATCGCGAGTGGTCAAACTGCGCCGTCACTACCCCAGTTGGAGACAGATTCGCCTCGAACATCCTTTGACCAAGGAAGTGTTCGACACGGCTCCCTCGGTATCGTCAACACTAATCAATTTCGTCGTGGCATCATCTGGAGGTGGAATTCTCCGACCAAGATCTCTCTGACGCCAAATTCATTCGCTGCGTGTTGCTCGATGCCGTCATTCGTGGATCTGACGTCGCGGGGATGGAGATCGACGATCCCAATCTCGCGGAGGGGTCGCTGTGGGTCAATGACGTCGACGTCGTTTCATACGTGGAGGGCGAACTCAACCGACGCTTTCCCGGGCGAGAATTGAAATCCGCGACGACTCCTACTGGTCTGCGTGACGCGTGGACGGCAATCGAAAATTCGTGGGCTGACGTTGTCGCAATCGCGACTGGATTCGAGGAGGTTTCGGTTGACGGCGAGTGGAGTTTCGCCCAGACACTTCGCCATCTCGTAATGGCAACGAACGCTTGGCTGCACGGCGCCATCCTCGGCCAAGCGCAACCGTTTCACTGGATTGGCCAGCCGTTTGCCGAGTACGAGCCCGAGGGCGGTGACGTTTCGTTCTTCCGCGAACCCGAATCCTACGACGACGTCCTCGCGGCCCGCGTTGCACACCTGGCCATGGTTCGCGACTACCTGGCCAACGTCACGAGCGAAACGCTTGACGAGACTCGCCCCCACCCGTGGGCGCCCGAACACCGAGTGACGGTCCTGCACTGTCTGCACGTCATTCTTAACGAAGAGTGGGAACACCAGCGTTACGCCGTGCGCGACCTGCGGCGCGCTACGACTGACGCCAGCTAGGTGCCGAGGCACGAGCGTCGCCCGACGACGTGAGGCGCGCGTGGGTCGCCGCTCGGAAGTCGCGTCACGACCTCAGTCCAGGTCAACGCCAATCTTGGGTACGACCGTTATGAGCGTCGCCAGAACGCGGCGCTACCGTCGCGGGCCACGATTGGTTCTACGACTTGGTGTGGTCACTTTTCCGAGTCACGGGCAGTGACGAAGACCTCGACGATTTAGCGGCCCCGCCCGTTGCCGTTGAAGAAGAATGGCTTCGTACGTGAACCGTCAGCCCTACGCGGCGAAATTGACGAGGACGCACCCGCTTCCTTCTCGAACAGAAAGTGAACGATGAACTGCCGTAGGGTGCGACGAGACGTGTGATACGTGGTACGTAACTTGACGAGCTCATCGTCAAATCCGTGCTCCGGTGGCTGGGCAAGGAATCGATCAAGCGCCGCTTGCGCGTCCGTCGTGTCACCACTCTGTTCGCGGCGTTCAGGTTCGTGCTCCACCGATCTCATCGTAGAGCCCATCCCCCTTTACGGCGAGGTCATAAACGTACCGAAGGACGGGTGTCGTCGCGAATGGCCACCCGGGTCGTAGCGAACGGATCAACCGCGACCTTGAGATCACGCTCATCCTTCGTTTCGCGACGGCGACGCTAACTAAAAGAGAATCCACGCCCCCGACACGACGCTGGTTAGTACCGCGACCGGCGCGAACGGCGCGAGCAGGGTGGCGTGCAGGGCGCCGAGCGCGCCCACGGCCGCACCTACGATGAGCGCCAGCAGAATGAAGCCCGAGCGCGCCTGTATCGATTCATTCTTTTTCGTCAGACCCGCGACGAACTGCGTCAACGTGCCCGTCAAATAGGTCGTCGAGAGTCCACTGATTCCAAAGCGCAACACCGCGGCACTCTGTACGCCAAGCGCCATGGCGTTAAGCCCCAGCAAAACGTAAGTCATGTCGTGCGAGGGCGCACCGTGAAGTAGCTCCCACCAAAGTGCGAAGACGGCAAATATGGCGAGCTCGAGCACCAACGCCCACACGATGGCGCGGGGCCACGGGTGCGACTCGTTCTCCGGCGCGTGACCAGCGACTCGCGCGCCGAGGAAACTTCCTAACGCGTACGCGCCAAAAGCCACCCCGGTGTGCAGCGCGATCGATCCACTTCGTTCAGCCGTCGCCACACCCAAAAAGACCATGTTGCCGGTCATCACGCTCGTAAAGACGCCGCCGAGGCGAAGCAGTCCAAAGGCGTCGGTCATGCCGGTCACCAGCGTCAGCGCGATCACCAGCGCGTCTCGACGTCGGAGAGGAGACCAAAACGTCAGTGGCGCACCGACGGGGCGGGTGGTAGTCATTACTCAACGCCGCGGCGCGCCGCCGCCGAGGAATGACTCGACGAAAATCGGGTTGTTCTCTAGATCACTCGGCGGGCCCTCGAGCACCACGCGGCCGCCGCCGAGCACGCACGTCCAGTCCGAGACGCGTAACGCCGCCTTCGCGCGCTGCTCCACCAGCAACACAGTCGAACCCTTCTCGGCAAAGCCGCGGATGTACTCTTCGAGTAGTTGTGTCGCCACGAGGGGTGCCAAGTTAGCCGTGGGTTCGTCCAGCACCAACACGGACGGGCGCAGCATGAGCACTCGACCCATCGCGAGCATCTTGCGCTCACCGCCCGAAAGCTTGCCGGCGCGCCGCGACATCATGGTCTTGAGGCGTGGAAAGAACTCGAGCACCGCCTCAATTCGTGCGCCCACCTCGTGGCGAGGTAGGAGGTAGCCCCCGATGTCGAGGTTTTCCTTCACCGTTAAGGGTGGGAACACGTCGTCGATTTGAGGTACGTAGCCAACGCCCAACGTGGCGACGCGCTCGGGCGTCATATTCGTAATGTCCGCGTCACCCACGTTAACGGTCCCCCCGAGTACGGGAACGACGCCCACGAGCGACTTAAGGAGCGTGGACTTTCCCGAGCCGTTTGGTCCGACAATCGAGACCACCTTGCCCGGCGTCGCCTCAATCGAAACGTCGTGCACTATTGCGCGACCGTCGTATCCTGCCGACAGACCGGTCGCCCGAAGAATCTGTCCCGGAGTTGAAAGATCACCCGACAAGGTACGCCTCCACCACTTCTTCCTTTGCGCGTAATTCAGCCATCGTCCCTTGGGCGAGGACCCGACCTTCGGCGAGCACGATAACGGGGTCGCAAAAGGCGTCCATAATCGCGAGCTCGTGTTCGACCATCGCGATCGTCATCCCACTGTCGACGAGACGGGTGAGTTGATCGCCAATTTTGTGAGCCAGGTTCGGGTGCACACCAGCCATCGGTTCGTCAAGTAGCAAAACCTTGGGTTCGGCCAGTAACGCTCGCATAATCTCCACGAGACGTCGTTGGCCACCCGACAGACCGCCCGCGTAACTGTCGGCGTACTGCGAGAGACCGAAGCCATCAAGCATCTCTTTCGCTCGTTCAATATTCTCGTGGTCTTCTCGACCCCAGTAGCGCTTCCCACGAGACGCACCCCTAAAGGAATCACCCGACTGGTGAGGAATAGCGCACACGAGGTTTTCGAGCACGGTGAGCTTTTTGAATTCACTGGCGAGTTGAAAGGTTCGAATAATCCCGGCCCTCGCGCGCTCGTGCGAGGGCATCGACGTCACGTCACGACCCTCGTAAAAAATGGTGCCGCCCGTAGGCGCGAGCGTCCCCGCGAGCATCGCGAGTGTGGTTGACTTCCCAGCTCCGTTCGGTCCAATCAGTCCAGTGAGGCGACCGCGCTGTATTTCAATGGAGACGTCCGACACAACGGTGACACCGTGAAAGGCTCGCGAGAGCTTGTTCGTCGACAAGACGACGTCGTGCTGCGTCGCCGTACCCTCAAGCCGTAGGAGCGAACGAAAGTCCATTTGGTCGATTTTTCCGAGATTGATGAGTGGCTCTGACGCCTCATCCGCGACCACGGGATCCGGACTCCGAGACGTTTCACCGCTAAGGATTCGTCGACGTTCCGGCAAGATGCCATTGGGACGGAACCACAAGAAGAGAATGATGAGAAGGCCAATCGCTACCCACTGCAACGCCGGAATCAACGACGGATTCGACAAGGGTGGAATAAAGCGTGTGATCTCCTCAAATCCCAGGGGCACGAGAATCGCGCCGAGCACCGCACCCTTGTGATTACCCGCCCCACCCACAATGATGGCGGCGAACAGCACAATCGTCTCGGCGTAACCCCAAGCCCCCGGGGCCCAGAGATTGATGAAGCCGACCAAAATCGCACCCGAAAGACCGGCAATCATGCCGCCCAGCACCATGATCGACGTGCGCTGTACGCGAATATTTTTGCCAAGCGCGTCAGCAACGACGTCGTTATCGCGCATCGCCCGAAGCGAGCGACCGTAGGGAGATTCGGTAATGCGCCGAAGTATGAAGTACACGGCAATACTGAGGACCACGGCGAGCGCGCCGTAGACGAATTGGTAGGCCAATCCTTGGGGATTAAAAAAACCTTGAAACGGTGCCGGCACAATCGAGATGCCCGCGGCCCCGTTGAAGAGGGGCACGTAGTTGTTGACCAGTTGATTGAGAAGTACCGCCGAGACCAAAAGTCCCACCGCGGCGAAGTCACCGCGCAAACGCTTGCCGACCAAGAAAACAAACGGAAGAGCCAGTAGGCCACCCGCCAACGCGGCACCAATCCACGGAAATGGGAACGGGAGATGCCAACCAAAAACGTACTGCTGAAAACCTCCATTCGACGTCTGCCACGGCCCCATGGAAAGCGCCGCCGCGACGTAGGCGCCCACGGCTTGGAAAATGATGAATCCGAAGTTGGATAGTCCGGCGAATCCGAATTCAACGTTCAGCGCAAGACACGCCATCGCGTCCACGGATCCATAAACAATCACCGTGGCCAAATAAAAGAGGATGGCGTTCATTAGAGGGTCTTCTCCTTACCGAAGATGCCGTAGGGACGAAACATCAACATTCCTATGAGCACCACGAACGCGATGACTTCTTTGTACTGCGGATTAATGAAACCCGCGGAAACTTCGGTGGCGACGCCAATCGTGACGGCGCCGAGCATCGCCCCGTACGGTTCACCCGGGCCACCCAGGAACATCGCCGCCAAAAGTAAAACGATGTAGAGCTGAGCGCTCGTCGCGTCAAAGACACCAGTGTCCATCGCGAAGACCGTGCCGGCCAATCCGCACAGCGCTCCGGAAATGATCCACGTCGTCGAGATGACCATTTGGGTGCGAACCCCAGAATTACGCGCCAGATTCATATTGGCTGACGTGGCCCGCATGGCCTTTCCGAGTCGCGTGTACTTTAAAAGCCAGTGCACCAGCGCGAGGACTACGACCGCAATACCAATGATGGTGAGCTGAAGAGTGCTGAAGTACATCCCCCAAAAGTGCCAGAGGCGTCCGGGCGATTGCCTAAACGAGAAGTAACTACCGCCCACGATTGCCTGAAGCCCAAACGTCCCGCAAAGGTCCACGCCCAGGGCCACCATCACAATGGTGATTGGTGGGAGATTACGTCTTTGAAAGGGCGTGAAAATAAAGCGGTTGATGAGATAGGACACGATGGCGCCCGTCGCGACACCGCCGCCTAACGCGACCCAAGCGTTCAATCGCGTGTGGACGTTGAGGAAGTACGTAACGAACGCACTGTTGATCATGACGGAGCCGTACGCCAGATTCAACACGTTCGTTACGGCGAATTGCATGGTGAAGCCAACAGTCGCGAGAGCGAGCACGGCGGCGGTGATGAGGCCGAAGCCCAATGACGACAAAAAGACGCTCACGACGTCATAAGCCTTTCAAGAGAGGGGACGAAATCTGCGTACTTTGATATTGATCTCGGCCGTGGCGGTCACCCGCCACGGCCGAGATCACCGAAACTACGGTTTTGCCTTACACGTCGTCAGGCTGCAGTATCCGAGCGTGCCACCGACCGCGACCGTGGTTCCGTCAGCCAAGAATTGATCATCCTCAAACGGTCCAAACGCGGTTTGGTAGGCGTCAAACGAATACGAGCCACCAACGCCTATGTAGTGAATCTTCTTGTGTGCCTTCAACGCCGCGACGCCCGCCGCGTAACTGGACACGTTCACGGCACCAGGTTGGCCTTCGGCAATCTTTAAGATGTCCGCCTTGTACTTGGCACCTTGCGTGGAGCCCGCCATGGTCATGGCGAGGGCCGCCAAGTTGATGCCGTCGTACAGGTGAACGGTACCGTTCGCCGTGAGAAGTCCTGGGAAACTAGGTACCCCGGAGACCTTCCCCGCTTGAGCGAGAACGAGCTTCTTGTACAGCGGGTAGGCAGGTCCACTCGCGTTAACCGTTTGGTTGTCCGCGTTGAAGTTACTAATGAAATTCTGCGTTCCAATCGGACCCGAGGTGACGCCGGAAAAGAAAACTGGATCAATCATCGCTGACGTACCAATTGTCGGAATCATCTTGTTACCGTTGGCCTGGTAGACCTCGTCCAACAAAGCAACACCCGCCGCGCCGAGCGCTTCCATCATGATCGCGTCGGGGTGTGCCTGCACGATGGCCTGAGCCTCGGTTTGAAACGTTGTGGCGCTGATGTCGAGCGTCTGGTTCGACACAATTGACATACCGTTCTTTTGGATGGCGGCAATCGCGGGTTGGACGAACGTTTGACTTCCGGCGTCATTGCCAAAGGCCAACGCAATCTTCTTATAGCCATGCCGCTTCGCAATCTGGACCATGGCGACCGAGTCGGCCGCGTCCGGCGGCACCAGACGGAAGAAGTAGGGGAAGTGAACGGCGTCGAACTCAGATTGACCGGTCATACAAAACGAGACAGTCTTGTGCGCTCCAAAAACGGGGACCACCGTCGCGGCCTCGTCGGAGGTGCAGCCAATGACGAGCGCGAGGTTGGAGGTCGTCGCGTACATCTGACGAACAGCGGGTACGGCGTCCGCCGGGTCGCCACGCGTGTCGACGGTCTTGCACTTGACTTGATTACCCAACACACCACCGGCTTTATTGATGGCCTGCGACGCGGCGTAGCACGCCGTTTCATACTTGGGACCAAGCGCGGCGTCGACACCGGTAAAGGGCGCCACGGTCGCGATAGTAATAGAGCCCTTAAACGACGCTGCCCCCGCGGTACTTTGAGCGACTGGCAGCCCCAGCGTTGAAACCAGCAGCGCTAGGACCGAGGCCAGGAACGCCAATTGTCTTTTGAAGCGCGCGGCGAAGCCCCCTCGACGCGCCAAAGTTGTAAAACGCATATTCCCCCCTTGATATTGATTGGTGATTCCCTGCTTGCCGCAGACTTTTAAAAGCTAGAAATTGGTGGTGTCCACTTCTAGTGGACGCCATGGCCAGTCGCTCGGCGCCCCCTGCTCCGCGACCACCTTGTTCGATATCTTGCCCACGCCTTCGACTTCGACCTCAATCACGTCACCTGGGCGCAACCACACGGGAGGCGTGCGGGCGAATCCGACGCCGCCGGGCGTACCGGTGGCGATCACGTCACCTGGGCGCAAAGTCGTGAAGCCCGAAAAGTACTCAACCGCGCGCGCGACGCTCACGATCATCATCGACGTTCGAGCGTCTTGCATGATCTCCCCATTAAGAATGGAACGGATGGGTACGTCAGTAATGTCAACTTCGTCGACCGTCACAACTTCCGGGCCGATAGGCATTGTCCCCTCAAAGTTCTTACCCGGCGTCCACTGCGTAGCTTTGCGCTGCCATTCTCGGGCCGACCCATCGTTCATCACGGCATATCCCAAGATGGCGTCGAAAGCGTCAGCCTCGCGGATATAACGGCCGCCCTTGCCGATAACGACGGCCAGCTCACCCTCGAAGTCAAATCGCTCGGTCAGCATCGGTACGACGAGATCGTCAAACGCTCCAATCATGCTCCCCGTGCCTCGTACGAATGACTCAGGCCACTTCGGCACTTCGCGACCGCCCTCAATTGCGTGTTCCGCGTAGTTCACGCCTAGGCAAAGAACGCGTGGCGCGTCGGGCGTTGCGGCGGCAAACTGATGCGCTTCAAACTCTGTGCCTTCACGTTGCGACGCCGCCCGAGCAGCCTCAAGGCCGAGATCACCTGATGTGGCGAGGCCCTGGAGCGACGACAGTGCTTCGTTAGAACTCGCGTCACCGAGATCGACGTATCCGTTCGATCCCTTGACGTGGAGACGTGGTCCCCGATCCGTTCGAATGGTCGCGAAGCGCACGCTCTCCCCCTTGGTATTGGTTAAATAGGTCACATTGGTGCCGGTGCCCTCGACGAATGTAGCCACGAATCAGATAAATGTCAACGCTCGAAATACGAGATGCCGTCACTTTTTCGTGAAACACTTCACTATCAACTCGAATCCTGAGAGATGATCGTTGAAAAAAATTTGGTTGTAATGGTTGCAGTGGTAACTTCTGCCTGACCTATTCACGCTCAATAACAAATCGGAATTAATAGTTGCCACCTCGTCCTGAGGAGGAGATATTGCAAACGCTCTCCAAAAATCAGATACGCGACGTTGCGGTGATTCTCCTTCAAGACGCGGCCCAGCGCGGTCTCACTATTGGTTCGCAATTACCCACTGAACGTTCGTTCGCGGACGCGTTGCACCTTTCGCGCTCGGCCGTGCGAAGCGCGTTGTCACTTCTCGAGGCGGAGGACGTCATCTCACGTGAGGTGGGTCGGGGAACCTATCTCAAGCACGATCCACTCACTGCCATGGTCAATCTTGAAAATGATGATTCTTCCCTACGCTCCATGCTTAACGATATTGGCCCCAGCGACGTCATGGCGGCGCGTCAAGCCTTCGAGCCAATGGCGATGTTTATCGCGGTGGTGGAAGCCACCGAATCAGATTTCGAGCAAATCGCCAAAAGTGTGGAGGCCTGCGAACACGCCCTTGATTACGACGAATTCGAAATCTGGGATTTGGCCTTTCATCGAGGCCTTATCGAAGCCACGCACAACTCACTCCTGCTGCGCATGTACAGTCTCATCGAAACGGCGCGCAAAGGTGACCTGTGGGGGTCAATGAAACGTCGCGGTGATTCCTACGATCGTCGCCACCATTCATACCTTCAACACGTGCAAATTTACGAAGCTCTTCGAAATCGCGACGGCCGTGGAGCACAAGAGGCGATGACCGCACATCTTGAGTACGTTTCGAATTTCTTGCGTGAAAACGCGAGGGGTTAAGGGGCGAACCGTTCAGTCGGAGAATGAAGAATATGGCCAGCCGGAGTTTTCGTCACCGAAAATCGTCTGCGTCGTCAACGTCCAGCCCTCTCGAAAGTCTCGCCGGTACTGGTCCTATCTATCTTCCAACCGCTTTCTCCCACGATGGCCAAGCGGAGCCGCGCGTCGGCGCCTTGAAACGGAGGGCGACCACGGCGATCCCCTCTTTTCGGAGTCGGACCTGATTTCGCGTGGTGAGCGACGAGACGACGAACGCGCGAATCGACGGAGCGCGCGATAAGACGCTGACCTACATTCGGTCGCTTGCCGCCCGAACCACCCACCGAAAGGCCGGATCTGGCGCGGGGAGTAGCTCGGGGTGCCATTGCAGGGCAAGGACCGACCCGTCAGGTGTCTCCAATCCTTCAACGACGCCGTCGGGCGCGACGGCCGAAATGACGAGTCCATCCCCCACTCGCTCAACTATTTGGTGATGTAGTGAATTAACGCCGTGCGCCGCCGCAAAGAGCGACGCGGTGAGAGTGTGATCGACCGGGCGCACCTCATGGGTGACGGTTCGTCCACTGAGGTCCCACTGCGGGTGGCCCACACCCTCATCCAGTGCAACGTGCTGGCGCAAGGTTCCTCCAAAGGCGACGTTCACAAGCTGAAAGCCGCGGCAGATCGCCAGCACGGGAAGTTTTCGTTCGCGAGCACCGCGCAGCAACGCCAACTCCCAAGCATCACGCTCGGGTTCGAGAGGGCCCAAGTGCTCATCGGGCTCGGCCCCGTAGTGACGAGGGTCGAGATCGGCACCACCACTCAGCACCAAACCGTCGATTCGATCCAGAATTCCGGACACGTCCGCGTCCCGCGTGAGTTCTACGGGCAAGCCACCCGCCAAAGCCACGGACTTGGGGTAGTCCGAAAAGTGCAAGTCAAACGTTAGGTCACTCATGGCCGATGGTAGCGCTGAACCCAACGTCGTGGCGGGCCAGCGACGTCCCGTAATGCCGATGAGAGGTTGACCCACCACTTCATGCTAGGAGAGCATGGATCGAGAACTCAAGAATTAACCATTCGACACGCCGAACGCTCGCCCGCCACGTCGTTACCGCCTGCGTTATTCAGGAATCTTCGGTTCGTAGAGCCTCGTGCATGGCGATCTGCTCTCGTTCGCGTTCTCCGAGTTCTTCTTCCGGCGCCTGTTCAATCTGAACGAGATGGTTATCCGCGGTGGGCAACGCCCGAATCAATTCATCAAGCTTCAACTGCAGCGCCGTTTGTTGGCGGTTGTCGGTGTGTTTTAGGGCAAAGAGCATGACCACCACGACGGTGTTCGTGAGGGTGCTGTACACAATTTGCCACCGATCGGGGAAATCTCGCCACGCCATGACGACGTTGACGCCAACGAGAATCAGCACGACCACGAGCACCGTGCTCACGCGAGAGGTCACTCGATCCAGTGACCGTAATACTCGGCTCATCTTCTCTCGAAATCTCGAGTGCATGGATTGTCTCCTCACGTACGACAAAGAACTCGCGCCTCGTGTTGCGCCATTGATACGCGAGGACCGATCACGAAAGTCTCGGCGATTGAGATTAGGTAACAGTTTTCTACGTCATCGTAAGAAATTGCTTCACGAATTCTGAGAAGTAGACGTCACGCGTTGTTCAATTTGAGCGTTCTCTGTGAATGTCATCGTTAAGCGTGAGAACTTTCTGTGAGCACCACTTTTTGCGAAACGATGTGCCTAGCGTGAGCAACACGAAGTTCGAGTTGCTTCGCTGACGTACACATTTCACGACAACAAAGGAGGGACCATGGGTCTACCCGGAATGGTTATTAGTGGTGTCTCCGCGGTCATCGGAGCGATTATGTATTGGGCCGTGACCGCCCAGAGTTCAAACGTTGTCCAGAATCACGGATTTCGACTATCAACAGTTGGCGTCATTCTCTTGATTGCGGGAGTCGTAGGTTTTGTCGTTTCGGCACTCATCTTCGCCTCGTCGCGCCGTGGCGTTCGACCGGCGCCGCACTCGGTCATTAGAGAAACAACCGACAGCTCGGGTAACGCAACGGTGCTCCACGAAGAGCAGCGCTGACGTGCCCTCACCACGGCGACGACCACGTGGTCGCGTCGTGGCAACGATGATCCGCGCGGCGAGAGTCGCCGCGTCAGTGTCGTACGAAACGGAGAGAAAATGATTGCGATGGGATTGGTATTTCTACTGCTGGGATTCTTCTTGCAGATTCCCTTCTTGTGGTCGCTGGGCGTCGTCGTGTTAATCATCGGCGTCGTCCTTTGGACCTTGGGCGCGCTCGGCCACGCGGTGGGCGGACGACGCCACTACTTTTAGCGGCGACGCGGGGGTAGCGGTCGCCTCAAAT
This sequence comes from Acidobacteriota bacterium, assembly GCA_028873575.1. Taxonomy (GTDB): domain Bacteria; phylum Actinomycetota; class Acidimicrobiia; order Acidimicrobiales; family RAAP-2; genus RAAP-2. The sequence continues at coordinate 60,774 of JAGWHY010000001.1, read as the reverse complement.
TGTTTAGAGCCGAAACACCGAGTACGACCACCCGCGCGACCAGCGTTCCGCGGGTGGTCGTGCTCGAAGGGCGTCACTTACTCGGATTGTGACGACGTGTTCCGTCTGGAAGACTCACCGTAGTGACCCACGAGGGTGACCTCACCACTGTCTGATCGCGCGGGCGCGGATCCAGAGAAAGAGCACGTGTGATTTCGATCGGCGTCATCGCCCACAAGAAGAAGATCCTCGGCGGCGGCCTCGAGGAACTGCGTGAGCGCCTCGCAAGCCGCGGCTACCACGACCCACTGTGGTTCGAAGCGTCGAGCAGCCGCGAGGCGGCCAAACTGGCGAAATCCGCCGCGGCGCAGGGCGCCCAGCTCCTCCTCATTTGGGGAGGCGACGGCACCGTGCAGCGCTGCGTCCACGCCGTCATTGACGCGGACGTCGAAATTGCCTTGCTTCCGGCAGGGACCGCAAATCTTTTCGCGAATAATCTTGGGATCCCCATCGACCTCAAGGGGGCGCTCGACGTTGCCTTCGACGGCGATTCCCGTCGCCTGGACGTGGGAGTCATGAACGGCAAGTGTTTTACGGTGATGGCGGGCGTTGGCTTCGACGCGGTCGTGATGCAAAAGGTCGACGGCAAGTTGAAAAAACGCTTTGGAAGATTGGCGTACGTCTTGACCGCGATCAAGGCGATGCGCGTCAACGCGCGCGAAGCGAAGATCCGCGTCGACGGGGCGCCGTGGTTTGAGGGGAGAGCGACGGGTGTCCTCTTTGGACAGATGAACTCACTGGCCGGCGGCATCTCCGTTTTCCCGGCGGGATTGCCCGACGACGGCGTACTCGAAATTGGCGTCGTCACCGCCGAGAATGTCCGACAGTGGACACGTGTGATCGCGCGACTCGTCACGGGCAGCGCGCACCGCTCGCCCTTTACGCGCATGACCCAGGGTCGCCACTTCGAAGTCACGTTGAACGAGCACACGCCGTACGAATTGGACGGCGGCGCGCGAGCTCCGCGACGTAAGCACACCGTCATGGTGCGGCCGAGCGCGATCTCGGTGCGCGTGGCCCGCGACGAGGCGCCCTCCGCCTAGGTCGAGACGCGTGATCGTTCACCTCGACGTGACGTCGTCGGCTCACTAGCCTGAGCCCATGGCCCGCTCCGCACGCGTTTCGCTCCAAGACCTCGTCGCTCAGTGCACGCGCTACCTCGGAGGTGACGGACCACGCGACGTGACGAGCCTGCTCGCGCAAATACCTTCCGACACCGCAATTGACGTGTACGGCCAAGGCGGGGTCGTTGACGAGCTCGAACGCGAGGTCGCCACGCTGCTCGGCAAAGAAAAGGCACTCTTTTTGCCAACGGGCATTATGGCGCAGCAGGCCACACTGCGGGTGCACGCCGATCGTCGAGGCCGACGCGGCGTCGCGTTTCACCCCCTCTGCCACTTGCGTACACACGAAGAGAACGCCTTCGCGCGACTTCACGGACTGAGTGAGGTACTCGCCGGCTCTCGGTTCGCTCCTTTAGAGCCCGTGACGTTGGAAGAGCTCAACCACATCAATGAGCCCCTCGCGGCGCTCTTGCTCGAACTCCCCCAGCGTGACATTGGCGGGTACCTCCCGACGTGGCGCGAACTTAACGCCCAGGTCGAGTGGGCGCGCGAGCGAGGGGCCGCCGTGCACCTCGACGGCGCGCGGCTGTGGGAGGCCGCGCCGTACTACGCCGCCTCCGCCAAGAAGTCCATCGCCGACGTGGCGGCTCTTTTCGATTCGGTGTACGTCTCGTTCTACAAGGGTCTCGGGGGAATCTCGGGCAGTTGCGTGGCTGGCGACGCCGACGTTATTGACGAAGTCTCCATTTGGCGCACACGCCACGGGGGACGCCCCTACATGTTGTGGCCCTACGCCGCGTCCGCGCTCAGCGTCCTTCGTGACCGACCCGCCGACATGCCGACCTACTACCGACGAGCACGCGCTGTCGCGAAGGCACTGCGTCAAGTAGAGGGCGTCGACGTCTTACCCGACGACGTGCGTAGTCCTCTGATGCACCTGCGCTTTCCGGCCACCCGAGCACAGATGACGGCGCGAGCCCGCCGTCTCGCCGAGGACGACGGCGTCTGGACCTTCGCCAACCCCTTCGTTAGCGAAGGCACACGACTCCAGCGTTACGAGTTCCAAATCGGTCGCGCCAGCATGGCCTTCTCCCTCGACGAGACGGTCCGCGTGATTACGGTGCTCGCCGGACACGAGGACTAATCCGGCGAGCACGACGTCACGCGAAACTGCCAGACTTTCGTCGTGCGTCGCGTTCCCGTCATCGTGCTGACCGCGTTACTGGCCTACCTGGTCGGTGCCGTGTCGCACGGGACGACTTCACCGACCACCACGTCCACGGTGCGCCACACGCCCGAGGCCCCCGCACTCGTTCCGCCAATCTTGCGCGAGACCTTCACACCCCTGTCGTGTCAGAGATCTACCACGCTCGGAATGGAAGGCTGCGCCGAGCACCAAGTGCTCTACCTCGACGTCCTCATCAACCAACAGCGACGCGCGATCTTTCGAACGCTGGCTCCTGGCACGGCCCGACGCGACTTTGTGGCCGCGGAGACGTCGTGGCAACGCTCACGGCGCTTGGCCTGCGTCAGTGTGGCCGACGAGTACGGCGCAGGATCCTTCACGCCCGTCGCCTTCGCGGACTGCCTCGTGACCTTAAATCGCGCGCACCTCACGTCGCTGCGCGCCCTCTACTCGCCCCCGAGTGAAGGTTGACGCACGCGCAGAACGACGCGCACGAGTCGGCTCGGCATGAGACACTGCGGGTAGCACCGCGGCGTCCCGACCGTACTGAGGACGACGCGACCAGGGGACGCGGCCACGAACGTTGGTGGCGAGGCCGTGGCGCTCGACACGGGAGTCACGACGGACGGGTTCGAAAGACGCGGCGTGCTCCAGACGTACGTGGACGAACTCAACCGCAACTCGAGACTCTGTCCGACTTTCAACGTCACGACGTGCCCCGCGTCGGCTTCAGTGATCACGCGCGACACCGACGCGGACGACGCGAGGTGAATGCTGCTCGAAGCCGAAATATTTGTGCCGACTAAGCGCCACTCGAGGCGATAGGTTCCAGCCGTCGTGGCCGGCGCCACGCTCGACGTTGCCCACGACGCCGTCGTCACGATACGGTGGCCGGGCGCGAGCGTCACGAGGCGTAGGAACTGCGGGCACATCTCGGACTTCACCAGCGAGTCGCAGTAGCTCCACACGGCGACCCCGGCGCGGTCGTACACGGTGAACGTGGGGGTCGTCCCGCCAATCGTTACTGTGCACGCCACCGTCGACACGTTCTCAAGAATCGCCCGCGTAGCCACGGTCTGACCAACGAGCACCGTCGACGGGTTCGTCGTGAGCGACACGTGGAGTTGAGGTGCGGCGCAGGGCAGTGGCCTGGGTGGTGCCGCGGCCACGCTCGTCGCGGCCGGTACGACTCCGACGCTCGCGCTCATCGCGAGCCCGACGACCCAACGCCCGTATCGATGACGCCGAAATCGAGCGAGACGGCGTAAGCAGCGACGACGCGAGATGACGAGCGACACGAACGGGTCCAACTCCTCGAAATGAGATTCGCGCCCAGCGTACCGCGCAGAAGACGTGTTTTTCATGGCGCGGCCCAGACCGCGTGACACAATGAAGCGTGACCGACACTCGATGGCAGACCCATTGGCACCGACACCCCGGCGTTCGCTCCGGGAGCGACCTTTCGATCGGAGAACGCGCCGCCGATCGGATGCGCAACGTCATGGGTTCGTGGCCCTTCGTCTTTGGATTCTTCGCCGTCATGATTGCGTGGGCAATCGTCAACACGTTCCTGTTTGAGCACGTACTGCACCACAAAGCCTTCGACCCCTACCCGTACATCTTGCTCAACCTCTTTCTCTCGATGCTGGCGGGTGTTCAAGCAGCGGCGCTGCTCATCGCGGCAAAGCGCTCCGACGCGATTGCCTCGGAGGTCGCGCTGCACACCTCAAACAACACCGACGACATCAAGAAACTGATTGAAGAAAATACGGCGCTCGTCGCTGAGGTCAAGTCCAACACGGATCTCCTCGAGGAGATTCATCTTCACGTCGCCAACATCGGACTCGCCGTCGGGGCCGACATGGGCCGCTTTCCGCCGCGGCCCACGTCGCGCCCGCTTGGACCAACGAACCCGAGTTCGTCGGCGGGTTAAGCGGACCGACTACGCCCCGGCGATTCTCGCCAGCAACATCGACAGCGCGAGCACGGGTCCGGACCAACTGAGAATGCGCAACGACGTCTCGAGGGGGGCGAGCAACGTCGCCTTGGTCAATTCCATCTCGTTGCCGTCGTGAAGGAGCAAGCGAGCCTCGACGCGCGCCGTGCGCCGACGTAAGAGACGGGCCGGCGTCGAGAGCGTGCGCTGGAGTAACACCAGTAACGCTGCGAATCCGGCGAGCACCACGGCCGCGGCGCTGACGTTTCGGTGTTGGGCGAAGTAACTCGTCAGGACGGGAAACGAACCCCACCCCACGATAAGGACGCCACTGGTGTGGAGGCGTCCGTGCGCAATTTCGAGGTTGTAGCCGATCGCGACCAACAGGCCGATGACCATGAACACAATCAAGAAATCGCTCACGAAGATGACGCCCACGGCGCCGAGGGCGACGGCCCCGCCCAGCCCAACGATGGCGGCCGTCCACAGTTGGCGGCGAGGAATCGTCGTGCCGAGTGGCCGTCCGTGCAACTCGTCAAGACTGTGGGCTCCCACACCGAGACCCAAAAAGAACGCCACGACGGTCACCGCGAGGTACACGAAGTTGACCGGCGCGCGAAGACACCCACCGAGCACCACGAGTGAGAGGTGCAGCAAGGTGTAGGGCGGGTGCAGCACACTCCACCATTCGCGACGCCGAGGATGGCGAATCAAGGTTGGCGACGTGTAGTAGGCAGCCCCCTCCGACGACCGATCAGGCGACTTGCGCGATTCGGCGTCACTCACCCTTCGCGAACTCCCGAGATCACCACGCCGCCACCCAGGCTCATTCGACGGACGGTGACGTCGCGAAATCCCGCCGCACGCCACGCGTTTAGGGTCCACGCCAACGAGTACCGCTCGTAGTGCGCGCTGATGCTCGGGCCGAGGAAGCGCCCGGCGCGCCACCACGCGGGCCCGCCCGTCGCGAACGCGGCCACGGGTAGGACCAGGCGCGTGTACCCCACCCACCAGAAGTACCACCAAGCTCGAGGCGGCACCGCGAATTCGAGACTGGCCATCACGCCGCCGGGGCGAACCACGCGACCCAGCTCGCGCAAGACCGCAGCGGGATCACTCACGTAACGCAAGAGGTACGTAAAGGTCACCGCCGCAAATTCGCCGTCCGCGAAAGGCAACTGTTCCGCCCCACCTACGACAAACGCAACGTGCCCGAGGGCGTCGTCGCGAGCCGCGTTGGCCACACCCTGACGCAACATCGCCTCGCTCACGTCGAGCGCGACGACGTGGGATACCCCACGACGTCGCAGTTCGCGCACGACCGATCCGGGACCACTCGCGACGTCGAGGACGACGCGGGGCTGCGCGGTCGCGACCGCGTCGACCATCGCTCCACGCCATCGACGATCTTGGCCGAGTGAGAGCACGAAGGCGAGGAGGTCGTAGTGACGAGGTAACGGCGCGAAAAGACTCTGCGCCAGCGCGCGAGGTCGCGCGCGCGACTGCGCGACGTCACGTTGGGGATGACTCCGCTCGATAACGCCCCCTCAATGTCGGCACTTCACGAAGCGCTTCCGTCGTCACCCTAACGTCGCCCCACGCGTTCGCGACGCGCCGAGTTCTAGAGTGACGACGTGACTCTTCCTCGGACGACGCGCGTCGTTTCACCATTTGGCGCGCGCAGTCGAGCGCTCGACGTCGCGGCCGGACACGATCTTTCTGGTCGTTTCGCCGTAGTCACGGGCGCGTCGTCGGGACTCGGCGTCGAAACGGCTCGAGCCCTCGTCGAGACCGGCGCGCGCGTGTTGCTTGCGGTGCGCGACCTCGATCGTGGTGAGACGAGCCGCCAGTCATTACTCGCGACTCACCCCGGGGCCGAAGTCGAGGTCGCGACGTTAGATCTGGGCGACTTAGCGTCAATCCGCGCCTTCGTCGCTCACGTCCTCGCGCGCAACGCGTCGCTCGACCTCCTCATCAACAACGCGGCCGTCATGGCCACGCCGCGCGCCACGACGAGTGACGGATTCGAACTCCAGTTCGGCACAAACCACCTCGGCCACTTCGCCCTTACGACGGGGCTGTTGCCACTGTTACTCGCGGCCAAGGACGCGCGAGTGGTCTGCTTGAGTTCCATTGGCCACCGACGTAGTCCCGTGGACTTCACCGACCCGTTCTTCGAACGACGACCTTATGACAAGTGGAGTGCCTACGGACAGTCCAAGACCGCGTGCGCACTCTTCGCCGTCGGCCTCGATCGTCGTTACCGGGCCCACGGCCTCATCGCGAACGCGGTGCACCCTGGCGGCATTATGACCGGCTTGCAAAAGTATCTGCCGCTAGACGAACAGATCGCCATGGGCTGGCGCGACGCCGAGGGACGCGTCAACCGCGCCTTTAAAGATACGCAACAGGGCGCGGCAACGTCAGTGTGGGCCGCACTAGGCGAGGAACTCAACGACGTCGGCGGGCTCTACCTCGAAGACTGCGCGCAAGCCCGTCCCTTTGACGAGGCCCTTCCCTTCGCCGGGGTTATGGCCCACGCGCTCGATCCCGATGCCGCGGACCGGCTCTGGGATCTCTCCGAGCAGCTTACGAATCGCTAGGCAACGTCGGCGTCACGGAGGTCGGCGCCGGGGCGACCGGACGACGGCGCGTCACGAATTGGTGAATTGACTGCGCGAGGTCGCCGTGGTCAGCGAAACTCGCGAGACGTAGCGCCGCCGTGTCCGCCTCAACGCGCCCCGCGATGACGTCGAGAATCTGGCGATTACCCGACGACGCGAGGGCCGACCACGAGGCGATCTCGGTCGCCAACGCGATCGCGCGCTCGCGCAACTGTTCACGCCCCACCATCTCACTGATAAGTCCAATCGAGAGAGCGGCCTCGGCCTTTAAGTCTTGGCCACCCACGAACATGGCACGCGCGAGTGCCTCACCGAGCATGCTGACCACCAAACGCACGCCGGTCTCGGAGTACACCAGACCAAGCTTCGACGCCGGGATGGCGAAGCGAACCTCGGGCGACGCCACGCGCACGTCGACGGAGAGCGCGAGCTCTAAACCTCCGCCAATCACGTTGCCCTGAAGGGCCGCGACCAGAGGAATCTTGGAGCGGCGCAGCGGCGCGAAGTTTTCCTCGTAGGCAATTAGGTCACTCGCGACGCCCCGCGAGGCCTCAATAAGGTCGTACCCGGCGCAGAAATCAGGCGCCTCCGCGGTCAACACGAACGCGCGCGTCCCCGCGAGTGGATTCGCCACCGCCTCTTCGATCGCCGAAATCGTCGAACGTCCGAGCACGTTGCGCCGCTCCCCACCGAGCAGCCGAATCTCGGTCACGCCACCACCAATGCTCGTGACCGACACCGTGGTCGCCGGCGGAGCCGCGACGCGTGCCCGGCGACGGTGACGCATCCAGCGCGCCGAGCGACGCCAGCGCGACTCGAGGCGGCTCTGCACGAGCGACAGCGACCGACCGAAGCGAGTTATCGGTGCCATGACGTCTTCACCATTTCGTGATCCTTACTCATCCGCACCGAACTCTCGTCGAACTTCGTCGGTGTGTTCTCCCAGTGTGGGTGGCGCCAGTCGCGCCGACACCGAGCTGCGACCAAAGCGAAGGGGGCTGCCGGGTAGTTCGATGGGGCCCAGCGTGGAGTGATCAACACGCCACACCAGATTCTGCTGACGAACTTGTTCGCTGGCGTACACGGCGTCGAGCTTCTTGACCTCACCGGCCGGGACGCCCGCGGCGTCAAAGAGCGGCAGCCAGTGTGCCACGGACTTTGACGCGAGGGCCGGCGCCATGAGTTGATTGAGTTCGTCCACTCGAGCAATGCGCAACGCGTTCGTCGAGAAACGTTCGTCGAGCGGGTCGATATCGACCAGGGGGGCGAAGCGTCGCCAAATCGCGTCGTTACCAACGGCGAGGACGATCGGCGCGTCACTCGCGTAAAAGACCCCGTAGGGACAGACCGTCGGGTGCTGATTGCCCGAGAGTGGGGGCACTTCACCACCGACGAGGTAGCGCGTGCCCTGAAAGGTGTGAATCCCAATCTGACCCGCGAGCAGCGAGGTCGAGACGCGTTGCCCTCGACCACTACGGTTTCGCTCCACCAGGCCGGCGACCGCGCCGATGACCGCGTAGAGTCCCGCGACGATATCCGCGATCGGTACGCCGACTTTCACCATCGGGCCCTCGGGAGCACCCGTGATCGACATCAAGCCACCCTCGCCCTGCAAAATGTGGTCGTAGCCCACGCGACGGGCGTCGGGTCCGTCGTCGCCGAAGCCACTAATCGAGAGTCGGATGAGTCCTGGATTCATCGATTCCAGCGCCTCGTCACCGAGGCCCAAGCGTTCCATCACGCCTGGGCGAAAGTTCTCCACGATGACGTCGGCCCAACGCACGAGTTGCTCAATAAAGGACCACTGTTCGGGGTCCTTCATGTCGAGCGTCACCGAACGCTTGTTGCGATTCGTCGAGAGAAAGTACGTGCTTTCGCGGCCCTCCGGCGTGTCGATAAACGGTGGTCCCCAGAGCCGGGTGTCGTCGCCCGAGCCGGGCTGTTCGATTTTGATGACGTCGGCGCCTAAGTCACCCAAAATCATCGTCGCGTAGGGCCCGGCGAGTACGCGCGAAAGGTCCAAGACGTGCACGCCACTGAGCGGACCCGACTCGTTCGATTCGTTCACGTCACCACCTACGTTCTTCAATCTACGCCGCGACGACGAACGACGTCGTCGCGAGCCTGGAAAAAAACAACGTGGTCTCGGGAGGCTCGCGAACGAGCCTCCCGAGACCACGCCTCCCTACTTCAAACCGTCAGCCTTCAAAACCGCCAAGCACGTCTTGGTTGACGTGCAGTTGGTCACGTCGCCGAGGACTTTCGCGCTCAGGGGCGTACCTTGAACCTCGTTACCCGTTGACGCGTTCGCGACGAACGGGGCGTAGGGGCCAAAGGTGTTGTGGTACTTGTTGTAGTCAATGCTCCCACTCGCGCCTTCGTAGTTAATCTTCTTGCCCGCCTTCAAAAGCTTCACGCAAGCGGCGTACGTCGAGCAGACCGTCCCGGGTGGGTTGGTCACCTTGGTCATGTCCTTCGCCACGGTCGTCCCGTCAAAGGTCTTCGCGTAGGTGTCCGCTAGCGCGAGGGAGATCACCGCGTCGTAGGCGTAGTTCGAACCACTCAAGGGTCCGGCCGCGGCCTGACTGGGGAACATCTTCTTGAAGCTCTTCAAGAACGCGTTGTAGGCGCCGCCACTGACCGAGGTACCCATGATGGACGTCAACTCCGCGTGAGCTTTGGCGGCCCCGAAGGCCTTGATGTAGTCGCTACTCGTCGTGATGTCCGTACCAATCCACGGAATCTTCGATCCCAACTGGCTGAACTCGGTCGACAAAACGGCCACGGTCTGCGCGTCGGTCTGCGAGAAGATCACGTCGGGCTTGTCCGCGATGACCTGGGCCACCGTGTTCGTGTACGACGACTGGTCGGCTTGAATGTTGTAGACGTGCACAATTGTGCCGCCCAACTTCAGCCACGTCGTCTTCACCGGCGCGACGATCGTCTGAGCCGCGGCGTCGGAGTAGAACAACAGGTCAGCCTTCTTGTAGCCCTTCAAGTGGGCGTAGGTCGCCATCGCGACGCCGAGCTGGCTGTCCGAGGGGCTGTCGCGGAACAGGTACGGGTCGGTCTGGTGGTCACGTCCCACGTCGCCACCTTGGAACTCGTCGATGATTTTGTTCGAGCGCAGCACCGGCTCGACCGCGTTGATCTCTTGCGTGGTGGGCCCAATGATGCCCTTGATACCCCCGCCGGAAATCAACTTCAAAAGCGCGGTCTTACCTTCGACCGGGTCACAGCCGGTGTCACCCTGTGGGATGTTCAGCTTCTTGCCGAGGATGCCGCCGGCCGCGTTGATCTGCGCCTGGGCAATCTGTGCGCCTTGGTAGATACCTTGACCCAGGCTGGCGAGCGGTCCGGTGAAACAGGACAGGACGCCAAATGAGACGGATCCTGACGTGGCTCCCGCGACGCTGCCGGTGCCCACGACGACGCCCGTACCGAGTGCGGTCGTTAGTGCTAACGCGCTCGTCACCGCCCGAATGGACATCTTCTTTCTAAGTGATTGCACTTCATTCCCCCCTTGTTGTGTTGCTCTCATATGAGACTTGGTTTACCACTACGACATTCGTCCGACGTAGAGGTCAATGACCTCTTCGTCGTGTAACAGCTGCGAGGCCGGTCCGTCGAGACGATTCCGGCCCAACACGAGGACGTAGCCCCAGTGAGCGTGGCGCAGCGAGCGACGCGTGTTCTGCTCCACCACGCAGACGCCGACGCCGGTTGCGGCGACTTTTTCAATCTGCTCCCACAGCGCGCTTTGAAAGATTGGTGAGAGTCCCGCACTCGGTTCGTCGAGCAACATTACGCTCGGATCCAGCATGAGTCCGCGCGCCATCGCGAGCATGCTGCGCTGGCCTCCGCTGAGCGCGCCGGCCTTTCGCTTGAGGGACTTGCGAATATCGGGAAAAAGCTCGCACAACTCCTCAATACGTTCACCGACGCCACTTTTGCGGGTGTACCCACCCATTTCGAGGTTTTCCTTCACCGTAAGGTCGGGAAAAGTGTTCGCGACTTGGGGGACGTAAGCCAAGCGGTGGCGAACCATTTTTTCGGGCGCGAAGTTGGTGCAGTCCTTCTCACCGACCACGACATGGCCGCTCGAGGTTTTAATCACGCCACTGATGGCCTTAAGCAACGTGGACTTTCCCGCGCCGTTGGGACCCACGATGGCCGTGATCTTTCCCTCGTAGACCTGCAACGAGACGTCTTCAATAATCGGGTTACCGCCGTATCCGGCCGTAACCTTGTCGACTCGTAGGACGACGGGCGTGTTCATAGTCTCACTCATTCGTCATCGTTCCCCAGGTAGGCGTCCACGACCCGTTTGTTATCGCGCAGCTCCGCGAAGGGCCCCTGCGCGATCACCGTGCCCAGGTCCATGACCACGACTTCGTCGCAGGTACGTTCAATGAAGGGAAGATTGTGCTCCACGACCACCACCGTGCTGCCGTTGCGCTTCAGTTCGCGAATTGCTTCGCCAATGCGCTCACCCAAGACGGGGTTCACGCCGCCCATGGGTTCGTCGAGAATCGTCAGGCGCGGTCGGGCGGCCGCGATGCGCGCGAACTCGAGGAGCCGCTTTTGACCACCACTCAGCCCGACGGCGCGCTGGTTACGCACGGTGTCCAGTCGATAGTGCGTCATTAAATCTCGGAGCTCACCAGTCTCACCTTCTTCGAGTCGGCGGAGCTTGCGCGACGTCGTGACGGCTCGCCACAACGAATCGCGTTCCAGGTCAGACCGGCCAACGCGCACGTTGTCGATGACTGAGAGATCACGCCACTCGCGCGGCGTTTGAAACGTACGGATGAGGCCCAGACGTGAGATCTGGTCCGGCCGTTTGCCCACGATCTCACGGCCGTCAAAGCGGATACTTCCCTCGTTAGGTCGTTCAAAACCCGACACCAGGTCGATGACGCTGCTCTTGCCAGCACCGTTGGGTCCAATCAGGCCCACGACGGTGCCCTCACGGATACTCATCGAGCACTGACTCACTGCGGTCACGCCACCGAAGGTCTTCGTGACGTTCTCAATCTCTAAGAGTTGGGTCATGACGCGTCAACTCCACTCGCCGAAACGGCCCCGAGCGCGACGTCGGAATCTTTGGACTCTAGGGTGCGCTTCGCGAACAGCGTCCGCCACGATCGCCGACCTTCCGTCCCGTCACCGCCCAGCCGCTCGGGGATCAGTCCACTCGGGCGGAACTTGAGCATCAAGATAATCAAGAGGCCGATCAGAATTTGACGAAGCGCCGGTCCGAGTTCGGGCCGCGCGGCGGGAGACGGAATGTAACGCGTCAACTCCACGAAGCCGACGTAGACAATGAACGAGCCCAGGACGACGCCCTTGGGATTGCCTCGACCGCCGACCAGAATCGCGGCGTACAACACGAAGATTTCCGTCGGGCGCCAATCGAGCGGGTTGAAGGCGCCAATGTAGGCGGCAAAGAGCGAACCCGAAAAGCCGGCCAGACCGGCGCCGAAAAGGTAGGTGCGGTACTTCGCCCAAAAGACGTTGCGTCCGTAGACCGACGCGGCCGACTCGTCGTCTCGTACCGCCCGAATCATTCGCCCGAAGGGACTGGTCGAGATCCGCGACACCAGCAGGTAGACGCCCAGCAGGATGATGAGGCACGCCGCAAAGAAAAGATAGTGGTAGGCGTTGTACGAGAGTCCACCCCCGAGCGGGTCGAAGAGACCGTACACCCCGTTATAGCCATTGAAGAGCGGCGTGTAGTTCTCGACCCAGTAGTAAATGGCCCACACGGCACCGAGCGTGGTGATGGAAAAGTACACCTCGCGCAAACTTCGCAGCGCGATCGCGCCGATAATGGCGGCGAAGGCGACCACGACCACGACGGCCAGCACCACCGCGAGTGGGAAAAAGAGGTGCAGACCGAAAACGTAGGTCACCGGCGCGTGCGGCTTGCCGATTGTCAAAACCATCGTCATGTACACGCCTAACGCGAAGTACGCGTAGGCCGACAAGTCGAAGTCGCCGGCCCAACCCCAGATCATGTCGATGCCCATAGCCAAAATCGCGAAGATCGCGGCCTCGGTCAAAATAGCGGTCCAGTACTGAAGCATCAGGCCCTCACCGTCTGTGCTTTACCGCGCACGAAAAGTCCATTGGGTTTCACGAGCAGCATCAAAACGAGGAAGCCGAACGCGACCACCAACTGATACGACGACGACCAGTACGTGCCCGCGATTGACATCACGAGTCCGAGCATCAGCGCGCCACCGAGCGTCGGGTAGGGACGTCCTAGCCCGCCCCCGACCGCCGCCGTGATGGAGAGGAGGAGAAAGCCGTTGCCGACGGTGGGGGTGATCGTGCCGATGGTCTCGCCGTAGAGGAATCCCGCGAAGCCCGAGACGGCGCCGGCGGTCGCCCAGGTACGCATCACGACGCTGCGCGCCGGGATACCACTCACTTGGGCCAGCTCGCGATTCTGGGCAACCGCGCGCAGTGCCTTACCGATTTTCGTGCGCTGTAAGAAAATGTAAATCAATACGGCGACCACGACCGCGGAGATAATCACCCGGATCGTCAGTGTCGTCCAAAGAAAGGGCCCCACGTGCAGGAGATTGCCCTGGTTGAACGCGTACGAAACACTCGCGCCGCCAAAGGCAATGAGCAGAAGATTTTGCAAGATCAAGGACGCGCCCAACGTCGCGATCAAGGTCGACAATGACTTTTGACCGCGAAAGCGTTCGATGAGAAAGTAGTTGAGCGCCATCCCCGTCACGGCGCCAAAGATCGTGGCGACGATCGCGCACTCGTACAGATTGAAGTGGAACGTCGTCTCGGCAACGTAGGCGGCGTAGGCACCAATCGTCAGCACTTCGCCGTGCGCCAAATTGACCACCCGACTCACGGCGTACTCGAGCGTAAAGGCGACCGACGAAAGGGCGAGAATTGCCGCGACGGCAATACCCATGCCGATGCTGATCCAAAAAATGCTCACGTTCCCCCCGGAATTTTCAATCGCGACCGCTACTCCGTGGTTGCATCACCAACGCGGAGTGAGGCGACAATAACAGGTTCCACGAAAAAATTATTCGCGTGGGAACTAATTCACGTGAAAAATATTCAGGTCGACGTGTAACTATTCTCGGGCGTCACGAACACCCGTTGGTCACTCGACCAGGTGCAGCGCCTAGCGCACCAGATTGGCCGACGCGGTCCGCACGCCTCCGACGATGAGGTCGACGCCGAGTGCGTAGTACACCTCTGGCGAGTCACACGCGACGAGATAGCTCGACGCGGCCAGGATATGCGGATAGCGCTCGGGCGAGAGGGTGAGCAGCTTCGCCTGTTTGCTTCGCGTCATCTCTTCACGCACGTCGGCGTTGGGAATCGCGAGTCCCGGTTGGTTACCGACTAGCATGACGGCCGATCCCAGCAGGTAGCGAGCCACCTCGGCCGCCCGCTCCGGATTAAGGCCGACGCGCCCGAGCAGCGCGAGCGTCCACTCGGTCACTTCGAGTCCAGCTTCACACTCGGTGACGCGAAAGGGCGCCCAATTTGACAGGGTTGGATGCTCACGAAAGACGTCAACCAACGCCCTAATCACGTGTCGCAACTGACCCCACTCGTCGTCCTCGTCTACGGCGGTGTGACCAAAAGCCCGGTCACGCGCCTCGACCCAAAGCTGGTCACTCAGGGCGTCAAGCAGTGCCTGTTTGTCCTCGAAATGCCAGTACAGCGCCATTGGCGTAACGGAAAGCTCGGCCGCGAGTCGACGAATCGTTAAAGCGTCGAGGCCTTCGCGATCGACCAGGGTCATGGCGACGCCCACCACGAAATCTCGATCAAGTCGACTTTTGGGCTCACGCTTCACGGGGGACATCCTTGACAATTGTACGGCGTACGGTTACGTTGTATAGTGTACAACGTACAAGTACAACGTACATGAAAAATACGAAAAAGGGAGAGCCCCGTGTTAACCGACGTGAAAGTTCCGAACCACCAACTACGGGCCACGCCAGCGCGTGGGTGGACGCTCCTCGCCGCGTCGTTGGCCACGTTCATGACGCTCCTCGACAACAACGTCGTGAACGTCGCGATACCCACGATTCAGCGATCGCTACACCTCTCGGAGTCGGGTATCGAGTGGGTGGTCAGCGCCTACATTCTCTTCTTCGCGGGGCTCTTACTCGCGGGGGGCCGACTAAGTGACGTCTTTGGACGCCGCCGCGTCTTCTTCGCGGGCCTCTTCATCTTCACCGCGGCTTCCCTAGCGGCCGGCCTCGCCGGGTCGTCAAACGCGCTCATCGTGGCCCGAGCGATTCAGGGGGTGGGCGCCGCGCTGCTCGCGCCGACAACCTTGTCGATCATCACCCACGCGTACCCGGCGCCCAAAGATCAAGCGCGCGCGATCGGCGTTTGGGGAGCGGTCGGCGCGCTCTCACTGGCGGTGGGTCCCGTGATCGGTGGTTTTTTTGCGCAGCACGTGTCGTGGAAATGGATCTTCTTCTTAAACGTTCCTCTCGGCGTGTTGACCACCGTCGTGGCACTCGTGGCGGTGAGCGCCCAACGCGCCACGGTGCGACGTTCACTCGACGTGGCGGGCGTGGCGACCTCGGCGATCGCGCTCTTCGCGCTGACCTTCGCGTTGATTCAGGGCACCCGCGACGGCTGGACTTCACGGCTCATTGTGTCGAGCTTCCTGGTCGCGGTAATCAGTGCCCTGGGCTTTGTCGCGATTGAGCGGCGCGTCACCGACCCCATGGTGGATCTCCGTCTCTTCGCCAATCGCGCCTTTCGATCAGGATTGGCCGTTTTAATGCTGTGGGCCTTTGGACTCTTCGGCATCTACTTCTTTACGGCGCTCTACCTCCAAAACGTACTGGGCTTTGCACCGACCAAAGCCGGGGTCGCGTTCGTGCCGATGGCCCTCCTCATGGCCACCGGCGCCACGGTGTCGGATCGCGTCGCCGCGCGATTCGGACCCAACCGCGTACTCGGTTTCGCCATGGGCCTGATGGCGGTGGGCATCGCGTCCGTCAGTTTGCTGGGCCCGCACGCCACCTACCTCGACTTAATGCCGGGCTTCGCGCTGATTGGCGTGGGGGGTGGGTTGACCATGCCGCTCACCTCGCTGGTCTTGAGCACCATGCCCAAGGACCGAACGGGTGTCGCGTCGGCGATCTTTAACGCGTCGCGCGAGCTCGCGGGTCTACTCGGCGTCACGGTCATCGGCGTGATCCTCACGGGACGCGAGCACCAACTCTTGCGGTCGCGCGCGACGCCGGTGCACGCGTTTCTCGGCGGCTATCGCTGGGGACTTCTTCTCGCCGCGACGCTCGTGGCGCTCGGCGGGGTCAGCGCGTTTGCGCGACTGCCACGCGAAAGCCACGCGAGCGCCGCCACGATTGACGTCGACCGCGACGAGGGCACGTCGACCCCCGCACTCGTCTCGTGAGCGTCACCGTGCACTCAACGCGCCACGTGCCGACGCGACGCGGGCGTGACGCGTGGTGGTCGCTGACGGGGCGGCAGTTCGCGCAGCAACTGTTCGGTGGCGAGCGCGACGCTCGCCACCGCCTCGCGAAAACTCGTCGACTCGAGGAGCGGACCCGACGACACACCACTGACCTTGCGTACGAATTGCACTGCGGCGGCTTCTATCTCCTGAGCCGTGACCGGTGGCTCTAGGCCCCGTAAGGTCGTAATATTTCGACACATCTCGGCCCCTTCTTCGACTCGTCACGAAGAGTGAATGAGGTTTGACGGCGAGTCTCGCCCTAGTGACGCGATTTGGTTAAACGATCGTCGACGCTGGCTTCGACGACCACGACGGCAATTCCCACAATCAACGCAGCGCCCGCGATTACGAGTGACACCGTCGTGGAAAGGTGCGCGTCAAGAAACCCGAGCGCCAGACAACACGTCAGCGCGCCCGGAATCAGCACCCCGAATTGGACCCAGGACTTCGCTCGCGATGAGGCCGTCGAACTGTTGTCCGAGGTCCACCCCGCGAGGCCAATCATGGCGGCCAGTAGCGCGCCGTACACCACGACGAGCGCGCAATATCCCAACAGCAACGTTCTCACGATGTACCCCCACGTTCGCGAACGATTCCTCGCCCAAGAATACCGAGCACGCTTGGCTCGGCGGCGGAACTGGCGACCGCGCGCTGAGTCCGTCGCGCGTATCCGCCAGCGACCAATTTCTTCGCCCGACCAGCGGCCTACGCTTACGCACGAGGACTCCGTGAACTGAGGACTGTTTCGTGCCACTCCCCTTACTCTTCGCTCACGACATGCGCGTGGCCGACGCGCGTCGCGTGGCCGAAACGGGTCAAGACGCGCTCGTCCGTGACGCCGGTACCGCGGTCGCGCTCGAGGCCCAGCGGCTGCTCGGCGGTTGCTACGGCCGACGCGTGCTGGTCGTGGTCGGACCGGGACTTAACGGAGCCGACGGACGCGTCGCGGCCGCGTGGCTCACGCAACGTGGCGCGTGGGTTGACGTCGTTGACGTGAGCCGTCAACCCGCCGCGGTACGGGGCTACGACCTTTACGTTGACGCGGCCTTCGGGCTGGGGTGTTCGCGACCCTACGTCGCGCCGTCAGTGATGGGCCCGACCAAGGTTCTCGCCGTTGATCTTCCGTCGGGCGTTGACGCCGACACCGGCGACGTACTGGGCGCGCCGGCCCGGGCCGACGTCACACTGGCGCTCGGCGCCTTCAAGTACGCCCACGTGAACGGTGGCGCCGTTAACTACGTAGGCGAACGACGCTTCGCGGGGCTCGGCGTCGTCGCGCACGCGCTTGACGGTCTGGTCGTCGACGACGATCTCGACGGCTTCGTACGGTTCGACCCGCGTGATCACAAGTGGAAGCACGCGCTCGCTATTTTGGCGGGCTCGGCCACGATGGGCGGCGCCGCGGTCTTAGCCTGCGAAGGAGCCCTCGCCGGAGGCGCCTCGATGGTGCGCTTGACGTCACGTCTCGACGGCGCGCGACCCGTCGCGCCGCTACCACTTGAAGTCGTCTACGACGCGTCGTCACGAATTGACGCGCGTGTGCACGCCGTCGTCGCCGGACCCGGACTGGGCGCCGACGCGACCGCGTGGCTCGCGCCACGCCTGCGTGACGTGTCCGTGCCCGTCGTCGTGGACGCCGACGGCCTCACCGACGCACTCATTCGCGCGCGTCCCGCGAGCGTCCCGTGGGTACTCACGCCACACGACGGCGAGTTTGCACGACTCACCGGAGCCCCCCTCGGACACGACCGCGTCGGCGCCGCGCGCCAACTGGCGCGCGACACCGGGTGCGTCGTGCTTTTAAAGGGCCCGCTCACGATCGTCGCCGATCCCTCGGGGGCGCTACGCGTGGTGACCAGTGGCACGAGCGCCCTCGCCAGCGCGGGTACCGGTGACGTCCTCGCGGGCCTGATCGGGGCCGCGATCTCACGCGGCCACGACCCCTTCACTGCCGCCGCCTTAAGTGCCTTCGTGCACGGTCGCGCCGGCGCGCGACTCGGACCCTACGCCACTTCGTCGCGCCTCGCCGGCGCCGTTCGCGACGTCATCGCCGGGACGCCGACGCGTGGCTGGCGCTAGATAGCCTCGAGGACGACCGCCGTGCCGTACGCGCAGATTTCTGAACCCATATCGGCGATCTCACTGGAGTCGAAACGCATCGCGAGTACGGCGTTGGCGCCCTTCGCGCTCGCTTCGTCACTCAGTCGTCGCAGCACCTCTTCGCGACTCGTCTGCAGGTTCTTGGTCAGGCCCTGAAGCTCCCCGCCGACGAGGGCTTTGAGTGACGCCCCGATATTGGACAACACGTTGCGCGAACGCACGGTGAGCCCGAAGACTTCACCCTTGACCTCGACGACGCGGTACCCCGGCACGTCATTCATCGTGGATATCAGCATCATTACCTCCTGAGAAAGTGGCCCCTACGCGCGACGCTACTAGTGGGACCAACGTCCCACCGTGGGCTCGCGGCGGAGCGATACAGTGAGGCTTTAGAGACAAAACGGCCGACCCCCTATGGTCGTTACTTTTCGTCGAGTCTCGATGGAGGGTGTTTCCGTGGAACCGACGAACGTAGAGAACCCGGACTACTTCCATAAGGTCGTCGACTGCCAGTGGGCCTGTCCGGCGCACACCAACGTGCCGGGCTACCTGCGGCTCATCGCCCAGGATCGTTACGACGACGCGTACATGCTCAATCGCGAGTCCAACGTCTTCCCGGGCATTCTCGGGCGAACCTGTGATAGGCCGTGTGAACCAGCCTGTCGGCGCACCCGCGTCGACGGCAGTCCCGTCGCGATCTGTCGGTTGAAGCGCGTGGCCGCGGACTTGAAGGGCGACGTGCGCGACCGCCTACCCACTATCCCCGCCGAAAAAAACGGCAAACGCGTCGCGCTGATCGGGGCGGGGCCGTCGTCGTTGACGGTCGCCAACGATCTGTTGCCGCTCGGCTACGACGTCGTCTTGTTCGAACAGTTCCACCGCGCCGGCGGGCTGATGCGCACCAACATTCCCGAATTCCGACTACCCGACTCGGTGCTCGACGAGGAGACCGGCGTCATTATCGACATGGGCGTCGAGGTGCACTACGGAACGCCCGTCACCAGTCTGCGCGACCTACTCGCCCAGGATTTCGACGCGATTTTCGTGGGAGTGGGCGCGCCCAAAGGTAAGGAACTTGACCTCCCCGGTCGCCACGACGCGGTGGAGAACCACGTTCACGTCGGCATCGAATGGCTCGAGTCGGTGGCCTTTGGTCACGTCAACACGATCGGCGAACGGGTGTTGATCATCGGTGTCGGAAATACCGCCATGGACTGCTGTCGCACGTCGCGTCGATTGGGCGGACGCGACATCAAAGTCATGGCGCGTCGACCCCGCGAGTACTTTAAGGCCTCGCCGTGGGAGCTCGAAGACGCCGAAGAAGAGCAGGTCGAGATCGTCGTGAATCATTCGCCGACACGCTTCGTCGTCGAAAACGGCCAGCTCGTTGGCATGGCGTTTGACGTCGTGGAGTGGGACGCCGACGCACGACACGCGCACGTCGTGTCGAACGTCGTCATTCCCTGCGACGACGTGATTCTCGCCATCGGTCAGGAGAACGCCTTTCCGTGGATTGAGCGCGACCTCGGCGTCGAATTCGGCGAGTGGGACCTGCCCGTCGTCGACGAGGTCACCATGGCGTCAACGCGACCCGGCGTCTTCTTCGGTGGCGACGCCGCCTTCGGACCTAAGAACATCATCTGGGCGGTCGCCCACGGTCACCAGGCCGCGATCTCGATTCACCAGTACTGCCACGGCGCACCCCTCGACCAGCGACCGCCCCAAGGACAGACACTGGTGAGTCAAAAGATGGGGATGAGCGAATGGAGCTATCACAACGATTTCAATCCCACGTCGCGGCAAAAGATGAATCACGTCAGCCTCGCGGAGCGTTTCACGTCGCTCGGGTTAGAAGTTGAGTTGGGCTTTAGTGCCGAGCAGGCCGCGCGCGAAGTGCAGCGGTGCCTCAACTGCGACGTGCAAACCGACTTCAACGCGCCGGCGTGTATTGAGTGCGACGCGTGCGTCGATATCTGCCCCGTGCAATGCCTCACCATTACGAGTAACGACGACGAGGACTCGCTGCGCGCGAAACTCTCCGCACCCGCGACCAACCTCGACCAGGCCCTCTACGTGTCGCCCCCACTTCCCCAGACCGGACGGGTGATGGTGAAGGACGAAAACGTCTGCGTGCACTGTGGACTGTGCGCCGAGCGCTGTCCGACCAGCGCGTGGGACATGGCGCTGTTTGACCTCATTATCCCCTACGCCCACAGCGCGAACTTCGTCGCGCTGCCCCTACCGCGAACGAGGTAAGCAATGACGACCTTTGCGCCAACTCCCGCCGAGCTGCGGGTCAACGACTTCGCCATCAAGTTGGCCAACGTCAACGGCACGGGATCGGCGAGCGCGAACAGTCTGCTGATGCAAGCCATCTTCCGGATGGGGGTGCCCGTGTCCGGAAAGAACCTCTTTCCCTCCAACATTCAAGGGCTACCCACCTGGTACGAGATTCGCGTCAACGCGAAGGGCCACACGGCGCGCGCGCTCGACTACGACCTCATGGTCGCGATGAACGCGCAGACCTACGCCCAAGACGTCGCCGAGGTACGACCGGACGGGTACGTGCTCTACGACTCGAGTTGGCCGCTCGACGATGAACTCTTGCGCGACGACGTACGCTTCCTCGGCGTTCCACTCGCGCGGCTGTGTCTCGAAAACTTCACCGCGCCACGCGAGCGCATCTTGATGAAGAACGTCGCCTACGCGGGCGCGATCGTGGCCCTCATCGACGTCGACGTCGACGTCGTGGCGGCACTCCTTGACGAGACGTTCTCGCGGAACGAGAAGCTGCGCGCGTCAAACCAGCGGGCTTTGCGCTTGGGCTACGACTACGCCCGCGAGAATTTTGACGTACCACTCAACTTTCGGGTCGCGGCGATGAACGCGAACGAGGACGCGATTTTGATCGACGGCAACACGGCCGTCGCGCTCGGTGCCCTCTACGCGGGCGCGACGGTGGCAGCCTGGTACCCCATCACCCCCGCCACGGCCGTGATGGACAACTTCACGCAACTCTGCGCGAAGTATCGCCGGCGGCGAATCGAACCCTCAACACCCGACGGGGAGCCCACGTTCGAACACGACTACCTCATCATCCAGGCCGAGGACGAGATTGCCTCCATTGGCATGGTGCTCGGCGCCAACTGGAGTGGCGCGCGCGCCTTTACCTCCACCTCGGGACCCGGTATCTCACTGATGAACGAACTCTTGGGTCTCGCGTACTACACGGAGATCCCCGCGGTGATCGTCGACGTGCAGCGCGTGGGACCCTCGACGGGAATGCCGACGCGCACGCAGCAGGGCGATCTGATCACCTGCGCGTTCGCGAGTCACGGTGACACGAAGCACGTGCTCGTGCTGCCGGCGAACCCTCGCGAGTGCTTTGAGTTCACCGTCGCCGCCTTTGATCTCGCCGAGCGCTTTCAGACTCCCGTGTTCGTGCTGTCCGACCTCGACATTGGGATGAATGATTGGGTGGTGCCGAAGTTGACCTGGGATGACGACTTCGTGCCCGATCGCGGTCGAGTGCTCCACGACGAGGACCTCGCCGAGATTCGAGAATTCTTTCGCTACAGCGACGAAGACGAGGAGTTCGTCACGCCACGGACGCTGCCGGGATCGGTCGAGAAGGGTGCCTACTTCATTCGCGGATCCGGACACGACCGATTTGGTCGCTACACCGAGAATCCACCGGACTACCAAGAGGTCATCGACCGACTGAAGCGAAAGCACGCCGCCGCGGCGGCGCACGTGCCACCGGCCATCGTGGAACACCGCGTGGGCGCGACACTGGGCGTCATCACGATGGGCAGTTGTGACTTGGCCGTGCGCGAAGCGATCGAACAGCTGAGCGACCTCGGCGTCGAGGCCGACTACCTGCGCGTACGGGGCTTTCCCTTTGGCGAAGACGTCGTTTCCTTCCTCGCCTCGCACGAGCACTGCGTGGTCGTGGAGCAGAACCGCGACGCGCAACTTCGTTCACTGCTCATCCTCGAAGGCTTGGGGCACCCGGAACGACTCTCCTCGGTACTGGTCTACGGCGGGTTCCCCCTCAGCGCCCGTCACGTGTTCTCGTCAATCTTGAACGAAATGGAGTACTAAGCGTGCCGTCGATCACGAAGCCACTCATACCGCTGAGTCCGTTGCCGAAGAACAAGCTCGGACTGACGATTCGCGACTACGAGGGGGCGATGTCGACACTGTGCGCCGGCTGTGGTCACGATTCGGTCACGGCGGCCATCAGCCACGCGTTCTGGGAGCTCTCCACGCCGCCGTCGTCCATCGCCAAACTCAGTGGGATCGGTTGCTCGTCCAAAACGCCGACGTACTTCGTGCGCGGCGCGCACGGCTTTAACTCGGCGCACGGACGCATGGCGACGATCGCCACCGGCGCGAACGCGGCGAATCGTGAACTCACCTACATCGGCATCTCAGGTGATGGTGACTCGCTGTCGATCGGGCTCGGGCACCTCATGCACGCCATTCGTCGCAACGTGAACATGGTCTACGTGATTGAGAACAACGGGGTCTACGGCCTGACGAAGGGCCAGTTGTCCGCGTCGGCCGACGTGGGGGCTCGACCGAAGAAGGGCGACGCGAATCCCCTCGCCCCCATCGATCCCATCATGCTGGGGCTCACGCTCGGCGCGACCTTTCTCGCGCGCTCGTTCTCCGGTGATAAGGAGCAACTCGTACCCATTTTGAAAGCCGCGGTCGCGCATCGAGGTTTCGCGTTGATTGACGTCATCTCGCCGTGCGTCACGTTCAACGACCACGAGTCGTCAACCAAGAGCTACCGGTTCGTGCGCGAGCACGAAGTGAAGGAGATTCAGACCGACTACGTGGCGCTGCGTAAGGAAATCCACACCTCTATTTCGTCCGACGTCGCCCGAGAAGTGGTCATGCACGACGGCAGCGTGCTGCGATTCCGCGCCGTTCCTGAAGGCTTTGATCCTCGCCATCGCGAGAGTGTGGAGGCCTACCTTCGCGACCGACGCGCGCGCGGGGAGATTGCCACCGGCGTCCTCTTCGCCGACGAAGGTTCGCCCGACGTGCACGAGGTGAACGCCACCCCCGGGCGAGCTCTGTCCAAGATTCCTTTCGCGCAACTCTGTCCCGGCGCTGAGGCGCTCGCCGCGTTGCAAGAGGGCTTTCGCTAACTGGCGCCGGTGTCGCCCTGCGCGGCGAGCGCGGCCGCCGCGCCACCGACGGCGTCGCCGAGCATCGGCATATTGGCCGGAATGACGATTGTCGACTTTCCCTTCGTGATTTCTCGCAGCGTGTTGAGTTGGAGCAACATCATGGAACGGTCGTCCATGATGTCGGCCGCTTCACGCAGCATCGCCGCCGCGTCACGGTCGGCGCGCGCGGCGATGATCTTCGCGCGACCCTGACGGTCGGCCTCGGCGACGGCGGCCATTGAACGGATCATTTGCTCGTCGAGGCGCACGTCGCGAACCTCCACCGTCGCCACGGAGACGCCGAACTTCGCGACCTGCGATCCAATCACCTTGGTGAGCTCGTCGTTGATGGTCGCGCGATCGCTCAAGAGCTTGTCGAGTGAGTGGGCGCCAATAGTGGCGCGCAGCGCGGTCTCGGCGGTCAAGAGCGTGGCGCGTGCGTACTCACTCACCCCGAGGACGGCGACCTCGGGATTCGCGACCTGAAACGTCACGACGGCGTCAATCGAGACCGAGACGTTGTCGGCGGTGATCCCCTGCTGGGGTGAGAGGCCGACAACTTGATTCACCACGTCCACCAGCATCATCTTGTTAACGATGGGGACAATAATGACCAGACCCGGATCAGCAATGCGCGCGAATCGACCGAAGCGCAAGATGACGCCCCGTTGCGTTTGATTCACCACCCGAACACTGAGTCGCGTCGCGATCAGGGCCAGCACTGCGATGACGACGAGTACGATGACGGCAATCACGCGAACCTCACTTTCGAGGGTTCCCAGCGCCGTACGCTGCGGCGATGAGCTCTCAGGCTCAGCATAGGCAGGGCTTTCACAAACCCGACCAATCATCGTTAGCCCTGGGGTGTACGTTACGAAGTGAGTGTGACGGGGGCGCGTGAACGAATCTTTCGCGGACTTTGACGGTGGGGAGGCCTCGTGCTACGCGCACCTCGTGTGCCCCGACTGCCAGTGCGTGCTCGACGGTTCGCCACACGGTCCACGTTGCCAGTGGCGTTCACCGAGCGGATTCACCCAGGACGCGACGACGCCGTGCCCGTGAACCTATCTTTCTTGGTGAATGCCCAGATTTGGGTGGCGCTCGTGAACCGCAATGAGTAGGGTCTAATCGTATGGTCGCCGAACCGTCGGATCTCATTAGCGTCGCGATAGTGGACGACCACGTCATGGTCGCGGAGATGCTCTCGCTCGTCATCGCCGGCGAAAGCGACCTACGCCTCGCCGGCGTGGCCGGCACCGTCGCCGCGGCGATTGACTTAGCGCGGGACGAAAACCCCGACGTGATCTTGATGGACTACCGGTTACCGGACGGAGACGGCATCCAGGCCGTGAAGGCGATTCTGGCGGACCGGCCCGACACCAACATCGTCATGCTCTCGGGTGCCGACGCGAGCGACCTGCTCGCGCGGGCCGTGGAAGCGGGTTGCGTCGGGCTACTCGGGAAAGATCGACCCGTCGAAGAGGTGGTCGCCTCGATTCGATCGGCGGCCCGCGGCGAAGTCGTCATTCGCTCGGACGACTTCGCGGGGCTGCTCACCAAGTTGCGCAAGACGCCCGATCAAAAGACCCAGTTCCTCACCGCGCGTGAACTCGAAGTGCTCCAACTCCTCGCGCGGGCTCACACCACCGAACGTATTGCCGACGAACTCTTCATTTCGATTAACACCGTGCGCAACCACGTGGCGAATATCTTGTCAAAACTAGGGGTGCACTCCAAGCTCGAAGCGGTCGCCGTCGCGGCGCGCGAAAAACTTATCGAAATCTCGGCCTAGCGCGACGTTACGAATCCAGTAGCGAGCGGATCGCGCGCGCGACCACGAGCGACGAGTAGGGCTTTTCGATAAACACCGTACTCTCGTCGAGGTATTCGCGATCACGAAGCACGTTCGAAGGGTAACCCGAGGTGTAAATCACCTTAAGTGAGGGACGTGAAGCGAGCAACTCCTCAGAGACCTGTCGACCGTTCATTGCCGGCATGATGACGTCGGTGATTAAGACGTCGATGACGCCTTCGTAGGCACGAGCGAGTTCGATTGCCGCCGGGCCACTGCTCGCTTCGAGGAGTTCGTAACCCAACTCTCGCAGGGCGGTGACGACGAGGAGTCGCACTTCATCGTCGTCCTCAACGACCAAAATCGTCTCGTCCCCCGACACCTCAGCGTCGGCGTCGGCGGCGACGAGGTGAGTGGCGACGACCTCAGACTGATCCGACTCCACCAGTGGGAAGTAGACCTTGAAGGTTGAACCGAGACCCTCTTCGGAGTAGGCGACAATGTGTCCCGCGTTTTGCTTAACAATGCCGATTACTGAGGCCAGCCCGAGTCCCGTACCCAACTCTTTGGTCGTAAAGAACGGTTCGAAGACTCGATCGAGAACCGACTTGGTCATGCCAACCCCGGTATCGATAACCTCCAGCAGCGCGTACTCCCCCGGACCAATCTCACCCACGCGCGAGGTGTAGTCCTCGCCGAGCGTCACCTTTTGCGTGCGCACCACGAGCGTGCCGCCGCTCGCCATCGCGTCACGCGCGTTGGCGATCAGGTTGATGAGGATTTGCTGAAACTGCGATCCGTCGATGTAGATCGTGCCAACGTCCTCTTCGAGGTCCGTCATCAGGGTGATCTCAGTGCCGAGCATCCCGGTCAAGAGCGTGAGACCGTCTCGCACGAGTTCGTTGAGCTGTTCGAACTGTGGCGTATTGACTTGTTGGCGCGAATACGCCAGGAGATGTCGCGTGAAATCTGCTCCCCGATCCACGGCGTCTTGAATTCGCTGCGCGACGTCATGAAGACGCTGATCCGAGAGCTCACGGAGCAAGAGCGCGGTGTAGCCCTGCATTACCAACAACAGATTGTTGAAGTCGTGCGCGATGCCGCCCGCCAAAGTACCGATGGCTTCAAGACGTTGGGACTGAATGAGTTGCGCCTCGAGGCGTCGTTGCTCGGTGACGTCGGACTGCACGCCCACGTAACGGGTCAAGTTGCCGTCGTCGTCAAAGACCGGCGACAACGTGAGGTGATTCCAGAATCGCTCCCCCGACTTCTTGTAGTTCAAGATCTCTACTTCGACGCCCACCGAAGTATCGATCGCCTGACGTATGACCTTGACGGTGGCGGGATTCGTGTCGGGCCCCTGCAAGAAGCGACAGTTCCTCCCAATGACCTCGGCGTGGGTGTAGCCCGTCATCTGGAGAAAACTCGGACTGACGTAAATCAGCGGCAGATCACTCGCCGACGCGTCGACAATGGTGATCCCCTGGGAAATTGTGCCGAGGGCGCCGTCACGCATCATGAGAAGGTCACGGCTAATGACGTTCGACGCGAGTACTTGGAAGTGGTCCAGCGCCAACGTGACGAGTGAGCGCACCGCGTTCATCATTTCGATGACGTTGTCGTCAAAACCTCGCAGGGTACGTGAGTACATCGTCAAGACGGCCACCACGCGGCCACCCGACCTCAATGGAAACGCGGCCGACGAGCGAAAACCAACCCGCGTGGCAAGCTCGTGCCACGGACTGCTCATGGGCGCCGATTGGAAATCACTTAACACGGTGGCACTACCCGTGAGGATCGCTTGACCCGTCGGGCCCTGCGCGTACGGGTCACCCTCCTTTGCCGATACCTTCAGCTCATTTAGGTAGCCGTCGTCGATCCCCGCGGAAGGGCCCTTTCGAATCTCACCCGACTCGTGTAGACCCACCCACGCCATGTCGACGCCGTCGATTTTGATCACCGTTTCGACGAGTTCTTGGTAAAGATCGTCGGCGTTACTAAAACGCGCGGCCGCTTGCACGACGTCGTGTAACACGCCGTAGTACGTCCGCACGTCTTCAAGCTCGGTGACTAACCCATCGCGTTCGGTACTGTCGACGCCGGTGACGCCAATCCCGATGATCCGTTCGTCGTCGCGAATTGGGAAGTACTCGAGTCGCACGCGCAGTCCCCGCTGGCGAACGCCTCCGAGTTGGTCACCCCACACTGCGTACTCACGCAACGACGGTGGCACCTCGTACACCGACTCGTCCGCGACTCGTTCGCCACTCAAGACCCGACGCAAAATAGGCTCGAGACGACCCCACCCCTCGGCGTTGATGTCCGACAACTTCTTTCCGTACGCCACGCGCAAATCGATACCCGTCAACGCCACCATCTGTTCGTTGACGTGAGCAATTTCACCCGCGGGACCCAGAATGGCCAATCCTCCGGGAAAGCTATTCGCCATGACTCCAAACGCACGCAGGCGCGCCAAATCGTCATCGGGAGTCGAGTGAAGTACGTTCGTCTCTGCCATGTAGCTCCCGGGAGCGGTGGGACCAGACGCCCCAGCAGGCATGCTATCTCCACGCGGACAGGACCTCACGAGGTCGCTCGTTGACCTTTAGCGGTGACGCTTAACGTTTCCATGGTCGCTCGACACGCGAGTGCCGGTCGCTCGATCTCGCGACGAGGTGGCGGAACGATTGAGGACACTCGCGCCTTGTCCCCCGGCCCCCCAGCACGCTAAGGCGCCCGTGACGAGTGTGGCGCACGAGAACTGGTCACCGTAACTTGCGGCAAACGAGGTCACGCCCGCGATATTCGTCACGATCGCCGGAGCGTTGAGTCCTGACGCCGTGTTGGCCTTGAGCGCATTCGACACGCCGCTGCCCCAACACCACTCGGAACCGGACGCGTCAGTCGCGCACGTGCCGTAAGCGCCCGAGGAGATCTGCGCAATGGCCGGAAGGCCGGGCACCTCCACCGGAACGCTGGTTGAAGTGACGTTGCTCACGCCCAACTCACCGTCGCCGTTGTAGCCCCAACACCAGACCGCTCCCTCCACGAGTAACGCGCACGTGTCACTCGCGCCGAGAGAAAGTTGCGTTACGCCAGTGACGCCCGCGACGACGCTCACCGTGGACGTGCGCGACGGGGCCGCGGCGCCGAGTTGGCCGTACGTGTTCGCGCCCCAACAACTCACCAATCCGCCATCGCGCAGCGCGCACGTGTGATTCAAACTCGCCACGACCGCCGTGGCGCCGCTCACGCCCGGCACCGTAACGACGTTCGACGAAGCCGCCGTGGTCGCGACGCCAAGCTGGCCGTCAGCGTTCGCGCCCCAGCACGCCACGGCACCCGTGGCGAGGAGCGCACACGCGTAACTGGCGCCCACCGAAACTTGCGTGGCGCCGGCGACACCTAGAACCTGCGTCGGCGTCGCGAGCGACGTCGAGGCGCCGTTGCCGAGTTGGCCACTGTCGTTGTCACCCCAGCAGAAGACCGCGCCCGACGCCGTGACCGCGCACGCGTCCGCGTTACCCGTCGCGACGCTCACGACGTGGCGCAGTCCCGTAACACTCGCGACACCACTCGAGTAGGCAAAAGTCCCGTTGCCCACTTGACCATCCGCGTTCGCGCCCCAGCAGTCGACTCGCTGACTGGTGAGCAGCGCGCAACCAAATCCATTGCCGACTGACAGTTGACGAACGGCCGTGGTCGGTGACGGCACGACGGCGCTGCTCGCCACCGAGAAGGTGCCTTGCGTAGCACCGGCCACGGCCGCCACACGAAAACGCACGGGGACGCCGTTCGTCAATCCCGAGATCACGCACGCGTTGACCAACCTCGGGCCCACCACGGTTGAGCACGTGTGGCCGTGCCCGTCACTCACCAGATAACCGGTGACGTTGATCAAACTTGAGTTCACGGGCGTCCAGCTAACCGTGACCGCTCCGTTGCCGGGTAGTGCGACGACCCCGCTGGGCGTGGCCACCGCGCTCGTCGCCGCGGATCCCGTCGCGCTGGTGGCGACCGTGATTAATCCCGCGATGGCGGCCGCACTGTTGGGCGATCCGCCGAGTGTCCCTTCGCCCGTTGGTCCGTTGTAGCCCGCGACGCTCTGTGAGGCGTCGCAGAGGTAGTTCTGGCAGTTCGCGTCCGCGCCCGTCGTCACGCGGTACAACGACGACGAGTCTTCGTAGAGCAACTGCGCGCCCGAGACGGAGGTGGGCCACGAGCCGGCGGTGAGCGCGTAGAGCGCGCTGACCACGGCCGTCGCCACACTGGTACCCCCGGCGATCGCCATCTGCGAACTGCTGCTCTGGTCGTAGACCCACACGCCGGTGTTGGGGTCGGCGACGGCCGCCACGTCGTTGACGCTGCGTCGCGCACAGCCAGGGTCGCTCTGCCAACTGGGCTTCGCGACGTACAGACTGCACCCCGCGCCGGTCCCGGACCACACGGACTCGCTCGCCGAACGCACCCCGTTCGCCGAGGTCTGCGTCAACGTGGTGCCGCCAACCGCGATGACGCTCGCCGCGGCCGCCGGAAACTGGACGCCGTAACCGCTATCGCCCGCGGCGGCCAGTATCGGCACGCCCGGGTGTGTGTAGAAGCTCGTGGCGTCGGCGACCTCACTCGGGTACTCGCTGGACCCGTAGGAGTTTGAGACGACGTTCGCGCCGAGACGAACGGCCGTGTTAACCGACGCGCCGAGGTCGCTCATGGCCGATGACCGCGCCTCAACCACCAAAATCTGACAGTTGACACACAGGGCACTCACCATCTCCACGTCCATCGCCTCCTCGAAACCCCAGCTCTGGTTCACCGACGGTAACGGGGCACTCTGCCCACCCTGGTTGACCTGTTGCAGCACGCACGTCGTGTTAAGAGGTGACACGGTGCCGCTGACGCACGGCGACATTCCGAAGTAGGTGCGGTAGTAGTTGAGGTCACTCAACAAGTTCGGGTTGTCGTACGCGTCAACGACGCCCACTACGCGCCCGGCACCGAAGTTTGACGAGGCACCGAGATTGGCGGCGTTGTAGGCCGAACGCAAGAAGGCGGGCGAGTAGGCACCGTTGTCGCCAAGGAGCCCCGCGGGTGTCGCGACTGAACCCGGCTTCGGGACGAGTGAACGTGCCAAGCGATCACGCCGAATTACGGCGTCACAACGCGCCTGTCCCGCGACGGGCGTACCAGCACACACCGACGTACTGCGCGCGCCCGTCAGAAGGAGTGGCGCGCGCCCCGTCGCGAGGCGCGCCGCAGGGGTGCTTGACGGCGTCGCTGAGTGAGCGGCGGCGGCGGGAAAGATGCCAAGGACGCCCGCGCAAAGGCTCGCGAGGAAGAGCCGACCAAAGGACCGCTTCACAGCGTCCTCCTTTCGCCGGTGTCGCGTCGTTCGACGAAGCCACTTCGTTACTCAGATTGGCCATTTCGCGACAAAATGTCATGAGGCGCGTTCACCGACTTTCCTTGTGTTTTCAACCATTTCGTCCTTAGTGCAGGCGTACGAGTACCGCAGAAACGCACTAGGCGGACGAACGACGCGCACTAGTCAATTTCCACGTTCGCGTCGTGACTTCGGTCTCACCGCGCGAGGCACGAACGACGAAAAGTCGAGCCAAATCAGCGCGAAAAGGACGTTGAACTCTGACTACGCTGACGGTTACGGTCAGTTTTCGTAGTTCGCGTCACAACGAATCGTCGTTGAGGGGGGTCTCGTGATTGTTCGCCGCAGCGGCCAGGTAATGGCGTCGTTACTTCTACTCACCAGCCTTGGTGCGTCCGTGGGGCTCGCACGACTGGCGGGCGCGTCGTCAATGCCCAAAGTGGTCGTGTCGCCGTCCAGCTCGCTCAAAAATGGTCAGTACGTAAAGGTCGGAGGTCACGGCTTTAAGCCGGGTGACAGTGTTTTCATCATTGAGTGTTTGACCACATCCAAGAACTCCTCGGGCTGTGACGTGGCCACCGCGACGCCGGCCAAGGTGACGGCGAAGGGCCTCATCCCACCGACGAAGTTTAAAGTCGTGACGGGGGTCGTTGGCACCGGCACGTGTGGTACCAAGAAAACTGACCTAAAAAACTGTGCGCTCGACGTAGGCAACATCGCGGGCACGGACGCGGGCACGACCAGAATCACCTTTCTCTTACCCAAAGCGAAAAAGTAGCGGGCGAATCCATCGGATGAGCTCGCGCCGAGGCCCGCAAGTGTCCGCCGCGCCGCCGCCTGGTACGGCGTTCGTCGAACAATGACGCGCTCGTCACTCCCACAACGCCTCGGCGCGAACCTAGGCTTTGGCGCCCTCCTCGCGATTCTCTTTCTGACCTTTCTTGACAACACCGTCGCCGCGGCGGTGCTCACCAGCGTGCAGGCACAGTTGCACGCGGGCGTGACCGAACTCCAGTGGGTCGTGGGAAGCTACGCCTTAGCCTTCGCGAGTCTGATGCTGCTCAGTGGTTCACTCGCCGACAGTTTTGGGCGAAAGAAGGTGATGCTGATTGGCGTCGTGATCTTCTGCGTTGGATCAATTATTGCGGCGGTCGCGGCATCAACGACGGTCTTGATCGTTGGTCGCATGGTCATGGGCGTGGGCGCGGCCGCCTCGGAACCCGGCACGCTGTCGATGATTCGCCACCTCTTTCCAGAGCCCCAACGCCGCGCGCGCGCGTTGGGCGCCTGGGCCGCGGTGTCGGGACTGGCACTTGCGATGGGACCAATCCTTGGTGGCGTCTTGGTCGGTCTGTGGTCGTGGCGGGCGATCTTCTGGTTCAACTTGATCTTTGGCGCTATGGCGCTCATCGTCGCCGCCATCGCGCTCCCCGAGAGCGTGAACGAAACGCGCCGACCACTCGACGCGGGCGGATTCGTCCTCGGCGCGCTGGCGCTCGCCACGGCCACCTTCGCGACTATCTACGGCGAGTCGGCGGGTTATCGCAGCGCGAGCGTCGTCACGCTCTACGTCGTGAGCGGACTGTTCCTCGTGACCTTCACCTGGGTGGAGCGACGGGTTCGCGAACCGATGCTCAACGTGGACTTCTTTCGCAATCGGGCGTATTCGGGGTCAGTCTTCATCGCCTTCACCAGTTACTTTTCAATCTTCTCAATTTTTTTCTTCGTCGCGCTTTACCTCGAAGTCGTCGCGTCGGTCAGTGCCTACGGCCTCGCGCTCGACTTTCTTCCCCTCTTAGGCGGCATGGTCGCCGCGTCGTTGTTTAGTGGTCGTTGGGTCGGCCGGGTGGGCTCACGCGTGCCGTTGACCGCGGGCTGTCTACTGGCCGCCGCGGGCGTGGCGCTGACGAACGCGGC
This sequence comes from Acidobacteriota bacterium, assembly GCA_028873575.1. Taxonomy (GTDB): domain Bacteria; phylum Actinomycetota; class Acidimicrobiia; order Acidimicrobiales; family RAAP-2; genus RAAP-2. Next base: position 28,060 of record JAGWHY010000001.1, on the reverse strand, counting down.
AATCTCGCCAGCGGCCGACCTCACGCACCTTGGTTGGACGATGGGTCTAGCCGGAGTTGGCTTTGGCATCATCATCGTGCCCATCAACGCCACAGCGCTCGCGAGTCTGCCGGCCTCCTACTCAGGCGTCGCGGCGTCCACGATTAACACGAGTCGCGAACTTGGCGCGGTTACCGGCGTCGCGGTCTTGGGCTCCATCGTCAACGCGCAACTCACCGTGCAACTCACCAAGCGTCTCGTCGAGATTGGCATTCCTCCGGCGTACCGTAATCAAATCATCAACGCCGTGACGAACGGCGCCGTGAATTCACAGGCCAAGGCCATTTCGAGTCAGTCGAACGCGGCGATTCAAGCGATTATCAATAAGGTGGTGAACGCCGCCTACGGTGCCTTCAGCCACGGGCTCGACATTGCCCTCACCTTCGCCTCCCTCATGTTGATCACTTCCGCGCTCGTTGCTTGGGTGACCGGGACGCGTGAGCCTCAGTTCGACTCGTCCGTCGCGCCCGAGTTGCTCTCGTCGTCGTAGATCGCAAGGGACCAGGAAACCGCCGTACCCCGCGCGAGGGAGACGTCGCCGGTCGACCGGCCCTGCCGCGTTGAAATGTTTTTGCGAAAACCACACGTGCGCCTCAGTAGAGTGACGGCGTGCTCGCGACGTCACTGCCCTTGGGTTGGCGTCTACTGATCGTCGCCGCTTCGGGTGTGGCCGCGGGCGTCGCGAATGGCATTGCCGGCGGCGGAACCTTTTTGAGTTTTCCCACGCTCCTCGCGTTAGGAGTCCCTTCACTCCAAGCCAACGTATCCTCGACAGTGGGTATCGTGCCTAGCTCCCTCGGGGGTGTTCGAGGTTTCCGACGTGAGCTTCGACTTCATCACGCGCTGCTCAAATCACTCGTGCCCACGTGCGTGATGGGTTCGGTCGCGGGAACCGCCGCGCTCCTCGTGGGTTCGAACAAATCATTCACCTCCGTCGTACCGTGGCTCATTGGTGCGGCTACCGTGCTCTTCGCGCTGGCCCCGCAAGTCACCAAATTGCTCGAGCGAAGGAGGCTAGGCGACCACCCCTTACGGGTACGACGAAAAACCCTCTTCATCGGCGTGTTTCTGGCGTCGGTGTACGGCGGCTATTTCGGCGCGGGACTCGGCATCGTGTTGCTCGCGGTGATGGCCCTCACCCTCCCGTTTGAAATCTACGAAATCCAGGGTCTACGAAGTGCGTTAGCCATGATTATCAACGCGGTCGCCGCCCTCGTCTTTGTCATTCGAGGACATCTCGATGTCAGCGCGGTCGTCGTCCTACTGGTGAGCAGTTTCGTTGGGGGCCTACTCGGCACCTACCTCATTCGCCGCGTTTCGCCAAAGATTGTCAGAATGCTCGTCGTGCTCGTGGGTCTGGGTACCACGATCAAACTGGCGATTGGCTAGGCGACCCGCGTACTAGCCCGCAAGCGCGCGATTACGTCGTCCACCACGTCGCTGGTCGACGCGTCGCCACCCAAGTCGAAGGTGCGGATTCCCTCCGCCGCGCCCTCAAGCGTCGCGGCGCGCAACCGCGAACCGGCCTCTCGAAACGCGAGATCGTCGTAGCGCGAAGCAGCCTGATCCAAAAGAGCCGCACCAGCCAACAGCATCGCCATGGGATTGGCGACGTTCTTACCTTCGAGCGAAGGCGCGGTACCGTGTGGCGCTTCCGCCATGGCGACGGTGGGGCGAAGTTCTTTGTCCAACGCCAGTAGCACCGACTCCGCACCGGCGATGGAACCAAACATCGCCAGCACCATGTCACTCAGACAGTCGCCGTCTCGGTTCAGAGAGGGAATGACCAGGGTGCGCTCGTGCATTTCGGTTAAAAGTCCGGCGTAGGCGGCGTCGATAAGCGTCGGACGATAGCCCACCCCTACGTGACGCGCGGCGGCGGCGTCCATCTCCTCTTTCAGCATTCCTTCGTAGACCGGCGACACCGTCCACTTCGGTCCGCCGTACACCACGCCGTTCGCTTGTTGCGCAGCCACGAAGGCGTACTCCGCCACGGCGCGACAGACCGATCGCTCGATACGCTCAGTTCGCCACGCCGATTCGTCGATGGAGTTCGCCGCGCCGTCGCGCCCCTCCTGGGCGCCGTACGCGTCGCCAACCGCCATACGAATCACGATGACCGGTTGATTCGTGCCCGCCACCGGAGGCGTGACCCCCGGAATGCGCCGTCCCGTACGAACAATGACCGAGCCACCAATGCCTTCGCGCAAGAGTCGATTGGGGGAACCCACGCCACCGATGTCACTCGGCGTCACAGTGGCCGCTTTCAGACCCAGACCTGCGCTCACCATCGCCGCGGCTGCTTCACGCACTACTTCATTGTTCGTCCGGCGCCGATGGTCGAGTGAAAGGTCGTAGTGCACGAACTCTAACGACACCCCGAGTAGTTCGGGAGTCATAGCTCGCAGAGACTCAATGAGTAATTCTTGACCGGTTTCGTCTCCATCACACACGATGACCGTTGCCGCACTCATTACTTCGAAAGTCTAGAACATTGGAGAAACGCATTACTCGGGCCGTGATCTTCGCGCTGGCGAACCAACGCCACGAGTGACGCGCGTAAGGTGGTGCGCCGGCGCGTCCTCTGCAACGATGAGGATCGGTCTCGCACGAACCATGGTGGCGAAGTCACCCGCCGATACATGACGTACCTCTTCTACGATCAGCTAAGGCAACTTGTTCGTCACCGTGCTCACCGTCACTCAATCGGTCAGGGACGTAATCACCGCCGCGAAAGCCTCCAGCGCGCGGGCGCGGTTCGGGTAAGCGGCCAGCACCAGCGTGAGCGCAACCCGTGCTTTAAGCCCATCGAGGGCGCCAGCGAAAGTCAGGCCGCGCGATTGAAGATCAATTTCAGCGCCCGGAAACCCGTACGTGTGACGAAGTGTTTCGCCCGCGCCCGTACGCGTCGCGATCACCACCGGAATCTCGTCGTTGAGGGCTTCCAGAGCGTCCACCACGCGCGCGGGCACGTGTCCCGCGCCGAAACCTTCGACGATGGCACCCACGTAACCGAGTTCCGCGATTCGTCTAATGAGGCGATCGTCGTCGCCGATAGTGCAGCGCACGAGGGCGACGTGGCCCAGCCGACTTTCCTCGGGCACGCTCACGCCCGCCAGCTCCGACACCCGCGACGTCCAGCGCACGCGGCCTTCGATCGTCCAACCCAAGGGACCCGCCGAAGGCGACACGAAGGTAGAGGGGCTGGTGGCGTGCCCCTTGTGGACGTAGCGCGCGGCGTGTATTTCGTCGTTAAAGACAACGACCGTTCCCGGCTTCCAGGAGGTCGTGGCCGCGGCGACGCGCACGGCCGAAAGAATGTTGGATGGACCGTCGTGGCCGACTTCATTCGAGGAGCGCATGGCGCCGGTGACCGCGACCGTACCCGCGCGCCGGACTAACAAATCCAGCGCGAAGGCCGTCTCTTCGAGGGTGTCCGTTCCTTGAATCACCACCGCTCCGTGTGCGCCGGCGTCGAAGGCTCCGTTCAGCGCGTCGCTGAGTGACACCAGATCGCCGAAGGTAAGGTCGCCTGAAGGCATTGTTCGAAAATCAACGCCCTCAACGGTGAGTGATGGCTCAAACGGTGGCAGACTCGCCAGCAGTGCCGTCACGCCGAGAGCCGGAACGATCCCCGTCGCCCCCGCACTTGACGTCGTCGAGGCAATCGTCCCGCCTAACGCGAAGACCACGACCTTCTTCGGATCATTAACGCCCCCCACAATCACGCCCTCCACTCCTGTCGCGTGGTGGCCACTCTAGAGTCCCACTCGCCAGGCGCGCGAGTATCGTTTTCATTCTTTCGCCCGTCATAGTTGGCGGGGTGACTCTTAAAGTCGATACATCATTTGAGAAAGAGAGAACACATGACGCATAATCTGCGGGCCGAAACACTCACCATTAAAGGCCACAACGGCGACGAGATTGAGGCGTATGTGGCCGTGCCGACGGACGTCGAGCAGCACGGCTCAATCGTCGTGATCCACCACCTCCCCGGCTACGACGAGGCGACCAAAGAGATCACCCGCCGTTTCGCCGCGAACGGCTACGCCGCGATCATGCCCAACCTCTACCACCGCGAGGCGCCCGGCGCCGACCCCGACGACGCCGCCGCGATTGCGCGCGCGAACGGCGGTATCGCCGACGAGCAGATTGTCGGTGACGTCGAAGGCGCGATGAACTATCTCAAGTCGCTCCCCACGTCGAACGGCAAAGTCGCCTCGATTGGCTTTTGCTCCGGCGGGCGTCAGTCCTTCATGGTCGGTTGTCGACTTCCCCTCGAGGGCGTCATCGACTGCTACGGCGCCTTCGTCGTCGGCACGCCGCCGGCGGAGTTTCCTCTTCGCGTGACACCGGTCGTCGGCGAGGCGAGTGGGTTACGCGGCGAGGTGCTCGGTCTCTTCGGCGCGGAGGACCAGTTCCCCACGCCGGCCCAAGTCGACGAACTCGCCGACGCGCTACGCGCGGCCGGAAAGACCTTTACCTTCCGAACCTACGAAGGCGCCGGACACGCCTTCTTCTCGAGCGATCGCCCGAGTTACCGCGTGGACGCCGCGAACGAAGGTTGGCGCGAAATCTTTAGCTTCTTGTCGCGCACGGTCGGTTGATATGTGCACCTACCAAACCGAAACGCTGACGTTGCGCGCGAGCGCGAAGACGCCTCGAGGCTGGGTCTCGATGACCGACGCCTCGGTCTACTTTGATCACCCCGTGCACTTCTCGGCGACGCACGCCTTAATGATTGACGTGCTGAACACGAGTAGCGGCGGAGTCGATCGCGTCGGACTCGAAATGGACGCGGTGTCGGCCCGGAACCTCGCCGAGACGATCTTGCGCGCGCTCGACGCCGCTCCGGCGGCGCTACTCGACGACCGCCTCACGTAGCCGCGACGCTATCGCGCCTCGCCGCTAGGAGTTCATCGATTTCTGAACGGTTTCGACGATCCGCGTCACCGAAGGAATCGCGAGGTCTTCGAGTGCGTCGGCCGCCGGCAGTGGGATGTGCGGGGTGGTAATACGCACGATGGGTCCGTCAAGATCGTAGAAAATCTCGTCGGCCACAATCGACGCCAATTCGCCACCCCAGCCACAGAGCCGGGGGTTCTCCTCCACCGTGAACATGCGTCCCGTCGCCGACACCTCACGCAGAATCGTCTGCGTGTCGAGTGGCACCAGCGAGCGCACGTCGACGACGGTGCAGTCAATGCCCGCCGAGGCCAATTCCTCCGCCGCGAGCTGCGCGCGGGGCACCATGTTGCCCAGCGCGATCAGCGTGGCGTTCGAACCCTGTCGCAACACTTTCGCCGATCCCAGCGTGTCCACGACGTCGCCGTCGGGCACTTCGCCCTTCGTGGCGTACAAGGCTTTTTCCTCGAGAAAGATCACGGGGTCGTTGTCGCGAATGGACGCCGCCATAAGGCCAATCACGTCTAACGGCGTCGAGGGCACCACGACCTTGAGACCGGGCACCATCATGGCCCAGTTCTCGACGCTCTGCGAGTGCTGGGCGCCGAAGCGCAGTCCACCGCCGTTACCCGAACGAATTACTAAGGGGAAGGTCATCTGTCCGTTGGTCATGTAGCGACTCTTCGCGATCTCGTTGACCACAATGTCCCAGCACACGGCGAAGAAGTCGGCGAACATAATCTCGGCGATGGGACGAAGTCCCGTCATCGCGGCGCCCATCGCGGCGCCCAGAATCGCTTGCTCGCTAATCGGAGTGTCGCGCACGCGTACGGGGCCGAACTCCTCGAGCAGACCGACCGTTCCCTTAAAGACGCCACCGGCGGCGGCAATGTCTTCACCGAGGAAGACCACCGACTCGTCACGACGCATCTCTTGCGCGATGCCGCGCGCGATCGCCTCACGATAGGTCAATTGCGCCATTCCGCACCTCCATTCGCCCACACGTCCTTCATCAAAAGATCCTCACCCGGTACGGCGCCCGCCTTCGCCTCCTCGGTGGCCACGTCCACCGCCTCGTTCACCGCGCGTTCGATCTCGACGAGCTGCGCCTCGCTGGCGCCCTCGGCGAGCAGGCGCTGGTGGTAGCGCGGAATGGGGTCCTTCGCCAACCACTCGGCGACCTCCTCGTCGGGGCGGTACTTGCCGGGGTCAGCCCGCGAGTGCCCACCGTGGCGGTAGGTCTTAGCTTCGATCATGCTGGGGCCTTCGCCGGCGCGCGCCCGCGCGACGCAGGCGGCCGTGACGGCGTAGACCTCGTCGGCGTCGTTGCCGTCGACGATGATGCTCTCGAGACCGTAGGCACTCGCGCGGTCGGCGGCCGGGTTCGCCACCGCGGTCACTTCGGTCGTGCGCGTGTACTCCATCCAAAGGTTGTTCTCACAGAAGAAGATCACCGGCAGTTTCCAAATCGCCGCGAAGTTCAACGCTTCGTGAAAGGCGCCGATGTTCGTCGAACCGTCACCGAAGAAGCAGACGGCCACCTGATCGGTGCCGCGATACTGCGCGCTCCACGCGGCCCCGCAGGCGATGGGTAGGTGCGCGCCAATGATGGCGTAGGAACCCATCACGCCGTGCTCCACACTCGTCAGGTGCATCGAGCCACCCTTGCCGGCCATGAGGCCGTTCGCACGTCCCATCAACTCCGCGAAGACTGGCGCCATCGGCACCCCGCGCGCCAGGGTGTGGGCGTGACCGCGGTAGGTGGCGAAGGTCCAGTCGTCAGGGCGCATCGCGCGCGCCACGCCCGCGGCGATCGCCTCTTGACCGATCGAGAGGTGGCTCGTGCCCTTGACGTAGTTCTCTAGGAAGAGGTCGTACGCACGTTTTTCGAACTGACGCAGCGCGAACTGGCTGCGATAGAGGTCGAGCTTGTCGTCGAGTAGCAGGGGGGCCACGACATCGAGGGACATGTTTCTCCTTAGTAGGGGTTGGCGACCATCAGCTCTTGGGCTGGGAAGCGCGTGAGGATGGTGGGACCTTGGTCGGTGACGACAACTTCTTCTTCGATCCGAGCGGCCGAAAAACCGTCGGACGCGGGGCAGTACGTCTCGAGTGCGAAGACCATGCCGGTCTTGAGTTCGATGGGGTCCGTCAGCGAATTCAAACGCGAAATAACCGGACGTTCGTGCAGGCCCAGTCCGAGCCCGTGACCGAACTGAAGACCGAAGGCCGCCATCTCGTCGGCGAAGCCAAAGTCTGGCGCGGCGGGCCAGGCCTTGGCAATTTGATCGGTGCCGACGCCGGGCCGTACGAGATCAATCGCCGCGTCCATCCACTCACGTGCGCGGGTGTAGGCGTCACGCTGTGACGCCGTCGAGCTCCCCACCGACATGGTGCGGTAGTAGCAGGTTCGATACCCGTTGTAGGAGTGGATGATGTCGAAGAAGGCCTGCTCGCCGGGACGAATAATCCGGTCGGTGAAGTTGTGCGGGTGCGGATTGCACCGTTCGCCCGAGACGGCGTTAATCGCCTCGACTTGATCCGAGCCCATTTCGTAGAGCCGCTTGTTGGCGAGCGCCACAATCTCGTTCTCGCGTACCCCCGGCTTCAACGCCTCGAAAATATCCTGGTAGACGCCGTCCACCATGGCGGCCGCCTGACTGAGGAGCATCAGCTCGTCGTTCGACTTAATTTGACGAGCGTCGAGCATGAGTTGCTGGCAGTCGCGTACGTCGACGCCCGCCTTTTGGAGTTCGAACAAGAAGGGGAGTTCCACGATGTCCAGGCCGATGGGCTGACCCAGGACCCCGTGGTCACCGAGCAGGCCCACGATCTCACGAACGGCGGACTCGAAGAGTCCCGCTCGCGGCGCGATAGCCCCGCGAAGTCCGAGCATCCCCGCTCGGCAGTTGTCGGGTTCGAGCCACGGCGCGAAGAGCTTGTGGTGGCGCGCGGCCGAGCCAAAGTCCCACACGATGGGCTCGTGGTCGCGCGTTAAGAGGCAGTAACGCGTCATCTTGTCGCCGAGCGCTCCGCCAACCCACGTCCCCGACACGTAACGAATGTTGTAGAAGTCAAAGAGCAGCACCGCGCCCAAATCACTGGACTCGAGCGCCGCCTTGGCCCGCGCGAGTCGGTAGTCGCGTAACCGGGCGAAGTCGACGCGCGTCTCAAAGTCCACGCCCATGTGACCGGGCGTGTTGATAATCGGTCCGAAGCCCTCCATTAGTTGGCCGCTCCCAAGCCGTCGTCGACGGTGACGTTCTCGGCCACGAGCTCGAGTCCGGCGCTGCGCGCCGCCTCAAGAAGTAAGACCGCAAAGTCTTCACTCACGTAACCCGCGCCAATGGAGCTCTTTACGATTTCGGTGCACAGGGCGGCCACCGGCATGGCGACACCGAGGTGCTTGGCCTCGGCCATGCCGAGATCGAAGTCCTTCTTTAGCAGCACCGGGGTGAACGTGGGCTTGAAGTCCAGATTCACGAAGGCCGGCGTCTTGTAGCGCGAGAACATCGAGCCCATCACCGATCCGTTAATGAATTCGAGGAAGGCGCTGCGACGTACACCACCCTTCTCCGCCAGGACCGTCACTTCAGCGAGGCACTGGGTCACGACGCCGAGCACGATGTTGTGACAAATCTTGACCAAGCGCGCGACCTCGCCGTCGCCGACGTACGTCGCGCCCTTACCGAGTTCGTCCAGGTAGGGCTTAACGACGTCGAAGGCCTCACGCGTCCCCGAAACGGCGAGCGTCAACTCGCCCGCCGCGACGACCTTCGGGTTGCCACTCACCGGCGCCGCGAGGAAGACCGCGCCGCGCGCGGCGCACGCCGCGCGCACGTCAGCCGAGGTTTCGGTGGAGACCGTCGAGCAGTCCACGATGATTTTGGGCGCTCGCTCGGGGTCCGCGAGCACGCCGTGTGGACCTGAAGTCACTTCGATGAGATCGTCGTTCGCCGAGACCATGATGAACACCACGTCGCGCCCGGCGAGATCGCGCGGCGTGTCGACCACGCTCGCGCCGAGTTCGCCCAGCACTTCGGCCTTCGCGCGCGTGCGGTTCGTCACCGTCACGTCGTGACCGGCGCGTACGAGACGCGCGGCCATCGCGGTACCCATTCGGCCGCAGCCAATCCATCCTAAGGTCGACTCAACCATCAACACTTCCCCTTTTACCGTTCGCTCACGCCTTGGCTTCAACCGAGCCGCCCAAGTAGAGCGCCCCAATTTCTGGATGGTGCAACACGTCGTGCCCCGTCCCGGTCAAGCGCACGTTGCCGTTCTCTAAGACCACGCCGTGCGAGCTCATTTTGAGCGCCTGGCGCGCGTTTTGCTCCACCAGCAACACCGTTCGACCAGCCTCGTTCATCATCTTGATGGTGGCGAACATCGAGCGCAAGGTCTTCGGGTCAAGGCCCATCGAAGGTTCGTCCAGGACCACGAGGTCCGGCTCGAGCATCAAACAACGCGCGAACTCCACGAGGCGTTGCTGTCCCCCCGAGAGGGCACCCGCCTTGTCTTTCGCGCGCTCATGCACGATAGGAAACATCTCACGAATGGATTCCATGCGCTGCGCGATGACCTTTTTATCCTTTTCCAAAAAGGCACCCAGTTCGACGTTCTGCTCGACCGTCATTTCTCGAAAAAGGCTGTGATTCTGCGGCACCTGCACCACGCCGAGCTTCAAAATCTCACGCGGCGACATCCCCACCAGGTTCTTCCCCTTGTAGAGAATCTCACCCGCGCGCGGCTTAAGAATCCCACTGACGGTCTTGAGCAGCGTTGACTTACCCGAACCGTTGGGGCCAACGATCGTGGTCACGCCCCCGCGCTCCACGTCGAAGGTCACGTTCTTTAAGACGTCGGCGCCGCCGTAGCCGGCGAAGACTCCCGTAAAGCGGACGAACGCGTCGTTAGCCACGAGCCACCTCTTCCAGTTCCTCGTCGTCGCCACCGCCGAGGTAGGCGTCGAGTACGAGGGGATTCGCCCGCACTGCCGTGGGGTGGCCGGAGACGAGGTGACAGCCCTGGTTCATGACCGTCACAGTCGTGCAGAGATTCATCACGAACTCCATGTTGTGCTCGACAATCAAGAATGTTTTGCCCTGCGCGTTCAGGGTACGAATCTTGTCGGCAATCTGATTAATCAGCGTCAGGTTCACGCCACCTGCGGGTTCGTCGAGCAAGATCACGTCGGGACTGGCGACGAGCACGTAGGCCAACTCGAGGAGTTTGCGCTGGCCATAAGACAGCGAGCCGGCTTGCAAATGAGCCAGTCGCGCGATACCGACGAAATCGAGCCACTCCATGGCGTTGTCCACGTCCGCCGTCGAGGACTTCGAGCGAGTCATCGATCGCAGCCAGCCTTCGTCGTGTTGGGTCGCGACGAGCATGTTCTCGAGCACGGTCATGCGCCCGAAGATTCTCGTTAACTGAAAGGTCCGACCGATACCTTTCGCGAAGATCTTGTCCGGCTCGGCACCCGTGACGTCCTCACCGTTAAAGGTGACGGTGCCCGTGTCCGGGCGTACGTAACCGGTAATGACGTTAAATAACGTCGTCTTACCCGAACCGTTCGGCCCAATGAGGCCAGTAATGCTTCCCTTCTCCACCTCGAGGTCGCAGGCGTTCAGCGCCTTCAAGCCACCGAAGGATCGCGAGATATTTTTTGCTTCCAAGAGGGTGGTCACGACGGGGTGCTTCCACTCAAGACGGCGTCGCTGCCGGGACTCGTCGCGGCACTCGCCACCCGCGCGAGGTCGGCCTTCTTGTTGACTCGGTCGCGCACGTACACCACGATGCCCTGGGGCATAAAGAGAATCACGATTAAGAACAGGGCGCCAAAGAGGATGAGGTACAACGAACCGTTCGAAAACGAAATCGTCAACCACTGCTGCGACGACTCCAAGATGAGCGCGCCAAGTAGTGGTCCGGTCAAAGTGCCCAGTCCACCTAGGAACGTCATCAGAGCGATCGAGACGTCAAAGACGGGTGTGAAGACGAACTGGGGGTAGATCTGACCTTGCTCCATTGCGTACAGCGCGCCGCACATGCCCACGGTGAAGGCCGACAGCGTAAAACCGACAATCTTGACGGACGTCACCTTGACGCCCAATCCGAGCGCCCGGTCCTCGTCGTCGCGAATGGCCAGCAACTGCAGGCCAAATCGCGATCGACGCACGGCGGCCGACAGAATCGCGATGAAGATCACGATGCCGAGCGCGACGAAGTAAAACGGCACGAAGTAGTACGACGCGTCCCAGGTGATGAAGGGTAAGGCCAGGCCCGACGTACCACCGGTGAACGAGAAGTTCGACGCGCCAAGCTGAAAGATAAAGAACACGGCAATAGTGATGACGACGAAGGTGTGTCGGCGCACGCGAAGCGCAATCCAACCAAAGGGCAACGCGATCAACATAGCGACGACGCCGCCCACGGGTACGAGCCAGAACATGGCCGCGCCTGGCGCCATGTTGGCGTGAATCGAAATCAGGCTCATCGCGTACGCGCCCGTACCGTAAAACACTGCCGAACCCAGCGCGATGTAGCCCGAGTAGCCCGAGAACATGTTCCACGACGAGGCGCACGCCATGTAGATCAGCGTGAAAAATCCAATCGAGGTGTAGGTCGGATTCGTGATCAGTAGCGGGAAGGCCGCGAACGCGGCGACCGCGACGAGCCACCAAAGATTCTTCTTCTGCAGCATTACGCGACTCGCACGACGGGCTTGCCGAAGAGGCCCTGGGGACGAACCAGCAGCACAATCGTCAAGACGATGAAGTACGACATCGACGACCAGATCGGCGACCAGACGACGCCCACCATGTCACCGACGAACACCATGCCCACGCCCGCGAGCATGGCCCCACCGAGGCTGCCCATACCGCCGAGCACGATGATGGTGAGGAGACGCGAGATTAAGTCGTAACTCGTTGACGCGTTAAACGAATTCGTCGCGCCGTAGATCATGCCGCCGGCCGCGGTGACGGCCACGCCAATGCCAAAACAGATAGTTGACACCCGACGAACGTCGATGCCGACCAGCGCGGCCGACGTCTGATCGGCCAGCGACGCTCGAATGCTCACGCCAAAGCGCGTGCGGTACAGCATGAAGTACAGCGAACTTAAGAGACCCACCGCCAGGATGAAACCGGCGACGTAGATGTAACCAAAGTGCACGCTGCCAATCGCGAACGACTTGTTGACGTACCACGCTTGGAGCTGCACATCGTTGGTCGAAAAGATGATGTTGAGCGCGCCTTCAATGAGGAGCGAGACGGCGTAGGTCACCAGAATCGACATGGCGGTCTTTTCCGGTCCCTTGAGCCGGCCAATAAAGGCTCGCTCGATCACGATCCCGACGATAAACATCGTCGGGATCGTGATCAGCAAGCCCACAAATAAGTCAATGTGCAGGTGAACGGCAAGCGCATAACTTAGGTACGCACCGAGAATCACCAAAATCCCCTGAGCCAGATTGATGATGTCCATGACTCCGAAGATCAGAGTGAGACCCGTTGCCATCAGGGCGTAGACCGATCCGGTCATCAGCCCGTCCTTGGCGGCGCTAAGTATTGCGGTTGCGTTCACGGTTTACTTACCCCAAGCCGGCTTCGGGTAGAGCACCTTGACCGAGTTCGGGTCGTTCACCGGGTTCACCTGGACGAACTTCGCGCCCTGCCACTGGAAGGTGAAGGCCGTGGGCGTGATGTTCATACCCAGCTTGTTAAACGTCACCGGTCCCTGCACCGACTGCATGGTGTGCTTGCCATGCAAGTAGGCGATGATCTTCGCGTTGTCGAAGCCACCCGTGGCCTTCACCGCCTGGGCGACGACTTCACCCACGGAGAACGCTTCGGCGACGTCACTCGAGACACCTGCTGGGGTGCCGCCGTACTTCTTCACGTAGGCCGCCACCATGGTCTTACTTAACGGGTTGGCCGAACCGCCGTACCAGGCGTTAGGCACCATCATGCCGTCCGCGTTCTTCGCACCCACCGCTTGAATAAATGTTGAACCCTGGTCGGGGCCGCCCGTCGCGATAAAGACCTTGGGCGAGAAGCCCGACTGCTCAAAGGCCTGCATGAACGCTGACACCGTAGGAACGTCCACGGAACCGAGAACGACCGCGTCGGGCTTCGCCGCCGCGACGGCGTCCGCGATGGGCGTGAAGTCCGTCACCTCGGCCGGGAAGACCTTGTTATAGACGCTCTTAATGCCCGCCTTGGTCAGGGTCGGCTCAATTGTCGTGACCTGGGGCTCGGTGAACGGGTCATTGGACGTCACGTACGCCACCGTCTTGGGACGCGAGGACATCGGCAATGACGTCACCCACTTGGAGAACGGCACGAGGTCGTTCGCGACGGGCAGAGAAACGTCAAAGATGTTGTTGAGACCTGCCTGGAAGACGGACGGGGCACCACCGGCGCCTTCAACCAGGGCGTAGCCGTAACGCGACACGGCCTTGGCCGACGGCAACGACAGTAGCGACGAGAACGGCCCAAAGGTCAAATTCACGTGGTCAGTCGAAATGAGCTTCTGGTAGTTGGTGACGACCTGCGTCGGGTCCGAGGCGTCTGAGACAATGTCCAACACGACCTTGTGGCCCAGGAGTCCACCGTGCGCGTTCACGCTATTCGCCCAGAGCTGATAGCCCTGCTTGAAGGCTTGGCCGTCCGCGGAGAAGTCTCCCGAGAGCGAGAGCGAGATGCCGATCTTGACCGGCGCTCCCTTCGCCAGCGTCGAACTGCTCGCGCCACTGATCGTGGTGAAGGCCGCCCCCAATAGAGACGCCGTGGCGACCGAAGTCACCGACAGCGTCTGAAAGAGTTTCCTCTTCGTGTTCATTTTCCCCCCTGCGTTATGTACGCCGGTGGCTCCCCCATGAAGCTTGCAGCCAACGACGATCACTCGGTGAGTGACGTGGCCACCATAACGATGGGTGGGAGGTCCGTCAAGCGCGGCTACCTTGAAATCCCTTCAATTTCAATGAAAAGAATTCAAGACCCGCTCCAGGTTTAGGCCACCATGATGGAGGACGCACTCGTGAAGTTACCGACAAAGAGGGGGGCTCAATGGCGGATTCGTTGCTCGAAACGGCGGTCGCGAACTGGGGACCACGTTTTGTCGCGAACGGCGTCGACGCGGCTGACTACGCGCGAATCACCAGCGCGTTGACGACGTGGGACGAGTGGTGCGGCGCGTGGAGCGCCGCGGCCGACGTGCACGTGGCGCTCGCCACCGACGCGCTGGCGCAGGGCCACTCGCGCAGCGCGGGTGAAGCGTACGCGCGCGCGAGTGTCTATTTTCACTTCGCGAAGTTTCTCTTCGTGCACGATCTCACCCAAGCTCGCCACGCGCACCAACGAGCGGTCGAAAGCTTGAACGCGGCGCTGCCGTTGCTACAGCCCGTCGGCTCGCGCCACGAAATCCCCTTCGACGGCGCCACCTTGGTCGGCGTCTTTCGCTCACCAACGCCGGGGATTGCGACGCCGACGGTGCTCCTCATCCCCGGCCTTGACTCGACGAAGGAGGAGTTTCGCGACGTCGAAAAGAGTTTCCACGACCGCGGCATGGCGACGTTCGCGCTGGACGGCCCGGGGCAGGGTGAGGCGGAGTGGGATCTTCCGATCCGCAGTGACTGGGAGGTCGTCGGCGAAGTCGTCTACGACTATCTCCGCGGACTGTCGGGCGTCAACGCCACTCGCGTAGGCGTATGGGGCGTCAGCCTTGGCGGGTACTACGCGGCGCGCGTCGCCAGCGCGAATCTTCCCTACGTCGCCACCGTCGCGCTCTCTGGCCCTTACGATTTTGGTGACGCCTGGGACAATCTGAATCCCCTGACGCGCCACGCCTTTCAAGTTCGCGCCTTCGCCCGAGACGAAAATGAGGCGCGACGACGTGCCCAGACACTGACCTTGAGAGACGTTGCGGGACGCATCACCGCGCCCCTCCTCACCATCATGGGCAAGCGCGATCGACTCTTCTCGTGGCACGAGGGTGAGCGTCTCGCCCACGAGGCGGCGGGCGTGTCGGAACTCCTCGTACTCGACGAGGGCAACCACGGCTGCGCCAACGTCGTCTATCGTCACCGTCCCTACGCGGCCGATTGGCTGGCCCACTATCTCGTAGGGAACGGAACTCCAACAAACGCGAAAGGTGTGAGTTAGCCATGGCCGACGTCACGATGCCTCAACTAGGCGAAACCGTTGCCGACGGCACGGTCACCAAGTGGTTTAAGAGCGTGGGAGACGCCGTCGCGAAGGGCGAGCCGCTCTTCGAAGTCTCGACCGACAAGGTCGACACGGAGATTCCCGCGCCTGCCGACGGAACGCTCACGGCGATTCTCGTACCCGAAGGTGCCACGGTCGACGTCGGCACGATTCTCGCCACCATCGGCGTCTCGGGCGACGTGAACGTCGCCGCCCCGGTCAAGGTGAGCGCCGCGTCGCCGGCGGCGCCGAGCGCAATGATCGAAGGTGCCGCTCGTCCCGCGAATCCGGGCGCGAGGACCGACCGAGGGCTCTCACCGGTGGTTCGTCGGCTCCTCGACGAGCACGGTCTGCGCGCCGAGCAGATTCAAGGCACCGGCCCGGGGGGACGGCTCACCCGTGACGACGTATTGAATTACGTCGCGAACTCGTCACTCGAGGCGAGTGACACCGCCGCCGTTGGTTCGCTATCACCCGTGGTGCGACGACTGCTCGACGAACGCGGTCTTCGAGCCGCCGACGTCGTCGGCACCGGTCCCCACGGGCGGCTCACGCGTCGCGACGTTGAGGACGCGTCCACGCCGTCGTCACGCCGCACGGCGTCGGGTGACGAGCGCGTCCCGTTTTCAAAATCTCGTCGACTCACCGCCGCGCACATGGTGCGTTCGAAGGCCACCTCCGCGCACACGTTGATGGTGCGCGAGATTGACTACGAGCAAATCGACGTTCTGCGACGTCGTGTCGGCGTCGCCTTCAAGGAACGCGAGGGCTTCTCGCTCACCTATCTCCCCTTCGTCACGGTGGCTCTCGCGCGAACGTTGCGGGACTTCCCGCAACTCAACGCGTCGGTCGGCGACGATGAGCTCATTCTCCACCACGATTTAAACATCGGTATCGCGGTCGATCTCGACAACAGCGGTCTCGTCGTGCCGGTGATCCACGGCGCCGACCGCTACTCGCTCGTTGACGTCGCGCGAAAGATTCGCGAGCTCGCCCTCGCCGCCCGAGCCAAGAAGTTGAAACTTGACGACACCGAACGTGGCACGATCACGATCTCGAACCCTGGTCCGTACGGCACGCTCATGACGGGCGCAATCATTAACCAACCTCAGGTGGCCATCCTCGCGACTGACGGTGTCAAGCGCAAGCCCGTGGTCGTGACGTCCCCCGACGGTGACGAATCCATCGCGATCCACTCCGTTGGCCTGGTCGCGCTGACCTTCGACCACCGGGCCGTCGACGGCGCCTACGCCGCCCAATTTCTCGCTCGACTTGATCAAGAGCTGAATCGGCGCGACTGGACGCTCGACGATTAGTTCTCCGTCGTGGCGCGCGATATTCTGCGTCGATGACGCGTGACAAGATTCTCGAGGCCGCATCTCGGGAGATAGAACTCAACGGCTTAACCCAGTTTCGGGTCAAGCGCGTCGCCTCGGACGCGGGCATTTCCGTGGCGTTGCTCTACAGCTACTTCGATGACCGCGAAGACTTAATCGCCGCGGCCATCGTCCATCGATTTCGCGAGGTGTTACTCGGACTCGCCGAAACCTTCACGCGCCCGTTGCGCGACGTCACCACGAGCGCGCAACTTCGTCGCGCGATGCACGAAGTCATCGCCGACGCCCAGACGCCCGCGCGCACGGAGGCGCGAATCGCGCGCATTGAGTCAATGTCCTTCGCCCGTCATAACCCCACCGCGTCGGCGGGGATCGCCCTCGCCAAGGGCGAGGCGACGTCGGCCATCTTGAACGTGGTGCAGGGCCTCGAGGATCGCCAGCTCTTGGCGGAAGGAATGAGCGCCGTCGCCTTCGCGCGCATCTGGTACGCGCTCTTCTTTGGTCAGATTGAACTCGAAGGTGACCACGCGCTCGCGGTGGGCGCCGAGGAGTGGATCACGGCGCTGACGGTGTTGGCCGAGGCCGCCATTCGCGATCACCCCCGGTCACCAGCGCCTAAAGCGGTCCGGCACGAAACGCCCGCGTCGACGAACTCGTTTGTGTCGTCCATTCCCACAGGGACCACGCGAAGCCAATTTCAAGGATGATCTCTCCGTCGAGGAGATAAGCGAAGTGCCAGTTCGGTAGCGACAACGCCGACACGACGCCGCCCACGAGCATTACGACCAACGCCGCGCGCGACCTGGTCGTCGTGGTCCGCCACGCGAGGCGCCCGGCGCACGCCAACTGCGCGAGTGCCCCCACGACTCCCGCACCCATGTGCGTCCAATTGAGTAGCGCCCCTCGGTTATAGGGCGTGATGAGCAGCACGACAAGGACGACCGCGACCACCCGCAGTTGCGCGCCTACGAATCGATCTCCGGTCGCGTCGATCAAGAGGTGGGCGAACTGCCAAAGCCCGACCGAGGCCACCACGTACGCGACGACCGCCAGCGCCAACGTCGGCGCGTGCACGCCGTAAAACGAGATGCCGTCCCTCTGGGCGACCTCAGAATGATCACTGACGACGCAGCACGCGAGCAGCACGAAGAAGAGTGTCTGGGTACGCGCGACCAACCGACGCGCGCGCCTCTCAGTGTCAACGAACGCCGCGGGCTGCGTGCGCAACGCGGACCTTGCGGGCCTAGCCCTTAAAGCGGGCGACCGAGGCCTCGAGTTCGGCCAACGCCGCGGCGCGGTTGGCGTAGTTCTCGACCTTGACCCACTTACCCTCGTCGAGGTCCTTGTACACCGTAAAGAAGTGGCTAATGCGATCGAGCACGTCTTTGGGCACGTCGGTGATGTCCGTGGCGGACTTCCACTTCGGGTCGTAACTCGGCACGCAGATCAACTTCGCGTCTTCACCCTTTTCGTCGGTCATGACGCACATTCCCAAAATCTTCGCCTCGATGAGTACCCCCGGAAAGGTCGGGAACTCAGTCAAGACGAGCGCGTCGAGGGGGTCCCCGTCACCGCCCAAGGTGTCCGGGATAAAGCCGTACTCCGCGGGGTAGCCCATGGACACCACCAGGTGACGATCGAGTTTCATGGTGTGCGTGTCGTGGTCGTACTCGTACTTATTTTGACTCCCCCGAGGAATCTCCACGATGACGTTGACGTCGGACATAACTACTCGCTTTCGCGTCGGCCATTGGTCGGCCGCCTTCGCGCAACATCGTATCGAGTACTCGCGAGTAACTCCTCGAGCCCTCTCTCCGAACCTCCGCGACCTAGGCTTCAAGCCGTTGGGCAGCGAGCAGGAGGACCCCGTGGAACGAGTTGGCGTAGTCGGTTGTGGACTCATGGGTTCGGGTATCGCCGAGGTGGCGGCGCGCGCCGGCGCGCAGGTCGTAGTCATCGAACGCGACGCGGCCGCCCTCGAATCGGGACGCGCGCGCATTGAAAAGTCACTCAGCCGAGCCGTCAGCGGCGGCAAGCTCCCCGAAGAGGAAGCGGACCGTGTCCGCGCCAATCTCATCTTCGATCAAGATTTTCGCCTGCTCACCGACAGCGAGATCGTGATTGAGGCAGTCGCCGAAGATGAGGCGACCAAGGTTGAGGTCTTTCGACGCCTGGACGACGTACTCGACCGACCCGACGCAATTCTCGCGACCAACACCTCATCGATACCCATCATCAAGCTCGCGATGGCGACGAAACGTCCCGAGCAGGTGATTGGGCTTCACTTCTTCAATCCCGTTCCGGTGCTCAAACTCGTGGAAGTTATCTCCTCACTGCTCACGAGTCCCGACACCACCGCGAGGGCGCGGGCGTACGCGACGGAGTCACTGAATAAGAAGGTCATCACCTCACCGGACCGCGCGGGCTTTGTCGTGAACGCACTCCTCATTCCTTACCTACTCTCGGCAATCCGCATGCTCGAATCAGGTTTCGCGAGTGCCGACGACATTGACACGGGCATGATCGTCGGGTGCGCGCACCCCCTCGGGCCACTCGCCCTCACTGACCTCATCGGACTCGACACCACGTTGGCGGTCGCGGAGTCGCTGTACGAGGAGTTCAAAGAGCCCCACTTGGCGCCGCCACCCCTGCTGTCGCGCATGACTCAGGCGGGGCTTCTCGGACGAAAGTCCGGTCAGGGTTTTTACAGCTACCGCGGGTAAGTAACTTCCGATTACTGCGACGCCTCGGGCGCGCGTTACGACCTGCTAGGACTGAGGTTGACAACGTCGTCAATGGGGGTAACTCGTGTGCGCGTCGCGTCTTTTCAGTGGACTTCGTGGCCAACGCTACGGCGAGGTTCTCTTGGTGCACGACTCGACGCCCGTCCACGTTGACGTCTTTAACTCATTTCCCCTCAACGACTGTCCCGACGCGCTCTGGCAACGACTCGATCCCGTCATGATCGCGCGCGACCACGGCGCGTCCCTCGCGATCTTGAATGGTCCGCGCTACTGGATGATTGACGCCGTGGCCAAAGTCGACGTCGTCGACGCTGAAATTCGCGACTTCGGTGGGATCGCCATGCGACACGCGGCCACCCTCGCACTCGACGGTCTACTCGCGCCGCACTTCTACCAAGAGCGACGCGTACAACGAGGCGCCATGTTTGTGTTCGAGGCCGGACAGGAGATTTTCGAACTCATCGCGGACGACGGTCGACGCTTCGTCCTGCAGGCGTACTGCGTCAGCGTCGATCCCACGATCAACAACCGCGCACTGGCCACCCTGGGCGAGCGACTGCAACTACCACAAGGTTGGCAGTACCAGCGACGAGTCCTCGACGACGAGCTCGTCGTCGACACCACCGTCACCGACGCCACGGTGATCCAAGACGAACTTCAAAACACGTATTCTCTCGTCCCGTAACGACCGACCTCCGAGGTTGTTCTAGCCTGACGACGAAGGAGACTCTGGTGTTTAACTTTCTGATGACGCTGCGCTGCGCCGACGCGCCCGGCATTGTCCACGCGACGAGCGAAGCGATCGTGGCGGTCGGCGGCAACATCTTGGAAAATGATCAATTCACCGATCCGGTGACCGGCCAGTTCTGCATGCGCACCCGTTTCGAAACTGAGCAGGGCGACGTCGACGCGGTGCGCGCGAAGCTCGAAGCAGGCGTCGCGAAGTACGCGCCCGTGGTCGGCCTACGTCTCGAATCTCGTCGTCGCCGGGCCCTGGTCATGGTCTCGAGCGCCGATCACTGCCTCGCCGATCTGTTGTACCGCGCGGAACAAGGCGACCTGGCTCTCGACCTCGTCGCCGTCGTAAGCAACCACGGGGACTGTCGAGCGCTCAGCGAACGCCACGGCGTTCCCTTTTACGAAATCGCGGTCACGCCCACGACGAAGGTCCAGGCCGAGGCGCGGGTTCGCGACATCGCCCAGGAATTTGACGTTGACCTCATCGTGCTGGCGCGCTACATGCAGATTCTCTCCTCCGAGTTCTGCGACGAATTCGCGGGCCAGATTGTCAATATTCACCACTCGTTCCTGCCGGGCTTCAAGGGCGCGCGTCCCTACCACCAGGCCTACGAGCGCGGGGTCAAGCTCATTGGCGCTACCGCACATTTCGTCACGGGCGAACTGGACGAGGGCCCCATCATCGAACAAGACGTCGTGCGGGTCTCGCACGCTCGTCGCCCGCAAGATCTGGTCGCGCTCGGACGCGACATCGAACGCACCGTTCTCGCGCGGGCGGTCTCCTTACTCGCCGAAGACCGCGTCATGTTGGTGGGCGCGCGCACCGTCATCTTCGCGCAGTAGGTCAGGTGACCGCGTTGCGCACTCGAAACTTCGGATCGCGGTAGCGCTCCGCCGACATCACGTCAACTAACCGGTCCACCGCGTCGTAGACGTCCACGAAGCGCACGTAGAGCGGCGCGAATCCGAAACGCGCGACGTCGGGCGCGCGAAAATCACCGATCACGCCCTGCGCAATCAGCGCCTGGACGACGCCGTAGGCCTCACCGTGACGTAGCGAAACCTGACTACCGCGACGATCATGATCGAGTGGCGTGACGACCTCGAAGACGCCGGCAAGTTTCTCGTTCACGAGATCAATGAAGAGGTCCGTCAGCGCGAGGCTCTTCGCGCGCAACGCGGTCATGGACGTGCGCGCAAAGACCTCTAGCGCTCCCTCGAGGGCGGCGAGGGCGATGATCGACGGCGACGACGTCACCCAGGCCTGAATACCTGGCGCGGCTTCGTACGCCAGTTCGAACTCAAACGGTCGCGCGTGACCGAGCCAGCCCGGCAGTGGATTCTCTAAGACGCCGTGGAACTCCTGGCGCACGTAGATGAAGGCCGGCGCGCCCGGTCCACCGTTCAGGTACTTGTAGCCACAGCCCGCCGCGAAGTCCACGTTCGCGGCCGTCACGTCGAGGGGTACCGCGCCCGTCGAGTGCGCGAAGTCCCAGAGCATGAGCGCCCCCACCTCGTGCACGGCCCGGGTAATGCCCGCCAGGTCCAGGGCCTCGCCCGTGCGAAAATCCACGTGCGTTAGTTCGACCAGCGCCACGTCGTCGTTGAGTTCGCGCTCGAGGTTGTCGCGGTCGATGACCTTAACGGTGACGGGCCGAGACGCCCGTCGCGCCACCGCCTCGATGATGTAGAGATCCGAATGAAAGTTGGCACGGTCCGTCAAAATCACGTGGCGATCCGGTCGCAGATCAAGCGCGCCGCCGACCAGCTTGGCGATCAAAAAGGTCAGCGTGTCGGCCACCAGGACCTCGCCCTCACGGGCGCCAATCAGTTGCCCGACGCGATTGCCGAGACGGGTTGGCTGCGCCATCCAACCCTCGCCCCACCCTCGCACGAGGCGGTGCGCCCACTGCTGGTCGAGCACTTCGAGAACTCGACGTCGCGCCTCGCGCGAGACCGGGCCGAGTGAATTGCCGTCGAGGTAAATCTCACCGTCGTTGAGCGTGAAGGCGTCGCGAAGCTCCGCGAGGGCGTCCTCGGCGTCGAGCCGTTGGCAAATCTCGCGGGTAATCACAGGACGGACCTCACTTCCCAAAGTTCTGGATACAGACGACTGGCGAGCGTGGTTTCGAGGTAGGCCATACCCGCACTCCCGCCGGTGCCCGGGCGACGCCCGATCTGTCGCCCGGCCATTAACACGTGTTGGTGGCGCCACATGGCGAGACGTTCGTCGTGGTCCATCAAGAGTTCGGCCACCGCGTGGAGCGCGCCGCGCGCCGCGCGCGCGTGATCGCCGTACAACAAACGAAGCAGTTCGAGGACCTCGACCTCGGGCGCGACGAACTCTCGACGAAGCGCGTCCTCAAAAGCTCGCCAAAGATTCGTTTCCGCCGCCGTCCGCGCCAACCACGCGCGCTGCTCGACGTCGAAGAGTTCAAATTGCAACATCGCGGGTCGCCCCGCCCCACTCAGAAACTCGATAGCGCGAAACTGCACCGATTGAAAACCCGACGCGGGGTTCAGTGGGTCGCGAAACTCGAGGAACGCCTCGGGCGACATCGTCTCGAGCACGCGGAGGTGTTCGATCAAGAGGTCCTCGACGCCGACGGTCCGGCGAAGGTGCGCGATTGCTCGCCATGGCGCGTCGTCGCCCAATTCACGAATCGCGCGACGAAGTTCGTCGATGATTACTTTGAACCACAGTTCGTACGACTGGTGAACCACGATGAACAGCAACTCGTCTTTCGCGTCCACGCTCAACGGGATCTGGAGTTTCAACAGATCGTTAATGCGAAGGTACGACGAATAGTCGGTCCCGTCCAACTCACTAGTCACCCTTGGCACACTACGCCGCGCGACGCGCGCGACGTGAAGAATTACGAGCGCGAAATGGGCTTGTAGCGCAGGCGATGGGGCTGATCGGCGTCGGTTCCCAGGCGCTTGCGCCGTTCGGCTTCGTAGTCCGAGAAGTTTCCCTCAAACCACCGCACGACCGCGTCGCCCTCGAAGGCCAGCACATGCGTGGCGATCCGGTCGAGAAACCAGCGATCGTGACTAATGACGACGGCGCATCCGGGAAAGTTCAATAGACCGTCTTCGAGCGCTCGTAACGTGTCGACGTCCAAGTCATTCGTTGGTTCGTCGAGCAGCAAAACGTTGCCGCCCTTGGTGAGAACCTTGGCCAACTGCACGCGATTTCGTTCGCCCCCCGACAACTCCCCAACCTTCTTTTGTTGGTCGCTTCCCTTGAAACCGAAACTCGCGACGTAGGCGCGGGCGTGGATCTCACGATGACCGACCTTGAGGTGCTCCACGCCACCGCTGATCTCGTCGTAGACGCTCGCCTCCGCGTTCAGCGTGTCGCGCGACTGATCGACGTACGCGAACGCCACGGTGGAGCCAACCTCGATCGTTCCCGCGTCGGGGGTCTCTTGACCCACCATCATGCGAAAGAGCGTCGTCTTGCCAGCGCCGTTCGCGCCGATAACGCCGACGATGCCGCCCGGCGGAAGGAGAAAAGTCAAATCGTCGATAAGCAGACGATCGTCGTAGCCCTTCGTCAAACCCGTCGCGTTCACCACGACGTCACCGAGACGTGGGCCGGGCGGAATCGCGAGCTCGAAGCGGTCGTCACGACGTTCGGCGGCCTCGGACTCGGCCACGAGTTGATTGAACGTGTTGAGGCGCGCTTTACCTTTACTCTGTCGCGCTCGAGGTGACAGACGAATCCACTCAAGTTCACGGGCCAAGGCCGCTTCGCGCACGCGGTCGGCCTTCTCCTCGGCGGCCAGGCGGGCTTGCTTCTGTTCGAGCCACGACGAGTAGTTACCTTCCCAGGGAATGCCGTACCCCCGGTCAAGTTCGAGAATCCACTGGGCCGCGTTATCAAGAAAATAACGATCGTGCGTGATGGCGACGACGGTGCCGGCGTAGTCCTGCAAAAAGCGCTCGAGCCACGCGACGGACTCGGCGTCGAGGTGGTTGGTGGGCTCGTCCAAGAGCAGAAGGTCAGGCTTAGACAAAAGAAGTCGGCACAACGCGACGCGTCGTCGCTCGCCGCCCGAGAGCTTTGTCACGTCCGCGTCGCTCGGCGGAAGTCGCAACGCGTCCATCGCGATCTCTAAGGTGCGCTCCAGGTCCCACGCGTTGGTGGCGTCGATGCGCGCCTGCAGGTCGGACTGTTCACTCAACAGAGCATCAAAGTCAGCGTCGGGATCGGCGAAAGCCGCGCAGACCTCATTGAAGCGTCGCAAGAGATCTCGTTGCTCGGCCACGCCGTCGGCCACGTTCTCCACCACGTTCTTTGTCGGATCCAGTTGGGGCTCTTGCGGCAGGTAACCGACGCTGAAGCCCGGCGTCAGACGCGCCTCGCCGGTGAACCCGTCGTCTTGACCGGCCATGATGCGTAGTAACGACGACTTACCCGATCCGTTCGATCCAATGACGCCAATTTTCGCGCCGGGGTAGAAGGAGAGATTGATGCCCCGCAGCACTTCGCGGTCGGGTGGGTAGAAGCGTCGGAGATCACGCATCGTGAATATGTACTGAGCAACCATGCCCTCTAGTGTGACCGATGACGGCGTCGCGACGAGATAGTCGGCGCCATCGCGCCGTTACACTCGCCCCATGACCGAGACCCAGACCCCTGTCGTCACGCCCACGCGACACACGCCCGACTGGCTGATTTTGACCATCGCCTGCGTGGCGCAGTTCATGGTCGTGCTCGACGTCTCGATTGTCAACGTGGCGTTACCGTCAATGCAACGAGATCTGCACTTCTCGCTCTCGAGCGCGCAGTGGGTCGTCAACGCCTACGTCTTGACCTTCGCGGGATTTCTCCTCCTCGGCGGCCGCGCGGCCGATCTCTTCGGTCGCCGTCGTGTCTACCTCTTCGGCATGGCGGTGTTCGTGCTCGCGAGCGTCGGCGCCGGCTTCGCCGTAACCGGTGGCCAAATGGTGGCCGTGCGCGCGCTGCAGGGGATTGGCGGTGCGGTCCTGTCACCCGCCACCTTGACCATTATCGTCACCACCTTTCACGGTCCACGCCTCCCCAAGGCCATCGGGGCGTGGAGTGCCGTGGCGGGCGCCGGCGGTGCGGTGGGTGCCCTGTTGGGTGGCCTTTTGACGGGGTACGCGTCGTGGCGTTGGATTTTCTTTATTAACGTTCCCTTCGGCCTGGCCGCGGGCGCGGGAGCACTCATGTACCTCCACGAACTCCGCAACCAAGACGGCACGAAAAAACTTGACGTAACCGGAGCGGTTCTGGTGACGGGTTCCTTGGCGGCCCTGATTTACGGCGTGGTGCAGACCACGTCGTCGGGGTGGACCTCGTCAACGTCACTCACTTGGATGCTTGGTGGCCTCATTGGTTTGGCCATGTTCTTGTTCTGGGAATCTCGGGCCGCCTCACACCCGATTATGCCCTTTCGCATCTTTCACTCTCGGGCCCTCGCAACCGCCAATCTGGCGATGCTCCTCGTCGGGGGTGCCTTCTTCGCGATGTGGTATTTCTTGACTTTTTACTACCAGTACATCTTGCGCTACGACGCCGTGCGCACGGGCTTCGCGTTTTTGCCGATGGCGATCGCCATCATCGTGG
This sequence comes from Acidobacteriota bacterium, assembly GCA_028873575.1. Lineage (GTDB taxonomy): Bacteria > Actinomycetota > Acidimicrobiia > Acidimicrobiales > RAAP-2 > RAAP-2. The sequence continues at coordinate 2,487 of JAGWHY010000001.1, read as the reverse complement.
GCGCCCAGATCAGTTCGCGAATCTTGCCGCGCGTCGGCGTGCGACCGCTCATCGCGGCGGGGACGTTGCTCGCGACTGGCGGCTTTTACTGGATCTCCAAGATTGAGCTCACGAGTTCGTACTGGGGCAACATTCTCGTCCCGTCGGTGACGTGCGCCTTCGCGATGGGAATTCTCTTTCCCTCTCTGGCGACCGCGGCCACCTCCGGCGTGGAGCGCGCCGACGCCGGCCTGGCCTCAGGCGTGCTGAACACCGCTCGCCAAGTGGGCGGTTCACTCGCGCTCGCCATCTTGGGCACCGTCGCGATCGATCGCACCAACACGTTCACCGATCCTCACTCCGCGCTTGCCCTGGTGGCGGGGTACCAGCGCGCCTTTGAGATCTCCGCGCTCGTGACGGTCGTCGCCTTTGCCGTGGGTCAAGCTGTTCCCCGAGGTGTCGGGCGTCGGGCCGCGGCCTGAGTTCACGCCCACGAAACTCGCCGCCGGAGGTACCAGACGACGCGGAGTAGTGTCGCTCGTATACAAAATGTGGCGCTCGTGACGACTAAGTCGGTGGTGAGACCGGCGCCAACAAACCTTGGGAGGGTTGCAAATGCATAAGGGAGATAAGGCGCGCGTCTCGCGTCGTCTAGGCACGTGGATCGGTACCGCGTCGTTGGTGCTGGGCACCATGACGGTCGGACTGAGCGCGACGGCCCTATCGGCGTCGGCCAGCGGCCAGTTCAAAGCCTGCGTCGTCACCGACACCGGCGGCATTAACGACAAGTCGTTTAACCAATCGGCGTACAACGGCCTCTTGGACGCGGCGAAGATTGACACGGACATTGTGCCGTCGTATCTTTCGTCAACCTCGTCAGCCGACTACGCGCCGAACATCCAAAGTTTCATCGGTCAAGGCTGCGGCATCATCGTGACGGTCGGCTTTTTGATGCAGAGTGACACGCAGGCCGCGGCCACGGCCAACCCCAATCAAAAGTTCGCGATCGTTGACTCCAACGTGACCGGCTCGAACGTCTTGTCGTTGAACTACATGACGAACCAGGGCGCCTTCCTCGGTGGCTACCTCGCGGCCGCGAGCTCCAAGCACGGTGTCGTGGCCACGTACGGTGGCATCAACATCACGCCCGTGACCATCTACATGAACGGTTTCGTCGCCGGTGTTCGCTACTACAACAAGATGAACCACAAGCACGTCAAGGTCCTCGGGTGGACGCCCGCTCCGGGAACCTGCACGCTGGCCAAGTGTGACGGTAAGGGCACCTTCGTCAACAGCTTTACGGACCAAACGGCCGGTAAGACCATTACCGCCGCCGACTTCGCGGCCAAGGCGGACGTCGTCTTCCCCGTCGCGGGTTCGGTGGGCCTCGGTTCAATTGCCGCGGCGAAGCAGGCCGGTAAGGGCCACTCCGTGTTGTGGGTGGACTCCAACGGCTGCGTCACGGACGCCGCCGACTGCAAGTGGCTCATCGGCACCGTCGCCAAGGGCGTCGAGCCCTCGGTGCGTGACGCGGTGCTCGCGGCGGCCAAGGGGACCTTCCAAGGCGGTACGTACCTCGGTACCTTGAAGAACCAGGGCACGGCGCTGGAGTACGGCGGCATCGCGGTCCCCGCGTTACTCAAGAAGACCATCGCGAAGATCACTGCCGGCATTATTTCGGGAAAGATTTCGGTCAATCCGAATAGCTACCCCGCGAAGTAATTCTCACCGCCTCGTGCGGTTCACGACGAAGGCCCGGACCAAAAGGTCCGGGCCTTCGTCGTGAGTAGAGTTTTCCTTCATGCGTGTTGAACTGCAGGGAATCACCAAAAAATTCGGCAACTTCACCGCGAACGACCACATCTCACTCACCGTTGAGCCGGGGCAGATCCACTGTCTTCTTGGTGAAAACGGGGCCGGCAAATCTACCCTCATGAACGTGCTCTTTGGCCTCTTGCACCCGGACGAGGGCCAAATTCTTATCGACGGCGAACCGGTCACGTTCGCGAACTCCGGCGAAGCCGTACGTCGCGGTATCGGCATGGTCCATCAACACTTCATGCTGGTACCCGTCTTCAGCGTCGCCGAGAACGTGGTGCTCGGTTTCGAACCGACCAAGACCTTCGACCGACTCGATCGCGCGCGTGCGCGCGAAAGCATTCAGGAGGCCTCGCGACGCTTCGGCCTCGAGGTTGACCCTGACGCCGTCGTCGAAGAGCTCCCCGTGGGGATTCAACAGCGCGTGGAAATCCTTAAGGCGCTCAACCCCGACGCCCAGCTCCTCATCCTCGACGAACCGACCGCGGGACTCACCCCCCAGGAGATTGACGCGCTCATTGGCATTATGCGCACGCTAAAAGAGGCTGGGAAATCGATTCTCTTTATCTCGCACAAACTGCGCGAGGTGCGCGAGGTCTCCGACGTCATCACGGTGATTCGACAGGGCCGGGTCGTGGGCACGGCCGAACCCACCGACTCTGAGGCGCAACTCGCGTCACTCATGGTGGG
>JAGWHY010000095.1 GCA_028873575.1 Acidobacteriota bacterium | reverse complement strand
CCTCAACGTGTCGGGCAGCGGCGTGCTGACGTTTTCGCAATCGCTGCAGACCCCTGCCAACCTGGCCCATGTGAGCGTGCAGGGCGCGGCCGGACTCACGGCTGACCTGTCCGCTGCGGGCAGCGGCAGCACCGCGATCGACGCCAGCCAGTCTTCCGGTGCCGTGACCCTGTGGCTGGACGGCACGCAGCAGCAGGTGTTTCTGGGCGGCAGCGGCGCCACCACGGTTTACCTGGACGGCAATGCCAGCCAATCCATCACCGCAGGCAGCGCTTCCAGCAACGAAGCGGTGCTCAATTTTGCGCTGGGCGCCACGCAGCTTACGGCGCAGACCGAATCCCTGGTGAAAGGGTTCGACGTGCTGGGCGTCACCAGTGCGCTCGGCACCGGCAACCTGGCCGTGGACGTGGCCGCCTTCAGCGGCGACCCCATCCACACCCTGGACGTGCAGGGCGGTGCGGCCTCGGGATCGCTCACCTTTTCCGGGGTGGCGGCCGGCAGCACGCTGCAGGTGGACGCGGGCGACCCGCAGGCCCTCATCGTCCAGACATCGGACCTGCAGGGCCCGAGCGACAGCTTTAACGTGACCCTGGGCCAGACCGGCGCCAGCGGCAATGCCACCACCACCGCCCTCACCCTGCAGGACGGGCTGCTGCAGGGCCTGGGCAGCGTCATCCTCACTGCACCGGGCACGGCCGGCTCCATCCAAACTGTCAGCGCGTTCACCGACCTGGCCCTGAGCAATCTCACCCTTTCCGGCACGCAATCCGTGCTGGTGTCCACCCTGGCCGACCACGCGGCTGCGCTCACGATTACGGACCAGACGACGGGCAGCGCCATCGGCAACCTCACAGACCCCAACCTGGCCACACTCACGCTGTCGGGCAACCTGGCGCTCACCCTCACCGGCGATGCCGTGAGCAGCGGCGTGACGGTGAACGCCAGCCCGGACAGCGGGCCGGTGACGCTCACGCTCACGGCCGGCGCTGCCGCCAACGCCACCGACCAGTTCACCCTGGGCAACGGCAACAACCGCGTGACGGACCCCAGTGC
>JAGWHY010000019.1 GCA_028873575.1 Acidobacteriota bacterium | reverse complement strand
TCGCTCGAACAACTAGTCGGTGAGCATGAATCGATTCGCCGTTCTGTGCAGGAAGTCAATATTCCCCGAATGACAAGAGAAGAAATCTTTGAGATTATCGACTTCGGACTGGTCGCCACTGGAATGACAATGGATGCACGGGCTCGGTTGAAGATTGCACGACTAAGCGAAGGCTTGCCTCACTACGCCCATTCGCTCGCACTGAGGGCGTGCGAGCATGCAGTTTTTGATGATCGACTTGAAGTACAACTCATTGATGTCAAGATTGCGATAGAAGAAATTATTTCTAGCCACTCGCTGAGACTTGAATACCAGGTTGCAACACAAAGTTCCCATCAGGACGCAATCTTTGAGGCAGTACTCGTGTCATGTGCTCTCGCCGAAAAAGACAAACTCGGATTCTTTTCAAATCGTGAAGTTGGAAATGTACTCGAGAACATATTGAGTCGTCGTCCACAGTTTTCGTCCCATCTCGCTGCGTTCTCAAGCAATGATCGTGGAAACGTACTTCAAAGAGATTCGGCGCATTCCGGTTCTCGTTTTCGTTTTCGTAATCCGTTACTACAACCATTTGCGGTTATGGTTGCCATAAGCACCGGAGTCCTACCCGAGAACTATCTCGATGAAGATGTTGAGTGAATTTTCAACTTTGTATTGCGTATTGTTTTTCACCTGTCGCCTCCAAGAATGACACGGAATGGCCCTCCAAAGAAAAACAAAGACTAAGTGGCGCCGCCTGTTGGTGCCTTAATTCCGTCTTTATTATCGGAACCATTTCGAAGTTCCTCCGGCGTTGCGATTCCGAATATTTCATCTCTCCATGAAAGTAGCTCCCGGATACGTTTGTGAGCGCTCGGTTCAGGAAGATTGGGAACTTCAATGATTGAGAGACTGACCCATCGTTCTAGCGAAGCGAGTTCGTCTCCCTTTAGCGACGCATCCGTTGCTTGCGACGGGGCGCCAACAGCAGCGGCGACTCCTCCGAGCACCGCACCAATGAACGCCAAGGTAACGACGACCCCTTTTTCCGTGCCGTTCATTTGCGAAGTCGCCGCGACCGCCGCTCCGGCCGCTCCAGACCCAAGTGCCGACAAGACAGCAAGCGCCACCGCCCAAGTTCCCCAATCGTGTGCTCGCCTCGACCAGTTATTGCATTCATCGGTCACAGTCTTCAGGAATGTTTGAAGGAAATCGTCAAGGTCGACGTGCGCCCCAATGGAAACTGGTTCAGGTCGTCGCATTTGGAAAAACCAATGATGCGAATTCTGCCCTTTACTTGACTTCTTGGGAGTCGATGGCGCGTCTGACATCAGCGCATTATGACACCAAAACCAAATCAGCGCCCATCCACCGATAGGTACTGTCACTACCAGCTTCAGTTAGATCCGGGCAAAATACGAGACCCCGGGCGCATGATCCGAAGATCAGAGGCGTACCCGGGGACTACTCCAAGAACTATATATCATTTTGAATGGTCCATGCGCCTACCTCAGGACAACAATTCGACAAAATCCGCAACGGGATATCGATTCCAAGGCTCAATCCTTACGATAGTGCTGCAGATGGGAACCAGAGCCTCAGTTTAGATTTATATCGATACAACCTCGATTTGAGTGCCGCATTTTATGAGCTAATTGGCCTTGTGGAAGTAGTTCTCCGAAATGCATTAAACGATCGACTTTCAAACACTTACGGATCGAATTGGTTTTCCAATCACGAGCTCTTTGACGATCGCACCTTGAGGGAATTCGAAAGATGTTGGAGATATTCGGGACTGCCAAATGGAGTTACTGGCTCTACGATTTCTAACGGCAAATTCATATCGAGATTAAGTTTCGGAACTTGGACAAACTTATTGGACGCAGGCGGATACCAAGGGAAAGAGCCCACAAGATTCAAATGTGATTACGAAAATCTTTTCTGGCGTCCTTGTCTCCATAGCGCTTTCCCAAATTCCATTGGCACCAGAAAGCCGATCTATCTCCGTGCATCTCAAATTCAAATGATTCGAAACCGAGTTGCTCATCACGAGCCTCTCCTATGGGGATTTGTAGATCGCACCTCAAACCGAGACAGAGTAAGTGTCACTAAGGCACACTCACTTATTCTCGAATTTGCAGATTTAATGGATAGCGATATCGGAAATTGGTTGAGAACTGACGACAAGATCCATTTACTATTGAAGGCGGTACCGAAAGGTGTATCCGGTCTACTTGTTGAGTGAAGAGAGCGAAACCCGTCTCGAACTATTTAAGTTCGTAAAGCGGCGGCTACATGTGCGAAGGTTTAATGCTGAACTTACTGCTGAAGCATTCACTTCAGCAAATCATTCAGCAGTTGATTCGAATTCAGGTGCATTTTGACGAACGGAGACGAATTGAAACGTCAACTCACGAAACCGCTTTGGACTTGTTTGAACCCCAACGAACTGGTCTCGGGCCGATGGCATGCAAGGGGTCAGGAGTTCGAATCTCCTTACCTCCACTAACAAAAACCGCTTATGCAAAGGGTCGAATAGTTCGGTTGAGGCCACGGTTGATTAAGTAGAACCGTTTATCGCGCTTTTGTCAAACCTTGTTTTTGGTTACCTGAGTTCGTCTGGAGTCGATGGCCTGCCCAAGGTGAATAACACCAATATTCCAGCCGCACCGACATTGCTCAATCCGGCCAGATTTCGCCGACGGTACGATGAACGTCAGTGCAACTTCGCCCCATATTTCGGGCTTCAATGGTGACGATCGTGGTCGCGTCATTCTCAGTAGTTAGCTTCGTGCGCGCCGATGGCGCGACCAATTCCGCAGCCATCGCGACCTGCGTACAGGGCCAACTCCAAGTTGGCGAGGAGGCTGGGATTTCGAATCAACCACTCGGCTCGCCGAACGGCAACACGTTTCTAATTGTGAACGTGTCGAATCACGCTTGCGCTATAAAAGGCTTCCCCTGGTGGATCGTCTTCAGCACCCCAAATGGCCACCAGGTGATCGCAACCGCACGGCACCGAGCAAATACTCTCTTCGGTCAGCCTCCAGTCCGGCGCGTCATCTTGAACGCGCACAGCGTCGGATCGTTTGGTCTGAGTTACACCTACGTTCACCCTCCCGCACAGTCGCCACCATCGACCTGCGAGGCGTCACTCGTCGATTTTCGCCTCCCCGCGGCGTCCGCGCACCTGTTCTCGTTCGAGTTCCCAATCTCGATTGATCTCTGCGCCGCGAATCGGCAGTTTGACGTCACACCGGTAGAGGGACGCACGTCCCCCTTGAAGTAGTCGTTTTACGACTTCGACCTCCAAGCCTCGTCGTCCGCCGGGATTATCTCCAACACGCCTGACCTGACCCCATTCGCTAACGAATAGTCGAAGTGCTGGCGAAAAGGTTCACGCCATTGTCTACGCAACGTAGTGAGGCAGTGCCTAACATCAGGTAGTTGCCCGTCGGCGAGATGTTGCGTGCCAGTTGTCTGGACGAGCGCTCGACTCTTCGCAACACTCACCGCCACAATTGGAGCACGCCGTGAAACTCTTACTCACTTCTAATGGCATCACGAACCAGAGCATTGAAGAAGCGCTCGTCGACCTGCTCGAAAAGCCCATTAGCGAGTCGCGGGCTCTTTTTGTTCCCACGGGCATGTACCCCTTCCCCGGGGGCGGCGTCATGGCGCTCGAGGCGGCTCGGGGCCGACCAAACAGCCCGCTGAGTGATTTACCGTGGTAGGCCGTGGGCCTCCTCGAGCTCACGGCGCTCACCACGATTCAGCGTGAGAGTTGGGTGCCCATCCTTGAACAGACGGACGCACTCCTCGTCTGGGGCGGCAACGTCATGTACCTGAACTATTGGCTGCGCGCCTCGGGCGTCGCGGAGATTCTGCCGACGTTAGAGAATCTGACCTACGTCGGCGTGAGCGCGGGCAGCATCGTCACGACAACCCACAACTGCGACTTCGAATCGAATCTGGCGTGGGTGCCCGAGGGCAGTGACATGGCCCTCGCGCCCGAGCAGACGCTGGGGCTCGTCGACTTCACGATGTGGGTGCACCTCGACAATCCCAATCCCATCTTCGCGGATCACACCGTCGCGAACGTGCAGCAGTGGGCGCAGGACGTGCCGGTAGCGACGTACATCATTGACGACCAAACCGCGCTCAAGGTTCGCGGCGACCACGTCGACGTCATTTCCGAGGGGAACTGGCGACGTTTCGCGCCCTACGGAGTGTCTCCGCTCGCTTGAGCGACACCAACGACTTAGACCAGCGTGAGTTCGCGGTCCGCGCGGACCACCTCGCTCTGGTCAAACGACTCTTCGGCGCACGCCGTCGACGGGGCGAGCGTCACTTTTTCTGCGCGCGTGGCGCCCACAGCCGCGAGCGCCAGGACGAGGATGAGCGGTCCAGTGTTGGGGTCGGTTGATAGCCCCGACGTCACGTCACCGAGGCCCTGAAAGACGAGCCAACTCGTAAGCGCGATCAGCGAACCCACGACCAACGAAAGTCGTCGAACTAAACCGGGCACCGTCGCCCAGATCGCGAGGAGCACGTAGAGCCCAACCAGCAACGCCGGCGCCAACCTCGGTGCGGAAAGACCGAGTAAATGGTGATCCAGTCGCGCGATCCAACGCGGAGCGCCCGACTGGGCGTTACGCAACAAAGTATGCAGCGAAGTGGCGGGATTGTTTTCGTTGACGACCTGCAGCGCGGCGCCACCCGTCCACAGCGCGGACCACGCGAAGATCGCCCACCGCGACGGCGCGTCGCCTCGTCGCGCGTCGCGCGACGGCCAGGCGAGCAACGCGATAACGGCGTAGAGCAGGGCCGCGCCCGGCGCCCCGCTCAAGAGTGACCCGTTCATCGTCAGTCCACCGAAGCCTTCGCCGATAATCCACACCGACAGCGCCCAGGCAACGGAGCCCGCTACGAACATTCGAGGACGTCGACGACGCAAGAGTCCGATACCTAAGGCGATCTGGACGAAGGCGAAGCCGCCGTTCGCGAGTGCGGGGTGTGCGAGGACGAGTCGCGCCACCTCGTGCGTCAACGGCGACACCAGCCCCGGCTGTCCTTGCTGCGCGGGGAGTAGGACGTGCTGCGCGAACGCGCGCGTGAACAGGCGCGGCTGACACTGCAATAATCCGTCGAAGAGCCACAGCGCGCCGAGTAGTACTCGCAAGTGAAGTCGGGTAACGCGCATAAGGCTCCTCAAGAAAACCTAAGAGGAGGGTCAACGTCGAGCGCACTCGCACTCGACGTCGACCCTCCTCGGTGGACCCGGTCTTTAGTTGACCGAGAAGTACAGGAACAAGTTGGTCGGAATGACGCCCGTGGTGAGCTTCTTCTTCACCTGGGTGTTCAAGAAGGCGAAGGACTTGTGGGCGTTAATTGCGTTCCACTCCTTCAGACTCGTGACACCAACCACCTTGACGTCCCACCACTCGGCCTTACCGGCGTTGGTCGTGGTGATGAAGTGCTCGTGACCAGGGGTCGCGGCGTTGGTCAACGCGGTCGTGAGTTGCGCGTCAGTCAGCGTCGGGTAGAGACCCTTCAACGCGGGCTCGAGACGACTGAGGTCAATCGTTCCCGGGTGATCCACGCACACGAGTCCAGCCGGGCACTCCATGGACATCGCCGGCACGTTAAAGCCCAGCGGCACCGTGATGTACAGCGGGTCAAAGCTCTTCGCGGGAGCCTTGACGAAGTTCGCGCCGGCCTCGCAGCCTGAGGTCGCGCCCGAGGTCACGCTGGCGTCACAGTAAAAGCCCTTGGAGTAGGTAAAACTCAACGGGTGACCGTTAAAGAACGCCTTGGTCATACCGAACTCGTTGACGCCCATGCCCATCTGCGTGGCGTTGCTGGCGGGCGCGGCGGTGTTCGCGGCGGCGGCGATACCGGCTCCCCCGGCCACGACGATAGCGACGGTCGCGGCGAGCGCCCGTACGCGGTTAGTGATTTTCTTCATGTTCATCTCTTTTCCCCTAACCACGTTGATTAGGTTTCATAGGTATTCGGCGCGAAACAGTTTTTGGACGTCACGACGCGCAAATTTCTTCTGCGAATCGACTGTGAAACGTCGATCAACCTCTCGCAAGTTCGTGAACGTTGACGCTCGAGTCGAAGCGAGTTGTGCGAAGCGCCACCATCTCCCTCGCGCTCTTCGCGCTCTTTGGTGCGCGTCGATTGCGGAATCACGCGTGCGACACGCACGTCACGCACGCACCGGCTTCGGACCTTCGCGTTCGAGGTAACGAGCGATTCGCGCGAACTACAATTCGAAATGAGTCACGCCCGTCGGCCATAGAGGAGACGGGTGATTGTGAGCCAGGGGGGCCAATGACCGAGCGACCACAACGCATCTCGTACTTTCCACTCGATCAAATGGACGATCGCATGCTCGTCGAGATGGAGCGCTGCGCCACCGTCGGCACGCCGCGCCCCGAGAGTTCGGCGATTCGCGCCCACTCCCAAGCCGCCTTTTGGTTTTTCGCTGACTCGTGGAAGAGTCTGTTCCACGAGGGCGTCGTCGAGCACTCGTTAAAGGAGCTTTGCCGGCTGTACGTGTCGCGATCGGTGAAGTGTGAGTACTGCGGCAATCAGCGCAGCGTCAAGGCCCAAGGCGACGGCCTCACCGAGGGAAAGCTCGATGAACTTATGAACTTCGAAACGTCGGGCACCTTCGACGTGCGTCAGCGCGCCGCCCTCTCCTACGCCGAAGCGATTACGTGGCGCCTCGACCCCGACGACGCTTTTTGGGATCGACTTCACGCCAACTTCTCCGAAGAAGAGTTGGTCGAACTCGCGTGTTTCATCACGTTGACCATGGGCCAACAGAGTTGGCTACGCCTACTCAATATCGACCACCACCAACTCATGGCCGGCACCGACGCGTCAATGGCGCCGGGCTTCGAGGACGCCGACGCGCTCAGGGCCTCGAAGGACGATGCTCGGTACTGGGCGACGCAGCCCTCGTAACGGTGGCCTACGTCGTTGACTACGTGAACGTCGCGACGACTGGCCTCGAGTCGTCACCGGTCGTCGCGGCCCTCGCCGGACTACGCGCCAACGAGGCGCGCTACTTCGCCAATAAGTACGGGCACGCCTTTACCGTGACGCCGGCGGCCAAGGCGAAAAACATCGTCAAGTACGTCGCGCACATCCTGCGCGAAGAGCGCAACATCGTGATCACCTCGCGACCACTCGAAGCGACCTCGTTTGTCGTGGACGACGTGCGGTGGTCGTACGTGTTCTACGAGAGCGGTCTTTCGATCAACGTGCTCTACACCCTGAGTGGGCCGTCGCCGAAACGAGCGGTGGGTTTCAAACTGAGTGAGGGCATGGACGTCCCCGACGAGCTCAGTTCCTTTAAATTTGCTCGACAGAAGTCGAAACTGGCAGGGACGATTCGTGGCTCGTACTTCGTGATCAAGGGCGACTACGACGTTGCGCCGTGACGAGGTTCGCGACGCGTGGCACGCTCGCGACCTTGTCTTCGGGTCTACGCTGAACGTCGTTGAACGAGCGAGTGGATCCAATGCGCGCCGGTCGAGGTAGCCCCGCACCGCACGACGACACCGTCACGCGCAACGCCACGCGTGAGGTCGTGCTGAACGGCCTCGCCCTCGCCCCAGCGGCCGCGAACGTCGTCATGCAACTTTCGCGGCTGCCGATTGGCCACGCCGTCGCGAAGAGTCGCGTCACGAGCGGCGCGCTACGTGCGCGTCCGCTGAAGCGCACCCGCACGACGTTGAGCTACCTCCTCGTCGCACTTTTGGGTGACGAGGACGAGCGCGCGTGGGTTCGGCGCGAGGTTAATCGTCAGCACCGAGGGGTCTTCTCGCTCGACGGCGACGAGGTCGCCTACGACGCGTTCGACCCGGACCTCCAACTGTGGGTAGCGGCCTGCCTCTACCAAGGGGCCGTCGACGCCGCCACGTTGATTGACGGACCCCCGTCCGAGGCGACGTTGGACGAGATCTATCGTGACTGCGCGCGTTTTGCCACGACGCTGCAGGTACCGGCGCAGCGTTGGCCCGAGGATCGTGCGGCCTTCGCGCGCTACTGGCGGAGCTCGCTCGCGCTCGTGGCCCTCGACGATCTCACGCGAACGTACCTCCGCGACGTCGTGTCACTGTCCTTCGCCCCCCGTCTCGTGCGCCGAGTGCTCGGGCCCGCGCACGAGTTCTTGACGATCGGCTTCTTACCCGAGGAGTTTCGTCGCGCCCTCGGCCTTGCGTGGAGTGACGAACACCAACGTCGCTTCGAGAAGGTGACGCGTGTGATCGCGCGCGTCCATCGACGCCTACCCCGACGCGTACGCGCGTTCCCCCTGAACGTGATCTGGTGGGACACGCGACGACGATTCCGGCGTCATCGACCTCTGGTGTAGAGCGTCGAGGAACTGTCGCACCGACGTCGCGCGTCGTCGCTTCCGCCCACGCGCGTGCACGTTTCTCCGCACGTTCGAACCCGTCTCTCGTCGGCGCCTACAGTGACGTTTCGACCCTCTCACCAAGGAAGCGTCCCATGAATCACTACGTCATCCACGAGTTCGACGACGCACTCAACGCGCGCCTTCGCTCAACACTCGACGAGCGCGTGCGCGATGGTGGTTGTCCGTCGGTCGTCGCGACGCTCGTTCAAGGCGAGCGCACGCTCTTCCAGCACGGTCTCGGTGAGCGCCGCCTAGGCGCCGCGGCGCCGGACGTCACCACGGTGTATCGCGTCGCGTCGTGCACCAAGAGTTTCACCGCCGTGATGCTGCTACGCCTGCGCGATCGAGGACTCCTCCATATGGACGCGCCAATCACCGACTTCGTCCCTTCGTTCACCGCGCTCACGCGTGGGTCCAAGGTCGACCCTCCCACCCTGGCCATGCTGGCGTCAATGTCGGGCGGACTGCCGACCGACGACCCCTGGGCCGATCGCCAAGAGTCCATTTCGAGCGAGATGCTGCGCGCCTACGTCGCGGCGGGCGTGCCGATCACCAGCGTGCCGGGCGCGTACTTCCAATACTCGAACTTGGGCTACGCCCTGTTGGGCCAGGTCATCGAACGAGTCACGGGGCGCACTTACGTCGATCTCGTCACCGACGAGATCCTCCGACCCCTCGAACTGCGCGAGACGGGGTTTACTCACGAGGTCGCGCCGCGCGAGCAACTCGCGCTCGGCTACCGGCCGGGTCCGGCCGGCTGGACGGAACTGCCCTATTCGTCGCCGGGCGCCTTCTCGAGCATTGGCGGACTCTTTAGCAGCGCGCGCGACCTCGCGCGATGGGCGCGGTGGTTAAGCGCGGCTCTCGGCGACGAACCCGAAGAGACGGGGCCACTGTCGATCCATTCGCGACGCGAAATGCAGCGCGTCGTGACCGCCATACCCGAGGGCGCTCGCGTGGCGACGCTCGCGCGCAACGCGACGCGCTACCACGGGTACGGCCTCGGGCTCTTCGTCGAGCACGACGCGCGACTCGGCACCTTCGTGTCGCACTCGGGAGGGTATCCCGGTTTTAGCGCGCACATGCGCTGGCACGCGCCCACGGGTCTCGGCGTCGTCGCCTTCGAGAACGCGACCTACTCGGGCGCCGCGCGCACCGCGACGACCATGCTCGAGGCGGTCCTCGAAAGTCTCGACTTTGCGGTCGCGCCTGCGCGCGCGTGGCCGGTGACGCGCGAACGCGCTCTCGACGCCACGTCGCTACTGCACGAGTGGAACGAGGAGTTCGCGCGACGCGTTTTCGAAGAGAACGTTGATCTGGACGTCCCCTTCGACGAGCGACGCGCCACCTGGGCTCGACTCCTCGACGAGGTCGGCGCTCTTCGCGCGGACGCGAGCGAACCGCTCCAGGACGAAGGCTCCGACGACCCGTTTCACCTGCGCTGGACCGTACCGGCCACGCACGGCGCGTTGCGGTGCGAAATCCGCCTCAGTCCAAAGACCCCCGCGCTGATTCAGACGTTTCGCGTGTCGCGCGCCTAAACCTCGCGACTACTCGGGGAGGAGGCCCTTCTTCGAGTCCTTTTTGGCGTGCTTCTCGGTGCGCTTTTCCTTGAGCGACTTACCGGCTTTTTTGGCGTTGTGATGATGCGGTGACTTATCGGCCATGGTGACTCCTCGACTTGGCGTCGTCAGGGTTGGCGGCGTCGAGTACCCCGTCGCGTCCGCGACGCGCCCGACGGCGACGCGACGTGAACGAAACGTGTCTCAACGTGACCTTACTCTCGTGATGACGCGACGCCGCGCGATTGATCTCGTCCCGTCGCGCCGTCGCGGTGGCGAGCATGCCGCGACGGCGTTCACCAAAAATTCATTTAATTTCGGGCTGACCTCGCCAAGAACTATTAGAGTTGTCCTTCCGCATTCGTGAGGAGCTCCGCTCCTCATCACCACCCGAGAGGAAACCGATAGTGAACGCATTTGAAGAGCTCGAGTCGAACGTTCGTTACTACTGCCGTCAATGGCCCGCCGTCTTTTCAACGGCCCGTGGTTCAATACTCACCGCCGAAGACGGCACCGAATATTTAGACTTCTTCGCCGGAGCTGGAGCTCTCTCGTACGGTCACAACAATCCCCTTCTCGTCGAGGTCGCCGTGGAGCACCTGCGCAGCGGCCGACTCCTGCACAGCCTCGACACCAAAACGGTCGAGAAGCGCCGTTTCCTGGAAGCCATGGAGACCCGCGTGCTCGAACCGCGCCAGATGGACATGGTCATCCAGACCGTCGGACCGACCGGGGCCACCGCCGTCGAGGCCGCTCTCCAACTCGCCCAGCGCGTCACTGGTAACCGCGCCGTCGTCGGCTTCAACGGCAGTTACCACGGCATGACCTACCGGGCCGCGTCGATCTCGGCCTCCATGGCGCCGCGCGCCCTGGTCGCCCACGTCAAAGAGTTCGTCGCGCTGCCCTACGTCGCAACGGTCACCGACGAAGACCTCGCCCTGCTCGAGTACACCCTCGACCAGACGATTGACGGCCAAAAAATCGGCTCGGTCATCATCGAATCAACGCAGGGCGAAGGCGGCGCGCGCCCCTTTGATCCGCTGTACCTGCGCGCGATTCGCGAACAGTGCACCAAGCGCGGCATTCTCGTGATCGCCGACGAAGTGCAGGCGGGCGTTGGACGCACCGGGGCCTTCTTCTCGTTTGAGGGCTCGGGGCTCGACCCCGACGTCGTGTGTCTCTCCAAGTCCATTAGCGGACTCGGCGTACCGATGGCCCTCAATTTGGTTCGTCGCAGCCTCGACGCCTGGAATCCCGGTGAGTTCTCGGGAACCTTCCGTGGCAACAACTTGGCCTTCGCGACCTCGGCCGCCATGCTCGAGCACTACTGGGCCGACGCCGAGCTCGAAAAGGGCACCGAGGCGCGTGGCCTCGTGGTGCGCACCTCCCTCGAGACGATGGCCGAAGAGTTCGGGCAAGGCGCCTTTGAGGTACGCGGCAACGGTCTGCTCTGTGGACTGGACGTGAAGGACACGGCCCTCGCGTCACGCATCGCGGCCGGAGCCTTCGCGCGAAACCTCATCGTGGAGACCTGCGGCGCCGGTGACGCGACGGTGAAGTTGCTGCCCCCAATCGTGATCGACGAGGACCAGCTCGTGGACGGACTCGGGCGTCTGCGCGACGCCGTCGCGAGCGCGACCCGCGCGCTTTGAACGACTCGTCGAATTGGCGTGACCTCGTCGTCTCCTTCGACGAAGCGGGGCTCGAGCAACTGCGCCGCGGCGCCGGCGCGGCCGTTAACAGCTTGGCCACCACACCGGCGGGGCCCCGTTCGCGTCTCAGCCCTCACGAGATTCACGAACTAATCGCCACGCTCGACGTCTGTCCCGACGAGGGCGTGGCCCTCGACGCGGTCCTCGAAGAGCTCGGAACCAAGGTCTGGGCGCACGGCGTCGTGCCGAGCGATCCGGCCTGCGTGGCGCACCTGCATCCGCCGAGTCTGCTGCCGGCGGTGGTGAGTGAACTGGCGATCGCCGCGGCGAATCAGTCCATGGATTCCTGGGACCAGTCGCCCGCCGCGACCGAGGTCGAACTGCACCTGCTCGGGTGGCTCGCGAAACTTATTGGTCTGCCCGCGGGCGCGTCGGGCGTGATGACGTCGGGCGGGACGGCCTCGAACGTCCTCGCCATGACCCTCGCGCGTTCGGCCGCCGCGCAGCGCCTCGGCGTCGACGTCTTAAAGTCGGGCCTCCCTCCCGAGGCCGCGCGGTGGCGCGTTCTCTGCTCGGACCAGGCGCACTTCTCGCTCCAACGCGCCGCCCAACAGTTAGGACTGGGTCGCGACGCCGTCGTCACGGTGGCGACGACGGCCGCGGGGCAGATGGATCTCGCCGCGCTCGACACAACGCTCGAAGGTCTCACCACGGAAGGCCTCGAGGTCATTGCTCTGGTCGCCACGGCCGGCACGACCGACCTCGGCGTCATCGATCCAATGGTGGAGATCGCTGCGCGGGCCCAACGCCACGACGCGTGGTTCCATGTCGACGCCGCCGTCGCGGGCGCCTTCCTGCTCTCGGAGCGACTTCGCCCCCTGCTCGCCGGGCTCGAACTCGCCGATTCGGTCACCGTGGACTTTCACAAGTTATGGTGGCAGCCCTTCAACGCGAGCGCGCTGATCGTCGCCGACGTCGCGCGCTTTGACTTGCTGCGCGTGCGCTCGGACTACCTGGACCGCGGCGACGAACTCGACGGTGTCGTCAACCTGGTCGGTCGTTCCCTCGACACCTCGCGACGGTTCGACGCGCTCAAGGTGGTCACTTCCCTGCGAACACTCGGCCGACGCAATCTCGCCGCCATGCTCGAACAACTTGTGGCGTTGACGAACTACGCTGCGGCGCGCGTCGAAGAGAGCCCCCATCTCGCGTTGGTGGCCGCTCCAGCGACGGTAAGTTGCGTCTTCGACGCGCCCGGATTCGACGCCGACGCGTTGCGCGACGTGCAACAACGCCTCTTACTGCGCGGCGAGATGGTACTCGGACGAACCAAAATTAAGGGTCGAGCCGCGCTTAAGTTCACATTCATGAATCCATTGACGACCACCGACGACGTGGATCAACTCATCGCGCTCATCACCGATGAACTCGCCGCGAGCGGCGCCTCACGGCGATCTTGACCCGGGGAGCGAGCGACGATTCGTAAACGTCGCGGGGGCGTAAGGTGGGCACATCGGCCTGGATCTCGCCGTTGATGGCATTTTGAACAGTTTGTTCGACATCGACTTAGGAGGATTCCCATGCGAAGCACATCGCCAAGAGTTTGGACGCGCGCGTTGCGCCCACTGTTGCGGAGCGCGCGATGATTACGGTAGGACTTTTGCTTCTGCTCATCGGATTCTTGACTGGAATCCCGATTTTGTGGTCACTCGGGATGATCGTCCTCATCGTTGGCCTGGTCTTACTCGTACTGGGTTCAATGGGCCGCTCGGTCGGTGGGCGCCGCCACTACTTCTAAGTTCGCGGCACTGACCATCATCTGAGCGCCGCCGCTCCGGCGGAGCCGTCGTTACGCGCCATCGGGCTTCGCGACGTCACGACCCGACGACAACGTCGAGGGCGTAGTCACGCCCAGAATTTCGTCGCGCCACGCCAAAATCTCGCGCACGCGCTCGATGCGCTGTTCGTCGTTCAAGCGTGGAAACTCGACGACCGACAGACTGGCCCAGCGCTCCAGGGCGGAGAAGGAGTCGGCGCACTTCGACGCGCTCTGGAATTGGCTGGGCGCGCCAACCGCCGCCGCCACGCCGGCCAGCGCCGCGCCCGCGAAGGCCAGTATCGCCACCGTGCTCCGGGCACTCGATGACGAAAGCGAACTCGCCACCGCGGTCGCCCCGGCCGCGCCCGAGCCCAGCGTCGAGAGCACAGCGAGCGTGACCGACGCCGTGCCCCAGTCGTGGGCGCGCCTCGACCAGTAGCCCGTCTCCTTGACGGCGCGGCGCTGCACGTGGATTAAAAGTTCGCGCAGGTCGTCACTCGTAGCAAAATCGCCACGCGCGTTGTACAAGGGCCCGGCACCCACAAACGGAATCGTCAGTCCCACGAGCGCAGTTTGCCACTCGCGAGGCTCGCGTGCTGGAGGGAACGACGGCGTCGCACTATCCCTGATCAACGGCTGATTCAAACGAGGTAACGACCGGAGGCCGTGGCCATCGGTTTACGCTGACGCGCGAGGCTCAACGAACCTTCGCCAAGACCTCGTCGGCGATGAGTGTCACGTGATCGAGATCGGCGAAATCGAGTACCTGCAGATAGACCCGGCTAACTCCGACGCTTTCGAAGTGACGGAGCTTGGCCACGAGCTCCTCGGGCGTACCGGCGAGTCCGTTTTCGCGTAATTCAGAGACCTCGCGTCCGATCGCCCTCGCCCGGCGCGCGACCTCGGCCTCGGTGGCGCCGCAACAGACCACCTGCGCCGCGGAGCGAATGAGCGTGGCCGGATCGCGGTCGCGCGACGCGCACGCGTGGTCCACGACTTCATTGAGGTCCCGACAGACCTCGGCCGAGGCGAAGGGGACGTTGAACTCGTCGGCGAAGGTGGCGGCGAGGCGCGGCGTCTTGTGGCGTCCGTGTCCCCCGACGATGATTGGCGGCCTCGGTTTTTGCGCGGGTTTCGGCAACGCGGGACTGTCCGTTATGTCGTAGTGGGCGCCATGAAAGCTGAAAGTCTCGCTCTCACTCGTCGTCCACAGGCCCGTAATAATCGCCAACTGCTCTTCGAGCTTTTCGAAACGTTCGCTCAAGTTCGGGAAGGGTATCCCGTAGGCCGTGTGCTCCTGGTCGTACCAACCAGCGCCGAGCCCCAGTTCCACGCGTCCGTGACTCATGGCGTCAACCTGAGCGACCGAGATCGCGAGTGGTCCGGGTAGTCGAAACGTCGCCGAGGTCAGCAGCGTGCCCAGACGAATCGTCGACGTGTCGCGCGCCAGTCCCGCCAGCGTGACCCACGCGTCACTCGGTCCGGGTAGTCCCGACACGTCACCCATTTTGAGGTAATGATCGGAACGGAAGAACGCGCCAAAACCACCCTCCTCGGCGCGACGCGCCAGGGCGAGGATCTGGTCGTAGGTGGCGCCTTGTTGGGGCTCGCAAAAGATTCGAAGTTCCATGCGGTCAGTCTTCCATTTCTCCTTAAAAGAGTCGTCGGCCCCGCGCGTCGCGTCGCGCCGCGCCACCCTGAAGCTCACTTGATCCCCCCCCGTGTGACGGAGCTGGCGAATGAACGCGTCCGCGTGAATTCGACCCGAATGACTGTTTACAGAATGTAAATTTTCAACGGTATTGGCCCTGGTCAATACCGTGGTTTTGTGCATATTTCTTCACCTGACGTACGAAAACGGCATCATTCGACCTAAAATTGTCCTCGCAGCAATGACTGCTTCGACGTCACACCACCCCAGCGTGGAGATAAGTGACCAACTGACCGCGCCGCCTGGCGGAACTTTTGTGTTCGCCTCGTCGTGCCCCCGCCGCCGATGACTTAGTCGCCGCCGTTGCGAGGGACCGGGCGCGGGACAAGGAGAAACCATGCGAAGAATCATCGGGATTGTCTGCGCCCTCACGACGGGCGCCCTCGTCGTCGTCCCCGCGGTGAACGCCGCCGGCACCGCGACCTCGGCGCCGCAGGTCGCACGCGCGACGACGACGGTCACGGCGACGCCCACCACGCCAGCCCTCGTGCACCCGGCGCTACGTCCCAAAATTCTCTTAGCGAGTGTCGCGACCCGGGCGCGGGTGAGCGTGGCGACCTTGCGGGCCGAGTGGCAGCACGTGGCGATCTGTGAAGTGAACGGCAACTGGGCCATGGACGGGCCGGTGTACTCCGGCATCGGCTTTCTCAACTCCACCTGGCTCGAGTACGGGGGGCGGCGCTTTGCCCCTTCGGCGGGCCGCGCCTCTCGCGACGCGCAGATTCTCATCGGCATGCGCGTGACTGGCGGTTGGGTTCCTGATCAGGAGGGCTGCGCGCCGGGCGGTTGGTGAGACCTCGCGGACGCGACCCGACGCGCTAGTCGGTGACGGCTTTTTTCGCGCGCGACATGGCGAGAAAGGTCTCGCGCACCCGTGGGGCGTGCAGCGCGCGCATTCGATCTCCACCTAAAAAAGCCTGACCGACCGAGGAGCTCCAAAAGATCGCGATGAGCGCTTCGACGTCGGCGTCCTCGCGCACCCAGCCCAGGCGCTGTCCTTGTTGCATCATCTGTGACCATCGCGCGTAGGTCTCGTCAATCATCTGCTCGAATTTGGCGGTGGTCTCGTCGCTCGCGAGCACGCCCGTCAACACTTTGGCGACGCTGCTCTCGCGTCCTTGCTGACCCGATCGCCACGCCGACTCCAGGTGCGACCCAATAACGTCCCAAAAACTCTCTTCGTCGCCGCGCTCGAGCGCACTTTCGGCCTGCGCCAACGAGGCCTTTAAAGGGGCGCTCAGTTGCTGGTAGACCAACTCTTGCGCCTCGGACATCAATCGTTCGAACGAGCCGAAGTAGTAGTAAATCGTCGGCGCGGCGACGTGGGAACTCTTCGCGACGTCAACGACGCGCACGTGACGACGCCCTCGTTGACTCACCAGTCGCGCGGCGGTCGTGACGATTCGCTCGCGCGTCTCGACGTTGTTGGTGTCCTTCACGGCACTCTCCCGCGAACTTTCTCGAAGGGTCGTGGCGCACCCACCGCACGCGACAAACCCTTCCGGGTCATCCTAATGAGGGACCCGGACGCGCGCGAACGCGTCTCGCGTCACGTGCGCAGGACCACGTTCTTCGGTTCGTCGCCTCGTCGAAGTCGCTCAATCTGCTCACGCAACAGCGCCACCATGCGCGGGGCCATCGCGTTCGTGGCCCCACCGACGTGGGGCGTGATGAGGACGTTCGGCAGCGAAAAGAGTTCGTGACCGGGAGGCAGCGGCTCGGGGTCGGTCACGTCGAGGGCGAAGCGCAGCCGTCGCGCTCGCGCGTGACGCAAGATCGCGTCGGTGTCGGCGACGCGTCCGCGGGCCACGTTGACGAGAAGTGCACCGTCGGGCATGGCCGCGAGGAACGCCTCGTTGACGAGGTGCGTCGTCTCCTCGGTCAAGGGCACCGCGACGACCACGACGTCGGCGCGCACCAAGAGAGTGGGCAGTTCATCAACGCCGTGCACCACGCCGCGTTCGTCGTGACGCGCCGTGCGCGCGACGCGCTCGACGGTGACCTCAAATGGCGCCAGACGCGCCTCAATTGCGGCACCGACGCCGCCGTAGCCCACCAGCACGACCGCGCGATCGGCCAGACTCGGACGCCACGCCGGGGCCCAACGCCCCTCATCGCTGGCCCGCACGAAGTCGGCGAGACCACGTTGCGCGGCCAGCATCATCGCCACCGCGAGTTCCGCAGTCGACGCTTCGTGGACCGAGGCCGCGTTCGCAAAGACGTGACCGGTCGGCAGGTACGTCGCCACCTGGTCGTAGCCAATGGACTGACTTTGGACGAGCTGGGTGCGCACCCCCGCCAGGCGCGCGAGCGGCGCCGGTCCGTCGAGGTAGGACGGGACGACGAGGTCGATTCGATCTCGAGGTGGGTCGCTTAGGAGGTCCCACACGATGACGGTCACGTCGTCGAGGTCACTGAGCTCGTTCGCGAGCCGCCGCGTGGGCACGCTGACGATGAATGACCTCTCGCTATTCACGTCACGAACCTCGCGTGACTTACCGGTCGCGCCCGCGAACGGCCCGCAGGCGCACCACGGACCACCAAAGCGACCACAAGATCAGGGCCTCGGCGGCGAGAGCTAGCCAGCCAATGAATGCGGCGTGCGCGAATCCGGCCACCGCGAGGACGAGCAATTCGACCGCGATTGCCGCGACGTAGAGCACGGCGTACTCGCCGTACTGCCGCGCGGCCTCGAGAACGCGCGCCGAGGGCTCGGACGACGTACGCCAAAAGGCGTTCAACACCTCCATCTTCTCGCGGCGCGAGCAACGGCGATACACGTCGAGTTTCATGTGGTTGAGATTAGGTCGCGATTTGTCCCGCACGCCGCCGAAATTACGTGGTCACGTCGGGCGCGCGTGACGCTACGGTGAGGTGAGCGAGTCAATTCCTCCGCTCGCGACGTAGCCACTCTGGACCCCGGTAGCTTCCGCCACTTCCGGCTGGGGGCAGTTCCGAGGTCGACGTGCCACACACGACATTCCTTTCGCTTCTAGCGCGTCGCGCGTCGCGTGGCGTCGCGGTCGGCGCACTACTCTTCGCGCCGATCGCCGTAGGTTCCGCGCACGCCGGCGCCCAGAGGTCCGTCACCGTCCATGGCGTCCTTCAGGTCAACGGCTTCAGCCTTGGCGCCAACGAACTCAACGAACCGGTGCTGCCGTGTGGCTTTAACGTGAGCTTCTACGGCTACGACGTCGGCGTCGCGCACGCGGCCATCGTCGTCACCCCCATGGTGCCCACCGTTGGTGGTCTACCCATCTCCGAACACGTGACGTGGGCGACCTCGACGCGTACGAGCGCGCATCAACTCGATCAAAACGTCATTTTCTCGCCGGCCCTCCTCGCGAACGCCTTCGCGAACGCCACGTCGACCACCAGCGCCAACCACGCCCTGATCTCGGTGCAGATCACGGATCACGCGCACTCGAGCCTGCTCTTTCACGCCGTGTGGATCACGTCGTGCGCGCCCGCGCCCGCGCCGTCGAGCGTGGGGTCGTCCGCCAACAGCGTGGGCGCGAACGTCCCCACGCCCACGGGCAGTCTGGCCTTCGTGGTCGGAGCGACGCAGCGCGTCGGTGGAACAGACAGTGGGTACACGTCGACGCCGACGCGTCTCGTCGTTGGTGAACAGATGCAGTTCCACGTCGCCGTCGTCAACACCGGAAGCGAACCGTTACTCGTCTCGTTACGCGACGCGCTCTGTGACCCGTTGACCCTGACGCCGACGCCCCCGCAACTCCTCAACCCCGGTGACGTCGTGACCTACTTCTGCACACACGTCTTTTTCACCTCGCCACCCTCGCGCCACGTCGTCAACGTCGCCGTGGTGAGCGCGACCAGTGCACTCGGTGCCGCGCTCGCGCCCGTGCGCGGTGTCACGACCGCGGTCGTCTCGTGGCCAGCGTACGTGGCCACGACGCCGTAAAAAGACGCACCCCAAAGCACGACGGGTGAACTCTTATGATGGCTCGCGTGACCCAACCACTCCCCTTCGACGCCATCGCCGAAGCACGTCGTCAGTGGCACCTGCGCTGGCCCGACGCCGCCACGCCCATGGCGACGGCCACCGCGGCCATGCGCGCCCAGCAGATCGTGCTCTCCGCCGTGGACGGGGTACTGCGACCCTTGGGTCTCACCTTCGCGCGCTATGAGGCACTCGTGCTGCTCTCCTTCACCCGAACCGGTCAGCTGCCGATGGGCAAGATGGGCAGTCGTCTCATGATTCACCCCACCAGCGTGACCAACATCGTTAATCGCCTCGCGGACGACGCGTTGGTCACGCGCACCGAGCACCCGCAAGACCGGCGTTCCACGTTGGTACGCCTGACCCCCAAGGGTCGTCGACTCGCCGAACGCGCGACGCGCGCCGTCAACGAGATCGACTTTGGCGTAGCGGGCCTCTCGACCAGCCAACAGAATGAGTTCATTGAACTGGTGCGCGAGCTACGTCGCGGCGCGGGTGACTTCAGCGACGATTAATTCGTCGGACCGCCCGCGACGTAGAGCACCTGACCCGACACGAAGCCCGAGCGCTCGTCGGCGAAGAAGGAGACGGCGTTCGCGATGTCCTCGGGTTGGCCGGCCCGCTGTACGGGAATGTTGTTGACGATGGCGCGCTCGAACTGCTCAAAGGGCACGCCGATCCGGTCCGCGGTGGCCTGGGTCATCGCGGTCACGATGAAGCCCGGCGCGATGGCGTTCACGGTGACGCCGAAGCGTCCGAGCTCAATCGCCAAGGTCTTCGTGAAGCCCTGCAGGCCGGCCTTCGCCGCGGAGTAGTTGGCCTGCCCGCGATTGCCGAGCGCGGAGGTACTCGACAGATTCACGATGCGACCGAAGTTGGCTTCGGTCATAAAGCGCTGGGTCGCGCGTGACATCAAAAAGGCGCCACCGAGGTGCACGTTCATGACGGTCTGCCAATCGGCCATCGACATCTTGAACAAGAGGTTGTCGCGCAGCACCCCCGCGTTATTCACCAAGATCGTCGGCGCCCCGAGCGTCTCGGCGACGCGCGCGACCGCGGCCTCGACGGCCGCCTCGTCGCTCACGTCGGCACCCACCGCCAACGCGCGACGTCCCGTCGCCTCAATCGCGGCGACGGTCTCGGCGCACGACGCCTCGTCGAGGTCGACCACGGCCACGTCGTGGCCGTCCTCGCCCAGTCGCTTCGCGACGCCGGCACCAATGCCGCGCGCCGCTCCGGTCACGATGGCTACTCGACTGGTCATGGGAACTCCTTCGGGCTCGTCGACGCCTCGAGGCGTCGAATTACTCGCCCAGGGTACTTCGCCACGACGAGGCGCTCCGTCGACGCCTACGCTCGGCCAGCGTGACGCGATCTTCTGGGCACGACGCACGATGACCGGTGACGCCACGCCCCGCGTGGTCTCACTCGTGCCCTCGTTCACCGAAACGCTGAGCGCGTGGGGCGTGACGCCCGTCGCGTGCACGAGATTCTGCGAGCGACCCGATCTCGACCACGTCGGCGGTACGAAGAATCCCGACGTCGCGCGGATCATCGCGCTCGCGCCCGATCTCGTGGTCGTCGACGCCGAAGAGAATCGACGCGAGGACTACGACGACTTACGCGCCGCGGGTCTCAACGTCTTCGCGAGCGACGTGCGTGGACTCGACGACGTCGCGTCCACGCTCGAGGATCTGGCGCGTCAACTCGCTCGGCCCTTTGACCCCGTGACGTTGCCCGCGCCCGCGTCACGGCGACGCCGCGCCTTCGTGCCCATTTGGCGCCGACCGTGGATGGCGCTCGGACGGCCGACCTACGGGGCCGCGGTACTGGCGCACTTGGACGTCGAGACCGTCGGACCCGAGGGACCCTACGGCGAGACCTCACTCGACGAGGTGACCGCCCTCGCGCCCGATCTCGTCCTCGCCCCGAGCGAACCCTACCCCTTCTCGACGCGCCACGTGGCCGAGTTATCCCAGGTCGCGCCGGTGATCTTGCTCGACGGACGCGACCTGTTCTGGTGGGGCGTTCGCACGCCCGGCGCGCTGGCTCGCCTCGAGCGGGTGCTGCACGACGCGAACCTCTGAGGCGACTCGCGCCGAGTTCGGAAAATAGATGGACTTCCTACTATTGTTCGTCTCGTGAGCGATTCGTCACCCTCCTCGGCGCTCTACCGACCGAGTAACCCCGTACGATTCGTCACGGCCGCGAGCCTCTTCGACGGTCACGACGCCGCGATCAACATCATGCGACGGCTTCTGCAGGCCCAGGGCGCGGAGGTGATCCACCTCGGCCACAATCGCTCGGTCGACGAGGTCGTCACGGCGGTGGTGCAAGAAGACGTCCAGGGCGTCGCACTCTCCTCCTACCAGGGCGGCCACCTCGAGTACTTCCGCTACCTCGTCGATCGGCTGCGCGAGGTCGGACGCGGCGACGTCAAGATCTTCGGCGGCGGGGGCGGCGTGATCTTGCCCGACGAGATCACCGAACTCGAGGCCTACGGCGTCACGAAAATCTTCTCGCCGGCCGACGGCCAACGTCTTGGCCTCGAAGCGATGATCAATCAATTAATCCGCGCCTGCGACGTTGACCTCGCCCGCCAGTCGCCCCCCTCGCTCGACGAACTCATCCTCGGTGACCAGCGCGCGCTCGCGCGCGTGATCACCGCTCTGCAAGCCG
The DNA here is from genome assembly GCA_028873575.1 of Acidobacteriota bacterium. GTDB lineage: Bacteria > Actinomycetota > Acidimicrobiia > Acidimicrobiales > RAAP-2 > RAAP-2. The sequence goes on along the minus strand of JAGWHY010000019.1, from coordinate 5,001 downwards.
ACACGCTCAGTAACCCTGAGCGTGAAGCCATCGGTGCCAGTGCCCGGCGACACCACGCCCCCGTGATCGGGATCACTGGCACCGGTGGCGCGGGAAAATCCTCCCTCACCGATGAACTACTGCTGCGCTTTCGCCTCGACCAGGGCGACAAACTACGCGTCGCGGTGATCGCGGTTGACCCGAGTAAGCGCCGTGGTGGGGCGCTGCTCGGCGACCGCATACGGATGAACACGCTCGATTCCGGCCAGGTCTTCTTTCGTTCTCTCGCCACGCGCGCGAGCGTGTCGGAGATACCCGCCCACCTCCCCGACGTCGTCAACGCCTGTCGGGCGGCCGGTTACGACCTCGTCGTCGTCGAAACGCCCGGTATTGGCCAAGGTGACGCCGCCATCGTGGACGTCGCCGACCTGTCGCTCTACGTCATGACACCCGAATTCGGCGCCGCGAGCCAACTCGAGAAGATTGAAATGCTCGACCTCGCGGACGTGGTGGCGATTAACAAGTTCGATCGACACGGCGCGCACGACGCCCTGCGCGCGGTGGAGCGCCAGTGGCGACGCGCGCACGCCGGCGCCACGGACGCGCCCGTCTTTGGCACGGTCGCCGCGCACTTCAACGACGCGGGCACGACCACGCTCTACCAATACCTGCGCGACGCACTCGTCGATTACGGTCTCGTCCTCGAGGCACCCCGACTCGCCCCCGTCACGACCCGGTACTCGCCGACGATCGCGCCCATCATTCCCGACGCGCGTACGCGCTACCTCGCCGACGTCGCGCAGAGCGTCCGTCACTACCACGAGGTGACCCGCGACGAGGCCGAGCGACTTCGCCGACACGCCCACGTGCGCGCCACGCGCGCGATGCTCACCGATCCTGACGTCGCCTCAGGGTTAGACGAGTTGGCGGCCGCGACCGAGGCGACGCTGCGCCCCGACACGCGCGCCCTCCTCGACGCCTTCGACCGCCGTCGTGACGAAGAGCGCGCCGCAACGTCGTCCGACGCGCCCAGCTCACGCGCGCGCGTCTCACTTTCGGGAACGGCCATCTCGCGCGTGGCACTGCCGACCTTTCACGACGAGGGCGACCTGTACGCGTGGCTGCGGCGCGAGAATCTGCCGGGAAGTTTTCCCTACACCGCCGGCGTCTTCGCGTTGAAACGCGAGAACGAAGACCCGGCGCGCATGTTCGCCGGAGAGGGCGACGCCTTTCGCACGAACCGCCGCTTCCACCTCCTCAGCGCCGGTCAGCGTTCCACGCGACTCTCGACGGCCTTCGACTCCGTAACGCTCTACGGTCGCGACCCCGACACGCCGCCCGACGTCTACGGCAAGGTCGGCACCTCGGGCGTGTCGATCGCCACGCTCGACGACGTGAAGGCACTCTACGAAGGGTTCGACCTCTGCGATCCCTCGACCTCCGTCTCGATGACGATTAACGGTCCCGCGCCGACGATTCTCGCGATGTTCTTCAACGCGGCCATTGACCAACAGGTTGATCGGTTCGTCGCGCGCGAGGGGCGCGAGCCCCGCGCCGAGGAGGCGGCGGCGATTCGCGCCAGCACCTTGCGCAGTGTCCGCGGCACCGTCCAGGCCGACATCTTGAAGGAAGACCAGGGTCAAAACACTTGCATTTTCTCGACCGAATTCTCACTCGGCGTCATGGCCGACGTCCAGGCGTACTTCGTCGAGCACGACGTCAAGAACTTCTACTCCGTGTCGATCTCGGGCTACCACATCGCCGAGGCCGGCGCGAACCCCCTCACCCAACTCGCCTTTACGTTGGCCAACGGTTTCACCTACGTGGAGAGCTACCTCGCGCGCGGTATGCACGTCGACGACTTCGCGGGCAATCTCTCGTTCTTCTTTTCCAACGGTATGGACCCTGAGTACACCGTCATTGGGCGCGTCGCGCGACGTATCTGGGCCATCGCGATGAAGGAGCGCTACGGCGCCAACGAGAAAAGTCAGAAATTGAAGTATCACGTCCAGACGTCGGGGCGTTCGCTGCACGCCCAAGAGATGGCCTTTAACGACGTGCGCACCACGCTCCAAGCCCTCTGCGCGATCTACGACAACGCCAACTCGTTGCACACCAACGCCTTCGACGAAGCGGTCACGACCCCGAGCGAGGACTCCGTACGCCGGGCCCTCGCGATCCAGCTGATTATTAATAAGGAGTGGGGGCTCGCCCTGAACGAGAACCCCCTGCAGGGCAGCTTCATCGTCGAAGAGCTGACCGACCTCGTCGAGGCGGCCGTGCTCGACGAACTCGATCGCCTCTCGGCGCGCGGGGGCGTACTCGGCGCAATGGAAACGGGCTACCAGCGTGGTCGCATCCAGGACGATTCGATGCTCTACGAACACGCGAAACACACCGGCGAGTTGCCCATCGTGGGGGTGAACACCTTCGTGCGCCCCGGCGGCGACGAGAGCGTCGCGAACCTGACCCTCGCGCGCGCGACGGCAGAGGAAAAGCAGAGTCCACTGCGCCGCCTCGCCGCCTTTCACGAGCGGCACCGCGACACCAGCGCGGCCGCGCTCGAGCGCCTGCGCGACGTGGCGCTGGCGGGCGAGAACGTCTTCGCGGAGTTAATGACGACCGTGCGACACGCGTCGCTCGGCGAGATCACCCGTACGCTCTTTGAGGTCGGGGGAAGGTACAGGAGAAACGTATGACCACCCAACGCGAAGGCCTCGCCCCCACCCCGTACCGCGCGCCCGTGGAGGAGGCCCTCCTCGCCCTCGAGGTCGCCGGTCTCGACGAGTTACTCGACCTGCCGGTCTACGCCCACGTCGATCGCGACGCCATTCGCAGCGTCCTCGAAGAGTTCGCGCGGCTCGCGGAGAACGAAATCGTGAGCGGCGACCGCGTCGGTGACGTGCTGCACACCACCTTCGACGCCGCGACCGGCGAGGTCCACGCGCCCGAGGAGTATCGCCGCGCCTACGAGCGCTACGTCGAGGGCGGATGGGGCGCCCTGCCGATCCCCCGCGAACTCGGCGGGGGCGGCTTTCCCACGCTGATCGCGACGGTCCTCCAGGAGTTCTTCGCCTCGGCGAACTTGGCGCTATCGCTCAACATCGTACTCACGCTCGGCGCGATCGAGGCCCTGTTGCAGTGGGGCAGCGACGAACAGCGCGCGCTCTACCTGACGAAGCTTTCGACCGGCGAGTGGAGCGGCACGATGAACCTCACCGAACCCCAGGCCGGCTCGGACTTGGGCGAGATTCGCACGACCGCCACTGCGCGCGAGGACGGGACTTGGCGCGTGAGCGGTACCAAGATCTTCATCACCTGGGGCGAGCACACGCTGAGCGAGAACATTATTCACCTCGTACTCGCGCGCACGCCCGACGCCCCCGCCGGCACCAAGGGGCTCTCGTTGTTCTTGGTACCGAAGTTCCTCGTCGAGGCGAACGGGGACACGGCCGAGCACAACCACGTGCGCGCGGTCTCGATCGAGCACAAACTTGGTCTCAACGGCAGTCCGACCTGCGTCATGCACTTCGACGAGGCCACGGGCTTTCTCGTTGGACCGTTACACGGCGGCATGAAGGCGATGTTCACGATGATGAACAACGCGCGTCTCGCGATTGGGCTCGAGGGCCCGGCCGTCGCCGAGCGCGCCTACCAGCACGCCGATCTCTACGCCGCCACGCGCGAACAGGGCCGTACCGCCCAGACGAAGGCGCCGGCCCTCTCGGTCATTCGTGAACACCCCGACGTCCAGCGCATGTTGCTCACGATGTCCACGACCACCCAGGCCGCTCGTCTCTTGATCTACCGGGCCGTGGCGCACAAGGACCTCGCGCACGCGCTGAGTGAGGGACCACTGAAGGATCACCACCAAGAGATGGTCGATCTCCTCACGCCCATCGCCAAGGCCTGGTCCACCGACCGCGGGGCCGACGCCGCCTCGACGGCGATTCAAATCTTTGGCGGCATGGGCTACATGGAAGAGACCGGCGTCGCCCAACGACTGCGCGACGTGCGCATTACGACGATCTACGAGGGCAGCAACGGCATTCAAGGTATCGACCTCGCCTTTCGCAAAATTCCTCGCGACGGCGGTGCCCACGCGCGCGAACTCTTCGACGAGATTCGTCGCACGCTCGCGAAAGTCGATCTCGCGTCACTCGAGCTCGCGGCGCACCACGTGCTGAGCGCACTCGAGGTCCTCGAAACCACCACGACCTGGATGGTGAACGCGGTGCGTGACCGCCCCGACGACGCGCTCGCCGGCGCGACCCACTACCAACGGCTCTTCGGCGACGTGGTCGGTGGGTGGCTCATGATCGAGCGCGCCCTGCGCGCGACTGAACTCGGCCGCGCGAACGCGCCGATCGCGATCGACGAGGCCACGTTCTTCGCCATCGAAGTCGTGAGCCCCTCGGTGGGCCTCGGCGCGGTTATCACCTCGGGCGTCGCGCGCCTCGGCGCGCTGCGCCACGGCGCGAGCGAGCACGCGCGCTAGATGACGGGCGAGAGCCCGCCGTCCACGCTGATACCGACGCCCGTGACGTAGCTCGCGCGCGGTGACAGTAGAAAGGCCGCGACGTCGGCGAACTCGCGTGCCGTGCCCAGGCGGCCGAGCGGAATGGACGAGCGCTGCACCAAACTCGCGTAAAAGTCGTCGAGCGCCGCGCCGGCCTCCTTCGCGCGACGTACCCACTGGCCCGACTCGATAAGTCCAATCAGGAGGGCGTTGGCCCGTACGCCGAGTGGTCCGGCCTCCTGAGCCAGCGATTTGGTGAGCGCCAATCCCGCCGCGCGACTGGCCGCGGTGGGGGTCGAACCAGCTTGGGGCGCCCGCGCCGAAATCGCGAGGACGTTCAGTATCGAACCCCTCGTCGTCGCGAGTGCCGGAAGAACCCGACGCGACAGGTGCAAGGCCGCGATCACCTTGAGTTCGTAGTCCTCGCGCCACTGCGCGTCACTCGACGTCGCGACGGCGCTCGCCGCGACGCGCCCGGCGTTATTCACCGCGCCGTCGAGGCG